>JAHFED010000019.1 GCA_023248635.1 Myxococcales bacterium
CATCGAGTTCGAGATGTTGAAAAACGAGATGCAGAAGATGTCGCAAATGCAGCAGGCGTTCTCGAACGTACTGAACGAGATGCACAACCTGGCGATGTCCTCGATCCGTCAGATCGGCAAATAGCGGACGCCCGGCGTCTGTGAAAAGCGGCGCCTTTGGGCGCCGTTTTTCGTCGGCGCGTGCCCTTTCGTGGAAACGCTGCCCGGTGCTGGGCCCGGCGACGATGCTGGGGCGCTCTGGGACGCAGCGTCTTCGTTGGCGTCTTCGCGACAGTTCTGGGGCGGCTGCGCCCCTGTTTGTGTTTTGAATTGGGGATCGACGAGACTGCGCGCCGGTCAGACGACGACGACGAGGTAAGCAGCAATGGCTCAGCCGCCGAAGAAGCCCGGTCCTCCCTCCGTTCGCGGTCGCCCCCAAGGCGCGCCGGCTCCGGGTGGTCGCGGGGGTGCGCCCCAACAAAACGACGGGCGCGCGGTCTCTCTCGAAGCGGGCAAAGCGCTCCAGCGCGTGCTCGACACGGCCCCCAACGCAGCCGTGGCCGCCAAGGTCGACGGACCCAAGCGCGCGGCGGCCGAGAAGGTGTTGGCGGCGGCGGCGGGCATCGACCTGCACATCGCGGCCCTGCCGATTTCGCCAGGGCTCGTGGCCCAGCGCGTCGAGGAGCTGCGGCGGATGGTGTCCATCACCGAGCCCCGCGCCTTCGGACAAGCGATCCAAGCCGGCGACGAGGTCGAGCTCGATCTCTTGGGTTACATCGACGGCAAGCTCTTTCTGGCCCAGCAGGCCGGTTGGTTCGACGTCGGCCCCAATGTCTTCCTGCCCGGTCTGTTCGAGAGCCTGATTGGCATCGCCCCGCCCGACAACGCCGTCGTCCAGATGCGCCTGCCCGAGCACTACCCCGTGGCCGAGCAGCGCGGCCAGGTCGCCGCCTTCGCCATCACCGTGCGGCGCGCCCAGAAGCGCATCCTTCCACCGGCCGACCATCCGATCTTTTTGGCCCTGACCGCCCGCACCGCCAAGACGCGCGCGGAGCTCGAGGTGCTGCTGGTCGATGAGCTCACCCAAGAGCGCGCTCGTCTGTGCGTCGACGAAGCCAAGCTCTCCTTGCTGCGGGAGCTGTACATCAAGGTGGGCGTCGACGACGAAGTCCCCGAGGAGCTGGTCGAAGAAGAGCTGCGGCGCCGCTGGAAACAGCACATCGGCGACGCCCTCGCGCTGCAGGGTGTGAGCGTCGACGAGCAAAAGCGGTCCCTCGCGGACTACAGCAACCCCGCCCAGCGCGCTGAAGCGCGTCGCACCGTGTGGGAGCACCGCTGCCTCGAGGCCGTCGCCGAGCACCAGGGCATCGAAGCCAACGACGGCGAGGTGCACAAGATGGTCGAGCAGCTGGCGCCCGACATCCGCAAGGGTGACATCGAGGGATTGCTCTACCAGCACGCGGCCTTGGCCAAAGATCTGGTGAAGACCCTGCGCCAACATCGTGCCCTGGCCGTGCTCTTGGGTCGGGCCAAGGTGGCCTTCGACGGCACACCAAAGCCGGTCGACAAGCTCCTGACGCCCCTGCCGACGGCGACGGGGTCGGGGTCGGCGTCTCCGGCGGGCAGCGGTGCCGTTCGTCCGACTGCGGACACGGCCGTGCGTGGGCTCAAGCGTCCGCCCTCGAAGACACCGGCCTGAGCCCCGATCTCGCTGAACTTCGACCGCGGAGCGGTCTCGTTCATCTCCCTCGGGGATGCTCTTCTGGGAGGTCTGGTGCAGACCTCCCCCCGCCCCGGCAGAGCCGGACGCGGGGCCCCCCACCAACTCCGCGTTCCGCGGGCGCTTCACGCGCATCATCCCGCGTCTTTCCCATCTCGGAACGCGGCCGAACATCAAGCGGACGCGGGATGAGCCCGGAAAAAGCGGCGCGCTCAGTTCACGAGCGTGAAGCTGCTGGAGACGACGGTGGGGCGGGCGTCGTCGTAGCTGGTACCGTCGAAGCCGTCGGTGATGGTGGCGTCGATGTCGATGTCGCGCACGTCTCCCCGTTCGGTGACGACGACGACGACGTCTTCGGCGATGCCGTCGAAGTGCTGGCCGTCGCTGGTGTCTGAGCACAGCTGCACGTAGTTGGGGTCCGCCATGTCGTTGTTGCCGCGCAGGTGCGTTTCACCGGCGGCGAGGTCGCGAATGCTGTGGTCGAGGGAGAGCATGATGAAGCCCGTCCCGTTGCTGGCGCGCGAGTCGACGGTGACGAGGCTGTAGCCATCTTCGTCGGCGAGGGAGGCCGTAGCTGGTCCGTCGAACGCGCGCACGGGTCCGATGTCCCCCGTGAGGCGCGCCCCGTGGATGTTGGGATCGTTGACGACGTCGCCGCGGTCGCCGATCTCCCCGAAGCCGCGGTTCTGCTGGGGATCGAGATAGCCGTGATCGACCATGCACCCCGAGAGAGCGGCGAGCGGGGCGGACAGGACGAGGGTCGCAAAGACGGACTTCATGGGTTCACCTCTGGTGGTCTGGGCGCACAACACGCACAACAAGGACGACAACCGCACAGCACTGGTTGTGCCACAGCCGCCATCGCTCCAGCTCGACCTGCGTGCGCGCGGACACAAGGAGGAAGGGTCAAACCACGACACCGCCGTCGTTGTTCAGTAGGGAAAGCCCAAGACGAAGTAGGGCTGGTCGACGCCGCCGGTGGTGAGGCCCCGAGCGTAGCCAGCGCGCACGACGTAAGAGCCGTAGTAGCCGAGCACGATCTGCAGGCGGAGCTCGATGCCGATGCTGGTGGCTGCTCGAGCGGCGGCGGCGGCGTCGTTGAAGGCCAGGGCGGTGTCGACAAAGACCGCCCCGTGCAGCCGATCGACGAAGATGGGCAGGGTCTCGATGCCGCGCTCGATCTCCCAAAGGGGGAAGCGGTACTCCAAGGTGGCCGCCCCGAGGGTGTCGCCGACCAGGTGGGCACCGGGAAAGCCGCGCAAGACGCCCGGGCCCGAGCGATTGCCGCCGACGAGGTCGGAGAGCAGATCGCGTCCGACGAAGCCGCCGACGACGAAGAGGGATCCGGGTCGGTCGTCGAAGGTGGTTCCGCCCGAGAGGTAGGCAGCGACGGCGTGGTTGCCGAGCCCGGGCACGGGTGAAAAGGCGCGGACGTCGACGAAGAGTTCGCGCACGTCGACGTCGGAGAAGGCGCGCCGGTCTCCAAAGCGCAGGCGGACGAAGCTTGTGAGCCCGCGCTCGGTGGAGACGCTGTCGCGGTACTGCTCCGTGCCCGAGTAGGACCAATCCAAGCTGAAGGTCTGCGTTTGCGGCTCGGTGACGTTGGTCGGATAGCGGGGCGCCAGGGCTTCGGGAAAAGTCGTGAAGCCGGTCTCGTCGAAGGCCACCTGACGCTGCACGCCGAAGGTCAGACTGTGGGAATGACGACGACGGCGGAAGGGGATGCTGACGCTGGCGCTGCCGCGGAGCAGGGTCTCTTGGTGCAGCTCGGGTACGCCGTCGTTGGTGCGCGCTCGGTCGCTCACGTTGGGTCGCAGCTCGACGCTCAGGCTCAGGGGCAGATAGAGGTCGGCGAAGCGGGTGTTCAACGAGAGACTCGGGCGCACCAACGTCGTGTCGATGGCCGCGCGCAGCTGCCAGGAGAGCAGGTTGGCCGGATCAGTGCCGTCGGTGGCAAAGCCCAGCGCGAGGCCTCGCAGGGGGTCGCCGTCGACGAGGGGGAGCCAGGCCCGCGGCAAGAGTAGGGGCCAGGCGTTGTAGGTCTCGGGAGCTGTCTCCAGGTTCATCGCCGGGCGTGGGGCCGCCGTCGCTGTCGGTAACGTGGTGCCCTGCGCCTGTGAAAGCTCGGGCTCGCGGGTCGGGCCGGCGACGATGGGCGCGTGGTCGAAGTCGTAGTCGGCGACGTAGAGGTCGGCACCGTCGAGGTGGGCGTCGGTGAACACGATGCCTTTGCCGTCGGGCGTGACCAGCGGTTGGGCAGCGCCGCCGAGGGTGTCGACGATGCGGCGGGTCTCGCGCGTGGCGAGGTCCATCGCATAGACCGAGAACACGCCGTCGCGGTCGTCGACGAAGACCACCTGGTGGCCGTCGGGTGTGTAGCCGGGATCGAGCACATCGCCGCCGGTGGAGGCGCCGTCGACGAGGATCGAGAGGGTGCCGGTGACGGCGTCGATGGCGGCGATGGAGCGTTGCCCGTGCCCATCGAGGCGCGACACCAGGACCGTGTGGCCATCGGGCGAGCACTGCGGCGTGTAGAGGATCTCGCCGGCCTCAGCGGTGAGCAGGGGCGTGATGGCCCCAGTGTCGACGTCGACGAAGACGATGGCGCTGCTCAGGCCGGTGCGCTGCTCGGCCACCACGCGCCGGCTGCCGGGCACTGTGTCGGGGTTTCGCAGGCGCTGTTCGTGGGTCAGTTGGCGCACCCGCCCATCGGGAAAACGCACGAAGAGATCGCGAAAGGAAAACCACGCGCTCTGGGTCTCGGTCTGGGCAAAGACCACCAGATCGTCGACGACGGCGAGGTCGGCGACGTCGGCGGTGCGCACCAGGGGGATGGGGTCGGGACGGGCGTTGGGCAAGCCGCGCAACGCGTAGATGCCCGCGGGACCATCGGGAGGGTCGGCGCCAAAGAGCAGGGCGTCGCCGTCGTCGTCACCTTGGTTGCGCAGGAAGATCGGCGAGCGGACCTGTCCACCGATGCGAGTGAGACGCCGCATTTTCGTCGGTCCACCGCGGGCGACCACGCGGGCGCGCACGTCGTCGGCCTCGGCCTTCAGCCCGTCGAGGAAGTCCTGCCAGTCGAGGGCCAGGTCTCGTTGGGTGAAGGACTCGATCGAGCGCTGCACCCCGTAGGGAACGAGCTGGCCGCCGTAGTCGTGGGCGTAGGCGGCCCAGAGCGATTCTCCGTACTTGCGCGTGAGGAACTCGACGAAGAAGGCGCCGTAGACGTAGGCGGCTGCTCCGCCGGGGGGTCGGCGCGAAGCGTTGGCGACGTCGTCGAGGGACCAGCGATCGCCCTGCAACGCCGCGATGCGCAGGGGGGCCTTGAACAGCGAGGAGCGCAAGCGTCCCCCGCTGTCAGAGAAGCGCGTTTCGGCATAGGTCGCGAGCCCTTCGACGAACATGCGCGGCTGGACCAGGTTGGGCGGCCAGCTCTTGCCGAGGACGACGTTCACGATGGCCGGCACGCCGTGCACGATGTCGAGGTGCACGACGTGGAGAATCTCGTGCTGCACCAACATGCGCAGCCACTGGCTCGTCTTTGCCAGCTCGCTGTCGTCCTCGGGCGTCACCGCGCGCAGATCGATCAGGTCGTAGGGCACCACGTTGGCAAAGCCATTGGGGGAGTCGGTGACGTCGTGGAGCACGACCTGAATGCGCTCTGCCGGCATCGACTGCACCAGCTCGCCGGCGTTGTGCACGCATTCGTCGACGAGCCCGGCGACTTCTTGCCCGAGGGGCGTGATGGCTTCAGGAAAGTGCACATCACAGCAGGGCGTGGCGATGGTCCTCCAGTGCAAATGGGGCGCAGCCGCAGCCCGCACGCCCACAGAAAACACGACAGCAGCAACGACGACGACGGCCCACCCTAACGGGGCCTGCCGCTCACGCATCGACCCTCTTGAGCAGGCGCAGCACCGCTCGCTCGACGAGGCGCGGTTGTTCGATGGGGGCGCAGTGGCTGCCCTCGACCATCATCAAGAGCTCGCTGCGCGGAATGCGGGCATGCATCTCTTCGGCGATCCACGGGGGCGCGAATTTGTCGCGGGCGCCGCCGACGACGAGGGTGGGTGCGCTGATGGTGGGCAGCACTTCACGGGCGCTGTGCCGGTGCATGTCGCGGGCGAGCTGGGCGAACACGCGCATGTCCATGCGCCCGAGATGCTCGATGTAGGGGCGGAAATCGCGCTCCTGGATGTAGGCTGGATTCAGTTCACCTTGTACCGCTTGATGATAAGCAAAATCAGTGCGCATCAAGCGCTTCCATGCGCCGCCAATCTGATGCCATCGGTTGATGATGCCTTGGCTGCCCTGGTCGAAAATGAGGTTCATCACGAGGTTGGCGAGGGGACGGAGCGCGTCGGGCGCGTGGGGCCCATGCCATGTCTTGATTGGGTCTTCGAAGACACCACAAAAGAGACCGAGTCCACGCACTGTGGCCGAGAACCGCTGCTCAGAAAAAGCCCGCCAACACTCCAAGGCCACGGGTACGCCCATGGAATGGCCCAGCAAGACGACGTCGCCGACGCCGAAGTCGGCCAGCACCTGCGAGAGGTCGTCGACGATGGAGGTGATGCACACGGTGTCGAGGTCTTTGGGCACCCCGCTCTCGCCGTGGCCGCGCCATTGCAAATGCAGCAGCGGGCGTTCGCCGACGAGGCGTGAGAGCAGATAGGGCCAGACGTAGCCGTCGCAGCCGAGGCCGTCGCACAAGACGATGGTGGGCCCTGGGGGTGCGTCGTCGCCGTGGGATCGGCGGTTCCAGCGGCGCACGACCAGCGGCGTGCCGTCTTTGGCGTCGACGACGTAGCGGTCGGGATCGCCGATGTGCAGCGTCGACGTGATGCCGCGCTCGCGGGTCTTCTTGAGGGCGGTGCGAGAAGGAGTGCTGTCAGCCATGGCGCTGGGCCTCGTCGTGAGCGATGGCGGCGAAGCGACGGACCAAGGCGGCCGCCTGCGTGGTGGTGGTGACGTTGGCGATGCGCGTGTCGCAGGCGGAGGCGCCCAGCTCTCGATCGAGGGCTTCGCGGCGAACCTCGAGGTAGAGCCTCATGGTGACGTCGTCGAACTCCGGATGGAACTGCACGCCCCATTGGCGTCGCCCCGCTTTGACGACGTGGTTGTTGTCGTGCGGTGCCTTGCCCAGCACCACCAGGTGATTGCCCGGCGAACGGATGACGTCGCGGTGCGTGCATTGGGCCTGGAAGGAGCGCGGCATGGTGCTCCACAGCGGGTCGTCGACGATGACGGCGGTGTTGGTCATGGCGACGTCGATGGTGCCCATTTCCCGGCCGCGCGGATTTCGGCCGACGTCGGCGCCGTAGGTCACGCCCATCAGCTGGTGCCCGAAGCACACCGCCAACAAGGGGAGGTCGTCGTCGACGAGCTTGCGCACGAGCCTTTGCCCCCAACGCATCCACGGTTCGTCGTCGCCGACGTAGGCGGGCGAGCCCGTCATGATCGCTGCGTGGTAGCGGGAGAGCGAGGGCAGGTCGTCGTCGGCGCGGCGACAGGTCATGTCGAGCTCATCGACAGCGATCTTGCGCAGGGGGTTTCCCTCGCCGTCGTTGAGGGTGCGCTGGAACAATCGATAAAAGGGGCCGCAATGGGCGTGCACGCGGCTCACGGCTTGACCCGTGCGCAGGACGACCAAACGCGTGGTCGGGAGCTCGCTCGATCGGGGGGCGCTTGTCGACGTCAACGGCTTCTTCTCCTGCGGCCCGCTGATGCTAGCGTCATTGCATGGACGTCGTGCAATGGCTGACCCCCCGACCCGGAAGTGACGACGTCGCCGTCTGCTTCGCTCCTCCCTGGGCCGTCAATCTGCCTCCCCACGCGGGCTTGCCGGCCTTGCGCCGTCGCTCGGCGACGCTTGTGAGCCGGCACCTCACCCGACCCTTCGCCGTCGCGGTGGCGGCCGATCTCGTCGACGACGAAGCTCCTCTGCGCCTGCCCGGCACCGCTGGCGCGGTCTCTTTGCGCATCGCGCTCTCTGCCAACGGCGTGGCCTTGCTCGATGCTGGCGCGTCTGACGTGCGCTTTGCTGCAGTGCTGGGCGAGTTCGTCGGCGTCGTCGTCGACTTGTGTGAAGCCGCGGGGCTCCCCCTCTTGGGCGCTCAGCCCGTCGACGAGCGCCGCGCCCTTCAGCTGCTGCTGGGGGCCTTGCAGGGCAACGCGCGTGCTCGCTTGGCCGATGCCCTGCTCTTGTTCGCCGGCGCCGTCGAAACGTGTGCGCTGGCGCGGGGGTTCGAGGCGCGCTGCTCCCTCCTCCACGGCAGTCGGATCATCCCCATCAATGCCCGCATCGAGGTGGAGTTGTGACGCCCGAAGACGCCACCGCAACTGCTGCTGGCGAAGGGCTCGTCGTCGTGCTGGCGACCTTCCCCGACGCTGAACTCGCTGCCCGCGTGGCCCACCTCTTGGTCGCGGAGCGCCGCGTCGCCTGCGTCAACATCCTGCCCGCCGTGCGCAGCGTCTATGCGTGGAAAGGGCAGGTGGAGTCCGCCGCCGAAGTGCTCGTGATCATGAAGACCCGCGCCGGCGCCGTTAACGACGTCGTCGCTCGGGTCAAGGCGCTGCACCCTTATGAACTCCCCGAGGTCATTGCCCTGCCGGTGGTGGCCGGCCTGCCTGGCTATGTGCAGTGGATCATGGATGAGACCCAGATCCCGGCATCGACAGAGTCCACCAAAGGACCGACTTCATGAATATCGTTGTCATTTGTCATGTCTGTCAGAGGCAGCATTCTTTTTCTGACATCGTCCCTTTCCGCGCCGAGTGCGACTGCTCCGCCGACCTGCACGTCTGTCTGAATTGCCGCTTCTACGACCCTTACGTCGAAAACCAATGTCGCGAAGATCAGGCCGATCCCGTCGCCGTCAAAGACCGACGCAACCTCTGCGAGTACTTCAAGCCCCTGGGCAAAGACGCCGGCGACGACGAAGCCACCGCTGCCAAGGCCAAGCTCGCAGCCCTCTTTGGTGGTGCGGCACCGTCGGCATCTTCAGTGGTTGGTGGGTCGCCGTCTTCTGCTGCTGACGAAGCAAAGAGAAAACTCGAAGACCTGTTTCGAAAAAAGTAAAGAAATTCCTGTGCCCTCAGGCCGGGCAGCCCACGCTGTTCCCCAGCGTGCCCCGAAGCCTATTGAAGATTCACGGTGGGGTCGGCGCCGTAGTTGTTCCAGTCGGTGAAGAGGGCCACCACCGACGTCGCGGCGCCGGCGATGACGGCGCCGCCGACCAGCGCCCAGGCGGTGCCGGCGGTGTTGGTGATGTTCGTGTTCTTCTCGACGAAGACGGCGCCTTCGAGGGGTTCGCCGCCGGCGGTGGCCAGGTAGTCCGAGAGAGACGCACGCTCGGCGACGTTGAGCACTCCGGCGGTGATGCCGCCCGCGACCAGCGCGCCCGAGGCCGCGATGCCCGACCAGAAGACCCACGTCGGCAGCGGCGGCGGATTGATGCGCAGCGCGACTTCGGCGGCGACGCCGCGGTCTTGTCCCGGACGCAGGCCGAATTCGGGGAAGAGCTCGAGCACGGCCGGTCCGACGCAAGCCAGGTATTCCTCGCCGTTGGCCCCTTCGAGACGTTGGCTCACGACGCCAAGGGTCTTTGCCTCATGCTGATCGATGCGGCGCATGCCGAACACATCTTGGCCGCCGACGTTGGCGAGGCTGCCGATGACGATGCCTTCGACGCCGAGGGAGTCGGCAATTTCCGACAGACACGAGGCCTCGGTGCATCCCGTCAGTTGCTTCTTGGTCTCGAGGTCGAGCATGGCGCGCACCTCGTCCATCGAGACGACCGAGATGCGCTGCAGCTTGCGCAACTCCGAGACCACGCTGTCGGTGACCAAGCGAGCCACCTTGGGGTCGACGCCGTTGGCCTCGAACTCGTAGACGGCAACCCGCAAAACCTTCGTCGTCGTTGGCGCCGTCGTCGTCGTCGTCGCTGCGGGCGTTTGGGTCAGGGTCAGACTCAGGAGCAAAGTGGTGATCATGGGTGCAGCTCCTTCAGGGCAGACGGTATTTGATGGTGACTTCGGCGAGGTCGGTGCTCACCGACGACACGGAGCTCGAAGCCCCGCTGGGGTCGCCGCCGCGAATGGCAAAGCGCAACGCGCGGTCGGGTCCGGAGAACACGCGCTGCAAGAACGCGGAATCGGTGCTCGAGAAAGGCAGCGCCGCCGGCGTCGTCACCGGAGCCGTGTTCGAGCTCACCGGTCGCCAAAAGCCGCCGTCCCAGACGAAGAGGTCGGCGCCGTTGGCGCTCGCAGACCCCGCGGCCCCGCGCGCGCCGGCGATGATGCTCGAGGTCAAAGAAAGGATGGTCGCGCTCGTCGCAGCACCCGAAGAGCGGAAGGAGAAGGTGGCTTGGTGGCTGACGCTGCGGGCGGCGGAGCCGTCGAACAGCCAGGTGTTCTGATCGGGCGTGACACCGCCGAAGCTGATGGTGACGCCGTTGAAGTCGTCGTAGGCGATGGCCGGCGTCGTGCGTCCAACGGGTGCGGCGTCGGCTTCGGGATCGACGTCGGTGCGGTTGACCCAGGAGGCGCCATCCCACTCACCGATGGTCTCGACCACATTGCCTCCGCCGTTGGTGCCACCCATGGCCACCACCCGTTCGCGTCGTCGATCGAAGGCCGCCGAGAGGAAGCGCTGTTGGCTCGGGACGCTGGCGAACTTCTTCCACCGGGTGCCATTCCAGGTCCAGGTCTTGTCGCAGAGGGTGCTGCCGCCGTCGCAGGCCGCATTCGGCAGGCCGGATGCGGTCCCCGCCACCAGCACGATTTCGTCGCGCACGTCGTCGAAGGCCATGCCTCCGCTGGCCCGCTCGGTGGGGTTGCCGTCGTTTTCGACGTCGGTGACTGGGGCGATGGCCCAGTTCACACCATTCCACAGCCAAGTGTCGTCGCAGCCGGCGCCGCCGTCGCAGCTGGCGTTGTTCAGCACCTTGCCGCCAAACATCACGACGACGCCGCGCTGGGCATCGAAGGCCATGTGATGGCTGGAGCGCGCCGTGGGGTTGGTGGTCGGTGCTTGCTTGGTCCACACGGCGCCGTTCCAGGTCCACGTGCCGCCGCAATCGGTGGTGCCCGAGCCGTCGCAGTTGGTGCCGCCGCTGCCGCCAAAGAGGACGACGACGTTGCGCACGGAGTCGTAGGCCATGGCGTGGCCGAAGCGCGCTGCGGGGGTGGGGTTGGGGCCGGTGATGATGCCGGCGACCTTGGTCCAGTGGTTGTTGATCCACTCCCAGGTGAAGGCGCAGTTGCCGTTGCCGCCGCCTTCGGGAACGCAGCTGTTGGCGCCGTCGCCGTTGCGCCCGCCGAACATCACCGCGCGCCGTCGGGCGCTGTCGTAGGCCATGGCCGACTCACGGCGGTTGGCAGGGTTCCCGTCGTTGGCTTCGTCGGGGATGAGATCGGCCCAGCTGGTGCCATCGAAGCGCCAGATGCCATGGCAGCCGCCGACGACGCCGTCGCAGGAGCCGATGCCCGGCAGCGTGGTGCCAGCGAACATCTCGAGGCCGCGCGCCGTCGTCGCATACCCGCTGTAGCGCCGACCTTCCGGGTCGCCGTCTCCTTCGGGATCGGTGGGCGTCAGCTGCACCCAGCGGGTGCCGTCGAAGGACCAGGTGTCGCCGAAGAACGTCCCGCCGCTGTTGCGCGCGTCGCCGGTGCCGCCGCCGAAGAGCACGACCTCTTGGCGGGATGCGAGGAAGCCCGAGACCGCACCCTGGCGGGCGGGGGGCCGCGGCGTCGACGTGACGTCGGTCCAGGTGGTGCCGTCCCAGGTCCAGACGTCGTCGAAGGGGGTGGTGCCGGTGGCGCCGCTGCCGCCGACGAGGACGATGCGATTGGTGCGTTCGTCGTAGGCGAGGGCGTTGCCGTAGCGGGCCGAGGGCTTGGTGGCGCAGGTGTCGCTGGCGGGGGATGCGTCGCAGCGCTGGGTCCAGGTCGTGCCATCCCACTCCCACACGTCAGCCAGCGCGGTGGTGAGGCCGAAAGAGGTCGCACCGCCGAAGAGCACAACCTTGGCGCGGCGGGAGTCGTAGGCGAGGCGGTGGTTGCGGCGTCCCGGGGGCAGGGTGCAGACGTCGGAGGCGGGTGAGCCCTCGCAGCGTCGGTTCCAGCTGTGGCCGTCGTACTCCCAGGTCTCGTTGGAGTCGGCGCCGCCGAAGAGCACGAGCTTCTCGCGGGCTGCGTCGTAGACGATGCCACCGCTTTCGACCCGCGCAGAGGACGGTTTGCCGTCGCCCTCGGGATCGAGGGGAACAGCCTCGGTCCAGCTGTCGCCGTCCCATTCCCAGGTGTCGTTCTTGGTGCGCTCGGCCTCGCCAAAGAGCACGAACTTTCCGCGCCCCGCATCGAAGCCGGCGGCCACCGTCAGGCGTGCTCCGGGCGTGTCCAGGCCGCCAGCGTTGACCCAAGTCGGTGACGCCGTCGTCGTCAACTTGCCCGTGCCGCTTCGATCGATGCCGTTGCTGGCCGCACCAGCGATGGCGGCGACGGTGGTGAGGTCGTCGGTGGACCAGGGGTTTGCTTGGAACTCGTGCGGGTTCTCGAGCACGCTGCCGACGACCTTGCCGCCGAAGCCCGCGGTCCAGCTGACGTCGCGCACGGGGGTCGCCTGCAGAGCGCCGCCAGCGACGTCGTCGGATTCGTTGCCGGCGTCGTCGACGGCGGTGACGAAGACCTCGGGGCGGTCGCCACCGGACAGGGACACAGTGGCGCCCCCGCCGCCGACGGAGGACCGCCCGATCTCTATGCCGCTGACGCGCGGAGTGGGTCCATCCCAGGCAATCACGGTGCTGCCGGCGACGGCGCCGCTGGCGACTGCGATGCGGAAGATCTTGGTGACGTCGCTGGCGTCGGAGCCCCAGGGTTCGCGCTTGTAGACCAGTGCGTCGGCGACACCGACGGAGGGAGCGGCCGGCGCCGAGGTGTCGACGGTGAAGGTGGGCGTCAGGTTGGTCACGGTTTGGTTGCCCGCGAGGTCGGTGGCGGTGACGCTGATGGAGTGCACGCCCTGGCCGGTCGTCGCCAGAGTGTGGTCGAAGACGAAGGTGGTGCCCGTCGACGACGTCTTGGTGAAGCTCAGCGACGACGGCGACCCTGCGGTGGTGGTCACCACGGGCGTGCTGCTGGCCTCGCTCAGGGTGAAGGTGAGCTGCACGCGGGTGCCTGTCGTCACCGCCGTCACGGTGCTGAGCGGGTTGGTGTCTGTGGGCACCAGCTTGATGAGCGCGCTGTTGGCGACGACGGCAGGCCCTGTGAAGTCCAGGGCCAGGCTGTTGGAGGCGAAGCCCTTGTTGCCGGCGGCGTCTTTGAGGGCGACGGCGACGGCGACGGTGGCTTCGGTGGCGGCGGGGATCTCGGTGCCGAGCACGTTGTAGGTGCAGGTCTTCACCAAGGGGCTCGCAGTGTCTGTGCAGAGCACAGAGTTGCCCGCAACAGTGACGACGATGGCGCCAGCGGTGGCGGCCGACAGGGCCTCGGACAAGGTCAACGAGATGGTCACTGCGCTGCGGCCCGCGGCGGTGCTCGCGAGGGCTGGGTTCACCGTGAAGGCGGTGACCGAGGGCGTCGTGGTGTCGAAGGCGAAAGAGGGTCCGGCGACGCCGACGCTGCGGTTGCCGGCCAGATCGGTGAGGTCGACGTTGGAGGTGTAGTTCCCCTGTGCATCGCTGCCGCCGACGGTGTGCGTGAAGGTGTTGCCGGTGCCGACGAAAAAGGGCGTGGGTGCCGGACCGCTGATGTTCAAGGTTGGAGCCAGCGCCAAGGTCTCCGACGGCGTGAACGTGAGCACCACGTTGTCCCCGGGGCGCGCGAGGCCCGGCACCACCGTCGACGTCGTCGTCGGGGCCACGAAGTCAAAGACCACCGAAGAGCCCGCGAAACCGACGTTGCCAGCGGCATCGCGAGCGGTGAGGGCGATGCCGGCGGTGCCGTTGCCTTCGTTGCCGACGACGTTGTAGCTGCAGACGACGTTGAGGGGATCGGACTGCTCGATGCACGACGTGAAATTGCGTCCGCCGATGGTGGCGTCGAGGCGCGCGGGTGCGAGGTTGATCCGTTCCGACACGCGCAAGCTCAGGGTGACGACGTTCTTGCCCGACACCGTCGACGCAAACGCCGGGCTGACGCTGTTGATGCTGATGGTGGGCGTGCTGACGTCGAGGGTCAGGCCGGGGCCGGCGATGTTGGTTGCGACGTTGCCGGCGAGGTCGGTGAGATCGATGCGGCTGACGTAGTTGCCGCCAGTGTCGCCGTTGACGACCAGGTGATTGAACGTGTTGCCGGACGCGATGGTGCTCAGCGTGGTCGGTCCTGTGACGCGCAAGACCGGGCTGGCAACGATGGCCTCGCTCGGCACCACCGAGAACACGACGTTGTCACCTGGGCGCGCCAGGCCGGGCGTCACCGTCGTCGTCGCCGTGGGGGCCACGAAGTCAAAGACCACCGACGCCGCTGCGAAGGCCGTGTTGCCGCCGGCGTCGCGCGTCAGGACCGAGATGCCTTTTTCGCCGTTGCCTTCGGTGCCGAGCACTCGGTAGCTGCAGGTGAAGTCTTTGGGATCGACGCCGGCCGTGCAGGAATCAAAAGCGCGACCACCGATGGTCGTCGTCAACCCGCCCGCCGGTGGCACCTCGGACAGGTGCAGGGCCAGCGTCACGGTGTTCTTGCCGACGACGGTGCTGGCAAAGGCCGGGGCAGCGTTGATCGAGGTGACCACGGGGACTGAGGTGTCGAGACTGAAGGACGCTCCGACGATGTTGGTCGCGACGTTGCCCGCCAAATCGGTGAGATCGATGCGGCTGTTGTAGGCGCCTTCGACGTCGCCGCCGACGACGGCATGGCTGAAGCTGTTGCCGCTGTTCACGAAGGTCAACGTCGACGGACCGCTCACGCGCAGGGTCGGGCTGCCGATGATGGGCTCGCTCGGCACCACGGCGATGGTCAGGTTGTCGCTGGGGTGACCGACGGCCGGCGAGACCGATGAGGTCGCCGTGGGGGCGATGAAGTCGAAAGTCACTGCGGTCGCACCAAAGCCGGTGTTGCCTGCAGCGTCGCGCACGACGACGGAGATGCCTCTTTCGCCGTTGTCCTCGTTGCCGCGCACCGCATAGATGCAGGTGATGTCGTGGGCGTCGACGCCGGGGGTGCAGCTGTCGAAGGCACGGGCGCCGATGGTGGCGCTCAACCCGCCCGGAGGCGGCACTTCAGAGCTGTGCAACACCAGGGTGACGACGTCGTTGCTGGGCGCGCTGCTCGCGAACGCCGGCGTGGCGCTGATGGCACTCACGATGGGCGTCGACGTGTCGAGGCGGAAGCCGGGTCCGACGACGCTGGTGGCGACGTTGCCCGCGAGGTCTTCGAGGTCCAGCTCACTCGTGTAGCTGCCTTCGGCGTCGCTGCCGAGCACGCTGTGAGCGAAGGTGCCGCTGTTGGCTCCCGCGTTGAAGGTCAACGCCGAGGGTCCGCTGACGCGCAGGATCGGCGCCAGGGTGGCTTCGCTGGTGACGATGGACAGCACGATCTTGTCGCCCGGGCGGGCGAGGGCCGGGGACGCCGCCGCCGACGTCAACGCCGGTGGCGTGAAATCGAAGGCAACGCTGGCGGCCGCGAATCCGCTGTTGCCGGCGGCGTCGCGGGTGACGATCGAGATGCCTTTTTCGCCGTCGTCATCGACGGCCTGCACCGCGTAGCTGCACGTGAAGCCGTCGGAACCATCGGCCAGACAGCCATCGAAGGCGCGCCCATCGATGAGAGCAGTGACGTCGCCGGCGAGGACGGGCTCGCTACTGACGAAGGAGACGCTCACCACATTTCGGCCAGCCACGCGGGAAGCGAAGGCGGGTGCGTCGACGATGGTGACGAAGGGCGTCGACGTGTCCAGGGCGAAGGAGGGACCAGCAACGGTCGACCGGTTGCCAGCGAGATCCTCGAGGTCGAGCTCGGTCGCGAAGGCGCCGTTTGCGTCGCTGCCGACGACGCTGTGGTGGAAAGTGCCGCCGTTGTCGACGAACGAGAGCGCAGGGTTGGTGCGCAGCGCAGGGCTCGCAGCAAGGGTCTCGCTCGCGGTGGTGGAGAGAACGACGTCGTCGCCGGCCCGGGCCACCGCCGGAGAAACCGACCCGGCCGCCAGCGTGGGTGGCGTGAAGTCGAAGACGACGCTGCCAGAGGCGAAGCCGGCATTGCCCGCGAGATCGCGGGCCACGACGGAGACGCCCGCCTCGCCTTCGTCTTCGTCTCCTTGCACGAGGTAGACGCAGCGGAGCAAGAGGGCGTCGTCGACGTCGGCTTCGCAGTCGCTGAGCTCGCGTCCGCCCATCGAAACATCGATGTCGGCGGCCTCGGAGAGCTGCAGCGTGACGGTAACGACGTCGCGGCCGGCGACGGTGCTGGCAAAGGCTGGCTCGATGGAGGTCACCGTGATCGCAGGGGTGCTCACGTCGACCGCGAAGGCAGGGCCAGCGACGTCGAGGGCGCGGTTGCCGGCGAGGTCCATCAGGTCGACGCTGCTCAGGTAGCTGCCGGCGACGTCGCCGCCGGTCACAGCGTGCGCAAAGGTCGCTCCCGACGGCGAAAACGCCAGGGCGCTGGGTCCGGCGACGTGCAGCAGCGGGCTCCCGGCCAAGGCTTCGTTGCCGACGAGGCTGATGACGAGGTTGTCGCCGGCCCGGGCGAGCAGCGGCGACACCGTGGCCGACGCCAGCGCAGGAGCCGTGAAGTCGAAGACGACGACGGCGGCGGCGAAGCCCACATTGCCGGCCCCGTCGCGGGCCACCACCGAGATGCCCGCTTCGCCTTCGGCTTCGTCGCCGACGACCTGGTAGGTGCACAGCACGTCGGTGGGCGAGGCGTTTTCGACGCAGGAGTCGAAGGCGCGTCCACGAATGCGCGCATCGAAGTCGGGAAGGGCCAGGCGCACCGGTTCCGACAAGGTGACGGCGATGGTGACGACGTCGCGACCGGGCTGCATCGACGCATGGGTCTGACCCGCAACCACACCGAGCACGGGCGCGCCGACATCGAGGCTGAAGGAGGGGCCGGCGACGTCGACGGCGGCGTTGCCGGCGACGTCGACCAGGGTCAGCGTCGTGGTGTAGTTCCCGCCGATGTCTGCGTCGGTGACGTTGTGCAGGAAGCTACCGCCGGCGGCGCTGAAGTCGACGTCGCCAGGTCCATCGACCTGCAAGCTCGGGGGCGCGGCCAGGGTTTCAGCAGCGATGACGGCGACGACGAGGGCATCGCCTGGCTTGCCGCGCAGGGGCGTGGCTGTCGCCGACACCAACACCGGTGGGGTGAAGTCGAGGGTGACCGGAGCAGCGGTGGCGAAGCGGCTGTTGCCCGCGGAGTCGGTGGCCGTGACCGTGATGTCCGCCGTGCCTTCGGTGTCGCTGTCGACGACGTCGAAGCTGCACTGCCAGGCGATGGGCGCGCTGACCCCGGTGGGAGCGCAGTCGTTGAGGCTACGAGTGCCCACGCGCACTGCCACGACGGCGGCTTCGTCGAGGGCGAAAGAGAGCACCATGCTCGAGCGTCCAGCCTGCCTGGAAAGGTGGGTGGCGCTCGTCGTCGGCGCGTTGAGGAACTGAGGAGCCGTGGCATCGACGAAGACATGATCGAGCACCACGGGGGGCCCGACATTGCCGGCGACGTCGCGGTATCCGATCAGCCGTACTTCGTAGGCGCCGTCGGGGTCGCCCGCGCCGATCAGACGCGAAGCCGCATACACTAGGCCCACGCGCTCGATGCCCGGCATGGCGAGCTCGACGTCACCAGAAGCCAGCACGACCGTCGGAGGCTCACTGAACACTTCATCGGTGGTGAAGGACACGTTGGCCAAGCTGCCAGCACCGAAGTGCGCGGGCGCCGGCCGCACTTGGGGCGTGACGAGGGGCGCGTGGAAGTCGAGCACGAAGACGTCGTCGAAGCGACGCTCCGAGCTGTTGCCCGCGGCATCGACCACAGTGACGACGACAGCGGCGGCGCCCTCGGCATCGACGGCGGCGTCGGCGATCAGGCTGAAGCGCGAGACCAGCGGGTCGTCGTCGTCGGGTCCATCGGCGGCAAAGAAGCGGCCGTCGGCGACGACGACGCTGCTGGCGCTGTCGACGAGCTCATCGGTGCGCAGGCGCAGCTTGACGACGCCGCGATCCTGGGCCAGCGCGGACGCCGTGACTTCGACGACGGAGGGCGCAGCGAAGTCGAAGCGGACCGCCCCGAGTCCCAGGCCTTTGGCGACGTTGCCAGAGGCGTCGACCAGAGTGCCGACGCGAATGGCGACGTCACCGGCCGGTTCGTCGCCGCGTGCACGATAGATCGCGGTGATGGTGTCGCCGTCGACGCTGACGGCGAAGGCGCGCTGGCTGAAGTCGAGCTCCACCACCGGGAGCTGAAACAGGGTCTCGCTGGCCTTGAAGGCGACGGTCACATCCTGTCCAGCCCGCACCAAAGCCGGAGCGACGACGACGTCGGTGACCGCGGGAGGCACGTCTTCGATGTCGACGTCGGCGATGCAGACCCCGATCTGCTGGCGGCAGGTGAACTGCTCGGGACACTCGGACTTGTCGTTGCACTTCAGCACAAGGTCAGGAGGGAGGACGACGTCGGTGCACGCAGCAGCAGCCAGCAAAGCCGTCGTCGTCACCAGCCGTGCAATTTTCATTGATGCCCTCAAGGGCATTGTTTCCGAACACATGTAGGGGTCAATGCGTAAAGGTGTGAGGAAGTCCCACACGAAACACGTTGACACTGGCAAAGGCTGGTGCACGGCTCAGCAACGGAGTTCATCGTGGGTGGCGCGATATGCACCACTTGAAGCCGTATCCAGCACATCCATCGGCCTTTTCATCGGCCGGTGATTGCATGTTTACATGATGGTGAATTCTTTGACGCTGTCGACAATCTCACACAGTTCGAGGCGTTCGACGAAGAGGTCGAGCGCCTGCAATTGGCCTTCGAGGTAGCGGCGATCGTTGCCGACCGACACGAAGCCCAACACGGCCCCATTGGGGTTGTCGAGCTCCTCCACCTCGGCGGCACTGACGTTGAACGCCGAGCGCGTGCGCGCCAACACGCGCTTCACGATGCTGCGCTTGTCCTTGAGCGACTCCGCATAAAAGGTGATCGTCATCTCCAAAGATGCGACGATCACTTACTCGCCCTCGCCCTCGCCCTCGCCACCTTCAGGAGGGAGGCATTCCAGCGAAACGCGGCCGCTGAAAGTGACACAGACGTTGCCGACGTTGTCGTCGGGGCACAACTCCTCGAGGACGTCGCAGGCGCAGATTTCCTCGGGATCGCAACTGGCATCGGGCTCGGCGCAGGTCGAAGTCTCGCCATCGCCGAGATCGACGCACACGAGTCCATCCTCGCAGCGCAGGTCGCTGCAGTCGTCGCCGACGTCGGCCCGCTCTGGGGGCGGCTTCTCACAAGCTCCGAGGGCGAGGAGGACGACGAGAGGAAGCGCCCTCACGCCTGCGCGCCCGAACCCTGCGCCTGGGGTTGAGCAGACGACATCGCTGCCGACGTCGGATCGATGGCCTCACCCAGGTCCGCGGCCACTTCCACGAGCTCAAAGCACTCGATGACGTCGCCGGGTTGGAAGTCGATGAAGGACGCGAAGCCGATGCCGCACTCGAAGCCCGCGGCCACGTCTTTGGCGTCGTCTTTGAAACGTCGCAGCGAGGTGAAAGTGCCTTCGTGCAACACCTGTGTGCCCCGCTTGATGCGCGCACGTTCGGAGCGAACGATCTTGCCGTCGACGACGTAGGAGCCGGCGATGACACCCAGCTTGGGCACGGTGAAGGTCTGACGGACCTCGGCGCGACCCAGGTACTTCTCTTCGACGTTGGGCGCGAGCATCTGCCGCATGACCTTTTTCACGTCATCGAGCAGCTCATAGATGATGCTGAAGCTGCGGAGCTCGACCTTCTCGTGGCTCGCGAGGGCAGCCGATCTCTTGTCGGGCTTCGAGTTGAAGCCAACGATCATCGCCTTCGACGCCAAGGCGTGGTTCACGTCGGCTTCGGTGATGGTGCCGACACCCGAGAGGATGACGGTGACCTTCACCTTGCGCGTGCTCATCTTCTCGAGCGCCTGCGAGACCGCTTCGACGGAGCCGCCGACATCGGCCTTGACGATGATCTTGAGCTCCATCTGCTGCTCGGCGGTGGCCGATTTTTGGATGAAGTCCAAGAGGTTCGACATCGAGTTCTGGTTTTGACGACGAAGGGCCTCTTCGCGAGCCTTCTGCTGACGGTGCTCGGCCACGGTGCGGGCGGCTTTTTCGTCGGTGACGGCATTGAGCTTGTCGCCAGCGTCGGGGACGCCGGACAGACCCAGCACCTGAACCGGCGTCGACGGCCCGGCTTCTTTCAAGGGCTGACCGCGGTCGTCGAGCATGGCCCGCACACGACCGGCGTGCTCGCCAGCGACGATGTAGTCGCCGATATGCAGCGTGCCTTGCTGCACCAAGATCGTCGCCACCGGGCCCCGACCCTTGTCGAGCTCGGCTTCGACGATGGTGCCCTCGGCGCGCTTGTCGGCGGTGGCGCGCAGGTCGCCTACTTCGGCGACGAGCAAGATGGCCTCGAGCAGCTTGTCGACGTTCATGCCCGTGCGGGCCGACACCGGCAGCATGAGCGTGTCGCCACCCCACTCTTCGGCAACAAGGCCGTGCTCGGTGAGCTGTTGCATGACGCGCTCGGGCTTGGCGTCGGCTTTGTCGGCCTTGTTGAGGGCCACGATGATCGGGACCTTGGCAGCCTTGGCGTGGGCCAGCGCTTCGGCCGTCTGCGGCATGACGCCGTCGTCGGCAGCGACGACGAGGATGACGATGTCGGTGACCTGAGCGCCGCGGGCGCGCATGGCCGTGAACGCCGCGTGACCGGGCGTGTCGAGGAAGGTGATCTTCCCCTTGGGCGTTTCCACCTGGTAGGCGCCGATGTGTTGGGTGATGCCCCCCGCTTCGCCGGCGGCGACCTCGGCCTTGCGAATGCGGTCGAGCAGGCTGGTTTTGCCGTGATCGACGTGGCCCATGATGGTGACGACGGGAGGCCGCAGCTCGCCCTCTTTGGGCGCGGTGTCGGGCTTCTTCTCGACGGCGTCGAGGAGGTTTTCTTCGGTGAAGGCGACGTTCTTCACTTCGAACCCGAACTCGGTGGCGATGAGCGAAGCCGTGTCGAAGTCGATGGTCTGGTTGACCGTGACCATCATGCCCATCGAGAAGAGCTTCTGAATCACCTGGCCGGACTTGATGGCCATCTGGTGGGCGAGCTCGCCGACGCTGATCAGGCCGCTGACCTCGACGACGCGCTTGTGCTGCGCCGCCTGGGTGACCTCGGTTTGCTTGCCCTTTTTGCCCGTGCGCTTTTTCTCACCGGGATTGAACCAGATGTCGCGGCCGCCTTGGCGCTGGCGGGAATCGCGACGTGCATCGGGACCACCAGGGGCTCCAGGAGAGCCAGGAGCGCCAGGCGTACCTGGACCTCGGGGCGCTCCGTTGGGGTTGGCGCCGGTGACGTCGACCATCTTGGGACCGCCGAAGCGATCGTTGATGACCCGAACTTCGCGGATGGGACCGCGGCCGCCAGGACCTGTGCCCGCACGACGGGGACCCGAGGGCCCGAGCACGCGGCCCTCACCGGCCAAGCGGGCCCGGATGGTGTCGGCGTCGATGACGCGGGTGATGTTCTGGGCACCAGGGGCCGCAGCTGCAGCCTCTGCCGCCGCCGGTGCCGGCGTTGACACTTCGGGGCTGGCAGTCTCGACGCGCGGCGCCGCGGCCGGAGCTGCTTCCGACGCAGGCGCGGCGTCGACGGCCTCGACCACCGGACGCGCATCGACGACGGCGGCGCGAACCTCGACCGGCGCTTCGATGACGGGGGCGACGCGGATGGGCTCCGCGGCCCGAGCCACCGGCGGCGGCGGCGTCGGGTCGCGGCGCACCGGCGCGGGTTTCTCCTCGATCACCACGGGCGCGGGCTCGGGCACGGGACTGCTGCGGCGAACGACGCTGGTGCGCACGACGCTGGTGGGCTTGGGAGGCTGACCAGCGTTCAACGCTTTCATCGCCTCTGCTTCGTCGACCGTCGACGAATGCGACTTGATGTCGAGGCCCAGCTTGTTGAGCTTCTCGAGGAGCTCTCTGTTCTCCAGCCCGAGCTTCTTTGCCAGCTCGTGGACGCGCAACTTACCCATGAACGAACCAACCTTGTCTGAGACGGAGTCGCGCCCTGCCACCAGGGCGCACCGAACGGAAACCTTCTGGTGCGGCAAAGCTCTCGCCGCAAGGGGGAAGCCTGGTCCCCTCCGAGAACGTCAAAGACTAATGATTGCCCGGCTCCGTCGCAGCCCTTCGTCGGGGTCGGTCTGAGAGAGGAACTACCCAGCCAGGTGCAACGATGACGACGTCAAACCACGCAGCCCGCCCGTTTTTCGTGGGCGACGTTGGCGCTGGACCATCAAAGGCGCGCAGGCTCACTGACCTCGAGGGCGCTCAGTGCGGCGCGGGCGTGGGCCTGAACGGCAGCGTCGGGATGTCCGCTCGACAGGGTGAACAACCAGGGCAGGGCCCGGCGTGAACCAGCGGCGGCAACGGCGTCGATGCACAGATTTCGCAACTGCGCGGGCTGGCGGTCGGAGTAGGCGATGATGGCGTCGACGGCGCTTTCGTCGCCCAGCAAGGTCAAAGCCTGCAGCGCCGTCGCCGCCAGCTCATTGTCCTCACTCTTGAGCAGAGCCATCAACGCGGGTGTGGCCCTTTTTTCCCGCCGCGATCCCAAGGCCTGCATGGCTCGCTTCTGCTGCGATGCCGACGTCGACGTATCGCTCAGCCACCCCAACAGCTCGTCGGACCCCAGCTTGTCGGCGGCGTGGCTCTGAAGCACCTGGCGCAAGGCATCGGCCAGGGCCTGCTCGAGGAGTACGCGCGGCTCGAGGACGCCGTGTACGCTGGCGACGGAGTGCGCGCGCAAGGTCGGGCGGCCGCCTTCGGTGACGTCGATGGACAGGCTCAGCGTCGCTGGGGGCACCTCGCCGCCCGTCCCATCGGCGGGGCCGGTGCGGGCGAAAGACTCCACCCGCAGCCGCAAGGTGGCGCCCTCGGGGCGGTTGTCGTCGATGGTGATGCCACGCGTGCCTGAAAGCACCTCGGACATCGTCGCTCGGACCTCCTCCCGGTCGACGTCGTTGGCCACCGCCGCCGGGTCGACGTCGACGAGCACGCGCCGCACCACCAGTGGATCTCCACAATGGCAGGCGCCGACGACGACGAACCCCACCAGCGCCACGGTCGTGCGCGCGCATGCGAATAGACGCCTCACGCGCGCACCTCGGCGGCCATCTCGGCCAGCAGCTCGGAGCGCAAGGCCGCGACCACCTTAGACGCGGGTGGACGTCGCAGCAGACCCTCGAGCCTCAAGCTCGCGCGCGCCAACTTGCGCAGGTCGACGCCCGTCTGAATGCCCATGCCATCGAGCATGTTGACGAGGTCCTCGGTGGCGACGTTGCCGGAGGCGCCGGGCGCGTAGGGACAGCCCCCGAGCCCACCCGCTGACGAGTCGAAGGAGCGCACGCCTTCGTCGAGGGAGACGGCGATGTTGGCCAGCGCTGCCCCGCGCGTGTCGTGCAAGTGCAGGGCGAGCCGGGACACATCCACGCTGCTCTTCAGTGCGCGCACCAGCTCGACGGTCTGGCGCGGATTGCCAACGCCGATGGTGTCGCCGATGGAGACCTCGTAGCAGCCCAGCTCGAAGAGCTTCACAGCGACGTCGACGACGGCCTTGACCGCGACCTTGCCCTCATACGGACAGCCCATCGCGCAAGACACGTAGCCGCGAAAGGGCACAGCATCGGCGACGGCGCGCGCCGCGACTTCGGCGTAGCGAGCCAGGGCCTCCGCCGTCGACGCGTTGATGTTCTTTTGGTTGTGGCTTTCGCTCGCCGCCAAGAACACCGCGACCTCGTCGAGGCCAGCAGCCCGGGCGCCTTCGTAGCCCTTGACGTTGGGCGTGAGTGCGGCCCAGGTCGCCTTGCCCTTGAGCGGGGCCTGTTGCGTCGCGTGCGCCACTTCGGCGTGGTCGGCGAGGGGCGGAATCCAGCGCGGATTGACGAAGGCCGTGGCTTCGATGCGGCGGCACCCAGCGTCGGCGAGGTCGTTGAGGAAGGCGATCTTTGCCCGGGTGTCGACGATGACCTTTTCGTTTTGCAGCCCGTCTCGTGGTCCCACCTCCATGAGGCGCACCCGATCCGGCAGCGACGCGAACAACATCGCTTGAACCTAGCAGGCGAAGCGGTCTCTGACAGGTCCACCTTTGCGCCACGCCCTCGGCTCGGACCTTCTGCCTTCAAAGAAAACGAGCGGCCAAGGCCGCCCGTTTCCTTCATTCCAGTTCAGAACAGAAGCTTCAGTTGTCGGCGGTCGTGAGCACGAAGCTCGAGGCCTCGTAGCCGTGCACGCCGATGTACAGGACACCTGACGCCGTCGGCACGAAGCGCAGGGTCTCGTTGCCCGACTCGGTGTAGGCCTGAGCGAGGGCGGTGGTGTCGGTGGGGTTGGCGCCCATCTGGATGTAGATGTCGACGTCGTGGGGCGCGATGGTGCGAATGGTAATGGGCTTGCCGGCTGTGACATTCACTGTGTTGTAGACATAGGAACCGAGCGCGACCGAAGACGACACATTCAGGTGCACCGTGGCGCCGGTCGGTGGCGGGGGCGGGGGCACACCACCGCCGCTGCCCGCCTCGGTCCAGCTGATGGCCAGGCTGAAGCTGCTCGTCGCTGCGTAGCCGTTGACGCTGACGAACACCGGTCCACCGCCAGCCACCGAACAGGACTCGGCAGTGCCGTTGTTGTAGGGGCGGCAATCATAAGTCGACGTCGTCGGCGCTGATCCTTTCTTGACATAAAGATCCGCGTCACCCGTGCCGGTCATAGTCACCACTAGATTGCTGCCGGCGGCGACGTTGTAGGGGCCAAACTGCGCCCAGGCATTCTTGGCGAGGGTGCCGGTCTTGCTGTCGGTCTTGGCCGTGCCCGTGGTCCCGCTGCCGTCGGCGATGGACTCGTCGAGCATGCTCTTGACGTCGGCGTACTTGATCTTGCCGCCGGCGACCGAGGCGTTGCGCACCGAGACGGGCAGCCAGGCGAAGTCGGGGTGGAAGCGCTTGCTGGCGCCGACCCATTCGCCGCCGATGATCTTGCCGAGCTCGTCGAGCTCGAGGATGTACTCGTAGCGCTCGGTCGAGGTGTAGTTGTTGATGGTCGACGAGAGGTTGCCGTCGGTCTCCGACGAGGATTCGCCGATGAAGCTGACGTCGTTCTTCACGTACTGCAGCGTCTTGGCCTTGGCGTTGAAGATGTAGGTGGTGGGCAGGGCGCCGCCCGTGGTGACGACCAGGGACACCGTCGATGCCGTGTAGCCGTTGACCGAGATGAAGGCCTGGGTGGCGCCCGCGGGAGGCGTCAGCTCACAGGTTTCGGCGGAGCCATCGGAGTAAGGGCGGCAGTCGTAGGCGGCGGCGGTGGGCTGCGCGCCGAACTTCACGAACAGGTCAGCGTCGCCGGTGCCGCTCATGACGACCTTGAAGGGGGTGCCGGCCTTGACGGTGACGGCGGGGAAGTGCTGCCAGGCGTCCTTGGCCAGCGTCGCCGTGAGGGTTTGGGTGCTGGCGCCGGTGGCGCCGACGCCGATGAGCTGAAGGGCTTCGGCGACGTCGACGACGCGGGTGTCGACGATCTTGTAGCCGCGGAGGGGCTGGTTCCACACCTCGTCGTCGTACACGCGGTCAAAGACGAAGGAAGCGTGCTGCGTCCCGAGGTAGCCAGCGAGCAGCACGTGGAAGGAGCCGGCGTTGCTGTCGCGGCAGGCCTGCTGCTCGGGGCGTCCGTGAATGTCGAAGTCGACGTCGACGGCTTCTTCGGCGCCGACGCGGTCATCGGATTCGCAGCGCAGAGAGACGAACTTGGTCTCGACGCCGTCGTGAACGAGGGAAGCCAGGGCTTTGAGGTCGTTGATCTTGAACGTGACGCCGTTGCGGATGACGACCTTCCTCGGCTCGGGAATCATGATGGCCGCGGGCGACCACGCGTGGCAGATGCCGAACCAAGTCGGAATGCAGTAGCCCTCGGTCTTGCCGGCGCGGAACGAGCACTCCTCGCCGAGATCGGCCTTGCACGTGGCGGCGGCGGTGGCGGCCGTGCACTTCTTGCGGCTGGATTGGCTGTCGATGCCGTTGGCCTTGCTGACGGCGTCCTCGACGCCGGTGACGCCGAAGGCCTTGGCGTACTTCGTCGACGGCGGATCGTTGGCGCCGTCCCACTTGTGGTTCAAGCCGTCTTGGTAGACCGGCCAATACGAGCCCGCCCAGGGAATGCGCGCCGCTTCACCGGCCGCCGGCAGCTCGGCGAACTTGTAGTTCAAGCTCGACGAAAAGAGCGAGGGCGCGTCCTGCGCCGACCAGACCTCTGGCTTCTGCGCATTGGGCTTCGCGTTGGCATTGACGCCATTGACGTCGTCCATCGCGTTGGTGCACGCGACGAGGCTGAGGGCAGCAGCGGCAGCGAGAAAAGGTGACCGGGCGGACATGAAAAACCTCTCGGGTTTGGTCGTTTGACCGATGCGCGAGGCAGTATCCGTCAAGCTGCGTAGGTCTGTGTGCCGATTCTGACTACATCGGTTGACATGCGTGTCAATGTTTGAGGTGCTGCGGGGGCGTTGCAATGCGTTCTGGCTCATCCTGACGCCCGGAGTCGGCTGTCGGGAGAAGTGGGGAGACGTCGGCGGAGGTGTGACGCGTGCACCGGACGCTCGCTGGATCCGCCAGCAACGGGCGAGATCCGGCCCAGGAAGGATCGCCGGGCGGCTGGCAAGGGCAAGGACCTGGGACCGGGCAAAGAATTGCCGAGTTCAGGGGCGCCGATGCGATGCTGGCGTCGACATGGCCAACGTGGATCCCACACAACACCGCGTCCTGCTGGTGGGACCGCGCGTGGTGCCCCTCAAGTCGTTTTTCGAGAAGCGCCGCTACCCCGTCGTCGCCGCTGACAGCGGCGTCGAAGGCATGGCCCAGCTCGACACTTCGCCCTGCGACATCGTCGTCCTCGAGCTGAACCTGGGCGATCTCACAGCGAGCGAATTCCTGATGGCCGCGCGCCAGGGCAATCCCAAAACGACTTTCTTGCTCATCGACGAATCCAGCAAGGCCGCGCACATCGTCAAGGCCATGCAAGCCGGCGTCGACGGCTATCTCGCTACACCGCCCGACGACGAACGACTCTTCTACGAGGTCGAGCGCCACCTGATGCGCACGCGCGCGCAGGCGCCAGAAAAGGCCTTCGACGACGACGAAGCGACGCGCACCGTCATGCACTCGATGGCCGAGGCCGCCGCCTTGACCGCGGCCATCGCCGACCGAGAGACCCAGGTGATTGAGTTGTTGGTGCAGGTCAAGAACGCCAACGAGGGCCTGAGGCGCCTGGGGGAGGCCCAAGAGGCCCTCAGTGGTGTGCTGGACGGCCCTCTCGATGGTCCGCGCGCCCAGCAACTTCGCGAACAGGTGCAGCTGGCGCAGCTGGCCGGCATCGAGCTGGATTCGCTGCGCAAAGAAGCGCAAGGCGCGCGAGAAGTAAAAGCGCGTTTGCAAGCCGAGCTCGACGCTGCGCGCCAGGTTCTCCCCGCCGGCAACGCTGCTCGCGTCGACGAGCTCGAGCGCGAGAACATCCTGCTGCAGGGCCGCGTCACCGAAGCCCTCGACGCCGCGGCCGCCGCCAAGGAAGCCCTCTCGGTCTCAGAAGACGAGAGCACCGAAGCCCTGGCTGACGTCGAGAACCTGCGCCAGGTGATCGTCGAGCGCGACACCCACATCGCGGCGCTCGAAGCGACAGCCGAAGCGCAGGCGTCGTCGTCGGCGTCGTCGCTGGAGCTTGCGCGTGCCGCCCACAGCGAGGCCCTCGTCGCCGAACGTGGCGCCCACCGAGACGCCCTCGCTGAGGCCCTGGCAGCGAGCGAAGCGGCCCACAAAGAGGCCCTCGCCAAACAGGCACAAAGCCTCGCCCACGACGTCAAACTAGCGGTCGCCAAGGAGGGTGCCCGACTCGAAAAGATGCACACGGAGGCCATGGCCCAAGCCCGCAACTCTGGGGCCGACGACGTCGACAAGAAGCTCGAGGCCCAGCGCGTGCTCATGGCCAAACAGACCCAGGCCGCCGTCGACAAGGCCACCGACAGCCAGCTGCAGCTCGAAGAAGCGCGCACCCGCATCGAGTTTCTCGAGCAAGAGGCGCGGCGCATCCAAGCCGAGTCCAGCACCGCCGTCGAGCGGGTGCGGCGCGAGGCCGAGGAACGCGTCAAGGGACTCCAGGCCAGCTGCGAGACCCGCCTGCTCGTCGAGCAGCAGGACTTCAAGAAGCAACAGCGCCAGGAACAGGAGGCCTTCAAGAAAGAAAAGATGCGCCTCATCGAGGAGAAGCAGGCGGCGGCATCGGGATCCCAAGAGGCCGCCGTCGTCATGGAGCGCTTCTCGGCGGAGAACGTGGCCCTGAAGAAGCAAAACGCGGAGCTGCTGGCGAACAAGCAGGGGCTGCAAGACGCCGCCGCCGCCGCTGCCGAGCGGGTCCGATTGGCCGCCGGCGAGGTCACCCGGGCCCGCGACGAAGCAGCCCAGGCCGCCGCCCGCGTCAACGACGTCGTCGACACCCACAAGCGCGTGGATGCCGCCATGGGGGCGGTTCAGGCCCATGCCCGCAACCTCGAGGAGGAGCTCGCAGCCGAACGCCGCCGCGCCGACGCCGCCGTCGCCGTCGCCGCCGGCATCCCTGCGCTCGCCGCGGCTCACGCTCGCGCCCTGACCGAAGCAGCCGAGGCCCACCAGCGCGCGCTCGAGCGATGCGAGGCCGCCCAACGCGACGCTTTGGCTGGGGTGCGCGCAGAGTTGCAGGCCCTGCAGCAGAGCTCCGAGGCGCAATTGGCGCAGCAACGGCAGCGGCTCGAAGATCTGCGCAGCGAGGCCCAGGCGGCCCAGGCCCAGGCCACGCAGTTTATCGGCGAGCTCCAGCGGCGCACCCAGGACCTCGAGCCCATCACCACCGACCGCGACGACTTGCGCGCGCGTCTAGCCAGCGCGCAGTCCGACGCCGAGATCCAGCGGGCCCAGCTGCTCGGCCAGCTCAGCGAGCGTCAGGCCGAGGTCGATTCCCTGCGCGACCAGCTGTCGATCCTGCGGTCGACGGCGCCGTCGTCGTCGTCGCCGGACGAGACTGAGGGGCTGCGGGCGCGGCTTGCTCAGCTCGAACGCAGCTCGACGACGGATCCCGCGGTGATGGCCACCGTGCGCTCCCTCGTCGACGCCATCGAACCGCTGCGTTGGGGGCTCGGCTCGGCCATCGACTACATGCACCCCTTCGAGACCAACGATCAGTCGCTGGCGGGCCACGTGCGGAGCTTGCGCCTGCTGCAGGCCACCCTGGCCCGGCTCGCCACCGAGAGCGCCAAGAACGGCAGCTGAGAGGGTGACGCGGTGGCTGCCCGCTTCCGCGTCAGCGAGGAAGCACTCGAAGCGACCAATGAAGCAGCGCAGTAGCCTTGCGTTCATGCTGCCCTCCCTGCTGCTGATCCTTGGTGCCGCGAGCGCCCAGCCGAAGCCCCTACCACCCGCTGTGGTCCCCGCGCCGCCGCCGCTGGTGTGCCCGGAGGTCCCGGCGTCGCCGGCGAAGGCGGCCAAGGTGCGCGTGATGCTCCCCGATCTCGATGTGCGCGGTCGTCACACCCAAGCGCGGGCGGCGTTGGGACAGATCGTGGCCGAGACCGCCGGCGGCGTGCGGGGCTTCGAGATCCTGTCGGCGACCGAGGTGCGCGCGGTCCTCGATCAAGAAGCGAACAAACAGTTCGTCGGCTGCAGCGCCAGCAGCTGTCTGGCCGAGATCGCCGAAGCCCTCGACGCCGATCTCGTGGTCACCGGGCGCATCGAAGACGCCCCCGACGGCGCCGCCCTGCTCTCGCTCTCGGTGGTGAACGCCCGGGCCATCGTCGTCGTCAACCGCGTCAATGTCGTCTGGCGGGGAGACAGCTCGCGCATGGCCGACGTCGTGCGTACGTCGTCCCAGCTGCTCTTGGTCGACGCCAAGGCGCGCAAGCCAGGCTCCATCGTGCTGACGGGAGTCGGACCCGAGGCCCGCGTCGTCGTCGACGGCATCGAGCGCAGCGCCGATCACCGCCACGGCTCCATCGGTGGGCTCGACGTCGGCGTTCACGAGGTCGTCGTCGATGCGCCGGACAAGATCACGCGCACCAGCTGGGCCATCGTCGAAAGCGACAAGGAGACGACGTTGTCGACACCCCTCGACGACGTCCCCGTTCCGGCGGTGTGGTTGTGGCTGGGGGGGACCGCGGCTGTCGTCGGGGGGGCCGCAGCGACCGGGGCCTTGCTCTATTTCAGCGGGCCGGGAAACGCCGGCCTCGTCGCCGACGCGCCCTCGGTGTCGGTCAACGACGTCGAGGGCCTCAAGGGGATCGGCAAATGAAGGTCAGCGTCTCTGCCCTCGTCGTCGTCGTCGTCGTCGTCGTCGCAGGTTGTCGCGATGTCGGCGATGCCCAATTGCTGGTCGAGTTGGTGTCCCCCGTTGGGCAGCAAGGGCTGCAGCAGGTCGAAGCGCGGCTGACGCTCACCGATGACAAAGGCCAACACCCGGCCGTCACCGTGCGAGATCTCAAGGAGGACGTGGTCGTAGCCGGCGTCGACGTGCCCTTTCCTTGTGGCGATGCGGGTTGCGAAGCTTCGATCTCCGTCGACGCTGGCAGCTACGACGCAACCCTCGTGCTCTCCGCGGTGGATCGCTGCGGTGCCCGCGCCCCCGTGCTGGCCTTCGACGGCGTCGTCGATGTCGACCACTGGGAGGTGGTCGTCGTCGACCTGCGACCAAGCGACGCGAGCTTCGACGCCGACACCGACGGCGTGATCGATGTGCTCGAGGCCGTGAGCTGCGGGCGCTTCGACGTCGACGAAGGTGCTCAACCGCCGCGCGCCTGCGCCGCAGGTCACGAGGAGTGTTGCGCCGGCGTCACTGCTCTAGAGGGTGCGGCGACGTTCTTCGCCGGTGGCACGACGACGCTGCCCTACGATCTCGACGGCGACGGCGTCACATTGACCCCCGTTCCCGCCTTTGCCCTGGATGCCACCGAGGCCACCTTTGGCCAGCTCGAGCGCTGCGTCGCCGCTGGGGTGTGCCTCGCAGGGCGCCCCGAGGATCCCGCGCGCAAGGCGCTGGCCGAGGTCGATCGACGCCAACCCGTGCGGGGACTCCTGCCCGTCGACGCCGCGGTCTTCTGCGGTTTTTTCGGCAAGCAGCTCCCCGATGACGCCTCCTGGGATCTTGCGGCCGCTGATCGCGACGGCGTGCGCGCGCGCTACCCCTTCGACGGCGGCGACATCGTCGAATCGGTGGGCTGCGATCCCGAGGATCCGGCGCCGTCGGCCCGCCACCGCGCGGCCGGCAAGGACTGCGATCCTGGGCCTGCGGCGGTGGCGTCGTTCACGTCGACCTACGCCGAGCGCGGCACCGGCAGCCCGCTGGCCGATCTTGCCGGGAACGTCGCGGAATGGACCCTGGTGCGAGGCACGGGCGCAGACGACGACGACGCCGACTTCGACGGCATCCCCGACGGAGCGAGCGCGGTCGTGTTGCGGGGCGGTGGGGCTGGCAGCTTCGTGCAGCTGCTCGAAAACGATTTGCCCCTCGTCTTTGAGATCGCGTCTGAGAGCGATCGCAATGCGCTGCAGGCCGTCGTCGCCGAAACCGGCTTTCGTTGTGCTGCCCCCGTCGCCCCCGTCGTCGTCGACGAGCCCGCTTGCCCCGGCCTGTGACGCTCAGGAGAGCCCGCGGCGCACCCGCAACACCTCGATCAAGGCGCCGGCCACCAAGGCAGCGCGCCCAACACCCCGATCCCGAGCAGCATCAAGAGCGTGCGTTGCCGCCAATCCGCGCTCATCGTTGTGAAGGCAACGCAGCCGAGGTCAGGGGCCTTGGATCCACGATTCAGCCCTTCAGCAGGACGGCGCGGGTGCGCAGGATCTCGGCCACGGTGGCGCCGACGACGACGAGATCGACGATCTGAAAGAACCAGGGAAAGGGCGGGAAAAACACCAGGGTGACGACGTCGATGAGCGCCCAGGCGATGACCACGATTGGCAGAAAGGCCGGGGCACGGTGGGCCATCAAGATGCTCGTCAGCCAGCAAGCGAAGACGAAGGCTGCAATCAAGGGGATGCCCTGGAACCAGAAGAAGGTGAGCCAGGGCGAGCGCTCCAAGCCAAGCGCGTCCAGCAAGGGCCCTTTGGCGAGGACCCACACCGCGTCGATGATGAACGCGACGAAGACGGCCTGCCGCAGCACCGCGCTCCCAGCCGTCGTCGGCATGTCGTCGAGAGAGGCCAGCAGGAAAACGATCACCGCGATGGCTGCGGCGCCCAGCAGCGAGCCCAGCAGCCCAGGGATGCCAAAGGTGTGCCCCATCCACGGGACCACGATCGCAGCGACCAGTCCGAGGAAGAGCTGGTCGATGGTGGGAGCCGAAGACGCCGTCGTCGTCGTCGTCGTCGGCTCGGGTGCGGTCTTCTTGCGGGCAAGGGTGGGGCCGTCGGACATGGCCTCGGTTTAGCGCGCCAAGCGTTTCATGACTTGCTGCAGGTCACTCCACGCTTCGCGCTTCTTGCTCTGCTGGGGATCGCGCTCTTCGCGCAGCAGGTAGCTCGGGTGGTAGGTCGGCATGAGGTCGATGCCTTCGTAGCGTTGCCAGGAGCCGCGCAGCTTGGAGATCGGGGTTTGGGTTCGCAGCAGTGCATGGTTGGCGACCCGGCCCAGGCCAACGATCACCTCGGGCTGCAGGATGGCGAGCTGGGTGCGCAAGAAGCCCTCGCAGGCGTCGACCTCGTCACGCTCGGGGTCGCGGTTGTTGGGCGGCCGGCATTTGACGACGTTGCAGATGTAGACCTCGTCGCGGCTGAGCCCCATGGCAGCGATCATTTTTGTCAGCAGCTGGCCCGCGCGGCCGACGAAGGGGATGCCCTCGCGATCTTCGTCGGCCCCAGGTCCTTCGCCGACGAAGACCAGTCGTGCCTGAGGGTTGCCGGCGCCGAACACGAGCTTGTTGCGTCCGCGGTGCAATTTGCAGCGGGTGCAGTCGCCAACGACGTCGTCACGAAGGATACGCAGCTTCTCGGCGTTTGGGGCGGTCAGCCTTGTCACCGAGGCGAGCAGCTCGCCCAGCTCGACGCCAGCGAGCGGCGCGGAAGGCGAAGGCGTCTCAGATGGCGCTGGCGGCATCGGTGCGGGCGCGCTGGTCGGCTGGGTCGGCGCCGTTGGCGCGGTGGCGAAGATCGGCCGGGGCAAATGCTCGAAGCCAGCGACGTCGACGGCCCCCTGGAGACCGCGGGCCAGCAAGGCGAGAGCCGAGGGAAGATCGTCGCGGTTCACCAGGGAGGCATGGTCCAGCGTGGTGCGCTCGGCAAGCGATGCGAGGCAAGGAAGGTCGCCGACGTTGACGCCGCTTTGGAGTGGGCGTTACGGTCCGGCGTCAAGTTTTTCGTCCCTCGAGGACGGAGGCCCGGTTGAGCACGCGCACCAGCAGCAACACGAGCAGCACGACGACGCCGCCCCCCGATTCCGCGGGTCTGCCCGACGGCGCGGTCCTCGCTACAACGACGGAGGACGGCGAGAAGCGCCGCCGCGCTCGCACCCTGTCCCGCAAACAAATGGCCCGCGAACATCGCAAACAGCGCGCCCGCGGCGAAGTCGTCGACGTCGTCGAATACTGGCGGCCCCAGACCCGCTCCGAGTGCCTCGAGATGGAGCGGCCCTGCCTCTTCGTCTCCTGCCGCTTTCACCTCTTTCTCGACGTCAATCCTGAGACTGGGTCGCTCAAAGAGAACTTTCCCGGCAAAGAGCCCTGGGAGCTCGAGGAGACCTGCGCCCTCGACGTCGCCGACCGCGGAGGCATCACCCTCGAAGAAGTCGGCACCATCATGAACCTGACGCGAGAGCGCATCCGCCAGGTCGAGGTGCGGGGGCTCGAGAAATTGAAAGAGGTCCCCGAGTCCGAAGGCGGCGTCGCCGTCTACATCGACTGGGATCCCTACGATTCCTCCGTCGACTACTGAGCGCCTGCCCCGAGGTGAGGTCGACTTCAGGGGGCCGCGCGCTGAACGACCATGAGCACTGCGATGAAGTGCAGGGTCGCGCCGCCCAGCGTGCACGCGTGAAATGCCTCGTGGTAGCCAAACACGGAAGGCCACAGAGTCGGCCTTTTCAACGCATAAAAAATTGCCCCAAAGGTGTAGACGACGCCGCCGGCAAAGACGAGGGCGAGCACTTCGGTGCCGAGGCCGGCGTGGGCTTCGGTCCAATAGGGCACGACGGCCCAGCCCAAGGCGACGCACAAGATGGGCGCGACGATCTTGGGTGCGTTGATCCAAAAGAGGGATTTGACGACGCCGACGACGGCGCCGCACCACACCGCCAGCAGCAAGACGTTGCCCTGGTCGCTGCGCAGGCCCAGCAAGGCGAGGGGCGTGTACGTCCCGGCGATCAGCACGAAGATCGACGCGTGATCGGCCCGCCGCATCCGCGCCCGGGCCCCAGGGCTCCAATTCACCCGATGATAGACGGCGCTCACTGTATATAGAACGACCAGGCTCGTGGCGAAGCCGCCCGCCGCCGCCGCCGCCCGCGTCGTCGGCGCCGTCGCCACCATCACCAGGCCGGCACCCAGGGCGGCGAAGGCAGCACACTGGTGCAAGACGCCCCGCAGAAGGGGCTTGGCCACGACGACGTCAGAGCTGGCGGACATGCTCTGTGAGCTAGCGGCCGGCGCTCGCGCGTCAATGGCTACCGCGGCGCCTTGCCGCCGAGATCTTCGATGAAGTCCCGCACATCCTGGTTGTCGGGATCGGTGGGATTGACGATGAGGTGCTGCCGGAAGGCGGCGAGGGCGTCCTTGTTCTTCTTGTCCGACTTCAGGGCCTCGCCGAGGTGCTTCCATGCGGACGGATGCGTCGGCGCCAGACGGACGCAGCGCTGGGACATTTCGATGCCGCGCTTGAGGTTCTTTGGCACGTCGCCGAACTGCTGCACCAGCATCTCCCCCATCGCGCAGACGGAGTCGGCGTTGTTCGGGTCTGCCTTCAGGGCTTCCTCAAAGGCGCGCAGGGCCGCGGGACCATCACCGGTAGCGGCCAGGATGTCGGCGATTTGAATCCAGGCGTCGGTGCGCTTCTTGTCGATGCGGACGACTTCGCCGAAGCACTTCTTTGCCTCCTCGAGGCGGCCCATGTCGCGTTTGGTCTTGCCCAGCGCGAACCAGGCGTCGTCGTAGTCGGGTGCCAGGGTCGTGGCCTTCACCAGCGCATCCACGGCCTCGGGGTTTTGCGCCATCAGCTGGTTGGTGATGCCGAGCAGGTAGGGAAGCACGGGGTCCTCAGGGGCGGCGTCCACGGCGCCCTGCAAAAGGGTCGAGGCTTGTTTGGGATCGCTGCTGCTCATCACGATGGCTTTGGCGGCGATGACGTCGGGGTTGTTGGGCCGCTGTCGATCTGCGGTCTCGATGAGGCTCTTGGCGCGCAGCACGTCCTTCAACTTCGCGCAGGTGACGGCGGCGCGCGTGTAGCCGTCGAAGGCGTTGGGCGCCAAGGCCATCGCCTCTGAATAGCGGTCGAGCGCTTGCTTGAGCTCGCCCCGGGCAGCGGCGACGTCGCCGGCGGCGAGGATGACGGCGGGGTTCTTGGCGTCCATCAGCAAGGCTTCGTTGACCTGGAGCTCTGCGTCGTGTGGCCGCTTCATGTCGACGAGGGCTTCGGCGTAGCGAGCGCGGGTGTCGCTGTCGCGCGGATTTTCGGCCAAAGCCTTGACGTATTCGGCTTCGGCTTCGGCGAACTGCCGCCGGCGTGTGAAGACGTAGGCCTTGGCCGAGCGCACGCGGTAGCGCTCGCCCGAATTCACCCCGTCCAAGGCGGCGTCGGCGATCTTTAATGCCTCGGCGAGCTTGCCGCGCTCGATGGCGTCGAGGACGTTTTCGACAACGGCGTCGGAGCGCTTGGGATCGAGCTTCTGGGCCTTCTCGAACTGGGCGCGCGCCTCGGGGGCCTTGCCCATCTCTTTGGCCGCCACGCCGAACCAGAAGTTCAGTGCCGCGCTGTCAGGGGCCTTCTTGAGCGCCAATTGAAGATCGGTGTAGGCGCTGAGAGTCTCGGTGATGCCGAGCTTTGCGCGCGCCAGGCCAATGATGCCGTCGACGTCGTCGGGAGAGAGGGCCAGCAGGGCCTTGGCGTGCTCGCGGGCCACGGCGTAGTCGCGCAAGCGGATGGCGAATTCGATGGCCCGCACCCGCAAAGAGCGGTTCTCGGGAACGAGGGCGACAGCAGCCGCAAGCAAGCGCATGGCGTCGGCGTTGGCGCGGGCCGAGATCGCGATCTCCACCCGCCCCATGAAGGCCTCTGCTTGTTGAGGAGGGGATGCCTGCTTGGCGCGGGCGCCTTCACTCATCTCGGTGAGCAGCGCCTTGCCTTCTTCAACGGTGGCCGAGGTCTGAGCGAGCAGCGTGCCCTTGAGAATGGCGGCCCGCGGATGCTCTGGGTTTTCGGCGAAGACCTTGGCGAGATAAGCCATGGCCGGCTCCGGCGACCCCGACGAAGCCAGCAGGCGGGCCTGCAGGAAGAGCGGCAAGGCGTTGTGCACCATGGAAGAGGCGGCGGCGTTCGACGCCAGCGCCAGGTCGAACTGCTTCATGGCGCCGTCGACGTCTCCTTTGCCTTGCAGCCCCAGCCCCCACCAGGTCAGCAACTCGGCGGTGCGCTCGGGCGGCAGCGAGGTCGCGGCCTTGATGACGGGTTCGAGGCCGCTGATGCCGACATCCCAGCTCTGGTGGGCATAGGCGATGGCTGCGGCGGCGACGGCGACGGAGGTCTCGTCTCCGCCCGCAGCGAGGGCGGCGGCGGCCTGCAGGTCCGCCAAGAAGCTCGGCATGTCCTCGACGATGGTCAGGTAGGCGAGGAAGCGGGCCTGCTCGGCGGCGGCCCTCTTGCCGGCGTCCGGGAAGGGCGTGATGGCCTTGCTGGAGTCGACGATGGCGCCGTAGTGGGCCGCGCCCTGGCGGTAGGCGAGGTAGGTGTCCTGGCGCAGCAGCTGGGCAGGGTCCACACCCCCCGGTGGCGGTGGCGGTGGCGGTGGCGGGGGCGGGGGTCGCAGCTCGATCACCTCGGGCGTACCGCCGACGTCTCCGGAGCCGACGATGCAGCGGTAGCCAAACCAACCACACTCACTGGCGAAGTTGGGGATCGCACCCAGCAAGCCGACGACGACGACGGCGGAGACCCCGGCGATGCCGATGAGCAGGGGGCGTTTGCTCGTCCCCTCGCGTGCTGCCTTGCGACGACGTTCGACCTCTTCTTTGGCCTTCTCGGCCTGCAAAAGGTCGCCGGTGCTCACCTGCATCTCGTCGTGCGGGTCGGCCGCGGGGGGCTCGGTGCGTTGGCGCTTGGGGACCGGCAGGTCGCTGGCCTTGGGCACCGGGAGGTCGGTGCCGGCGAAGGGCGTGGGGAGGTCGTCGAGGCCGCCGAGAGCGGAGGCCATCGCTTTTTGGATCGTCGCCGCAAACGCGGGAATTTGGGCCAGGGGCTTCCAGCTGACGCCGTCGGAGCTGCCTTCTTCGCTCCCGAGCATCTCGCCGCGGGCAAACATTTGCAGGATGGTCTGCGAGTCAAAGGGCCCCAGCACACGGCCCGAGCGCTTGCGGACGCGGTATTGCTCCTGCTTGACGGCTGGCCCCGCGGCGCCGGCGTCGTCGATGAAATCGAGCAGTCCCGACCCGGGAGAGTTGGTGTTGACCACCACCGAGTTGTTGCCGTGGAAAGCCGAGGGGTTTGCAGGCACCGGCGACGATCCGAGGTCGCCGAAGATGTCACTCATCGCCGTCGACTTGCCGACGGCGGGCTTGGCAGGCGGAGCATCGACGCCAAAGATGTCGTCCATCGAGGGCAGCGTCGGCTTCGTCGTCGGCGTCGGGCCGCTGCCAAACGAGGGCGCAGCGCCGCCGGGCAGCGGAACCGCGCCAGCAGCGCGCGGCAGGGGGACAGCCCCACCCACCGGCGCAGCGCGAGGCAAGGGAACAGCACCAGACGACATCCCCGGCAAAGGCACTGAGCCGCCCGGCAGGGGCACCGCACCCCCTGGCAAGGGAACGGAGCCGCCGGGCAAAGGCACAGCGCCTCGTGCGCCCGGCAGGGCCACCGGGCCTCCACCCCCTGGCAAGGGAACGGCGGCGCCGCCCGGCAGGGGCACAGCGCCGCTGGGAAGGGGGACAGCACCAGCGAAGCCGGGGAGGGGCACCGAGGCCCCAGCGCTCGCGCGCGGCAAGGGCACGGCGGCACCAGGCAGCGGCACAGCGCCGGGATTGGCAGCGGGCAGGGGAACGGCAGCGCTGGGCAGGGGGACGGCGGCGTTGGCGTTGGCGTGGACGACGAATTGGTGTTGGCAGCGCGGACACTTGATCGACACGCCCTGAGGAGGGATGCGCGATTCGTCGACGTTGTACTGGGCAGAGCAACTCGGGCAGGCGATCTGCACGGGGGCCTCGACGGAATTCTATGCCTTGCAGGCGACAAACAAATCTACGTTGCCGGTAGCTCGGCGCGACGAAAACGCTCGACGGAGGTAGCACGCCGCGCGCGCGCTCCGCAAAAGCGGCCCAGCACGTCGCAGGCCGCAGCGACGCCCGCGCCTTTGACGTCGAGAAGGGGTCAGGGAACCGCGAGCTCGCGCGATCGCCGCGTAGCGGCCCTGACGGCGTCGGCGAAGGCAGCCCGCACGGTGTGTGTCTCGAGGGCCGCCAAGCCGGCGGCGGTGGTGCCGGCGGGCGAGGTCACCAGCGATCGGATCACCTGCGGTTCGATGTTGTCGCCGTCGTTGCCCAGTCGCGCAGCGGCGGCGACGACGGCGGCGCGGGACCAGGCCAGGGCCTCGTTGCGGGAGAGTCCCTGTTCGACGGCGGCGTCGGCGAGGGCTTCGCAGGCGAGCAGGACGAAGGCAGGCCCAGAGGCGCCGACGGCGGTGACGACGTGCAGCTGGGACTCGTCGCCGACCTCGCGCACGCTGCCGACGGCGGCGAAGACCTGCGTGAGTCGCGGTCGATCGCGGGACAAGAGGCACCCCGGACCGAAGCACAGCGCCGTCGTCGACGCGCGCGCTTGAGCACCGATGTTGGGCATGGCGCGCGCCACCACTTCGTGGCCCTCGAGCCGGGCCAGCGAAACACCGGCGGCGCAGGAGACGACGACGGCGTCGCTGGGGAGCGCCGAAGCGAGGTGCTGCAGCAGCTCGGGCGTGCCCTTGGGCTTGACCGCGAGGACGACGACATCGGCGTCGTCGACGGCGTCGCGGGTGTCAAAGAGCAGGCGCGCACGTCCGGCGAAGGGCTCGAGGCCGCCGGGTCGGCGCGCGCAAATCGTGAGATCGATGTCGGTGCCGGCTTCGAGCAGGCCGCTGGCCAGTGCCTGTCCGAGTCCGCCGACGCCGATGATGGTTACTTTCATGGTGCTCCTTGTTGCCGAGATTGGAGCGCAGGTCGTGGGCCAAAGATCGAGGTTCCCACCCGCACCAGGGTGGCGCCTTCTTCGATGGCGATGCCGAAGTCGCCGCTCATGCCCATCGAAAGATCGCGCAGATCGGGGACGAGCTGGTCGCGCAACGCCCGCACGGCGGCGAAGGCCGGTCGGACGTCGTCGACGTGGGGCATGGCCATCAGCCCCGTCAAAGCCAGTCCACGCAGGGCGCGCAGCTGGGGCAGAGCTGCCGCCAACGACGTCGACGAAAACCCGCCCTTGCTGTCTTCGTCCGCCAGGTTCACCTGCAGGAGCACGGGGAGTTGGCCGGAGGCCACCTTGAGCAGCGCTTCGGCTTGGGAGATGGAGGAGACGCCGTGGATGAGGTCGGCGTGGACGATGAGCTTGGCGTTGCCGCGCTGCACCCGCCCGATGAAGTGCCAAACGATGGCGAGATCAGCGAGCTCCCGTTGCTTGCCCGCGAGCTCGGCGGCGTAGTTCTCCCCAAAGTGCCGCTGACCGGCGGCGTAGGCCGCGCGGATGGCATCGGGCCCACGTCCCTTGCTGACCGCGATGAGCCTGACGTCGTCGGCGGGGCGGCCGGCCTTGGCGCAGGACGTCGCCATCTCGGCCTGCACCGCACGCAGCCGGTCGGCGACTCCGGTGGCCATCACGGGGCCCGCAGGGCGGCGACGACGTCGTCGACGGGGAGGCCGATGACGTTGGTGAGGGATCCTTCGACGCGCGCCACGAGCACCGCCGCGGCACCTTGGATGCCGTAGGCGCCGGCTTTGTCCCGATGTTCGCCCGTGGCCAGATAGGCCTCGATGTCGGTCTCGTGCAGCGCGCGGAAGGTCACCGACGTCGCCACCACGCCCTCGCTCAGACGGCCGGGGCGCCGCACGCACCAGCCCGTGAACACGGTGTGCGCTCTGCCGGAGAGCAAACGGAGCATGCGGGCAGCATCGTCGTCGTCGATGGGCTTGTTCAAGATCAAAGCCCCCAAGGCGACGGTGGTGTCGGCGGCGACCACGGCGTCGTCGAAGCGCACGCAGGCCAGGGCTTTCGCCCGCGCGAGGCGGCGCACCAGCTGGTCGGGCGCCTCGACGGCCAAAGGGGATTCGTCGATGTCAGCGGGGCAAACGACGACGACGAAGCCGGCCGCTTCGAGCAAGGCCCGGCGGCGGGGGGAGGCAGAGGCGAGCACGACGCGCACCAAGGCGTCATATCGTGAAGGCCTCAGACCGTGCTGGTCGGAGGTGGGCTGACGCGAACGTCCGCACGGCCCTGAAGTTCTGCTCGTTCAAACTGAAAAAAAACATGAGAGAAGGGCGCCATGTCGGCGGTTTTCCAAGAATGGCTCAACATCGTCATCCGCTGGGCCCACGTGCTCGCGGCCATCATGTGGGTCGGTGACTCCTTCTTGTTCATGTGGCTCGACAGCCACTTGACCAACCCCAGCCGCAAGCGCGAAGGCGACGTCGTCGGCGAGCTTTGGATGACCCACTCCGGCGGCTTTTACGAGATGGTCAAGCGCAAGACCCTCGCCAAAGACGAGCTGCCGCCGACCATTCATTGGTTCAAATGGGAGTCCTACTCGACGTGGATCAGCGGATTCCTGCTGCTGATCGTCGTCTACTACGCCGGCGGCCGGGCCATGCTGGTCGAGGCGACCTCGACGCTGTCGCACGCCGAAGCCGTCGGCATCAGCTTGTCGTGCCTGGTCGGGGCAGTGGCGTTTTACGATTTGTTGTGTCGCACGCCGATCATCAAGCGTAACCGCATTTTCGGCGTCGTCGGCTTGGCTTTGATTGTCACTGTTGCTTGGGGATTGTTGCAGATTTTTTCACCCCGCGCAGTGTTTCTGCAGGTGGGGGCCATGCTCGGCACCATCATGGCCAGCAATGTCTTCTTCCGCATCATTCCATCGCAGCGCCACATGCTGTCGGCGACGTCGGCGGGCGAGCCCGTCGATCCCTCCTACGGCTATCGCGCCAAGCAGCGCTCGGTGCACAACCACTATCTGACCTTGCCCGTGCTCTTCACCATGTTGTCGAACCACTTCTCGACATTGTATTCCCATGCACAAGCCTGGGCAGTTCTCGGTCTTGTTTTTATCGCTGGTGTTGGCGTCAAATATTTCATGAATTTTCGACGCCGTACCCATCCGATCATCCTGGTGGGCACGGTGCTCGCTTGCTCCGCGGTGGCGGCGCTGACCCTGCCGTCGTCGTCGACGACGACGACCTCTGCGGCTGGTGATCGAGTGGCCTGGGGCGCGGTGAAATTGATCCTCGAGACGCGCTGCACGGGCTGTCATGCGAAGAAGCCGACGAACCCGGGTTTTGCGGCGCCGCCGGTGGGCCTGACCTTCGAAGATCCACGCGACGTCTACGCCGTCAAAGACCGCATCTTGGTGCGCGCGGTGCAAACCAAGACCATGCCTTTGGGCAACCTGACGGGCATGACCGAAGACGAGCGCGTGCTCCTCGGCCGCTGGATCGCCCAAGGTGCGCTCATCCCTGGCGCCTCGCCATGAGCGTGACATCGACGTCCTTTTGCCTGCGGGGGCAGCGCGTGCTGCTCGCGACCCAGCACGGCAGCGGCCTGCATCCGGCCACCCTGCACATCAAAGACGGGGTCATCGCCGACATCAGCGCCTTCGACGTCGTCGACCACAACTTGGCCCTCGTCGACGCTGGCGAGCTCTTGGTCACCCCCGGCGTCGTCGACAGCCACGTGCACATCAACGAGCCCGGGCGCACCCACTGGGAAGGCTTTGAGACTGCGACCCAGGCCGCAGCCGCCGGCGGCATCACCACCGTCGTCGACATGCCCCTGAATTGCATCCCGGCGACGACGTCGAAGGCCGCGGCTGAGGCCAAGCTCGCGGCTCTGCAGGGGCAGCTGCACGTCGACGTCGCCTTCTGGGGTGGGGTGGTTCCCGGCAACGTCAAGGAGCTCAAGGGCCTGGCCGACTTCGGCGTGCCCGGGGCCAAGTGCTTTCTCTGCCCCTCGGGCGTCGACGAGTTTCCCCACGTCGAGCGCGCGCATCTCGACGACGCCATGCCGGTGCTGCGCGACCTGGGGCTCACTTTGCTGGTGCATGCCGAGCACCCCAAGCCCATCGATGACGCCGAGCGGGCCTTGGTCCGCGAGCAAGCCGATCCCCGCGCTTACGCCACCTACCTGCGCTCTCGTCCCCGCGCGGCCGAAGACGAAGCCGTCGGCCTTGTGATTGAATTGGCCCGCAAGCACCGCTGTCCAGCGCACATTGTTCACCTATCGTCGGCGTCGGCCATCCCACTGCTGAAAGCCGCCCAGGAAGAGGGCGTACCCATCACGGCCGAGACCTGCTTGCACTACCTGGCCTTCTCGAGTGACGACGTTGCCTCCGGCGAAACCCGCTTCAAGTGCGCGCCGCCCATTCGCGATAGAAGCAATCGTGAAGATCTGTGGGATGGCCTATTCGACGGCACCATTAATATGGTAGTATCGGATCATTCACCCTGTGCGCCGGCGCTGAAGAAATCCGAGAGCGGCGACTTCCTCGGCGCCTGGGGTGGCATCGCGGGGCTGCAGCTCGGACTCAGTGTCTTGCACACGCTCTCTTCGTCGCGGGGTCAGGGCTTGGCGCAGATGTTTGCCTGGAACGCCACCGCCCCCGCTCGGCTCGCAGGCCTCTCGTCGCGCAAAGGACAACTCAAACGAGGCTTCGACGCCGACATCGTCGTTTGGGACGAGCGCGAGAGCTTTGCCGTCGACGTCGACCTGCTGCGCCACCGCCACAAGGTCTCGCCCTACGCCGGACGAACCCTGCAGGGCGTCGTCGAGCAGACCTTCGTGCGCGGTCGCCTCGCCTACTCCAGGGCTGCCGGCCTCAGCGCGCCGCGCGGATCTTTTCAGCGTGCGTCAGCGATCTAAAGACTGAAGATTTAAGCTGACTGTATCATGATCTCAGAGCGAGTGGATTGGAGCCTTCCGCTGTGTCTTCCCGCCAGAAATCACCCCCCGATCTCGCCCATCTGGTCAACCTCGCCGAGGACCTGACGGGCACCTTCGTAGTCTACGCCACCGATGACTATTTCGCCGACAAGGAGAACCTGATCCGTCCCGACGCTCCGCAGTGGATCGAGGATAAATACACCGATAAAGGTAAGTGGATGGACGGATGGGAGTCCCAACGTCGTCGCACTCCGGGCCATGATTACTGTATTGTCCGTTTGGGCACTCCAGGCTTTATTCATGCCCTCGTCGTCGACACCACCTGGTTCCGCGGCAATGCACCCACGCACATCGCCGTCGAGGGTATCGACCTCAGCCACACCGCCACCGCCGACGAGCTCAACGCGGCGACGTCGTGGACGACCATCCTCGAACGCACCGCGGTGCTGCCCCACACCGAAAACCAGCTCTCGCTGGCGGCGCCGTCGACGACGAAGGCCTCTCATGTGCGCCTGCACATCTTTCCCGACGGCGGCGTCGCCCGCTTGCGGGTCTTTGGGGTCGTGGCCGCCGACGAACGCACCTTTTGGCGCAGCGGCGTCACCGACCTCGCTGCCATCGAAAACGGGGGCACCATCGCAGCAGTCTCCGACGCCTTCTTTGGACCGCCCTCGAACCTCTTGTTGCCCGGCCGCGGCGTGAACATGGGCGACGGTTGGGAGACCAAGCGCCGCCGCACCGCGGGCTCCGATTGGTGCGTGATCAAGCTTGCCCGCCGAGGTGTGGTCGAACGCATCGAACTCGACACCGCCTTTTTCAAGGGCAACGCACCCCAGGCCGTCGTCGTCGAAGCCCTGGACGAGCAAGCGCCATCACCAGAGCGCCTGCGCACCCTGGGAGGCTGGCCCGTCGCTGTGTCCAAGACCCCGTTGGTGCAGCACCGCCGTCACGTGATCGAGCCCGAGCGGCCGACGACGGCGACGCACCTGCGCGTGCACATTTTTCCCCACGGCGGCGTCAACCGGCTGCGCGTGTTCGGCAACGCCACCGACACCGACCAAGAGGCCCGGGCCCTGCGCACCCTGCACCAGGCCGACGACGCGCTCTGGCTGTCTTTTTGTGCGAGCAAGACCTGGATGAAAGCCCTGAAAGCAGCGCCGGCGTCGTCGGTGCGTGCTCTCTTTCAGCAGGCCGACGCGGCGTTTTGGCAACTGACCGAGGCCGACCTCCTCGAGGCCTTCGCCGCCCATCCAAAGATCGGCGAACACAAAGCTGCAGCGACGGCGACGGCGCAATCGGCAGCTTGGTCGACGGCGGAGCAGGGGTCGGCGACGTTGACGACGACGACGACGGAGCGCCTGGCCACGGCCAACCAGACATACGTCGACAAGTTTGGATTCATCTACATCGTCTTTGCCGCCGGAAAGAGCGCAGACTTGATGCTTGAAATACTCGAGCAACGCGTTGACAACGATCGCGCGACGGAGCTCGAGACGGCGGCACGCGAACAATTGAAGATCACCCGTCGACGCCTGGAGAATTGGCTGCGGGCGCAGGTGGCCTGAGGTCTTGAGGTTCAGGACGCAGGTGCGTCATGAAGGAGTCACACATGGGCATCAGCACGCACATTCTCGACACCTCTTTGGGCAAGCCTGCCGAAGCCGTCGCCATCGTCCTCGAGCGCATGGTCGCCGATGAGGGTCCCTTCGAGCGGGTCGCCGCCGGCACTACTGACGCCGATGGTCGTCTGAAATTGGTGGTCGGCGAGCCACGGGTGGGCACCTACCGCCTGCGTTTTGCCATTGGCGAGTACTTCTGGCGCCGCGGACACGAGGCCTTCTTCCCGGTCGCCGAGGTGGCTTTCGTGGTGAAGAATGCTGCGGAACACTATCATGTGCCACTGCTTCTTAATCCATTCGGATATACGACATATCGGGGATCATGAAAATGCGCGAGATCAGGGCGCTCCCGCTCAGCGCCGCCGCCTTCGCTCCCTTCGGCGCCGTGGTCTCTGCCGGCCTGACCGCGGGGCTCGCCGCCAATCAGGGGACGGCGGTGCGCTTCGACTTCTGCGCCCCGTTGACATCGACACGCCCTGCCGCCCGCGGAAATCTCGCGGTGTTTCGCTCGACACAGAAGTCCCTCCCTTTCGAGGTGCGCCTGCTGGAGCGGCACCCCTGCTCGACCCAGACGTTCTTGCCCATGGTCTGCACCCGTTTCCTTGTGTGCGTGGCGCCTGCGCGCCCAGACGGCGCCCCCGACGACGACGGCCTCCTCGCTTTCGTCTGCGGTCCGGGCCAGGGCATCTCCTACGACGTCGGCGTGTGGCACCACCCCATCATCGCCCTCGACGCCGACGCCGACTTCGCCATGATCGCCTTCGAGGACGGCTCTGCTCTCGACTGCGTCGAGCAACCCTTGGCCAGCGTCGTCGTCGTCACCGCCTAGGCCGAGCTTTCAGCGCGCGCCCGGCGAGGTGTAGGGTCCGCCCATGAACCAAAAGCTGATCCTCGCGGCGCTGATTCTGACCTCTTGCTCCGGCACCAATGGCACCGATGGCAAGGATGGCAGCGATGCCGTGGGCACCGACGGCGTGCCAGGTGTCGACGGCGTCGACGGCGCCGATGGCGACGATGGCGACGACTGCAGCGTCGTCGACGGTCCCGGCGCTGGCGAGCACACCGTCACCTGTGGCGCCACCACCGTCGTGATCCGCGATGGGGCGGACGCGGGCCAAGGCGAGGGGGAAGGCGAGGGAGAAGGCGAGGGAGAAGGCGAGGGAGAAGGCGAGGGAGAGGGAGAACCGTGCGGCACCATTGAGGGCGACCTCGTGATCGCGAATTCCCTCCAGATTCAGGAGGTCGCCGGCTTCTGCACCGTGACTGGCACCCTGCGCATCTCAGCCGCTGGCCTCACAAGCGTGGCCGGCCTGTCAGGAATCACTGACGTCGGCGGCTCCGTGGTCGTCACCTCGACCAATGCGCTCACAAGCCTGGACGGACTGCAGAACATCGTCAGCGTGGGCGGAGAGGTAGCGCTGGTGGGCAACTCGGCCCTGAGCAACATCGATGCGCTCGCCGGGCTGACCGCAGTGGGCGCCCTGAGCGTGGTGTCGAACGACGCGCTGACCAGCTTGGCCGCACTCAGCACCCTGACGACCGTCGGCGGCAATCTGACCATCTCGTTCAACAATGGTCTGACGTCGCTGACGGGCCTGGAGAACATCACCAGCATCACCGGCCTCGTCGGCATCGTCGGCAACGATGCCCTGCCGAACTGCGCCGCCGACGCCATTTACCTCCAGTTGGCCGCAGCGAACTCTTCCAGCCCCGGCACCTGCGATTGAGGGGCACGGCTCGAACTCGCTCAGACGGGTTGCACGCGGGAGTGCAAGCCGGCAGACGTCCGGCGAAACCTTGACGCGGGCCCCGGTCCCGCACTTCGGAGAGCTGTTCTGGCCTACCGCGATTCGTCTCCTCCTCCCGGCGCTCCCACGGGTGCGTCGACTGCTCCCCGTCCTCCGTTCGGCGGTGGCCCTCCTCGTCCACCCGGAGCAGGGATGGGACCTGGCATGGGCCCGCCGCGACCCGGTTTCGGTGGTCCGCCCGGTGCTGGCCCGCCCCCCGGTGGCGGCCCCCCCTTCGGCGGCGGCGGCGGCGGTGGTCCACGCGACGCCCGGGGCCGTGATGACCGCGCCACCGAACCCCGCGTCAACCGGCGCATCCGGGTCCGCGAAGTCCGTGTCATCGCCGACGACGGATCCCAGCTCGGCATCCTGGCCACCGACGACGCCCTCAAGCGCGCCGAAGAAAAGGGTCTTGATCTCGTCGAAGTGCAGCCGATGGCCAGGCCGCCGGTCTGCAAGATCATGGACTACGGCAAGTTCAAGTACGAGCAGAAGCGCAAGGCCTCGGAGCTCAAGAAGAAGCAAACGGTCGTCGAGGTCAAAGAGGTCAAGTTCCGACCCAAGACCGGCGTTCACGACTTCGACACCAAGGTGCGCCACCTGCGCGAATTCCTCGTTGAGGGCAACAAGGCCCGCGTGACGATCATGTTCCGCGGCCGCGAAATCGTGCACCCCGAGATCGGGCACGACATCCTCCGCCGCGTGGCTGAGATCATCTCTGACATCGCGCAGGTCGAGCTGCCGCCCCGCATGGAGGGCAAGCAGATGTTCATGATCGTGGCCCCCGGCAAAGCGCCCGCGCGGCGCCCGGGATTCCCGGCCCCGATGCAGGCCCCGTCCCCCCAAGCTCAACAGCCCATGTCCACAGCATCAGCGTTGGCGGCTTTGGCGACGGCTGCGCCCCCCGCATCGGCGACGGTCCCTCCGACGACGGCGCCGGCCGTTCCTGCTGCAACTCCGGTGGCTGCTCCGGTTCCCGCTCCAGCGGTGGTCGCGGCGCCGAAACCGGCGGCCCCAGCGCCTGCACCACCAAAGCCGGCCCCAGCTCCCAAGCCTGCGCCCCAACGCTCGAGCGGGCCGGTGAACTTCTCCAAGAAGTAATCCCGCGTCCGATTGATGTTCGACCACGTTCTGAGATGGGAAAGACGCGGGATGATGCGCGTGGAGGGCGCCCGCGGAACGCGGAGTTGGTGGGGGGCCCCGCGTCCGGCTCCGCCGGCGCGGGGGGGAGGTCTGCACCAGACCTCCCAGAAGAGTATCCCCGACGGCTCTGAACTTCGACCGCTCCGCGGTCGAAGTTCAGAGAGATCGGGGATAAGGGCGACGACGACGTCAGGACCAAGAAAAGGGCGCCTCGCGGCGCCCTTTTTCTTCGAGCTGGTGCTCCGCTCAGAGGGAGCCGATGTTCACGACCTTGGGCGTTTTGATTGTGGCGTGGCCCTCGGGGACCATGATCGAGATGGGGGCCGGCATGCCCGCCGCACCTTCCTTCTTGCCGATCCAGATCTTGTAGACCTTGCCCTTGATGGCCGAGGCGCCGAAGCCCTGGCCGTTGCTGGAGGCGACGTTAACGCGGGTGACAGCCACGGGGTCCGCGTAGAACTTGACGTCGTCGAAGTCCTTCTTCAGCGAGAAGCGGGGGACGTCGGTGCGCAGCGCGTTGCCGGCTTCGTTGACCACGCCGCCGCCGGCGATGAGCAGCAACCCCTTGGCCGCAGCGTCGATGTCTTTGGAGGCGCGCAGCATGTCGACATACTGAACGAGCACCGCCTTGACGCCGGGGGGGAGGGCGTCGACGGGGATGTCGTCTTTCTTTGATTGAGCGTGGGCTTCGACGGAGACGAAGGTGGTGAGGGCGACAAACGCGAGGGCGAGACGGGCAACGGTGTGCATGGGTCCTCCGGGGTCGCCGTCGATAGCACCTCAGGGGCGCAAAAAAGAAGACGCCCGAGCAGGGCGCCTTCTTCCTCGTCCGGATGCGAAGATCCGGTTCCACTGGTCACTTCGGATGGCTTCTCGCTGACGCGGAAGCAGGCAAGTCAGAGAAGCCATCCTGCGCGACCGGAGGCGAGCTCAGTTCTTGGGCGCGCCGCCGCAGGAACCTTCGCCGGCCTTCTTCTCGCCGCCGCAGGAGCCTTCGGCGGGCTTGGCAGCGCCGTCAGCGGCGGGAGCGGCGTCGGTGGTCGCCGCGGGCTCAGCGGGCTTCTCGGCGGGCTTGGACGTGCCGCAAGCAACGGCGAGGAGGGCAGCGGCGCCAACGGAGGCAAGGAGCGTGGTCGTCTTCATGGTCATGACCTCAAAGTGCCCCCGCAGGGGCGTTGTGTGTGGTGAGCGAGCGAGCCTGTCGACGTTGCGGTACCTCAGCGTGACAAGTCGACCACCAATCTTGCCGCCGAAGATTCGGCAAAAAGCTGGTGGACCCCGCCTTCTCGACGCGGACCATCGCCACTGCGCGCCGGGAAATCAAGTGTCCAGTGTGCGGGTCACGCCCGCCGATCGGCCGCGTTGACGAGGTCGACGCACCCCCCTACATCAGCGCCGCCGCGCGCCCATAGCTCAGCTGGATAGAGCACCGGTTTCCTAAACCGGGGGTCGCCTGTTCGAACCAGGCTGGGCGTGTTTCCTTGAGCACTGCATTGCCGCAACTGGAGCAATCGACCGACGCCATGCAGCTCGACGCCGCCATCGACGCGTATCTGTCCCACGCTCGGGTCGAGAAGGGCCTCGCCGAGAATTCCCTCGAGTCCTACGGCCGGGATCTGGCCACCCTGGCCCAGGCCCTCGATCGGCAGCAGGTCGTCGACGTCGCCGACGTCAGGGCGCTGCACGTGCTCCAACACCTGGTGGGGCTGTCGAAGGCGGGGCTCGGCGTGCGCACCCAGACGCGGCACCTGGTCGCCATCCGCCAGCTCTTTCGCTTTCTCGTGAAAGAGCGGGTGCTGACGGAGGACCCGGTCACAGACATCGAGCTGCCCAAGGCCGCCAAGAAGCTGCCGCAGTTTCTCGACGTCGACGAAGTGGAGCGCTTGATTGCGGCGCCGGACGTCAAGACCCCGCGCGGGCTGCGCGACCGGGCCATGATCGAGACCCTCTACGCCACGGGCCTGCGCGTGAGCGAGCTGGTGAACCTTCCCGCCGAAGGACTCGATCTCGAGCGCGGCTTCGTCGTCGTCCGCGGCAAGGGGAACAAAGAGCGCATGGTGCCTCTGGGTCAGATCGCGCTGGCCGCCGTCGTCGACTACGTCGGCAACGCTCGTTCGGGCTTTCTCGGGGGCCGCACCAGCGACGCCCTGTTCTTGCGCGCGGGCGGCGAGCCCATGACCCGGCAGGGATTCTGGAAGCTGCTCAAAGGCTACGCCGACGTCGCTGGCATCAGCAAACCGATCTCGCCCCACAAGCTGCGGCACTCCTTCGCCACCCACCTCGTCGAGCGCGGTGCCGACCTGCGCTCGGTGCAGGAGATGCTCGGGCACGCCAATCTGTCGACGACGGAGATCTACACCCACGTCAACCGCGAGCGTCTGCGCCACGTCTATGGTCAGCACCACCCCCGCGCCGGGCTCGTCCCCAAGGAACCGGCCGGTTGATCGCGCTGTCACCTGGGGATGCTCGTCCTCCTCGCGCTCTCCCACACGCTGTTGGCCTCTTGTCCCGACGGAGACGTCGCTGGCGGCCTCACCGACCTGGTCCCCGACGTTGCCAGCCTGACCCTGCGCGTCGACGTCGACGGCGTCGGCCATCTGCGCTTTCATCTGCCCTGGAAAAACGAGAGCGAGGGACCCGGATCAGCATCGGTCCGCTTCGACAGCGATGTGCTGGCCGTGCAAGGGGCCCGGGTCGTGGGCGGCGACGATGCAGACTTGGTCGAGGCCTCCGATGCGATGACTTCGTGGGATGCCTTCGTCACCGCCCTCGAAAACGGTGTGGACCAAGAGCAAGAGAGACCGGGCGCGCGCCGCTTTGGTCTGCACGTGAACCACGGCGACGACGGCTGCTGCGGGGGCTCGAACTCCATTTCTGTCGACGTCGCCGGCGCCTGCTCCGTGCGATCGCTGGTGGCCGACGTCGACGCCCTGATCGATCCCCTGCCCGCCGCCGGGGGGTGGCGCTTCGAGCTGCCGGCGCCTTTTGCCCGCGCGACGTTGCGGGTCGAGGCTCCCCGCGATCACCTCGTGTACGTCGACGGCAAACGCAGCAGCCGCGGGGCGCGGGAGGAGTCGGACCCCTTCGTCGTCGACGTCAGCCGCCCGGGGCCTTCGATCCGCGCGCGTGGTGGTGCCATCGTGCTCGAACCCAAAGCTGCACCGAAGGCAGAGACAGCGACGTCGTCGACGCCCTTCACTCTTGTGCGTGCCGCCATCGATCTGCCTGAGCCTCTGTCAGCGGCACCCCCTGAGCTCCGCGTCGTCTTCGTCGTCGACACCTCGGTGAGCGCCGGCGACAACGGTGTGGCGATGGCCCTCGCGGTGGTCACCGCCTACCTCGACGAGGCCCCCGACGACGTCGGTTGGGCGCTGGTGACGTCGTCGCGCACCCCCCAGCTGTTGATCCCGCCGTGGCGCACCAAGGAGCAGCGACACCTGCCGGCTCTGGCGCTCGAAAACGGGTCCGACGTCGTTGCTGCCGTCGCCCTCGCGCAGAAGATCGCCGCCGACGCGCTGCCGGGAAGGGGGCGCGTCGTCGTGCTCTCGGACCTGCAGCTGAGCACCCACCTGGAGGCCATCCTGCCGGCCCAGATCTCATCGGGCGGAGGGCACGGCCCCCTGGTGCACGTGGTGCAGCTCCCGGCCGACGTTGACGACGGCGAGCATGTGAGGGTCGGCTTCGATCGCGTCTTTGCCACCGACGACGTCACGGCCTTCGCCGTCGGTCGCACCGGTGGCGTGTTGTTGAGCGCCTTTGACCAGGGCGATGCCGGATCGGTGCTCGAGCTTGGTCGCTACCTGGTGCGTCCGACGCGCCTCGATCAGCCGGTGCTGCTGCTGGATGGACACGACATCCAAGAACGGGCGACGACGACGACGACCCATGTCTTCGCCGGTGGAGCTGGGACCAGCGAGGGCGAGCTGCCCCTGGCTCTGCTCGAGGGTGGGGGCGCGCGGGTGAGCGTTCTGCTGGAGGGCCGAGCTCACACCGCGACGGTGGCCGGGCTGCTCTGGGCGACCCCAGTGGAAGTGCCGTTGACGTCGACGAGGTTCAGCCGCGCCCTCGATCTTTCGATCATGGCCAACGCCGATCTGGCTGTGGATCTCGACGACGACCAGGTTCGCGCCGCCGCCTTCGCCGGGCATTTCGTCTCGCGTGTCACCTCGTTGGTCGACGTGCCTGCCTGGCGTCCGGCCGAACCCCAGACCCTGTACGGCCACGGCTGCGGCGGCTGCGGTTGCTGCGGCGGCCACTCGGGGACCTCTCATTGCGGAGGTTGCACCCTGAGGACAGGTCGCGCCGTGCACACCCAGGACATCCTCGATGACATGGCCGCCGAAGCCGCCGAGCAGTGCCGGGCAAAGCAGGTCGACGTCGAAGTCGAATTCGGCGATCGGGAGATCCTCGACGTCAAGGCCGACAGGGGGGGGGCCTGCGCCGCCGAGTGGTTTTGGAGGCAGCGCCTGGATGAACACAGCGACGACACCTCCTTTGAGGCCCACGCTCGGTTGCATGCCCGCTTCGGGGTCGCGGCAGCGGACGCCGACAAGCGCTGAGCCCACGGCTACAGTGTCTCGTGCTCGCTCTCCTCACCGCCCTCCTCGTGGCCTCGCCGCCCGGCCCGACCCTCATCGAGGGCATCACTGACGTCGACGGCGATCCCGGCATCCACGCGGCCTTCGACGTCGACGCCGACGCCGACATCGTCCTCGAGCTGCTTTGGGATGTCTCGCGTTTCAAAACCCTCTTTCCCGACATCAATGAGATCACCGTCCTGGCGCGGCCCGACGACCGCACCGTCGAGGTGCGCTTCGTCATAGACGCCGTCGTCGCCAAACCCAACTACACCTTGAGACGCACCATCGATCGCGCGGCCCGCCACATCTCGTGGATCAGCATCGCCGGCGACGTGAAGAAGATCGTCGGCCACTGGCAAATCACAGCCGTGCCCGGGGAACACCGCTCGCGGCTCACCTACCAAACCGTCGTCGACGTCGGGGTGCCGGGGGCGAGCACCCTCTACCGCAGCCTGGTGATGGGCAAGATCGAGATGGTCATCGATCGGGTGCGGGCGGCGTCGATGGCCGCCGAGGCTGCCCGCAGCGCGGCGACGACGTCAGTGGTGCCATCGCTCAGCCCGTGAAGCCCGCGATCAGCAAGAGCTGGGCGAAGAAATACAGCGGGATGCCGAACACGCGGTTGATGTAGCCGGGGGCGACGAAGCGCTCGCGGGCCACCGTGATGTCGGAGAGATAAAAGACCGCGGCGCCGACGAAGAGCAAGGGTGAGACGCCGCCGTTTTTGCTCGCGCCCTCCACGGTGCAAGCAAAAGCAGCGCTCAACATGGTCGAGATGACGAAGACGTAGGCGACGACGGCGTAGCGCATGGTGCCCTGCACGCGGCGCCACAACCAGCGCAGCACCAGCCCGATGGGCAAGAGGGTGGCGACGCCAGCGCCGGCGAAGGCTTGCACGTCGACGCCGCGGGCCACGAAGGCCGGCACGTACATCACATGGGCCAGCAAGAAGGCCACGAGCCCCCCAAGGAATACGCCCTTGTGGCCCTTCGGGATCAGCAACACGTCGCCCAACCAGGATAAGACCAAAGCAGCAATGAAAAAACGGCTGGCGTCGGCTTCGGTGCCGGCGAGTAGGGCTCCGACGACGACGAACAGCGAGGCCGCCAGCACCTTGAGGGTCGCATAGATCTGCCGAGGGAGCTTTTTTCCTTCGACGATGATCATGGCCAAGCAGAGCATCGACATGGTGACGAACGAGAGCGCGAGCATCAGGGCCCCCCGGGCGAAGGATCCTGCAGTACCACGACGACGGCGCCGTCTTTGTCGACGTCGATGACGAGCTGCTCGCCCTCCCTTTGTGCCCGTCCGTGCCAGGCGATGACGTCGACGAGGTGAGCGGCGCGGGCGAGGGGCTCTATGTGGTGCAGCGGTCGATCCAGGGCGAGGGCGGTCACCACGCGCTGCTGCTCGTGCCGGCGCTCGTAGACTGTGAAATGAGGAGCGCTGTCGTCGACGTCGTGGCCGCGAATGCTCAAGGTGCCGCGCCGCGCGGCGATGGAGCTGGTCCGCAGGTGGATGAGGCGGCGCCAGAAATGAAACGACGACGACGGATCGTGCTGCTGCTGCTCCGCTCGATCCCAGGGCATGAAGCTGCGGTTCTCGGGGTCTGTTGCCCCACCCTCGCGCAAGAGCTCGGTACCCCAAGTGACGACGGGGATGCCCCGGTTGGTCAACAGCAAAGCCGCACCGATCGGTGATCGCTGCGCACCCACGCTCCCCGTCCATGTGGCCAGGTCGTGGTTGTCGAGGAAGGGCAGCATGGGCGCCCGCGGCGCGGCGTCGGCGTCGCGCTTCACGAGGTGGTGCACAAAGGCCGCGCTGCGCATGCGTCCCTGCACGAAGTCGCGGGCAAGCCCAGCAAAGCCGAAATCGAAGACGGCGTCGGCAGCCCCACTGCTGAGGATCTCGTCGACGACGGCGTCGCCGGGGCTTGCACCCCACTCTTCGGCCAGGGTGAAAAAGCCCGGAGGTACCGCGGCCCGCAGCGCCGTCGACGTCGCCCGATCCACATGCTTGAAGGCGTCGATGCGAAAGCCCGCCAGGGGCGCTTGCCGCGCCCACCACAGGGTCTTATCGACGACGATCGCTCGTACCCGCTCGTCCTCGGTCTGCAGATCGGGCAGCCCGAACAGGCACGAGCTCACGTCGTCGTCGCCGCAGTGCGCGCGCACGAGATGCAAGGGGTCGTTGGCGCCATAGCCCAGGTGGTTGGTGACGACGTCGAGGATCACGCCCATGTGCAGTGCGGCGGCGTCATCGACCAATCCTTGCAGATCGGCGAGGGAGCCGAAGTGCGGATCGACGGCGTCCAGGGTCTGGGGCCAGTAGCCGTGGTAGGGCGCCGTCTCATCGACCGGAGGGCCGACGATCTGCTGGTGCAGCGGCGTCAGCCACAGGTGGGTGACCCCGAGATCGTGCAGATAGCCCAGGCGCGCGCGCAGGCCGGGCAGGTCGCCGCCCTGAAAGAGGCGCAGGGCCTGCGGCGACGAGGGAGCAACGACGTCGGGCCGGTTGGGGGCGCCGTCGGCAAAGCGGTCCACCATGATGAGCGCGATGACGGCGTCGTCGGGGAGCCCGGCGGCGGTCAACAGACCCAAGAGCAGCCCCGCCATCATCGCGGCAGAGGATGGCAGATCGACGACGGAGCGCTAGCGTTGGGGCGTGAACTCTCTCTTGCTCATCGCGTTTGTGGCCGCTCATGTCGGGCAAGATCAATTCGGCAAGATCCCCTTCGTCGACGGCGGCACCCTGATCGGCGGGGCGACGTCGTGGGGCCTGGTGCGTCCCGATCCTGAGGGGGGGTGGTCGCGGGTCTGCGAAGAGGCCTTTGGCCCCGTTGTCTTCTTCGCCATCGATCAGGGCGAGCGGGTGCTGATGGGCGGCATCGAGGGGCTGTCGACGACGACGGACCATGGCTGCAGCTACACGGTCGTGCAAAACGAGCTCACCGGCGAATTCACCAGCGCCCTGTGGATCGATCCCACCAACGCGTCTCACTTGATCGTGGGAACATCGACAGTGAGTGCGACGAATGGATTGTGGGAGTCCTCCGACGGCGGCGACACCTGGACAGAGCTGCTGCCCGCGCGTCCCGCGAACTTCTTCAACCTCGCCGCCTCCGACGACGGCGTGCTCCTGGCCGCCTCTGGCAACAATGGCGCGGGCGAGGTGCTATTGCTCGTGTCCGATGATGGCGGTGCCTCCTTTATCGATGTTTCAGATGTGGCAAATCAGTATCCAGTGATTCATGCGCTCTTGTTTGATGGCAGCACGCTGTTGCTCGGCGGATTCGAGTCCACCGGCCAGGGCTTCGTCGACCGCGTGGCCTTCGATGGCGTCTCGGCCACCGCCACGCGCCTGGGCTCGACCCCGCGCGAGACCACGCAGGCAGCGCTCTTTCAGGGCGAGCTCTACGTCATCGCGAAAAACGGCACCCGCGGCGAGCTCTACCGGGCGAACGAGTCGGCCCTCGGCTTTGGCGTCGTCCCTGAGGGGCCCAGCGAGTGCGTGTTCGTCAAAGGCGACGACCTCTTTGGCTGCGGCAAGCAGGTGGGCGTGAACACCTCCCTCTTCCTGCGCTCCGACGACGGCGTGATCTGGCGCGAGGAGGTCGCCTTCTTCGACATCCACTACGAAATCTGTCCCGAGGGAGCAGCCGGTCGCACCTTCTGCTCCACCTTCGTCGAGCTCTTCTGCGCCGACGGCGTCGACAACGACCTCGGCGGCGGCACCGATTGCGCTGATCCCGACTGCGAGACCAACGAAGTGTGCGTCGGAGAAGGCGAAGGCGAAGGCGGTGAGGGCGAAGGCGACGTCGTTGGTGAGGGCGAAGGCGAAGGCGTGCTCCCCGCCACCTCGTGTTGCACGGGAGCGCCGGCATCGGTTTGGCTGCTCGGCCTGGGGCTGCGTCGTCGTCGTCGTTAGTCTCTGCGTATCAAGAGCGTGACCTCGAGCTTGTTGGCCACAAGGTGCTTGACGCGACCCGAGAAGCCCGGGGTGTTGGTGGCCAGCTCCACAGACTGAGCGACGACGTCGTGGTCGACGGGCCGCTTGAGCTTGATGGTGGCCACAATGCCCCGCAAGCCAGGCACTTGCAGAGCGCGCTCGACGACGACCAGGGTGATCTTTGGCTCCCAGATGACGTCGCAGACGACGAAGGCCGGGGCCAGGGCCCCCAGGTCGACGTCCAGGGCGTCCTTCCGCAGGTGCGTCACCAAGGGATCGCGCGCCAACATCGGATCGAGAGCCGCGCGATCGACGGCGACGACGGTGGCCCCTCGATCGCGCAACACCCGCGTCCAGCCCCCGGGTGCGGCCCCGAGGTCGACGACGACGTCGCCAGCGCCGGGGGCGTCGCCGAGCCAGGCCAGGCCCTCTTCGAGCTTGCGGTGAGCCGATGAGGGCGCGTTGCGGGACTGCTCGACAGCGACGGCGCGTCCGGCGGGGAAAGGGCTCGGCCAGGCCGTGAGGGGATCGACGTCGACGTCGGTGCCGATGGCGCGCCATCCCTGTCGAGGGGCGGTGAGCACGAAGCGCAGCCGGGACGACGACGCCGCACCCAGCTTGCCCTGCTGTCGTCGTCCTTCGGTCTTTTTTCGCAGGGTGTCTTGCAGCACGGCCGCCGTCTCTGTGAGGGGGTGGCGCTGCTTGTCGCGGCTGCCCGTGCGGGGGAGCTCAGGAGCTTCGACATCGATGAGCGAACCGGCGAAAGGCAGGCCGTCGACGTCGAGCACGGCGGCGGCCAGCGCGGCTGGGTTGTCGGCCTGCAGCAGTTGCGCATCGATCAAGACCTGCCGCGCAAAGACGGCGTCGACCAGGACCCCGCAGCGCACCAGCCCCGGCGCGAGCACCGAGACGTCGCCGCTGTGCCGCCGCAGCTCGCTGAGCAGCGCGTCTTCGACGTCGGGACTGCCGCAATAGACATGGCGCGGACGCATCAGGCCCCGTAGCCGGCCCCGTCGAGAGCGAAAAGGCGCTGACGGATCAGGAGCTCTCGGCCCAAACCCACAAACAGCAGTTTCAGCCCCCGTCGTCGTCGTCGGCGACATCTGCTATAGGCAGTAGCTGTGGGAGGTCGCCTATGCGTCGCGCACTCGCTTTGTCCATCGCCTTGGCCGGTTTTTGCGGCTGCAATTCCTACTGCAACCGGCGGGTGTTCGAGCAGGTCGAGCCCAGCTGCGACGCGACCATCGCCAACGACGTCGACATCCCAGCCGAGAAGGCCTCGGACATCCTCATCGTCGTCGACAACTCGGGATCGATGCAGGAAGAGCAAGACCGCATGGCGGCGGCCTTTATCAACGACAACCCCGCGCAATGCCCCATCGGCAAGAACGATCTGAAGGACTTTGCGCGCTGCAAAACCGAACCCGAGCTCCCGGTGTGCCTGTTCGTCAACCCCTCGCTTGAGCTGCTGGCCGCGCCGGGTCCGGCGGGGCTGAGCCAGTGCGGGTTCATCCAAGTGCTGGCCGCCTTCGAGAACGACTTCCGCATCGGCGTCATCACCACCGACGTCGGACTCTGCGACAACCGCGTCTCCGAAGGCCAGGCGGCCGAGTGCCGGGGCAGCGTCCCCCTCGGTGGCGGCGTCTTCAGCGACGGCACTTGCGTGCTCACCGGTGCCGTCTGCAACCCGGCCACCAACAAGTGTGCGAACGACTGGGGTTTTCGCGCCCAGCGCGGGTGCTTGCAGCCCAACGGCCCCCCCGGCACCACGCTCAAGGTCATCGCCCGTCCCGATCTCGACAGCCCCGACGCCGCCACCAACGACATCGGCCAGCGCTTCATCGACACCCTGTCCAACGTTCGCACCTTCGGCAGCTCCATTGAGCGCGGTCTCGACGCCATGCAGATCTTCCTCGATCCCAACTCCGATCGCGGTCCCGGCTGCGACGGCGACCTCGATGCTTTCTTGCGCGATGACGCCAAGCTCATCGTCATCTTTCTCACCGACGAAGAAGACTGCAGCCGCCTCGAAGACGTGGGTGACTGCGCCGCCGACGACGACGGCGACGGCGGCATCGAGTGTGGCGCCTGCAACGTCGACGGCGCGGGACAGTGCACCGAGGCCCCCGCCTGCGACGACCCCAACGGCTGCGAGATCTTCGATTGTCCGGCGGGTGGGTGCACCAACGGCCGCACGGAGTTCACGGGCGAGACCTGCGGGGAATTCGCCAGTCACTTCAGCGCCAACCCCGCGGGCCTCTGCTACGACAACGTCGCCAGCTTGACGCCGCCGGATCGCTACGTGGCGTTCCTCAAGAGTTTGAAGCGCGATCCCAGCGACGTCTCCGTCGCCGTCATCGCTGGCGGTCTCCTCGACGCCGACGGTGGGATCACGCCGGGAGGCTGCACCTTCAACGACGCCGCGGGCCAGGGTCAGATTCCCCTCGGCACTTGCCGGCTCTCGCAGGGCAACTCGAACGGACAGGCGTGCCAGGCCTCGGGCGACTGCTGCTTCGCCGACCCCGGCACCCGCTACTACGACCTCGCCACCGGGATGAACGGCCTCAAAGACACCATCTGCGTGGACAGCTTCGGCCAGACCATGATCAAGATCGCGGTCTTCATCGCCGATGTCACCTTCGTCGACTTGGCGGAGCCGCCCGAGAACCCCGCGCTGGTCTTTGTGGAAACGGCCGCGGCCGGCTCCGAGGACTTCACGACAGTCGCCCGCATCAACGACACGGTGTGTGGCGACCCGCCGCAAAACGGTTGGGTGCTCGAGGACAACGGTACCCGGGTGCGCTTTTGCGGCGACGCTCGTCCCACCCCCGGCGAGAAAATCCGCGTGCGCGCCAAGGGGGAGGGCGCCAATGGCAAAGATCCCAACGCCTGCGCGGGTCGCGGACAATAGATGGACATCGGCTGGCAGCTCGTCGTCGGCGCGGGCGTCGGCGGCGTCGTCGTCTTGTGGCTGTTGTCCACCTTCTTGTTTCGCGTCAGCGGCACTTGGGAGCGAGAGATCACGGCGGCCGAGCGCGAGAGTGGTTTGCGACCGGAGCGCATCACGCTGGGGCAACTGGGCCCCCTGGTGACCGGACGACGGGAGGTGCCCGGTGGTTGGCAAGAGCTGTCGGGGCTGTTGGTGGGGCGCACGCTGCGGCTCACCCGCCGTGACCACGGCCTCAAGGCGCTGGTGGCTCTGGGTTTTCCCGAGCCGGTGGCGGTGAAGCTGGATGGGGAGGTCACGGCCCGCCTCGAGCTGCAGCTCAAGGGCGGGCTCATGCCCCTGTTTCTGGAGGGATCCTTCACGCCGCAAAAGGTGGAGTTCACCCACCAACCCCCCCGCATCACGCGCAGCTACTTCCTCGACCCCCAACCGCGCCGCTACCGCAAGCTCGACGCCGTCGTCGTCGACGTCGCGGCCTCGGCCTGACGCCTACCATCGTCAGGGGCTGCCGGCTTCCGCGTCGGCGAGAAGGGCTGTGGTAGGTTCGGCGCGCCTGGCGTCCTCGTTCGCCGAACGTTCGGCGGGCGATGTCGTCGTCGGGACGGAGCCGCATCCCCATGATTGACGCCATCAAAGAACACCCGATCATCCTGCTGGCGGTGTTCTCCCTCGTCGTCGTCGTCATGATCTCGATCGAGCGCTTCTTTACCCTCTTCATCGCCTTCCGACTGCGGGTGGGCCCCTTCAAGAAGGCCCTCGAAGCAGCCCTGGTCGAGATGGATCTCAACAAGGCGCTGCGCATCGCGTCGATCAGTCCTGCCCATCCGGTGTGCAAAGTCGCCCGCGCAGGATTGGTAAGGGCCAACGCCGGCGACCGCGACCTCGTGCGGGCCATGGAAGTGGCCCAGCTCGAAGAGATGCCGCGTCTGCAGGGTTTGACGGCCTTTTTGGGCATGCTCGGCAACCTCGGCACCCTCATCGGCCTCATCGGGACGGTGTTCGGCATGATCGAGGCCTTCGCCGGCCTGGGGGTCAGCGACTCCGGCGCCAAGCAGGAGATCCTCGCGCGCGGCATCTCGGTGGCCATGAATGCGACGGCCATGGGCCTCATCGTCGCCATCCCTGGGAGCTTTTTCGCAACCCTCTATGGCCACCGGCAGGAACGGCTCATCGACCAGATGGAAGAGGTGAGCCTCACCGTCGCCAGCCACATCAGCCAGGCCACCCGTGAGGCCAAACAGCGCGCCCAACTGGGTCGCTGACGCCGATGGTCAGACGTCGCAAACAAGAGGGCAGAGAAGTCGACCTGGCGGCCCTCGTCGACATTCTGGCGAACATGCTCTTTTTCCTGCTGGCGACGGTCACCTTCCTGCAATTGAAGACCTTGAACGCCGCCGTCCCCGCCCTCACCACCGGCCCGGTGTCGACGGACAAGGTGGTCAACGTCAGCATCGAGATCCATCCCGCGGGCTTCACCCTGAAGGCCAGCGGCGACGCTGCCGACAAGGGCATCGGGGCCATCAATGTCAGCAAGGATATTACGCGCAAGGGCGATAATCACCTGGATTCCAAAGCGCTGACAGCAGAGCTTTGGGATATCAAGAAGCAGACGCCTGAGACCAAAAATATTATGATCTTCCCCGAGGAGGGGACGCCCTTCGAGGAGATCGTCCAGACCATGGACGCCAGCCGGGAGATGCCCTCGATCCTCGACCCCCGCAAGAAGGTGCCGCTGTTTACGCGTCCGGTGCTCTCGGAGCTCGTCGCCGGCGCTGACCCGGCGCGAGAGATGCCATGAGCGAATTGTTTGCAGGTTCATCGCCTGGCGGCGGCCAATTGCCGAAGAAAAAGAGGCGCTTCCGCGGTGCCCGCATCATTCCGCTCAACCTCGCGCCCCTCATCGACATCAACGCCAACCTGCTCTTCTTCATGATCATCGCCAACTCCGTGCAGGAAGATCGCCTCACCGCCGGCAAAGACGTCGAGCTGCCAGCCTCGAATGCGTCGACGGCGGAGGCGGGCGATCTGGTGTCGATTGTTGTGAGCATGAGTGCGATCTCTGTCAACGAAAAAGAGATCGTGAAATTGAGCAGCGGAATCTTCGACGACAAGATCTTAGATAAGCAGCGCGAGAACCGAATCGTGCCTCTTTACACCGACCTCAACCAGCGTTTCCAGGATCTGGTGCGCAAGGGCGCACAGCCGGGCGCGGCCAACGACGACAGCCGGCTGCCGGTGGTGCTCATTCAGGGGGACAAACGTCTGCCTTATCAAACACTTGCGAAGGTCATGCGGACCTGTGGCGAAGCCGGTTTCACGAAGTTCCGTTTCGCAGCCAAGGCGGGCGGTTGACGTAGACGACGTCGTCCTTGGTCAGCGCTTCAGGCTCACGCAGCGGACGGAAGAGCGGTGCTGCGGCGGGACTTCGCTGGGGCTCTCGACGATGTTCGTGCTGCCTTGGGCGTCGGTGAACACCAGGTACTGGCCAGCGGCGCCGGTGAAACACTTGATGCCCTCGCCCTCGCCGTCGGGGGCGCTGCTCGCCCTCGTCCCCCACCGGGCGCCGTCCAAGGTGCTCCAGCCCACGACCCCGCCGACACCCACGAGGACGACGGCCACGCCGACGACCACAGGCCTCCACGAGCGCCGTGGGGGCGCGGGGCTTTGGGGATACCAGGCGCGGGGATCCTCCGACGACGACGCCATCCTCTGGCCGGTGGCGTCGTGGGAGCGCAGCTCGCGACCCAGCTGAAGGCCGCTCAGATGATTCCGGAGGCCGCGGGTGGGCGCACGTCGCCCCCGTCGCTGGCGGTGGCCAAGACACCGGCGGGATCGAAGAAGAAGCGGGCGTCGGAGTAGTAGGGGTCGATGGCGATGACGTCTTCGTCGATGGTCACCTCGACCGACGACGTCGACACGCTGCTGTTGGCGCCGGCGCAGCTCTGGGCCTCCGAGAGCAGGTCGTCCATGCGGCGCCGGGATTTCTTCACCTTGCGAAAGGTGCGTCGACCATCGGAGGTCTGGTTGGTGGCCACGGCCTCTTGCAGGTCGACGTTGGCGTCTTCGGCGACGCGCAGCACGCCTTTCATCGCCGCCACCGGCTCGTTCACGCAGGTGACGCGCACGGCGTCCTTCTCGTCGCGGGCTTTCTTCAGCTCATCGAGGCCCTTGCGCAGGGAGCCGCGCATGGAGTTGAGCGCCTCGTTGGCCTCCTCGGCGTAGCGGTTGATGGGCGTGTTGTCTTCGTCGTCGGCGATGATGCTGGGGGCTGGCTCCGGCGGGCCCAGCTCCCGCTCAGGCTCCTGGGCCAACGCCAGCGAGGCGCTCACACCGAGCAAGACCAGAGCAAACAAAGACCGTTGGCTGCGCATGACGACCTCAGCATGCCGGAGCGCCGGCGCTCCCGCCAGCGCTCGACCCCCTGCTCCTTCTTCGTGTTCGCACTTCCGTGCGGCGTTCAAGACGCGCCAGCGCCAGCTTCTTGCACCAGTCATCCCGCGTCCGCTTGATGTTCGACCGCGTTTCGAGATGGGAAAGACGCGGGGTGATGCGCGTGAAGCGCGCCCGCGGAACGCGGAGTTGGTGGGGCACCGACGGCGATGAACGAGACCGCTCCGCGGTCGAAGTTCAGCGAGATCGGGATCAGCCGCTTTGCATCGCGACCAGCACCAAGCGCTCTCGCTCGATTTTGGCGTTGTGCCTGCGGTCGACGGGAAAGGAGCCGGCGAAGGCGCGCACCTGGTCGATGGCGGCGCATCCGGGCAGGGCACGCACCGCGTCAAGGGAGGGCACCGGCCGTGATCCTTCTTCGACGAAGACCACCGCTCGCTGGTTGCCGCGTTCGCCGATGCCGACCAAGGCCGCCCGCTGGCCGCTGCCTTCGAGGAGGGTTTCGACCACGGCTTCGACGGGGAGGGAGTGCAGCACGGCGCCATTGGCCAGCTCGACGCGGTGGGCCTTGCGCCCGCAAAACCACAAGCGACCACCGGCGTCGAGGTAACCGGCGTCGCCCATGCGGTGCCAGATGGGGCCGTCGACGTCGTCGTTGGCTCTGATTTTCGCCAGGGCGTTGGCGGCCTTGCCTCGCTCGCTCTTGTCATCGTAGGCGCGGGTCACACCCAGGCCCTCAACGATGATCTCGCCGGTCGCTCCTTGCGGCAGCTCGACCGCGTCTCGCAGGGATTCGATGGCTCCGTCGTGGAGGCCGATGATCTTGACCTTGATCCCCGGCGCCAACGCGCCCACACAGGTGCCCTGGCCCGCCCGCGTCGCCGTCGCCGTTTCCTTCACCACCGCGCGCCCGCCCATGAAGGCCACCGGCAAGGCCTCCGTCGCCCCATAGGGAGTGAAGACGTCGCCGTCGTCGGGCAGGGCTTGCAGGAGGCGCTCGTGCAACTGCGGCCGCACTGGGGCGCCCGCCGTCAACACCCTCTTGAGGTGGGGGAGCTTCTCTGCGTGCGCCATCAAGTATTGGGAGAAGGGCTCCCATAAAGCAGGCGACGCAAAAGCCGACGTCGCTGGCTTGTCCGCCCCCGTGCGCAGCGCCTGTAGGATGGCCTCTGGCTTGGCTTTGGCGGGGAAGCGGAAGTCCATCGCCGGGAAAACCGCGGTGGTGCCCATGGCCACCGAGAAGAGGGCGAAGGGCAGGAAACAGCAGACGTCGACGTCGCCGCGGCCGATCTGGAACATGTCGCGGATCGAGAGCGCCTGCGCCGCCAGCATGCCGTGCGTGTAGAGGACGCCCTTGGGTGCGCCTGTGCTGCCCGAGGTGTAGAGCACCGCCGCGGTGTGATGGGCCGGCTGGCGGTGGAGCGCGTGGTAGGAGTCGCGTTCGCCGTCGTCGTCGGTGCGCAAGGTGATGGCACCGGGAAACCAGCCGTCGACGACGATGTTGACCCGCACCGAAGCCATGGCGTTGCGACCGCGGGTCACGGCCAGCAAGAGGCGCAAGACCTGGGCCTTGCGGATGCCGAGCAACACACGGGGTTGCTGCTCGCGGATACAGCTCGCGACGTTGTCGACGCCCATGCCCGGATCGATGAGGACCGGCACCGCTCCGACGTGAAAAAGCGCGTTCACGAGGGTGACGAAGCGCGGTCCGTCGGCGACGAAGAGGGCCACCCGATCGCCGGGGCGCACGCCGAGCCTCGCCAGGCGCGACGCCCCCTTGGCGATGGCCGTCGACAGCTGCGCGAAGGTCTGGCGGCGGCCGGTGGCTGCGTCGACGAAGGCCAGCAGGGCTCCATCGCTGCGCGCGACCTCGTGGATGAGCTCGCAGGCGTTGGGTTGCAAATGCGAGACAGCGTCGACGATCTCCCGCACCGTCTTGTTCGGCCCCGAGAGGGTGACGGGTCCGCTGAGTCCGCTCACGCCGCACCGACGCTGGCCGCAGGCGATGACGACGCTGCTGCCGATTGCTGCCGGTCGAAGAAAGCCCTGAGCAGGGGCAAGATGCGCTCGTGGGCGTCTTCGACGACGTAGTGACCGCAGTCGGCCCAGGCGTGCACCTCGGCAGCCGGAAACTCTCTTTCAAAGCGCTTGCGGAAATTCGGCGTGAAGCAAAAGTCGTCGTCGCCCCAGAAGAGGGCGATAGGTTTGTCTTTCAATGTAGGGAGGGCAGCCTCGATCTTAGCCAATTCAGCGTAGGAGGGATGCTCTGGCTTCAGCGGGATGTCTTCGACGAATTTCAGCGTGGCAATGCGGTCGACCCAGTTGCTGTATGGATCTAAATAACCAGCCTTCAGTGTCTTGGTCATGCGCTCGTGCTTGGCCACCGCGCGGTAGGTGGCAACGGCCGCGAAGCCATTAAACCCGCGAACAGCGATGGACCCAAAGACCGGAATCCGGCAGGAAGCGATGGAGAGCGGAATCTCTTGAGAGAGGAAGGCTCCGGTGTTCATCCATGTCATGGACTGAACGCGCTCGGGTCGGCGGGTGGCGACGCCGGCGGCGATGCAGCCGCCCCAGTCGTGGCCGATCAGCGAGAAGCGCTCGATCTTCAGGGCGTCGATGAGGGCAGCAGCGCGCCGGATGTGGTCGGCGAGCCGGTAGGGGTCACCCTCGGGACGATCCGAGAGGCCCATGCCGAGGTGGTCGATGGCGATGCAGCGGTAGCGGTCGCGCAGCCCGACGATGAGCTTGCGCCAATAGAACGACCACGTCGGATTGCCGTGGAGAAAGACCAGCACGGGAGCGTCCCGCGGCCCTTCGTCGACGTAGTGCAGCCAGGGGTGCATGTTGACCCGCGGGTGCGACCCGAATGTCGGCTTGCATCCGCCCCACGAGTGGGGCTGCTGAAACCAGCGCGACCCGAAGGGATACTCGGAGGCCCACGACGACGACGACGGCACGATCAGGCGCTGGGGTGCTAGGTAGCTTTTGGGTCGGTCCCCCTCGAGGAGAATGGGGGCCTCTCCCGAAAGGTCGCCAGCGACGTCGTTCATGATGGTGGCATCACCGCTCGGTCCGCCGTCGTCAACGCGATTCCACGGCGGGCCCCTGCAAAAGAGGATTGTGAAACCCCTCCCCGAGGCCCCGGCCTTCTGCTACCGACCGGCCAGATGCTCTTGGCCATCGACGTCGGCAACACCAACACGGTCCTCGGTCTGTACGAGGCCAAAACGCTGCTGCACCATTTCCGCATCGCGACCAATCGCAGCGCGACCTCCGACGAGATGAGCGAGCTCATGCTCAGCCTCGTCGAACGCAAGAAGATCGACCCCCGACAAATCGACGGCTCCATCGTCGCCAGCGTCGTACCCCAGCTCAATCGGGTCGTCGTCGAAGCGGCCACCAAAAGCTTCGGCGTGCCTCCCGTCATCGTCGGCCCTGGCATCAAGACCGGCATGCCCATCCTCATCGACAACCCCAACGAGGTCGGCGCCGATCGCATCGTCAACGCCGTCGCCGGCTTCGCTCGCTACCAACAGGCCCTCGTCATCGTCGACTTCGGCACCGGCACCACCTTCGACGCCGTCGACGACAAAGGCCAATACCTCGGGGGCGCCATCGCTCCCGGCATCGACATCTCGATGGACGCGCTCTTTGCCCGTGCCGCCAAGCTCCCGCGCGTCGAGCTCAAGCGGCCTCCGAAAGTGATTGGTAAGAACACCATCCACGCCCTGCAGTCCGGTCTCTTGTTCGGCTACGCCGGTCTCGTCGACGAGATCGTCTCCCGCATGAAGACCGAGCTCTCTGTGCCCACCAAGGTCATCGCCACCGGTGGCCTCGCTTTCCTCTTCGAAGGCGTCTCCCGCACCCTCGAGATCGTCGACGAGTTCCTCACTCTCGATGGGCTGCGCATCCTCTACGGCCAAAACGTGCCGACAAAGAAGCAACCATGACCGAGCAAAAAGATCCCAACGACCACGTCGCCGCCGACGCCTACCATGTCTCCCCGCCAGACGGCCCCCCGACCGAGAGCGCCGATGCCTCGTCCGCGCACGCGACCCAAGCCGATCTCACCAACGACAACGCCGTCGAGGAAGACAGCAACGAACCCCGCGTGGTCGACGAGAGTGCCTGGGCCGACGACGACGACGACGACGACGTCCCCTCTCACTTTGGTGCGGTGGCCGCCGACGGCGCGGGCGACAGCGGCCCCGAAAGCCACAGCGATGGCGCGGCCGATGCCGAGCTGCGCAACCGTCCCGACGTCGAGCTCACCATGGCGGCGGAGCCCGAGATCGCTCTCTCCCTCATCGACGAAGACGCGCTGTGGGTGGTGAAGCGACTGCGCTCCAAGGGTTTCGAGGCCTACCTGACCGGTGGCTGCGTGCGCGATCTGCTGCTGGGCCGCACCCCCAAGGACTTCGACGTCGCCACCGCTGCCCATCCAAACCAGGTGCGGGCCGTGTTTCGCAACTGTCGCCTGGTCGGTCGGCGCTTCCGCCTGGCCCACGTGTTCTTCCCCTCCGGCAAGGTGATCGAGACCGCGACCTTCAGAGCCAACCCCACAGACACGCTCGAAGACCTGCCCGAAGATCTGCTGGTCGCCCGCGACAACGTCTTCGGCAACGTCGAGGAAGACGCGCGACGACGGGACCTGACGATCAACGGGCTCTTTTACGACCCCGTTGGCGGCAAGGTGCTCGACTTCGTCAACGGCCGCGACGACCTCGAGGCTCGCCTCATCCGCACCATCGGCGACCCCGACATCCGCTTCCAAGAAGATCCGGTGCGCATTCTGCGGGCCATCAAGTTCGCCACGCGCCTCGGGTTCACCGCCGAGCCAGCGACCTGGGATGCCATGCGTCGCCACGTCGGTGGGCTGGTCCGCTGCGCCCCTGCCCGGCTGCAGGAAGAGCTGCTGCGGCTGCTGACCTCTGGTTCCGCCGCCGAGTCTTGGGAGCTGTGCGCGCGCTGCGGCGTCACGCAGGTGATCCTCCCGGAGCTCCACGAAGCCCTCGACATGCCCCTGGAGCCGCGCGCGCAGCCCTTGCTCATCGCCGTACCCGCCAGCGACGACGCCAGCCCCTCCGCCGAGGGCCCCCCGGGCGACAGCCCTTCCGCCGAGAGCGAAGGCGTCGAGGTCGGCGAGGAAGTCACAGAGAAGGTCCCCATGGGGGCGACGTCGACGACGGTGCAGCCTGCCATGCCCATGAATTCCGAGGCCCGCCGCGCGCGCTTCCACGCGGTGCTCTCATCCCTCGACGAGGTGCGGCGGCGCGAAGCCGACATCACCTCCGCCGTCGCCTTCGCCGCGATGCTGGTGCCGGTCTGGGAAGCCTTCGTGCCGTCGACGATGTCCTTTGATGCTTGGTGGGGCACGACCGCTGAGCGGTGGATCGAGCGCCTGCGCTTCACCCGGCACGACAAAGAGCGCGTGCCCCAGCTCTTGCTCGCGCAGCTCGATCTCGAACCCGAACGCCGGCGCGGCCACCACGCTCGCTCGGTCGTCACCCGCCCCTCCTTCCGCGAGGGACTGCTGCTCCTCATCGTGCGTTTGCATGCGGCCCAACAATCCCTCGACGACGTCGGCCTCTGGAAGGCGGTGGCCCGCGCCCACGGCGCCAACTATTCGCTGCCGCGCCTCGAAAAAAATCGCATGCGCGCAGCCAGCCGGGCAGGGGGCGGCAGCAACGAAGGACGGCGTCGTGGACGGGGCGGTGGCGGCGGTGATCGGGGTCGCGGCGGCGATCGCGGTCGCAGCGGCGGCGGCGGCGATCGGGGTCGCGGCGGCGGTCGCGGTCGACGCTGAACGGCCATCAGACCCTTCAGTGAAGAAAACCGGGCACGATCGTTTCTGCTCGGCGATCACCTCCTCCCCAGCAGCAGCACCAGCCCCACGAGGGTGACGAGCGCGCCCGCAGCGGTGCGGGCCCCCGGTTTCTCGTCGAGCACCAGGAACGCCAAGCCGCTGGCGATGACGGGCTCGCCGAGGATGCTCCCCGACACCAGGGTGGCCGGCAGGCGCTTCAAGGCTGCGTTCAGGGCCGTGTGGCCGACGACCTGGGGACCGAGGGCCAAGACCAACAACCAGCCCGCCTGCGCCGACGACGACGGCAGCAAGGGGGCTCCGGCTGCGAGACACAAAGGCAGCAGCACCAAGGCCGCCGTCGACGTCACCACCGCCGACGTCGCCAGTACATCGCCGCGCTGGGTGCGCAACACCAAGACGTAGACGGCGATGGCTACTGCTCCAGCGATGGCCAAGGCGTCGCCCGCGAGTCCGCTGTGGGCGCCGCTGGCGTCGGCAGCGATGAGCAGGGCGCCCGCCAGAGACACTGCGACGCCGACCAGGGATTGCGCCTCGCTGCGCTCGCCAAGAAAGACGCGCGCCAGCACGGCGACGAAGACGGGCTGCAGACACACGAGCACCACGCTCGCCGCCACCGACGTGAGCGAGAGGGACGCGATCCAGAGCGCGAAATGTGCGGCGAGCAGCACACCGGCGACCAGGGCCCGCCGCAGCTCGGCGCCGCGCGGAAAGGGGCGCCCCGTGCAGGCGACCGCAACCAGCAACACCGCGCCGCCCAGCGCCAGGCGCGAAAACGACGTCGTCAGCGGGTGAGCGTCCGCCAGGCGCACCAACACGGCGGCCGCCCCGACCGAGACGACGCCGACGCCAAGCAGCACCAGGCCAACGGAGTCCCGCGACGACGACGACGTCACGTCTCAGGGTGTCGGCGGCTGGACTGCGATGGAGACCAGGGTCGCCCCCAGCACGCCGTTGTGATCGATGATCAGATTGAAGCCGTCGACGCCGGAAAAGTCGTTGTCCGAGTTGTCGTAGGTGAGGGTCAGCGTCGTGGTGTCGTTGGGGGCCAAGCTCGTCGACCCGGCGGCACCGATCACCCAGTCGTCGGCGATGGAGGCGGGCGTGTCGCTCTCGGGCGCCGCGCCAACGATGGTCAGCGTCGCCGTGCCGGTGTTCTGCAGGGTGAGGGTGAGGGAGCCCGTCCACGTCGTCACGTCGGCAGCGTCGCCGACGGCCTGGGTGCATTGGTTGGGCTCGCAGGGGTTGTCGGAGGTGACTTCGAGGATGCCGGCGTTGCCGCCCGCGACGCCAACCTTGAACACGCTGTTGTTCTCGATGTTGCTCTTCAGCAGCAGCACCGCAGCGACCGGGATGGCGGGTTCGGCGGCCGATGGGGTCCAGTGGATTTCGATGGTGCGCTCGTCGTCACCCCCAGCGAGAGCGTCGGTGGCGTCGAGGACGAAGCCCTTGCCTTCGTGGGCGCCGCCGCTCTTTTTCACCTCGCACGACAGTGTGCCGCCCAAGGTGGCGTCGGCGGCCGCCGCTGTGCAGAGGCCATCGCAGGAGCCGTCGTCGTCGAGGTCGAGGCAGCTCTCGTTGACGCTTGCGCTCTCGGTGCCGACGTTTTGCACCAGCACGATCTCGGTGGCCGGCGTGCCTTCGACGACGGAGCCAAAGCGCACGATATCGGGGCTGGTGAGGATGCCCGTGTCTGCGCCCAGCCCGGTCAAGGCGACGTCAATCTGGGCACCTTCAGCGCCCGTGGTGAGAACGCTGAGGGTGGCGACGCTGGCTCCGAGGTTGAGCGGCGCGAAGCGCACATCGATGAGCACGACGTTGTCGGCACCAGAGGCCGCACCGCAGTCGCCGCTGCGTCCCGCGGGGACCGTCACTGGAAAGGGGAACACCTGGCTGCCCCGGCGGGCACCGATGACGGCAAAGTCGCCGTTGCCGCCGTCGACGACCGCCGCCTGCACGACGAGGTCGGCGTTGCCATCGTTGATGATGCTGACGCTCAGGTTCGCGCCCGCGCGGGCCTCGATGGGATCGAAGGCGCTGCCGATGGGGACCGCGCCAAAGTTGAGATCGGTGCAGGGCTTTTGCACGGCGTCGGGGTCGTCGTCGGTGGGCTGGTTGCACTCCGCGATGGCCAAGGCCACGGGCACGTCGGCGACGAAAGCGCTGATGCTCGCCTTCAACAGGCCGCCGTCGTCGCGATCGTTGGTCTCGATCTGCAGGTTGGTGCTTTCGCGCTTTCCCACCTCGCTGCTCGCGACGTAGTCGACGAGGAGCTCCTCTTGATCGCCCAGCTTGATGAGGGTCGGGACCTTCTTGAGCGTGAAGTCGCCGTCGGTGTCTTTGAGCGCGGCGGTGTTCGGCGTGACGTCGAGGTCGGCGTTGCCGCCATTTTTCACGAACAGCTGGGCGCTGCAGGTGGCCCCGGCCGTCACCGGGCCCAGATCCAGCACCGCGGGCTCAATCGATCCCTGGGGCAGGAACTGGTCGACGTCGTCGCAGAACGCGCAGGCGGGCAGAAACGCGAGCAGGACACCGAGGCCAACGCGATGAGTCATGGACAATCTCCCAGCGAGGTCGACAGCACGTACCGCAGCCGGCGTACCAGCCGCGCGCTTGAGCGTCGAGGTGGTGCGTGCTACCGGCCGCCGCTCAGGCTCGACGACGTCGTCGTCGTGGGAGTTGACTGCTCGTCGTCGGAGTCTCCATGCGTCGCGCAAAGATCGTATGCACCCTCGGCCCATCGTCGGAGTCGCAGGAGGCGATCGAGCAGTTGATTCGCACCGGCCTCGACGTCGCGCGTTTGAATTTCTCCCACGGCGATCACGACTTTCACCGCAGTCTCGTCAACCGCGTGCGCGCCGCCGCTGCCGCCGCCGGCAAACCCGTCGCCATTTTGCAGGACTTGCAGGGTCCAAAGATTCGCTGCTTGAAGATGGAAAACGGCGCCGTCGAACTCAAAGAGGGAGCCGAGACCGTCATCACCGTCGACGACGTCCTGGGCACCGCCGAGCGCTTCGGCACCCTGTACAAAGCCTTGCCGCGCGACGTGAAACCGGGCGAGCTGATCCTGCTCGACGACGGCAACATGACCCTCGAGGTGCTGTCCAAAGACGATCGCGACATCCGCTGCCGGGTGATCGACGGCGGCATCCTCAAGGACAAAAAGGGCATCAACCTGCCCAACAGCAATGTGTCGGCGCCGTCGATGTCCGAGAAGGACATCCGCGATGCGCACTTCGGGGCCGAAGTAGGCGTCGACGCCGTCGCTCTCTCGTTCGTGCGCACGCGCAACGACGTGCGCATGCTGCGACGAGAGTTGGCCCACGCAAAGTCCCGGCCGCTGGTCATCGCCAAGCTCGAGAAGCCCCAGGCCATCGAGCAGCTCGAGGGCATCCTCGAAGAGAGCGACGGCGTGATGGTGGCGCGGGGCGACCTTGGCGTCGAAATGCCCACCGAGCAGGTGCCAACGCTGCAGAAGTTGATCGTCGAAGAGGCCAACCGCCGCGGCAAGGTCGTCATCGTCGCGACGCAGATGCTCGAGAGCATGATCACAAACCCGCGCCCCACCCGCGCCGAAGCCAGCGACGTCGCCAACGCCGTCCTCGATGGAGCCGATGCCGTCATGCTCTCGGCCGAGACTGCGAGTGGCCGACACCCCGCGCGGGTCGTCGAGATCATGGCCAAGATCGTCGTCGAGGCCGAGCACAGCATCCGCGCGCGCTACAACCGCCTCGATTTCTTGCTCGCCGCCGAAGCTCAGGACTTTCAAAACGCCATTGCCCAGGCAGCGGTGCGCGCGGGCCATGAGCTCTCGGCGCGGGCCATCGTGGTGTATTCGACGTCGGGGAACACCGCTCGGCTGGTGTCGGACTATCGGCCCAAGGTGCCCATTTTGGCGCTCGTTCCCAACGCCGCCGAGCAAAGGCGCTTGGCCTTTGCCTGGGGGGTGAACTCCGATGTTTTCGAGGCCCCGCGTTCGAACGAAGAGCTCTTCGCCGGCATCGACGCCGCCGTCTTGCGCTCGAACATTGCTCGAGATGGCGACACCATCGTTGTCGTGACCAAGCAGCCTTTGTCGTCGACGCAGCGCTCCAACACCCTGCACCTGCATGTGGTCGGCTCTGCCCGTCACTGAGCCGGCAGGTGGAAAACCATGGCAAGGTCAGCGACCATGAGCGTTTCCACACCGCGCGGTCACTCGCCTCGACTCTTCGCCGCCTGCGCCGCCTTCGCGCTTCTGTGCGCTGGGTTGGCACCAGCGTCCGTCCTGGCCGACGCACCACCCCTCCCCGACGCAGCAACGTGTCGTGCCGCCAACTATCCGTGCCCGAAGGGCTGCTACCAGGGCCCGAGCAGTTGTTCCGGCGGCAAATCCACCGGTGACATCATCTGCGCGGAGGCGGGGTACAGCTGCGTCCACCAGCTCACGGGAACCCCGCCCGGCGAGCGCATTGTTGTCTCTGACACGGTCGAGCCCGTCGACATCGGCATCGACGACGTCGACGACTGCAAGCCCGGACAGTGTTGTCCGCCGACGACGACGAAAAAGATCATCATGGGTCTGGGGTCGATTGTCTCGTTCTTGGTTTTGTTTTTCTTGATGGTGCGGCTGATGGAGCGCGCCTTCATTCGGCAGGAAAAGTCTCCGCTGATGGGACGGCACCTCGGGATCTCGCTCGCGCTCTTTCTGGGCGGCGGCGCGGTCTGCGGTATCTTCTTTGCGGTCACCGAGTGCTGGTATCCAAGCTACACCTATTGGGCGGCGTTCTTGGGCATCGTGTGGCTCTTGCACCTCATCTACACGATGGTTGCCATTCGCAAGTAGCTCGGTCCTCGGGGTCGTCGACGTCGACAGGCAGCTCGTGGCAGTGTCCGCGCGTTCCAAGCGAGGATCGTCATGACGCTCAAATTCAACGACCGCGGGCTTGCCACCCAGACCGACCAATACGACGCCCGCGTCGAGAAATACGCGCAGGACGCCGAGAAGCACGGCACCTATCCGCCGACGATCATGGTGGGCTTGGGTGGTACGGGCGCCAAGGTCTTGCAGCACGTGCGACGGCTCGCGCTCGAGCGCTTTGGCTCCGTCGACGCCCTCGAAGGCGTGGCCTACTTGAGCCTCGATACCGACATCGCTTCACGTGATGTGTCGTCGGAGCTCGTGGGCCGCGATCCCTTCGCCACCGAGATCGCGTTCAAGGAGCACGAGCGCCTCAACCTCAAGGTCGCCTTTCGCGAGTACCTGGGTCCGAACCTCGTCAACCACCCTCACATCCGCGAGTGGTGGGACAACTCGTTGACCATCGCCGACGACTTCAACCTCGAGCAGGGCGCCGGCCAGATTCGTCCGCTCTCGCGTTTGGTGTTCACGGGGAGCCGCCAGAAGATCATCGACAAGCTCGACGCCCAGCTGCAGTCCATCAAATCGCAGGCGAACAAATCTCCGCGCCTCGATCAGACCGCCAAGACCCGCATCGTCGTCGTCGCCGGCCTCGCGGGGGGCACCGGTTCGGGTCTCTTTCTCGATTTCGCGGCGCTGTGCCGGCAGCTGGTGCGCGACGCCAACATCGAGGGTTACTTCGTCTTGCCCGGAGTCTACCGTGCAGCAGAAGGCGCCTTCGCCAAGATTGCAGCCAATGGTTATGCGGCGCTGCGAGAGCTGAACCACTATACGCGGCATCCCTTCAAGGTGCGCTGGGCGGCCCGCGACCGCGAGGTCATCGAGCGCGGTCTCTATGATCGGGCTGTTATTTTTTCAGGCACCAATCACGCCAATCAGAACCTGAAAGACACACCAGATTGCTATGCATTGATTGGTGAGCAATTGTTCGTCGACTTCAGCGAAGGCGGCATGGCCCGCTGGGTCCAGGGGGTGCGCATCAACCGCGCGCAATACCTGATGCGCTCCGTCGACCGCGAGTACCGCATCCAGATGCCCGACGGCTCCGTCGTCACCAGTCACGCCGACAGCTGGAAGACCTGCTTTCAGACCTTCGGCATCTCCAAGGTCGTTTTTCCCTCGTGGCGCTTGCTCTCCTACGCGTCTTACGAGCTGGCCTCCCAGATGATGGGACTGATGGACCCGGGCCGCGGCGGCGCCATCAGCGAGTCCATCACCGAGCTGCGCGACGACTTCGCCTTCCGCGCTGGCTTCTTCCAAGGGGAGCGCAACGACGACGAGGGCGGGCGCAAGGCCGTCTATTCCATCGTCGACGCACTGCGCGCCCTGCGCGGGGCCCGCACCAACGCCACCAACTTCGACGACCACATCGACGCCCTCGCTCAAGAGATGATCGACGAGTCGCCGGCCATGTTTGAAAATGGCACCAGCCGCGAGGACATGAACAGGAGATTTCGAGAGGTTCAGGCCCTCATGGGAGACCCTTATTCGGCCCAGGGTGGCGGCGATTGGGCGACGTTGATACGCGAGAACAAGCGGGCGTTGGTGAAGGCCGTCGCCGACCGCCTCCCCGATGTCGTGGAAGACTTCCGCTCCAAGCCCCAGGTCGGTCCCTCGGGCGTGTCTCAGCTGCTGCAAGAAGTCATTGCCCAGCTCGGCAAGACAGCAGATCGCGCGTGCTATTCAGAGTGGTTCAAACAAAAGAAAAATGAGAAGCAAGAACAAAAGCAATTATCGTACGGAAAGTGGACCAAGCACGTCGACCACGGCGTCGAAGCGGGCTCGGGCTTCTTCAAATCTGCGGGCAACCACCGCGAACAAGTGAAGATGGCGGCGGACAATTTCCGCGCGCACTGGAAGGCCGCCGTTCACGATTACGTCGCCGATCAAGCGATCGAGGCTCTCACCGAGATCAAGCGTCTGCTCGAAGAGCAGGCCGATCGCTTGCGCCGCATCTGCGAGTCCATGTTCGAGATGCGCGCCATCTTCGACGGCTACCGCGACTTCTTCGCCAAGCCCTCCCGGGCCACGGCCATCCAAGAGCTCGACGTACCCACACACCTGCAGACCCAGCTGCTCGGGCACTACCTCGGCTACCTCGACGAGGAGAAAGAGGCGCGGCTGACGGCGCTGATGGCGCGCGGGCTGCGCGAGATGAAGCTCACCACCCTCAAGGAGCTCGAAGAGACGCTGCGCAAGAAGCCCGACGTGTTTCGCGCCCGCCTCTTCAAACTGTGTTTCCTCGCGCTCAAGGGCGAGCACGGCACCACCAACGCGTTCCGTCGCACCGAAGAAGAGGACTACGTCAAAGAGGGCTTCATCAATCGATACTCGGCGATCAAGATGCTCGCGGAACAAGCTGGCGATGAAAAGAAGTTCAAGGACATCATTGACCGGCTCTACGTGCAGGGCCTCCCGTGGGTGAAACCGCGCGCCCTCACCGGCATGGGGCTCAACGAAAGCGACATCCCGAAGGACTGCTTCGTCGGCTTCTACGACGAGGGCGATCCCCGTACCGGCCAAAAAGTGATGCAGGTGCTCGAAGGACGTTCGGCCGAAGGCTTCCGCGCCCGCCGCATCAAGGTCAACGATCCATCGGAAATTATCCTCTACACTGAAACGGCCGCCTTCCCGGCGGCATACATTTCAGAATTGTACGACGAAAACGGATTACAGCGCTACTACGAAGACGCCGTCCGCACCGGCACCGCGCTGCACATCCATCAGGACTTCCACCAGTTTCAAGACCTGCTGCCGCTCAAAGAAGGCGGTGTGCGTCAGCTCAAGCAGGCGTGGAAGCTCTTCATCCTCGGCGTCATGCTAGGTCGCATTCGCACCGATCAACCCGTCCCCGACGACGAAAACCGCTTCTCCTACGTCTACCGCCGGCAGGTCAGCGCCTTCGAGCAGCGCTGGGAATCGCTGGGACCCGAGATGGCGGCCATCCACCGGCTCGCCGACGACGGACAGCTGCTCTCGACCCTCTCGCGCGACGTCGAAGACGCCCGCAACGACCTCGAGAAACGCGGCCTGTGGGGCGAAGCCATGTTCCTCGCCGACTACGTGTTTCACTGCATCTATCCCGTGCACAAAGATCGGGCGCTCTCGTCGGGGCAGGGGGCCGAGATCGTCGGCTCCATCGAAAACGAAGCAGTGAACGAGATCCGCGACGAGCTCAAACAGCGCGCGCGCCAGAAGGGCAACCTCGATGCCGCCGCCCTGGCCGAGCGCACTTTGATCGCGTCGTCGACGTTGGCTTCTTGGGCCCGCCCTGTGGCCCGCTTGCAGGGAAGGGCGTCGCCGTCGACGTCGGATCTGCGCGCGGAGTCCCGCGAATTCGAATGGGGCCTCCTTGACGCCGTGCGCGAGAAGCTCCCCAGCGTTCCGGGCTACGTGGCCAACCGCAACGGATTGGGAGAGGTCGAACGGGCCTTCCCCCGCTTGCGCGTGGACCTCGAGAGCCTGGTGCCCTTGAGTGCCACACCGACCACGTCGAGCACGGCGCCCGCACCGGCAACGACCAGCGTCGCTGCGACGGCGCCGCCGTTGACGACCTCGCTGCCCTCGGCCCTCTTTCACTATGCGGGACCCGAGGGGCGCGCCACCGAGCTCACCGCTGCCGACGTCGCCGTCAAGGTGAAGCTGTCGCCGTCGTCGACCCACAAGGTCTGGCGCACCGGCATGAGTGGCTGGGTGCAAGCCAAAGACGAGCCCTCGATCGCAGCTTTGGTCGCCGAATCCGGGCAGCCGTCAGCGTCGCTGTCGTCGCTCTATGAAGTCGCTCGGGAGAAGGAACGCCTGGGGGCAAAGACGGCCGCCGAGATCGCCGCGCTGGTGAGGGCGTCGACGGTGCCGCTCAAGGTCTGGCAGAAGGGTTGGCCGGCGTGGCAGCTTGCCGGCGACGTCTCCACCATCGCTGAAGCGCTCGCGCTCTTGCCGCCTCCCCTGGATGACGCTCCGCCCCCCCTCGACGACGACGATCCGCCCCCGCTCTGACTGGCACGCTGCTGACGAGCAGGGCTGGTTTGACCCGGCCGCCTCACCCAGAAGGCACCCGAAGCGACCCACGGAGACCGGTCGCTCGACCCAAAGGACGCGTGATTCGGGCTAGAACGGAGGCCTGTGAAGATCCTCTTGGCCGAAGACGACAACAACCTCCGAGAGACTCTGGCGGAGGGCCTGAGGGGCGAGGGCTACGAGGTGACCACCGTCGGCAATGGGGCGGCGGCCCTCGAGCAGGCGGGAGGCTTCGACGTCGTCGTCCTCGATGGCCTCATGCCCAAGATGACCGGCTTCGACGTCGCCAAGCAGCTGCGCGCGCGCTCCCCATCGACGATGATCGTGTTGATGAGCGGCGTCTTCAAAGGCACGCAGCAACAAAATGATCACATGGCCGCGACGGGCGCCAAGGCTTACCTGATCAAGCCCTTCGAGCTGAAGAAGCTCCTCGACGTGCTCCGGCCCCCGGCCACCGCCGTCACAACCGGCGGAAGGCGCGCCGCGTCGTTGGCGTCGTCGCCGTCGTCGCCGTCGTCGCCGCCGTCGGCAGCGTTGTCGTCGACGTCGGGACCGGTGACGGCAGCAGCCGGACCGGCCTTGCCCGCAGAAGGCAACCTGCTCGAGATGCCGGCCCTCTTTCTCGGCTGGCGCATCCAAAAAGAACTTCAGACTGGCGTGCTGGAGCTCTTTGGGGCGTCGGAGAAGGCCCGCATCTTTGCCTATCGAGGTCGAGCGGTCTTTGCGCAGTCCAGCGAGCCCCTCCTGCACATCGGCGTGGAGCTGCTCAAAGACGGCACCATCACCAGCGAGCAATTCCAGCAGTCCACTGAGCTGGCTGTGCAGCGGGGGGTTGGCCTCTTCGAGATCCTCAAAAGCGAGGGCATGGCGACAGAGCTGCAGATGAAGGCGGCCTACAAGGGGCTGGTGCCGCGCATCATCGAGAGAACGCCGGCTTTGACGGGCAAGTTCCGCTGGGTGGCCACGGACGCATTTTCGAGCATCGTGCCGGCGGCGTCGTCGTCGTTGATCGATGCGATGCTCAGCGGCATCGCGAAAATCGCCGAGAAAGACCTCGAGCCGCACGTCGCCCCGCGCCGCTCGCTGCGGCTGGCGCCCGGCGACAACTGGGCCGAGGTGACGGCCTTGCTGACCCAGGCCTGTGGCAGCGATTCCCTCACCCGCGCCATCAACGGTCGCGCCACCATCGCCCAGATGCTCGAGGTGTCGCCGACGCCGCAGGAGCGGGCCACGCGTTTTCGTCAGGTGTTCGTGCTGATGTCGACCATGGCCGTGCGCGCTTCGGAGCAGGCCATCGCCATGAGCGCGCAGCCGGTGCAAGTCCCCCGCACGCCGACGCCGCCGCCGCAGCCCACGCCCTCGTTTTCGTCGTCGTCGTCGTCGTCGTCGAAGGCTAAGCCCGCGGTTGACGAATCCGTCGACGTCGCCACCGCGTTTTCACCGGAGGATGACATCGCCCGTGCTCGCATCGACGCCAAGCTCAAGGAGCTCGACGGCAAGGACCATTGGGAGACCCTCGGCGTCAAGCGCGGCGCCGACCCGGCCGCGATCAAGAAGTCCTTCTACGCCTTGTCGCGCGATTTCCACCCGGACTCCTTTGCGGGGCTCACGCTGGGAGCAGCACAGCAAAAGCTCGAGCTCGTCTTCTCGAAGATCCAAGACGCCTACGCCACCCTCTCCGACGACGCCAAGCGCGGCGAATACGAGGCCAAGGCCTCCCTCGAAGCGGGCGGCGGATCGTCTGACATTGCGGCCCTGTTTCAAGCCGAGAGCGATTTCCAAAAGGTGAAGGGCCTCTACGACCGGGGCGAGCTCGTTGGGGCCGGCAAGATCATCGACCGCGTCGCCAAGGTCATGGCGAACAATGAGGAGGTGCAGGGCTACAAGCTCTTCCTGGATTGGTGGGCCACCAAGAGCCCGTCGACTGCGGAGCGCACCACGCGCGAGCTCATGGAGCTGTGGAAGAAGGCGCCGGCGGCCCACGCGCTGGGTGACTTCATGGGCTGGATCTACATGGAGATCGGCAATCTCAAGTACGCGCGGGCCACCTTCAAGAAGGTGATTGATGTCGATCCCAAGCACATCGGCGCCAACCGCGGCTTGGCCCTGGCCAACCGCAAGATGGAGGAGGCGGAAAAGGGCAGCGGCTCGGCCTTGGGCAAATTCTTCGGCGGCGACAAGGCCAAGCGTTGAGGCAAGAGTGACGTCGTCGAAAGAGGTTCGGTTGACAGTTGCGGCATTACGTCAATCTGGTGGCCCCCTCGTCACCCAGAAGCGACCCGCAGCGACCAGAGGTGCGCGGTGGCGGTAAAGCCCCCGGTCATCGGCGGCAAATACACCCTGCTGCGCCGGCTGGGTCACGGCGGCATGGCCGAAGTGTTCCTAGCCAAGCAAAGCGGCGACGGCGGCTTCGAGAAGCTGGTCGTGCTCAAGCGCATCCTCCCGCACCTCTCCCAAAGCGGGGAGTTCGCCGCCATGTTTCTCGATGAAGCGCGAGTGGCCGCCGACCTGCGCCACCCCAACGTCGTCAACATCGTCGACGTGGGGCGCCTGGCTGGCGGCGATGCTCCCGACATCCTCTTCATGGTGATGGAGTTCCTGCACGGGCAGGACGTTCGCAAGCTCCAGCGCAAGGTCGCCGCCTTCGGGCAGATGATCCCCCTGGGCCAAGCCTGCCAGGTCGCCGTCGACGCCGCCGCTGGTCTGCACTACGCCCACGCCAAGAAGGATCTGGCCGGCAAGCCGCTGCAGATTGTGCATCGAGACGTCTCACCCCAAAATATTTTAGTTACCTTTGAAGGTGGCACTAAAATTGTAGATTTTGGCATCGCCAAGGCCACCGGTCAAAGCACGCATACTTCGACGGGGGTTCTGAAAGGAAAGTATACCTACATGTCACCGGAGCAGGCCGAGGGGTTGCCCGTCGACGCCCGCACCGATCAGTTCGCCCTGGGCATCGTGCTTTGGGAGCTCTTGACCATGCGGCGTCTCTTCAAGAGGGACACCGAGATCCTCACCCTCGAAGCCATCACGGAAGGCCCCATTCCGCGGCCCCGACGCTTCCGCGAGGACTGTCCCGGCTCCATCGAAGAAGTGGTGATGACGGCGTTAGCGCGGGATAAAACCAAGCGCTTTCGCGACTGTGAAGAGATGGCAATGGGGCTCGAAGATGCGCTGGCAAAAGAGGGGATTGTCCACTCGCAGTCGCGCCTTTCACAATACATGCGACGGCTCTTCGCTGATCAGTTGGCAGAGGAGGCCTCCCTCGGCGTCGTGCAGCCCGATGGCAGCCTGTCGGCCAAGAGCAGCTTTCCGGTCGCCGAAAAGCGCAAAGAAGCCCCCGAAGAAAAAATCGAGCGGGAACCCGAAAAGAAGGCCGTCGTCGACGTCGAACCGCCGCCCGAGCCCGCCGAGCCCACCACCGCCGATCGCAAGAGGGCCCGCAGCAAGGCCGAAACCGACACCGCCACCGGCGCCCGCGACAAGGACAAGGACAAAGAGAAGCCCAGGGCGAAGCCGGCGCCCCCCGAAAAGCCAGCACTCGAGCCGCGATCGAGCCTGCCCATCGAGAAGCCCCGCGATCGCGCCCGCGATCGCGTCCCCACGGTTCCTGATCGGGTGACGAAAACGCGGGCCAACCAACAGCGCCGCAACGTGATCGCGGCAGCGGCGGCGGCCGCAGGCGGAGCCGTCGTCGTCGTCGTCGTCCTGATCGCGGGCTTGTTGGGGTCCGGGCCCGCAAACCTGGTGGTGCGCAGCGAGCCCAAGGGCGCCCACGTCTTTCTCGACGACACAGACACCACCCAGGAGACTCCGGCCTTGTTGAAGGGTGTGGCCTCGGGCCAGCCCCACAAGATCCGACTCGAGCTCGAGGGGCACCAGTCTTTGTCCGAAGTCGTTCAAATCCCGCGGGCTGGCGAGACCCAGGAGCTCAAGCTCGAGCTCAAGCCCAAGGCCGGCCTGCGATGAGCGCTTCGCCCACAGCAAGGACGTCGTCGCCGGCCCTGCTTCTGATCGCGGCGTTGCTCTTGGGTTCGATCGCGGCCCACGCCGGCGACGACGAAGTGACAGCCGCTGCCCTGGTCGAGGAAGGAAAGACCCTGTTTCGGTCCAAGGACTACGCCGCAGCCTTCGCGAAATTCCGCGCCGCCGCCGACCTCGACAAAGCCCAACCCAACGCCCTCTACAACGCCGCGCTGGCCGCCCGAAAAGCAGGGCTCCTCGAGGACGCTGCCACGGCCTACACCGACCTGCTGCGGCTGCACGGCGACGACCTCGACGCCGTCTACGGGTTGGCCGAGACCCAGCGCGCGCTCGCCCACTACGAAGAAGCGCGCGCGCTCTACGAGCGCTACCTGCGCGACGAAGTCCGACCCGAGCGCACAGACCTGAAAGCGAAGGCGACGGCGTCGTTGGCGGCCTTACCCCCGATGGTTGCCCGCGCTCCCACGCCCGCCCTCGAGCGCCCCGCCAGCGACGACGTCGCTCCCGCACCCAACGCGCAGGCGCTCTTTGAGGAGGGACAGGCCTTGGCGAAGCAGCAAAAGTACGACGCCGCCGCCGCCCGCTTCTTGGCTGCGCTGGCTGCCGATCCCACGCGCATCGACGCCCTGCTGCGAGCGGCCTTGATGATGCGCAAGCACGACGCCCTCGACGACGCCAAAGCCGCGTACGAGCGGGTGCTGGCATCGACGACGGCGCCGGAACAGGTGCTCGACGCCACCTACGGCCTCGCTGAAACCGAGCGCCTGCGCGGTGACAAGCCCCAGGCCATCGCGCTCTTCACGCGCTACGCCGACAACGAGCACCGCCCCGGTGAAGAGCGCTACGCCGCCCGGGCCCGTGAGATGGCCGCAGCTCTCGCGTCCGAGTTGGCGACCGCCGCTGCACCCGGGGTCGAACCTGCGATCGCGAGCGTCGCCGCACCAGCTTTCGTCTTTTTTGGCGACGCGTTGCTGGTGGACCAGCTCGTCGACAAAGCGCGCGCGGCCGACGCCGCGGGCAACCAAGACGCCGGCCGTACGCTCTGGTCCCGGGTGGCGGCCTTGAGCCCGCACGATGCACGTTTGCCGGCGGCGGCGCCGACGACCTGCGAGGCGGTTCGAGAGCAAGCGCTGGGTGAGCTCGCGATGACGGAGCGAAAACCCGACGTCGCCGTTGCCGCGTTCCAACGAGCGCGGGCCTGCGATCCCGCGCGCGCCGCACCGCTGTGGGGACTGAGCCGCGCTTTCGACGCCCTCGGCGACAAGAAAGGAGCGAAGCACCACGCCGCGCTCTACCTCCGCAGCAATGCCCCCGATCGCGATGCGACGTCGACGTCGGCGGCCACGTGGCGCGCCGAGCAGCCCGACTGAACACACGCCGGCCATCAGATGGCGATGGGCTTCAACGACGGCGACACCGCAAACGCAGCCCCGGTCCCCTTGCGGATGTCGTCGACAGACAAATCTGGCGCGTGCTCGAGCAGGGTCATGCCGACGCCGCGCTCGATGGAGAACACGCCGTAGTCGGTGATGAGCAGGTCAACACAGGCCTTGCCCGTGAGCGGCAGGGTGCACTCGGCGACGACCTTGGGCTCGCCCTTGGCCCCTTCGGCAGATCGAGCGCAGTGCTCCATGGTGACGATGACGCGCGGGCTGCCGGCAACGAGGTCCATGGCCCCGCCCATGCCCTTGACCATCTTGCCCGGAATCATCCAGTTGGCGATGTCGCCGCGCCCAGACACCTGCATGGCGCCCAAAATGGTGAGGTCGACGTGGCCGCCGCGGATCATGCCGAAGCTGTCGGCCGACGAAAAAAACGATGCGCCGGGCAGGGCGGTGATGGTCTGTTTGCCGGCGTTGATGAGATCGGGATCCTCGTCGCCCTCGTAGGGAAAGGGGCCGACGCCGAGCATGCCGTTTTCGCTCTGCAGCACGATGTCGACGCCGGCGGGCACCGCGTTTGCGACCAGGGTCGGAATCCCGATGCCTAGATTCACCGTGTAGCCATCGCGCAGCTCTCGGGCGGCTCGAGCAACGATTTGATCGCGGGTCAATGGCATATTTGTTACCTCACACCTGGAGCAATGGCCAAGGCGCCAAAGAGGACGACGACGACGACGAAGGCGATCACCAAGCCGGCATAGGTCAAGATGGTGGTCACGATCCCGCCGATGTGGGCAAAGCGGACGACATCAGGAGTCACCAAGCCGTCGGCGTCGGCCTGCTTGCGCAGCTTCTTGCCGAAGTACCAGCCCAAAGGTCCAGACACCCAGCCCATGCCAAAGAAGAAGCCAAAGGCGACCACGAGGAGCCAGGTCAGCCCCTCTCCCTCGAGGTTCTTGGAAGACAGCGACGACGACGACATGGGCGATCCCTTCGTTCAGGCTGCGGGGGTCGGGCGGGGCCGGGTGGTCTTCTGCTCGATCCAATTCGCTCTTGATGTAACGAGCACCAGCCTACCCACATAGATTCCAGGAACATGGATCTGGTCGGGATCCAACGCACCCACCGGCACGATGTTTTCGGCTTCGACGACGGTGACGCGGGCGGCCGTGCACATCATCGGGCTGAAATTGCGCGCGGTCTTGCGAAAGATCAGGTTGCCGCTCTCATCGGCGGTGTGGGCCCGCACCAAGCAGAAATCGGCGAACAAGCCGGTCTCTTGCACATAAGTGCGTTCGCGGCCCGATCGCGGATCCACGAGCACCCGGGTCTCTTTCTTGGCGCTGACGACGTCGACGCTGCCGTCTTTCTTGTAGCGCAGTGGCAGGCCGCCCTCGCTGACCGCGGTGCCCACGCCGGTGGCCGTGAAGAAAGCCGGGATGCCAGCACCGCCCGCGCGGATGCGTTCGGCCAGGGTGCCCTGGGGGTTGAGCTCGACGTCGAGCTCGCCGGTGAGATAGCGGCGCTCGAACTCCTTGTTTTCGCCGACGTAGCTGCTGACCATCTTTTTGACCTGGCCCGCAGCCAAAAGCACGCCCAGCCCTTTGTCGGTGGTCCCACAATTGTTGCTGATCAGGGTCAGCCCGCGAGTCCCGCGCTGGTGCAAGGCCGCGATCAGGTTCTCGGGATTGCCGCAGAGGCCAAAGCCCCCGACCATCAGCACTGCCCCGTCGTCGACGTCGGCGAGGGCGTCTTTGGCAGAGCCCAACAGCTTCTTCATCTCATCTCCGTCGGCGTCGCAGTGGACGCTGCCTGGGCTGGTGTTTGACCGAGGGACCGCCTGCGCGGCATGTTTGCGCCCTTGCGCGGGCTTGCTGGCAAGCTCTGGTCTGTCATCTGGGTTCGAGGGTTCATCGTGCACATCGTCGCCATAGGCAAGACCGACGTCGGGCTGAAGCGCGACCACAACGAGGATCAACTCCTCATGGACCCGGGCCTCGGCCTCTACGTCGTGTGTGACGGGATGGGAGGGCACGCCGCCGGCGAAGTCGCCTCGGCCCACGCTGTCAAAACCGTGCAGCGCGTCTTGCAAGAGCAGCAAGCGCTGATCGACGAAGCCAAGCGCGACGTCGGCGACGCCCGCGATCGGCTGGTCACCGCCGTCGAAGTCGCCGTCAACACGGCCTGCTCTGAGATCTTCAACATGGCCACCAAGGACACCGGCAAGGCGGGCATGGGCACCACCTTGGTGATGATGGTCGTCGTCGGCGGCAAGGGTTTGATGGGTCACGTCGGCGACAGCCGCCTCTACATGGTGCGCGCGGGTCAGATCCACCAGCTCAGCGAGGACCACAGCTACACCTCCGAGATGGTCAAGCGGGGCAAGATGACCCGCGAGCAGGCCCGCTCCTCGCCCTACGCCAACGTGATCACCCGCGCCGTCGGCATCCAGAAGAACGTCCAAGTCGATACGCTGCTCTTCGACATCATCCCCGGTGACACCTTCCTGCTCTGCAGCGACGGGCTGCACGGCTACTACGACGACCCCAACGATCTGGCCGACAGCCTCGGCGGCACAGACACTGAGAAGGTTCCCGACACCCTCATCCAGACCGCCAACAACCGCGGCGGCAAAGACAACATCACCGCTGTCGTGCTGCGCGCCGTCGCCGACGCCAGCGATCGCGCCCTCGAGGAGGCCCGCGCCACCGAGGTCAACCTCAAGCTCGACACCCTCAAGAAGATCCCGCTGTTTCGGTACCTCACCTACCAAGAGTTGGTGAAGGTCTTGAACATCACCTATCTCGAGACCTACGAAGCCGGCGCCCAGATCATCAAAGAGGGCGACTCCGGCGAAGAACTGTACATCGTGCTGGCGGGCCGCGTCGTCGTCAGCCGCGGGAGCCAAGAGATCGTCGAGCTGCATCCAGGCGTACATTTTGGCGAAATGGCCCTGGTCGACCAATCCCCGCGTTCGGCCACGGTGACCGCGCGAGATCCGACTCGTTTGCTCGTGGTCCAGCGGCGCTCCTTTTATACATTGATTCGCAAGGAGCCGGTGCTCGCCGTCAAGCTGCTGTGGAGCTTCGTGCAGGTGCTCTCGCGCCGTCTGCGCGAAACCAACGAGCAGCTCTCCGGCGCCCGCACAGCACTCGAAAGCCGCGATCTCCCTTTCATGGAGATCGAAGACATCGACGACAACGAGGTCACCCGTCCTCCGGGCAAAGCCGCCGGCTGAGCGTCCTTCTCAGCAGAGTTGTCCGCTGCGCAGCAGGTGCGCATGCTTCCTCACATGTTCGCGTTGCTCGCCGCTGCCCTGCTGGCTGGCGCCCCCTGTCGGCCGCCGCTCGAGGTGCAGGGGCGCGAAGTGCCAGCCGCCGTCGTCGCCGAATTCGCTGCCGACGCCGACGATGTCATCGCTGACATCCGCTCGCGCCTGAGAAGCGAGAGCTGCGCGCCGATCAAGATCACGCTCGTGCCCGCCATGGAAGACGCCCCCGCCCTCGATCCTCCCTGGCATCTGCCCAGCTGGGCCGCCGGCGCCGCCGTTCCCCGCGATCGTCGCGTCGTCGTCGGCGTCACGGCCGGTCGGCAGATGCAGCGCTGGCACACCACCTTGGTGCACGAGCTCGCCCACGTCGCCAGCGCCGACGCCGCCGGGCTGCGACCCCTGCCGCGCTGGCTCGACGAAGGCATCGCTCGTGTCGTCGCCGGCGAGCACGGCATCGACGACCTCTCCGTATTGGCGCGCGCCCGCGTCGCTGGCCGCCACTTGCCGCTGGCCTCGCTCGAGCGCGGGTTCCCGCCGGGGGCCGCCGATGCCGCACTGGCCTATGCCGAAAGCGGCCGCGCGGTCTCTTTGATCGAGGCCGTGCGACCGGGAGCAATCGAGGCCCTCTTGCAACACATGAAAGACGGCGACGACGTCGACGCCGCGCTGATCAAGGTTACGGGTCGGGCGGTGTGGCAGCTCGATCACGACGTCGAAGCAAGCGTGTCCCCCTGGGCTGCGCTCGCGGTCCTGGGAACAGAGACCGATCTCGCCATGGCCGGTTGCGGGGTCGTCGTCGCCGTCGCCGGGGTACGGGCCCGGCGGCGTACCCGTGCGCGCATGCTTGCCCTCGATGACGGCGAAACAACTCGGCAGGCCCCAGCGGACGCCGTGCTCAGCCGTTGGACCGTGACTTCGTCGTCGTGATAACCGCAGAGGGTGAGTACCGAAGCCCCCGACGCTCCTGACCCCACGTCGCCGATGACGGATCCTCTGGGCCTCGCGGCCATCGAGGTGAGCACCGCCGAGGACCTCCCCAGCGCCGAGCCAGACTTCGAGATCGACGACGGCGCCGATGCAAGATCCGCCGTCTTGCAGGCAGAGCTTGCTCAAGCGCAGGCCACGGCACCCGCCGCGCCCATCGCGCCCGCGCTGCCCGTGGTGCCCAAGACGACGCCGACGACGACGCCCCCGACGCCCGAGCGCCAAGGGGTGGTCCGGGAACGCATCGACGCCATCTCCAAGGAGGCCCGCGCGGCGGCCGCTGCTCGCAATGGCGGCGGCGCTGCGGCGCTGTGGTTCGAAGCCGGTCGCCTCCACGAGCACGAGCTGGGCAACAACCGCGAAGCCGCAGCGCACTACCAGGAGTCGCACAAGGCTGATCCCACTTACTTGCCCGTCATCCACGCCGCCCGCCGCCTGTTCGCGCAGCTCGGCAAGTGGGGCATGGTCTCCATGCTGCTCGACGAGGAATTGCGTCTGCCGGGGGCGCCCGTTGCCGACCTTTTGATCGAGAAGGCCCGCATCCACGAAGGCAAGCTGGCCCGCCCCGACGACGCCGTCGTCCTCTACCGGCAGGTGCTCTCCATCGACCCCGCCCACCCCGTCGCCGTCGACGCCGTGGTCCGCGCGCTCTCCCAAAAAGGAGCCTTCGGCGACGTCGTCGAAGTGCTCCTGGCCGCCGTCGCCAGCGCTCCGCGGCCGGCGCTGAAGGCCGCGTGGCTGCTCGAGACCGCGCGCTTGACCGAAACGCGACTCAACGACGACGCCACTGCCCTGGGCTTGGTCGAGCAGGCCGATGCGCTGATCCCCGATCGCAGACCGGTGTTCGAGATGCTGCGCCGGCTGTACGCCCGCCGCGGTGAGGTGGCCAAGCTCGCCTCCACGCTCGAACGCATGGCGGACGGAGCGGGATCTGCCGCCGAAGCCGTTGCCTTGCTCACCGAGCGCGCCCGCGTCGTCAGCGCCGCCGGAGAGGCGGCCTCCGAGCGCCAAGCCATCTCCTCTCTCGAAGAAGCCCGCGACCGCGCTCCCGCCGACACCCTTGTGCTGGCCGAGCTCTGCCGACTCTACGAGCGCAACCAGATGTGGCCCTCCCTGGCCGACGCCGTCGAAGCCGTCGCCTTCGCCACCCAAGACAAGCGGGACCGGGCCGCCCTCTTCGCCGACGCCGGCCGCCTGGCCGAAGAACGCCTGTCAGAGACCGAGCGCGCGATCCGTCTGTACCGCGCCACCCTCGACGTCGACCCCGGCAACCAGACCGCCCTCGCCGCCCTCGGCCGCCTCTTTGCCAAGACCCGCCGCTTCGAGGACCTGAGCCACGTCTACGACGTGCAGCTCGCCGCCACTGTCGATCCCCAGCAGAAGATCCCGCTGCTCTTCAAGCACGCAGAGCTCCTGGCCTTCACCCTCGACGACGTCGACCACGCCTTGGCCTGCGTCTCTCAGATCCTGCAGCTGTCGCCGGGGTATGTGCCGGCGGCCCGGCTGGCGGCATCGCTGTTCACCAAGCTCGGGCGCTTTGGCGACCTCGTGCAGGTGTGGGAGACCGAGCTGCAGCAGAACGTCGACAAAGATCAGGGTCTGTACCTGCTCGAGAAGATCGCGGCGGTGTGTGAGGAGCAGCTCGCCTCGCCCGACAAGGCCATCGACGCCTACCAGCGCATGCTCAAGCTCAACCCCGGGTATCTGCCGGCGCTGCGCAGCCTGGGCCGTCTCTACTTCCTGCAAGAGAAGTGGGAGGAGCTCATCAAGGTCAACCTCGAGGAAGCACAGTCGGTGTGGGATCCAAACCACGTCGTCTCGCTTTACTTCAGAAACGGCGAAGTGCTGGCGGATCGCCTGGGCCGCGTCGACGAAGCCATCGACGCCTTCAGCCGCGCGCTGCAGTTGATGCCCACCTACTTGCCCGCGCTCAAAGCCCTCGGCGCCATCTACGCGCGTGCTTCCCGCTGGGCCGACTTGATCGCGATGCACAAGCAGGAGGCCGACGTCGCCCGCCGCAAGGAGCACCGCGCCCACCTCTTGTTCATCGCCGCCGAAATCGTTCATGACAAGATCGGTGACGCCCAGGCCGCCGTCGTCGCCTACCGCGAGGTGCTGGCCGAGGATCCCGCGCACCATCCGAGCATCCGCGCGCTGCAGCGCATCGCCCGCCAACAGGGCGACGGCTCCATGCTGCTCGAGGCCCTGGGCACCGAGCTCGGGGTGCTGAGCGACCCGCGCGATCGGGCGCTGCTGCGCTGTCGCATGGCCGAGATCCTCGATCGCCAGCTGCAACGCACCGACGACGCCCTGCTCGCCCTCGAAGAAGCGCTGCGCGAGGCCCCCAGCTTGCTCGCGGCCCACGAGCAGTTGATCACTTTGCTGGCCCGCCATGGGCGCTCAGCCGACGAAGCCGTCGCCCGCGAGCGCTCGGCGCACATCCAGCCTGATCCCGCGGGGCGCGTGGGGAACCTGCGCGCGCTGACCGACCTCTATCTCCACCGCCTCGACGACCCAGCCCGCGCCCTCGACGCCACCAACCGTTTGCTCGCTGAGGTCCCCGGCGACCGGGCCGCGCTGCGCCAAAACCTGGTCTGTGCGCTGCGCCTGCGCGACTACTCAGCGGCCATCGCTGCCGGCGTACGCTTGGCCGCCGTCGAGCCATCGGCGTCCGAGGTGTGCAACCTCCACCTGCAGATCGCAGCTTGGCGCGAAGGCCACGTCGACCCGCCCCAGGATTCGCTGCCGGACTACGTCCGCATCCTCGAGTTTGCGCCGCACCACCCCATTGCCCTGCACGCGCTCGAACGGGCCTACGTCGAACGCCAGGCCTGGGATGCGCTCTACGCGCTGTACGAACGGGAGGGCGAAGCCTTGGGCGGCGACGCGCGGGATCCCCGCCTCCTCGTCGACATCGGCATGAAGATGGGCGCCCTGGCCGAGCACCGCCTCGGCAAGCCCGAGCTGGCCCGCGCCTGCTATGAGCGCGCGCACAACGCCATGCGTGATTACCTGCCCGCCATCACGCGGCTGAAGGAGCTGTACGGCAAAGAAGGTCGCCCGCAGGATCAACTTCGGCTGCTGACCCTCGAAGCGCAGACGTCGAAGGATCCCGCCCACGCCATCGCCACCCTGCTCGAGGTTGGTGCCCTGCAGCGGGATAAGTTCGGCGACGTCGACGCCGCCGTCGAATGCTTCTGGCGCGTGCTCGATCGCGAGCCGCTGCACGCCCAGGCCCATCCGGCTCTCGAAGGCATGCTCCTGGCGGCGTCGCGCTGGGCCGATCTCGCGCGCCTGTACGAGAGGCGCGCCGACGCCCTCCCGGCGCAACCCAGTTCGCAGCCCCTGGTGCTCGAGCTGCTCTTGCGCGCGGCCCAATTGTGCGCCGAGCGCGTGGGCGACATCGTCGGACGCACCGAGGGGCTCCGTCTCTACGAGCGCGTGGCGGCTCTGGTTCCCGCGCATCCGACGGCGCTGCTGCACATCGGTACCCTCGCCTTTGCCCTGCAGAATTGGGATCGAGCCATCGCGGCCTACACCGCGGTCCTGCCGCTCGTCGTCGACCCCCTGGTGGCCGCGCCCGTGCACTTCCACCTCGCGCTGATCTTCGTCGAGCACCGCGTCGACGGCGCTCGCGCCGTGAGCCACCTCAGCGCCGGCCTGACGCTGCAGCCGGACAACCGCGGCGCGCGCGCGTTGCTGGCCCGTGCCTACGTCGCCGCCGGGAGTCCAGCGCTGGCGCTGCAGACCTACCAGCAGCTCGCCGAGACCGCCGCCGACGTCGTCGAAAAGCGCGGCTTGCACCTGCTGATGGCGCGTTTGCTCGACAGCGTGCTGGGCGATCCCGGTCAGGCTGCGGCCCAGCTCGAGGCGGCCCTGGCGCTCACCGAGGACCACGCTGCCCAACAAACGGCCCTCGACGAAATCGCTGCTCTGTACGAGCGCGCGGGCAACCTGCAGGGCCTGATCGACTCCACCACGCGCCAAGCAGAAGCGGTGGCGTCGTCGTCGCCGCGCCGGGCCGCCGAGCTGCATTTTCGCAACGCGCCCCTCGCCCTCGACAAGCTCAACAACGCCGAGCTCGCGCTCAAATGCGCCCGCCGCGCGCTCGAGCTGGCGCCCGACGTCATCGAGATCCGCGGCTTCGTCGCCGACCTCTTCACCAAGACCGGCGCCCAACCGCTCTTGGCCATCGAGGAGCACCGCCGCATCTTTCGCGCCGGCCGCGTGCGGGTTCCGTCGCTGCGCGCTCTCTATCGAGGATGGGGCCAGCAGCGGGCCCACGATCGATCCTTCTGCGTCGCCGAAATCCTCTCGTTTTTGGCGGCGGCCGACGACGGCGAAGAGCTCTTCTTCACCGACAACAAAAAGCGCGTGAAGAAGGACTCGAGTGAAGCCCTGAGCGGCCCCCAGTTGACGTCGTGGCTCACCCATCCAGCGCAGCGCAACGTCATCCGCGAGATCTTGGTCGCCTGCGCTGCGGACCTGTCGAAAGTCATGGCCGCCGACGACCTGGAGGTCCTCGACAAGAAGCACATCTTGAAGGCCAAGGCCGACGACCCGCTGCGCACCCTGGCCGACAACCTCGCGCTCAACCTCGGTGTCAGCGGCTTCGACGTCTGGCGCAGCCAAACGCGCAAGAATCGCGTCGAAGCCTTGTCGTCGTCGCCGCCCGTCATCTCCGTCGGCACCGACGTCACCCGCACCCACCCCACCCGCGAGCAGCGCTTCTTGCTCGGCAGCAAGCTGATGGCGTTGCAGTCGGGGCATCATCTGCTGCGCGGGCTCGACGCGCGGGGGCTCGGATTGCTGCTGACGGGCATTGGGCGCTCCATCGACAAGACCTTTCCGGCTTTGGCCATCACCGACGCTCCCGAGATCGACGCCCTGAGCAAGAAGATCGCGAGTGCGATGTCGCGCAAAGCCCGTGGACTGGTGACCGAGCCCCTGTCGGCGTTGGCCGCCAAGCCGCGCGCCGTCGACCTCGCTGCTTACCTGCAGGCGATGCCCTTCACCGAAAACCGCGCGGGACTGGTCTTGTGCGGGGCCTTCGACGCCGCCGTCCGCCTGGTCGCCCGGGAGTCCAACGCGACCCTCGCTGGCGACACCCAGGCCATGGTGCTGGCGCTCGAGGGCAATGCGCAGCTGGCCGATCTCGTGGGCTTCGCGCTCTCCGACGATTTCTTTCAGGCGCGGCAGACCCTGCGCCTCGCCATCGACACCTGAACGGCAGATGTAGGCGATAAAGACGCGTTGCACACAGTACTGATGCTTTGTGGTGCATTGCGTCCGCCGCCTTTTGTTCGCTGCCGCCGGTCCAGTACCCTTGGGGGACATGGTCCTTCGAGCTGTCAAGAACGCCTCCGAAGCAGACGTCATCGCCGTCGACGTCTACTACGGACCTGAGCGCCTGCTGCTGTGCTCCAAGGGAACGCGCCTGTCGCCGGCGCTGGTGAAGAGGCTGCAGCAATACGGCGTCGTCGAAATCGGTGTGCTCGGGGCGAGTCTCCCGGGCGAGGCCTCGTCGCTCTCTGATGAAGAGCAGGCCGCCATCGCCCGGAATGTTGCCCAGCGCTTCGTGTCGGTGCGCGAGAGCTCCTTCAGTCGGGCGCTGCAGGGGCACGCGGTGCGGGCGCTGGTCGCGCGGGGCATCCCCTGCACGACGATCAGCCCGCCTCTCCCGAGCGATGCGTCGACCCCGAGCACCCAGGCGGTGGAGACCTGCAGCGTCGCTGCCTTCGTCGACCACATCGAGCAGATCCCCAGGCTCTCGCCCACCTACCACCGGCTCACGGCGCTCATCGGCAGCGACGAATGCAGCGCCCAGGCGGTGGCCCAGCTGACGCAAAGTGACCCGGGCCTGACGCTGAGCTTGCTCCGGCTCGCGAACAAGTCAGACCGCGTCAGGGGCCCGCCGGTGAGCACTGCCCAGCAGGCCATCGTCCGACTGGGGTTCAGGTCCGTCGCCGCCGTGGCCACCCGGCGCGCGGTGTCTGTGGCCGTCAAACAGTTTAGCGACGCCGCCTACGTCGAGATGTGGCGACACTCCTTCGCGGTGGCGTCGGTCGCCCGGTGCCTGGCGACCCGCTTCAAGAACGTGGACCCAGAGGAGGCCTTCACCCTGGGGCTCTTGCACGACATCGGGCAGATGCTCTTTCGCATGCACTACCACGCCGTCTACGACGCCGTCCTCGAGATGGCGGCGGCCACGGGATCGGTCGTCGACACCGAGCGAGAGGCCTTTGGCATCGATCACCAGGTGCTGGGCTACCTGCTCTGCCGGCGCTGGCATCTCCCCGAGATCTTCACCCAGTGCGTTCGCGCTCATCACACGCCCGATCAAGTGGAGGACTTCGGGGCGATGGCTGCTGTGGTGTCCTTGGCCGAGAGCATGGCGACGGCGTTGGGGCTCGGGGCCGTCGACGCCGAGCACGTCGGGTGGCTGGGCGAGAAAAACAAGCTCGTCGCATCGGTCAGCGCCGCGGACTGGGAGGGCGTCTGCGCCGAGTCCTTGAGCGCCTTCGCGGAGTTCGAGGAGTATTATGGCCTGACCTTCGGCGAAGCCCCCTTGCCGCCCCCCGCCCCCCGCGCCGTCGCAGCTGCGCCGCACGCGACGAGCGCCTACCCACGGCCCCGGCGCCGGGGATGGGCTGCTCTGCGGGCCACCCGATGCTCAGCCCCCAGTCCTGCGGCGGCGGCGCAGGCACGGACCCGGCGTCGTCGAGCAAGGGACCAAGGCAGAGCGAATCACTTTCCGCCGGCGGCGGCGTAGGCCTTCTGTGCCTTCTGCATCTCGACGCGGGCGGCGCTGCAGGCCTGGTTCGCGATCGGAAGCTGCTGGTCGATGTCCCGGATGCCGGCCTCGGCCTGCCGACCCTTCAGGGCCGCGTCGTTGTAGCGCTCCTTGGCTGCCTCGAGCTTGGACCCCGTCTCGCCGGCGTTCTTCAGCGTCTCGTATTCGTCGCGCGCCGCCTTCTTTTCGATCACAGAAGCGTCTCGTGCGGTGACCAGCTCCTGGCGTTGGGTGGTGAGCCCCGAGGCCCGGTTCTCGGCGGCGGCGAGCTTGTTGTAGGCCTCCATGTACGCGGTGCCGGGCTTGGGGGCGGCGGCGTGCTTCGCGGCTTCGGCGGGCAGGGCAGGGGCGCCGGCGCGGCCTTTGGCTCCCACGGCCGCGGCGCGCGAACGCTCGACGTCCTTGGCAGCACCCGACACCATCTGATCGTTGACGGCGGGGCGCGCGGCGGCGGCGGGGTGCGCGGCGGCCGGAGCGGCGACCTTGGCCGGGGTCAGGGTGTTGGACTGGGTGTGCTGGGCGTTGAGCGAGCGGGCGGGACGAGCGGCGGGGGTCGAGACGGCGGCGGACATGGGCGACTCCTGGGGTGTGAGCCTTCCATCAGCAGGAGCAGTGCCAGCTTCCAGCGCGCAGCGGGATGCGCTCTTTCGTTGCGCAGGCGCTGCCTCGCCCAGGGTTGCGCAAGGGTTGACCAGGGAGCGCAGCATCCCGTTTCGAGCAGGCCACGGCCCCGTCGGCGAGGCCCCGGGTCTGCCGGAGCCCTGCCTCTGTCCGCCGGAAGGGCCTCCGGGTCTGCCGGAAGCACCCCGGGGCGTGGGCGGGGGACCCCCGGGGCCTGCCACGGCCCGTGCCGGGTCCGCCGGAAGCACTGCCGGGGCCCGTCCCCCCACCCCCGGGGCCTGCAGGTCGGCGCGTCGGGTGGTGTTTGACCTGCCGCAGGGTGCTCAACGGGGCGGTGCCGGGTCGACGGCGCCGTTCGGAGCGCCCGCAGGGGCGTCGGGGGCGGTGGGGAAGATGTTGTTGAGCCGGTAGCGCACGCGGGCCATGGGGTCGTCGCCGACGGCCGCCACGCCCCAGGGTCCGATGGTCGTGAGCACATCATAAGTGAGGCGCTTCAGGGCGGCGCGGCGAGCGCTGACGGAGGCGGCGTCGGTGTTGATGTCCTGCTTGCCAAAGACGACGTCGCGCAACACGTCGGCGCTCCCCTGGAGCGCGTCGATCAGCCCCTGGGCCACGCCTCGATCGTGGAATTGCCCCAGCGCCCGGGTCGCCTGGCGCACCACCTTGTCGGCCTCGGCGAGCATCGCCGCCGGATCGTTGCCCCGGGGTCGAAAAGAGGTGACAGCCGACGACACCCCGCCAGCCAACCCCACGCGCGACAGCGCCGTGCGGGCCACCTTCACGTCGCTCATGGCGACTTCGGCCTCCCGCGAGAGGGTCTTGCGGGCGGCCAACACGTCGTCGTCGCCGACCTGCTCGAGGGCGTCGGTCAGCAGGCCGAGCCAGGTGAAGTGGCGCTCGCCGATGGGCGCCTTGATCGAGGCAAAGGCCGGCAGGTCAACGACGCCGGCCTGCATCTCCCGCGCATCCTTGAGCAGGGGCTGCGTTCCATAGGCGAGGTAGTCGCCGCGGACCTTCACCGCCTTCCTGCACCAGCCGCTCACCGCGCCGTCCACCGAAGCGGCGTTGAGCACGCCGCTGGGAGGCTGGCCGGCGGACGCTGCCTTGGCGGTCAAGCGGGCCGAGCCCCCGCGGACGACCTTCTTCGCCGGCGCCGCCTTCTTCGCCGCCTTCTTCGCCGCCTTCTTCGCCTGTTTCTTCGCCGTCGTCTTCGCCGTCTTCTTGGTGGCCATGGTGCTCCCTCTTTGTGGAGCGGGAGGGTCGTTCGAGAGCCCGGCAACACGCAAGCCCGCACGGCCTTGGCTGGGTCCATTCCGCAGCGACGGCGGCGCCGCCCTAGCGACGGCGACGCCCCCCGGTTGGGTTGGACCGCACTGTCGGACACGGGTGTCGCACAGTCTGTGGGCCGCCCGGTTGGGTTGGACCGCACTGTCGGACACGGGTGTCGCACAGTCTGTGGGCCCACACTGTCGG
>JAHFED010000129.1 GCA_023248635.1 Myxococcales bacterium
CTGGTTTGGTCTGGGCAACAACGACGTTCCCGAAGAGCCGTATGTGAGATCCACGAGTACGGTTCTGTGAGAGGGGCGCCGGGAGACCGGCGCCCCTACTCGAGGCGAGATCGGGGATCAGTCGCGCAGGTGGCTTCTCTGTCTGACCGCCCGCGTCGGCGGACCCCATGCGACCGATGCCTCATCCGCGTCCGCTGATGTTCGACCGCGTTCCGAGATGGGAAAGACGCGGGATGATGCGCGTGAAGCGCGCCCGCGGAACGCGGAGTTGGTGGGGGGCCCCGCGTCCGGCTCCGTCGGGGATCAGAGCACGCTCCATTCGACGCCCTCGGGTGTGTCGCGCACCTCGACGCCGAGCTCGATCAAGGTGGCGCGGACGGCGTCGGCGCGGTTGAAGTCCTTCTGCTGTTTGGCCGCCGCGCGCTCCTGCATCAGCTCTTCGACGGTTTTGACGTCGACGCCGCGGACCTTGAGGCGCAGGGCCCGCTGCCGCATCAAGAAGCTGGTGGGCTCTTGCTCACCCAGCCCCAGCAGCGCACCCATGTTGGCCAACACGCCGCGGCTCTCGCTCAGCAAACGCGCCCGCACGGGGGGCTTGAGCTTTTGGGTGGTGAGCTCCTTTTCGCGACCGGACACGAGCAGGTTGGTGACCCGCAGGAGATCGTTCAGCGCGGCGATGGCCTTGGGGGTGTTGAAGTCGTCGTCGAAGGCGTCGACGAAGTCCTCCCAGGGATGAAAAGGCTCGCCCGGTTGGGAAAACGCGAATTCCAAAGAGGGGCCGTCGACGGCGGCGTTCTTCTTTAGGTAAGCATCAATTCTGGCGAGTGTTTCATAGATATATTGTATGCGACGCTCGGCTTCCTCGAGGTTGGGAAAGCGCACGCGTTGCCGCAGGGCCTCGCGGGTGAACGCCTGGCTGCACGCCGAGCAGCGGAGCTCGGTCTGATCTGCGGGGGGCAGCTCGACGCCACAGGAGGGGCAGGAGGTGACGACGTCGAAGTTCACATCTCCCCGGTAATGGGTCGATAGCAGAAAGAAGCGTAGTGCTTCGCCGGTGCAATAAGGCCACAGCTCGCGGATGGTGAAGAAATTCCCCACCGATTTAGCCATCTTTTCGTCGTTGAAATTGATGAAGCCGTTGTGCAGCCAGTGGCGGGCCATGACTTCGCCGTGGTTGCACTCGCTCTGGGCGATCTCGTTGGTGTGGTGCGGAAAGATCAAATCTTTGCCGCCGCCGTGGATGTCGAAGGTGATGCCGAGGTGCTTCTTGGCCATCGCTGAACACTCGATGTGCCAGCCCGGTCGTCCTTTGCCGAAGGGCGAGTCCCAGGCGATCTCGCCCGGCTTGGCCGACTTCCACAGCGCGAAGTCGAGAGGATCTTCTTTGCGTTCGTCGACGGCGACGCGGGCGCCCGACATCATGTCGTCGAGGTTGCGTCCCGAGAGCTGCAAGTAGCGCGCGGCCGGCATGTTCTTGACGCGAAAGTACACGTCGTCACCGGCGTCTTGCACCGTCGACGTCGTCTTGACCCGGTAGGCGAAGCCCTTGTCTTCGAGCTCGATGATGAAGCGCAGGATCTCTTCCATGTGGGTCGAGACCTTGGGCTCGATGTCGGCCCGGGCTACCCCGATGGCGGCCATGTCGGCATGGAATTCGTCGACGAAGTGGGCAGCGAGGGCCAGCGGATCTTCGGACCGCTCGGTGGAGCGTCGGATGATCTTGTCGTCGACGTCGGTGAAATTGCGCACATAGGTGACGGCGTAGTGGCGACGCAAGAAGCGCACGATGGTGTCGAACACGACGTACACCCGCGCATGGCCGACGTGGCACAGGTCGTAGACGGTGACGCCGCAGACGTAGACGCCGAGCTTGCCGGGCTTGATCGGGCGCAGCTCTTCCTTTTGTCGGGTCAGCGAGTTGAAGACGCGCAGGGCCATGGGTCTCGCCTACAGCCTCAGGGGTGAAGCGTCGACGGCGGACCAGCGGCGATGCCCCGTCATCGGTGGCGGGTCAACGCCGGAGCACGATCAGGCGAGGCCCTCGAAGAGCTCGAGGCCGGGGGCGCTCTCCTTCGACGACACGCCAATGCCACGCAGGAAAGTCTCGATGGTGGTCAAGAGCTGGGCCTGCTCGAAGCGAGAAAACGACGTCGACGCGGCCTTGTCTTCGCGCAACGCGGCCATGAAGCGGGACAAACCGCCCGGTCCGGCGGCGGCCTCACCGAGCTTCGTTTTGGCAGGGCCGCGGCAGGTCAGCAGAAAGCGGGCGACGACGTCGGCGGTGAAGGCGCGGTCGACGGGGACGATGCGGGAAAAGCGACCAGGAAAGCGGGAGAGCCGCTCGCGCAGGTCGCGTTCGTCGTCGAAGCCGTCGACGATCGAGAGGACTTCGCCCGACTCGGTGTCGAGATAGCTCTCGGTGCCGGCGTCGCGGAAGGCGATTTCAAGATCGGCCCAGTCGATGGCGAGGGTGCGCATGCCGCGATGGTTGATCCGTCAGCGCCCGAGATCAAAAAGAAAGATCCCGCTGTCGGTCGCCAGGACCGCCATGCGCACTGCGACGAGGCCTGCTATGGCTAGGACTTCAGGCGCGCCAACGCCTGAAGCAATGAGCATTGCTGGGAGCACTCCATGGCGACGCGCCGCGACGACAACCCCTTGCGCTGTTCCTTCTGCGGCAAGTCCCAGAAGGAGGTGAAGAAGCTCGTCGCCGGACCGGCCGGCGTCTACATCTGCGAGGAGTGCATCGGCCTGTGCAACGACATCATCGCCGAAGAGGTGGAGGCCGAGACCGAGGCGCCGTCGTCGGGGTCGCCCACCATCCTCAAGCCGAGTGAAATCAAGGCCGTGCTCGACGACTACGTGATCGGCCAGGACCGCGCGAAAAAGACCCTCAGCGTCGCGGTGCACAACCACTACAAGCGCATCTACACAGCCACAGACACCGACGACGTCGAATTGCAAAAGAGCAACATCTTGCTCATCGGTCCCACGGGATCGGGCAAGACCCTCTTGGCCCAGACCCTCGCGCGCATCTTGCGGGTGCCCTTCACCATCGCCGACGCGACGACGCTGACCGAAGCCGGCTACGTCGGCGAAGACGTCGAAAACATCATCGTGAATCTGTTGGCCGCCGCCGACGGCGACATCGAGAGGGCCCAGCGCGGCATCGTCTACATCGACGAGATCGACAAGATCGCGCGCAAGGGAGAAAACCCCAGCATCACCCGCGACGTCTCCGGCGAAGGCGTGCAACAGGCCTTGCTGAAGATCGTCGAAGGCACCACCTGCAACGTGCCGCCCAAGGGTGGTCGCAAGCATCCGCAGCAGGAATTTCTGCAGGTCGACACCAGCAACATCCTCTTCATCTGCGGCGGAGCTTTTTCGGGGCTCGACTCGATCATCGAGAAGCGCATCGGGAAGAAGACGATCGGCTTCGGCACCGAGATGGCGCCCAAGAAGCACAAGATGCGGACCGGCGAGATCCTCGCGAAGGTGCAGCCCGAAGACCTGCTCAAGTTCGGCATCATCCCCGAGTTCATCGGCCGGCTGCCCGTGCTGGCCTGCCTCGAAGACCTCGACGAAAAAGCGCTGATCAATATTCTTACGCAGCCCAAGAACGCGCTGACAAAACAGTACAAGAGAATGCTCGAGCTCGATGGGGTACAGCTGCGCTTCACCGACGACGCTCTGAAAACCGTCGCTACGGAAGCCATCAAAACGAACACCGGCGCTCGTGGTCTTCGCAGTATTCTGGAATCCGCGATGCTCGAGGTGATGTTCGATGTTCCCAGCCAGCAGGGCGTGCGGGAGATCGTGATCAACGAGGCCTCGGTGATGCACAAAGAGTCGCCGCTGGTGGTGATGGGCAAGCCCGATGATCCGCCGCTGAGCTTGCCGGCAACGACGACGACGCTGACCCGGGCCTGATCGGATCGCTCCTCACCCGAGCGCGTCGGCCAGGATGCTGCTCGTCTGCCGCAGCCTCTGGCTCAAGATGCGCGAAACCTTGAAGAAGAGCTTGAAGCCGATCCCTGGCGCCTCCTTGCGGATGCGATCAACGTGCTCCTTCTTGATGATCAAGAGGGTCGAATCCGTCGCCGCCACGATCGAGGCCGACCTTGGCTCCCCATCGACCAGGGACATCTCGCCGAAGGTCTTGCCGGGCCCAATCTGGGCGATGGTCCGCTGGTTGCCGTCGGCGCGCCGTTTTTTCACGTCCACCTGTCCGGCGATGACGATGCCCATGTACTGCTCGCGCGAGCCTTCGGTGACGATGAGGGTCCCTTTCGCCGCCTTGAAGGCCGCCGTGTAGACCGAGAGCGCCTCGATTTCCTTCCACTCGAACTCGCCCGACCAGGCGGCGGAGCTCTCGAGGAGCTGCGTCCGGGCGCCCGTCGTGAGGGGAACGCCTTCGAGGTTCGGAAGCCCCGCGACGGTGGGTCCCCGCCAGGCGGCCGTCGCCCGCGGTGTCTTCGATCGCGTTGCCATCCTGTTCGCTCCCCGAGACAGTTGCCGTGCTGACGCTACCAGTGTCTGGGTCCGGACGCCGCTGCGGCGGGTCGGTCGCCCTGATCCTTGGCGCTCCCCGGCTGCACTGTTGTGGGACACCCTCGACAGGCCCCCACCGACAGAGCGTGAGCGCGCGAGCCTCGGGTTGAGGTGTCCATGCCGATGGTCCGCAGCGCGTTCCTGTCTTGCTTGCTGCTCGTGGGCGCTGCCTGCCGGAACCTAGCAAGCCCTGGCGGAGAGGGAGAGGGAGAGGGCGAAGGAGAGGGCCCAGCGGGAGACGACGACGACGACGGCGTCGTGAATGGCGTCGACCTCGATCCAAACGATCCCTGCTCGCCCCTTGGCAACAGCCTCGCTTGCAGCCAGGGCGACTTCGACGATGACGGGATCGTCAACGGCGTCGACGTCGATCCCAGCGATCCCTGCGCCCCCATCGTCAACAGCCTGCCCTGCGCCCTCGGCGACTTCGATGACGACGGCATCATCAACGGCGACGACCTTGCTCCAGCGGATGCCTGCGTGCCCGATCCGGCGGCGCTTGCCTGCGACGGCGACGGCGAAGAAGGCGAGGGCCAGGGGGAAGGAGAGGGCGACGGGGCGGGAGAGGGTGAAGGCGAGGGAGAGGGTGAAGGCGAGGACGGCGGAGAAGGCGAGGGAGAGGGCGAGGGCGAGGGCGAGGGCGAGGGCGAGGGCGAGGGCGAAGCAGGGGCCGGCGGTGAGGGGGAGGGTGAAGGC
>JAHFED010000083.1 GCA_023248635.1 Myxococcales bacterium
ACGTCTTTGTCCGCGGCGAGCTGAGCATCACGAATTCGACTTTGCGCGATAGCGAGAACAACGGGCTCGTCGTGGAAGATGGCGCCGAGCTCGAGTTCGCCAACAACACCTTCGCCGACAATGTGTTTTCTCTGGTGCTGCCCACCAAGCTCCTGGGCTCCATCGACGACGCCAGCGACTATGACACCGCCGCCGACCGGGGCATCTCGGCCTTCGCCTCCACCGTCGACACCGCGCAAACCTGGCCCGCGACCAACACAGCGATCGTGCTCTCCGGCATCACCACGGTGACCGCCGCTCTCACCATCGCCGCTGGCGCCACCTTCCAGGCCGACACCGACGCTGGCATCTTGGTGAACGTCGACGCGGGTGCCCTGATCGCCATCGGCACCGCCCAGGACCCCATCGTGTTCACGGGCCTGACGGCGATTCCGGGCTTCTGGCGGGGCATCGGCATCGGCTCGAGCGACAACCCCCTCAACGAGCTCGCCTTCGTCACGGTGGCCCACGGCGGCCGCGCCGCCTTCAACATCGGCGGTGGCGTCGCCGCCGACGTCTTTGTGCGGGGAACACTGCGTCTCTCGAATTCCACGCTGCGCGACAGCGCCGCCTTCGGCCTCTTTGTCGAGGACGGCGGCACCCTGAGCCCAGCCAACGCCGCAACGGTCACCTTCAGCGGCAACGTCACCAACCAGCGCCTGCCCTGAAGTCCTTCCTGCTCTGCGCCGTCGGCACGGCTCAAAGGGCTTCCTGCTTTGCGCCGTTGGCACGGCGCAAAGGGCTTCCTGCTTTGCGCCGTTGGCACGGCTCAAAGGGCTTCCTGCTTTGCGCCGTTGGCACGGCGCAAAGGGCTTCCTGCTTTGCGCCGTTGGCACGGCTCAAAGTCCGACGTTCATCGGCCCCCAACCCGCCACTTGTGGTGGGCTGGGGCCGAGCACTGACGACGGTGCGCCGACCTTCCAGCTTGGATGTGGTCGCCCGGGCCGAGGGCAGGGCTACTTGCAGCGCTCGTGGCAGGCGTCGACGTCGGAGCGGAACTGCTTCATGTCCGACGGTGATCCCACGCCCCAGGAGGGAAAGCGGCGCTGCACATCCTCGACGCAGGCGAGCTTGCTGCAGCTGCGCGCCAAGGTCGCGACCTTTTCGGGGATCCCCATGTCTGACCATGAGGCCCCGTTGACGACGGGGGCGACGACTTTGGGCGGGCTGACCTTGGGGGCTTTTTCGACGCGCTCTGGGGCCTTGGCCTTCACCAGCGGTGGCGGCGGCGTCACAGCGACGACGGGCGCCGCTTCGACGACGGCTGCGGGCGGATCCGCCACCACACGCGAGGGTCCCCGCGCCACCACCTCCACCGCGGCCTCGTCGACAGGGTCAGCTTCTGCGCTGCCGGCGATTCCGCGCCAGACCACGAAGCCGACGAGGGCGCTGAGCAGGGCCAGTCCCACCAGCAGCGGTCGACGACGGCGATCCCGCAGATCGCGCACCAGCGCACCGGTGTTGGTTGGGGGATCGTCAGCGGCGGCGTCCACGCCGAGGACCGGGGTCGGAGCCGTGCCGGCGCGGGCGAAGCTGCGCGTGGGTTCGGCAGGGCGCGCGCTGGGCCGCAGGGTGGCGGCGGCGACGCCGGCGAGCAGCTCGCGGTGCTCCCGAATGTCGTCGGCGAAGAGGCTCTGCATGACCGAGCGCAGCATGGGCCCATCGGTGTAGAGCCCCTGTTGCTGGCGCCACTCCATCAAATCCTGGCGCAGGAGCAGGCAGCTCGCGTGGCGCAGCCCAGGCTCGGGAGAGAGCGCCCGGTCGAGGATGCGGCGCAGATCGGCCGGGACGGTCTCGAAGCGACGGGGTCGGAAGGTGCCGCTGCTGGCGATGCTCCAAATCTCGTAGGAGGTCTTGCCGGCGTAGTAGCGCTCCCCCGTGCACAGCTCGGTCAGCATCACGGCGCAGGCGAAGAGGTCGGCGCGGCCGTCGACCTTCTCGCCGCGGATTTGCTCGGGGGCCATGTAGGCAAGCTTGCCCATGACGACGTTGGGTGAGGTTTGCTCGAGCTTGACCGTCGACGCTGCCAGCCCGAAGTCGATGAGCTTCACCTCGCCTTCGAAGCTGAGCATCACGTTTTGCGGGCTCACATCGCGGTGCACCAGGTGCAGCGGGGCGCCGCTGACGTCGACGAAGCGGTGGGCGTAGTCCAGAGCCTCGAGGACTTCGCCGGTGATGTGCACAGCCAGCGCCGGATCGAAGGGCCGCACCGGCTCGCCCCCTGCCCCACTGCTGACGTCGACGCTGGCGTCCGCCAGGGTGCGCAGGTCCTGGCCTGCGATGAGCTCCATCGCCAGGTAATAGCGCTCGCCCACCATGCCGACGTCGAAGACCTGGCACACGCTCTTGTGGTTGAGCTGCACGACGACCCGGGCTTCGTCGATGAAGCGGGCGACGTACTCACGGTCGTCCGTCAGGTGGGGGCGCAAGGTCTTGACAACGCAGTGCTTCTCGAAACCGGCGACGGCGCCGCTCTTGGCCAGGAAAACCTCGCCCATGCCGCCTTTGGCCAGGCTGCTGAGCAGCACGTAGGAGCCGAAGGGACGCGGGAGCGGCTCCTTTTGCGCGGCTTCGACCTCGGAGATCCGGTCGAGCTTTTCCAACAGGGCATGCGCCTCGGTCGCCATGGAGGTCGAGAGTCTGGCACATTCCGGCTCCGTGCGATCCGAATCCCTGCGCCCGCTGGTCGCTTCGGCGTGGTCGACAACGACGGCGCTGGTCCTGCTGTGGCTGCTGGTGCCGACGACCGTGCTCGCTGGCGAGATCGCCGCGCTGCCCGTGGACTCACCGGGCCTCTTGCCCGGCGTGCGTGAGAACCTCGACATGCAACTGCAGGCCGCCCTAGTCGACGCCGGTTATGGCGTGCAAGACGCCGAAAAGACCAAGCGCTTCGTCCGCGACGCCGTCGATGCTGGGCTGAGCTGTTCGCTCTCCGACGACGAATGTGCCTTGAAAGCCGGGATCGCAGCCGGCGTCGACGCCGTCGTCGTCGTGCGGGCGGTCACGGTCGAAGACAAGCTGGTGGTCGAGCTCCGCAGCGTCAGCGTCGAGGGGCTCCCCACCCGGGGGGCCGCCGGCTTGGGCGACAGCCCCGTTCTCCTGGCGCAGCTGGCGCGGCGACTGAAGAATCCCGAGGAGGTGGGGCTCGCCACCGCGTTGCCAGTGCCCCTCGGTGTGGAGCCCGAGACCGTTCAGGTGCGCATCGACAACCGCCTCGTCGAGCAGAGCCAGCCCGCGGGCAAACCGCCGGCGGTGTTGTGGCTCGCGCCTGGACCCCACCTGCTCGAGGTCAGCGCAGCCGGCTACGACACCCAGGCCGTGGTCGTCGACGTCAAAGGCGATCGCGTGCCACCGGCGCTGACGCTGACGCTCAAGAAGTCTTTTCCCCTGCTGCAGGTGGGGGCGGGGGTGGGCGGCGGCGTGCTCACGCTCGCCTGCCTGGTTGGCGTTGCTCTCGTCGAGGGTACCCTGGCCCAACCCCAAGAGCCGGCCACGCGGGCGGGACTCACCACCCTGGGGCGCGTGCTGCTGGGGGGGGCCGTGGTTGGCATGGTGGCCGCCAGCACCGGCACCGCGCTCGCTTTGGTCGGAGGAGGCGAATGAGAGAATCGATGAGGAGCGCCTCGCCAGCAGCGAGAGCGACGGACCCAAAGCTTGTCTTCGTCGTCGTCGCCCTGGGAATGTTGGGCGGCTGCCGGCTGCTCGGCGTCGACAACTCGGTCCCCTGCCTGCTGGACGCTCACTGTGCCGACGCTGAACACTGCGACCTCGACACCGGTCGCTGCAGCAGCGGACGCGGCAGCGTGGGCGAAGGAGAGGGCGAAGGAGAGGGCGAAGGAGAGGGCGAAGGAGAGGGCGAAGGAGAGGGCGAAGGAGAGGGCGAAGGAGAGGGAGAGGGAGAGGGCGAAGGCGAAGGTGAAGGTGAAGGAGAGGGTGAAGGAGAGGGGGAGGGTGAAGGTGAAGGCGACGTCGACGACGGCGTCATCTTGGGCTTTGGACCCAGCGGCTTTGATGGGATCGGGCTTGATGGCGCCTTCTTGGAGGGCGGGTCGTTGGTGGCCGTCCTGCGCGGCAGCGACTGCGTCGACTGCACCTCCCAACCTGTCGTCGACGCGGCCGGGGCCTTGGTGTTGAGCGCCCCCGACGCGGTGAGCGGCGGGCCCCTCGACGACGACGGCGGCCTCTTCGAGTTGGTGTTTCGCAACCGTTCCGATGGCGGCTTCGGCGTGCTCGCGCGCGCGGGCGAGGGCGGCAACGGTTGGCGGGTCAGCGTCGACAACGACCTCCTCGACATCGACGTCGGCGACCGCGTTTGCTCCTTCGCTGTGCAACCGGGCACCTGGCACCACCTGATCTGCGCCGCGCGGGGCAACTCGGCGTTTTGCTCCTTCGACGGCGCCGACGCCGGCTGTGCCAGCCGCGAGACGGACAACAACCTCGGCACCGGTGCGGCCGACATCGTGCTCGAGGTGGGCGACGCCGAGCGAAGCAGCGACGCCGCCGTCGCCGTCGCCCGCGTGTGGAACATCGACGTCGAAGCGCTGGCGCGCAGCGAGCTGGCCGAGCTGGCCCAGCGCCGCCTCTTCTCCGCTCTCGGCCTCGAGGGGGCCGTGCCGCGAACCCAGAATGTGACGGCCACCGAGGGGCCCTCGCGCCTGGTCGCGTTGGGCGAGGCGTTGGTGCAGGTCGGTGCCACCTGGCCGCGGGTCGCCGACATCGACGACGCCCCCTGCCTCCTGCTCGAGCCGCGGGGAACCCAGCTCGGCGACGTCAGCTGCAACGGGACGAGGGCGGTGCGCGGCGGTGTGTCGACGTGCCAGCTCGGCGCCGGTGACACCTTGAAGCTGAGCGTGCCCGCTGAGGCGCGCACGCTGTCCCTCTTCCTCTACGACGGCGGCGAGGTCGACGTCGCTGCGACTTCACTGGTCTTGGAGACGCCCATCGCCGATTGCCGACGCGACGGCCCCTTCCTCAGCTGCCCGGTCGAGGGCCTCGAAGGGGTGGTGATCCGCTCCGCCAGTGGCGCCGTCGAGGTCGCCGGCGTGCAGCTGGAGGACGGGCCATCCACGACGCAGGCGAGCCCGCGAAGCGGAGGAACGCGCCTGGCAGATCGAGTGCACGTGGGCGTCCCCTCGGGCTACGACTCCGTGACCATCGATGTGGTTCGCGACGCCGACGCCAACCTGGCTGTGCTGCGCACCATCGACGGCAACGCCGGCTCCGCCTGCAGCGACGTGGCGCCCTGCGCAAACAACCAGGTGTGCGACGTCGACGAGCGCTGCCACCAGGTCAACAACGGCGGCACGCTGATCATCGACGGCGACGTCGTTCGCCTCGATGGCACCATCCTCGGGTCGTTCAGCGGGTCGGCCCTGCGGATCTTGTTCAAGATGCCCACGAGCGCAGCGGACTGCGGCGACGTCGAGGCCTGCGTCATCGTCAACCTCGCGCTGCGCCTGACGCGCCTCGAGCTTGGTGATCCCGAGGGCGGGCGGGGCAGCAACAACGCGGGGGTTCTCATCTTGGCCATCGACGGTGAGCTCTGAACGGCGCAGCCTGCGTGACAGCCAACGTTTGACGTCGTCGGAGGCCGCCGTGTTGGATTTGCTCGAAAGCGCGCTCGCGAAACGAACTGGTGCCTGGTTGGAGCTGCGGCTCCACGACCGGCGCTCGCGCTCCATCCTCGTCGAAGACGGCGTGCTCGAGGCTGCTCGCGCCACGCGCCATTGTGGGGTCGGCGTCCGCGCCTTCGTCGACGGCGGCTGGGGCTTCGCCTCGACCAGCGTGCTCACGCCCGAAGCCCTGCTGCGGGCCATCGATGCCGCCGTCGACGCCGCCGCCGCTGCAGCCCGCGGACGCACCCAGAAAGCGCTGCCGCCCCTGCCCGCCGTCTTTGCCAACGGCACCTACCAGAGCCCGGCGCGCCAACCGCTCTCGACCCTCAGCCTCGAGGACAAGATCGCCTTGGTCATGAAGACCGACGCCGCCGTGCGCAGCGCGGGACAGCGCATCACCTCGTCGTCGGCCAAATACACCGAGCTGGTGGATCAGAAGTTCATCGTCACCTCTGATGGCGCTCGGGTGGTGATCGAAGACGCCAAGCCCGAGCTGCGCGTGCAGGCCGTCGCCGCCCTCGAAGGAGAGCTGCAGTCCTGCGTCGAGGCCGCGGGTCACACGGGCGGCTTCGGCGATCTCTTTGCCCGTCGCTCCGCCGAAGAGATGGCGCTCAAGGCGGCGCAAACAGCCACCGATCTCCTGCGCGCCGGCTACGTCGACGGCGGCAAGAAGCAGGTCATTCTCGCGCCCGATGTGGTCGGCTTGCTGGTGCACGAGGCCATCGGTCACACCGTCGAAGCGGACTTCGTGTTGGCGGGATCGGCGGCCGCGGGCAAGATCGGCAAGCAGGTTGCTTCTGACCTGGTGACCCTCTGTGACTCGGGCCAATCAGAGTACACGTCAGGTGCCGGCGGCGTGGTGCTCGTCGATGACGAGGGCGTGCCCACCCAGAAGGTGACCATCATCGAAAAAGGGATACTGAAATCCTACTTGCACAACCGTGAAACTGCACAGCAGTTCGGTGTGGCTCCCACCGGCAACGCCCGGGCCTTCGAGTTCGACAACGAGCCCCTGGTGCGCATGCGCAACACCTACATCGAGCCAGGGGCCACGCCCTTGCCGCAGATGATCGGCGAGACCGAGGACGGCTGGCTGCTGGTGGGCGCCAAGAACGGTCAAGCCGACGCCAACGCCGAATTCATGTTCGTCGTCGGTGAGGCCTATCCAATCAAGGACGGCAAGCTCGGTCCTCTGCACCGCGGCACCACCATCACCGGCGACGCCTTCGAGGTGTTGCGCTCGGTGGATCGCGTCGGCGACGTCTTCGCCTGGGAGCTGGGCTCGGGCTATTGCGGCAAGGGACAGCCGGCCAAGGTCGACGCCGGCGGCCCGCACATTCGCTGCCTGGCCACCCTCGCCGGGCAGAAAGAGGGGGCCTGAGATGACGACGACGAGCGCTTCCCCAGCCCCTCCAACGCGACCCACCGTCGTCCTTGCCGAGATGGATCTGCTCGACGTCTGTGAGGTCGTCGTCAAGCGCGCCGGCCAGAAGGGGGCGTCGCAGGCCGAGTGCTACGGCGAGCACCTGACCGCGACCAGCGTGAGCCTCGAGCAAAACGAGCTCAAGGGAGCCTCCGTCGCCGAGCATGAGGCCTTCGGCATTCGCGTCTTCGTCGGCGGCGCAGGCCAAAGGCGCATGGGCTTTGCCTATGTGAACCGCAAAGACGGCGCCTCCCTCGACGAAGCCATCGACGACGCCCTGGCCATCGCCCGCGCCTCCCCTGCCGATGAGGCCAACGAGCTGGTCGATCCCCTGCCGATCCGCCCCATCGGCGGCTTACGCGACCCCCGCGTTGCTTGCATGAGCACCCAAGACGCCGTGCACCTCGCCCAGCAGTTGCTCGAGAGCGCTCGAAGAACGGACCCGCGGGTCTCGATCGACAGCGGCAGCGTGAGCTCGAGCCATGGCCAGACCGCCATCGCCACCAGCCGGGGCATTCGCGCCGTCGACGTCGACGCCGCCGTCACCTGGGGCCTCTTTGGCATGGCCGTCGATCCAAAGAGTGGGGAGGTCGGCTCCTTCGATCACGTCTACGACGCCGCCCGCTCCTTCGACGACATCAAGGTCGACGTCGCTGGCGCCCGCTTCGCTCGACAGGTGCTTGGGCTCTTGAAGCCGAGGAAAGGGCAGAGCTTCAGCGGACCCGCGCTCTTTTCGCCCGACGCCTTCGAGGAGATTTTTCTCGGTGCGCTGGTCGGCGCCATCGACGGCGACACCGTGCTCAAGGGCAAGAGCCGCCTGGGGGACAAGCTCGGAGAGCGCATCGCCAGCCCGGGCTTCTCCGTCGTCGACGATGGCACGCTGGCAGGGGGACTGGGCTCGGCGCCCTTCGATCGCGAGGGCTTGCCCCACCGCCGCACGGTGTTGGTGGGCGATGGAATCCTGCACCACTTCTTGTACGATGGAAAAACCGCGCGGCGCGCCAAAAAACGGCCCACCGGTCACGCCCAAGGTGCGGCGCGCTCGATTCCCGGCATCGGCACCACCAACATCAGGGTCGGTCCCGGCGATCGATCCGACGACGAATTGCTCCGGGATCTGGGTCAAGGGCTGCTGATCGGGCGCTTCTCGGGCAACGTCGACGAAGTGAGCGGCGACTTCTCCGGCGTCGCCAAGGGATCTTTCCTGGTGAAAAATGGTCGCAAGACTACGCCAGTTCAAGAGACGATGATCGCCGGTAATGTCTACCAGCTCCTGAACAAGCTGCTGGCCCGCGGCCACACCCTGCACCGCAACATGACCACCGAGTGTCCCTACGTTCTCGTCGACGGCGTCACGGTGACCGCGGGGTGAGGGTCACCTTCGTCACCCTGTTTCCCGAGATGATCGAGCCCGTGGTGTCCGCATCGATCCTCGGACGGGCCACAGACAGCGGCGCCTTCGTCGTCGACGTCGTGCAATTGCGCGACTTCAGCACCAACAAGCACCACACCGTCGACGACGCTCCGGCAGGTGGCGGCGCCGGCATGGTGTTGCGGGTCGACGTCGTTGTCGGGGCGCTGCGTGCGGTGCTCGAGCGCAATCCTGTGGCGCGCGATCGAACGCGCGTGGTGTTGCCCGATGCGCGCGGTCGTCCCTTTGGCCAAAGCACTGCGCGAACTTGGGCCAAAGACGTCGACCACCTGGTCTTTGTCTGCGGCCGCTACGAGGGCGTCGACGCGCGCGTTTTCGATTTCGTCGACGACGTCGTCTCCACCGGCGACATCGTCTTGACCGGTGGCGAGCTGCCCGCGTTGTTGATGAGCGATGCCGTCGTGCGCCTGTTGCCGGGGGTGTTGGGCAACGCTGAGAGCAGCCGGCACGAATCCCACGGCGACGACGGCCTCTTGGAGCACCGACACTACACGCGCCCCGTCGACTTCGAAGGACGCGCGCTCCCCGCCGTGTTGTCGTCGGGCAACCACGCGCTCATCGCCAAGGCCCGCGCCAAAGACGCGCTGCTGCTCACCCGACGACACCGACCCGATCTTTTCGTGCAGCGCGCGCGCACCAAGGGCGAGCAAAAGCTCCTCGACGACGAACGCCTTGCTGGGCTCAATCCGGTGTTGTCCGAGCCCGAGGGGTAACCCACGCCGATGTGCGAGTTATCAGGTACTTATGCAGCATAGTTATATGCCTATGGACCGAAGGTATGGTTCCGGAGTAGCTGTTGGGCATGGGAATCCAATCGCAGGCACAACGTGGTTTTCGCAGAGTGCGCGAGCGGCTTACGGGAGGCCTGAACCGTCAGGTTCGCGCCCACATGGGCTCGGAGTGCACGCCCGTCGACATCCGCATGGACTTTCCAAGCTGGCGCGACATCGACGCCTCCGTCGCGGCCCTCGAGTTGTTTCGCTCTTGGGGTGGCGCGTTCTTGGCGTTCACCGGCGACGCAGCCGAGTTGTTTGGCTGGCAGAAAGACCACGCGAGTCCACAGCAGTCAGCGTCGTTCGCCAAGCTCGAGGTGCGACCTGGTCTCACGCGCCAGGGCCTGCGTTGCGGTCTGGTGCTGCTGCACATCGACGGTGAACCTGTGGTCGCCCACTGTTGGGACCATGCGGCAGGCTACACAGTGCGCATCTTGGCCAAGAGCCAGGCGACGGCTGAGCGCGTCTTGAACGATCTGCAAAGCCACGAGTCCACGCAAGGGCAGGCGGGCGCCCGCATCCGCCAAGACATGGCGACGTCGATGAACGCGCGCTTGCGTACCCACTTCGGCGAACACCCGCCCGTCTGCGTTCAGCATGAGTTCGCGTCCTACTTGATCCCCAACGCCACCGTCCTGCTTCACCGCTTTCTCGTCGAACAGAGCGCCGAGATCATGGGCTTTGGCGGGGGCAGCGACCACTACCGAAGGGCTCCGGACCTCAAGGAGATGATGGAGGAGCCCAGAATCCGCTACGACGGAAAAGTCGAGGCCATCCTCTTCGCTCCGCCGGAAGTCTCAGAGATCCTCGTCGCTGGCCAGTTGCTCCGGGGCCTCACGCGCGCGGTGGCCGTCCTCGACGACGGCGGCGCTCCGGTGGCCCTGTGTTGCTTCACGACCACCTCGCCTGAGGCCCTGCACGTCTGGGCCCTCGCCGCCGATGCGGACCATGCCGAGCGTTTTCTGGCGACCTTCCTCGCCTACGAACAGAACAACAGCATCCTGAAAGGCCGCCTCATTCGGCCCCGGATGACCTACCGCGACGAGATCGAGAACGTCGAAATACTCGAACACGAACCCGTCTGCTGGGAGGACGTAATTGTTCCCGCTGACATCGAGAAGCGGGTGCGCGACGACATCATTGAGTACACCAAACGCGCGGAGACCCTGCGTCGTACGGGTCTAGCGTTGAAACGAGGTATTTTGCTGCACGGTGCGCCGGGAACGGGAAAGACCCTGATCTGCCGATTGCTCGCGACTGAACTCCAGGGCTTCACGACCATCCAGGCCGCCGGCACGAACCTTCACCACCCCGCAGCGGTCTTCCAGCTGGCCCGTCGGCTCGCGCCGGCCCTCGTGGTGTTGGAGGACGTTGATCTGATTGGCACCGAGCGCGACCTCAACGGCGCCCGCGCCGTGTTGGGATCCCTGCTGAACGAGTTGGACGGGATGGGGCGCCAAGACCAGGTCATCGTTGTTCTCACCACGAATCGATTGAAGGTTCTGGAAGCCGCGCTGGTCGACCGGCCGGGCCGAATCGACACTGTCATCGGCTTGCCTGAGCCCAATGCTGAGCTGCGACGCCGCCTGATCAAGCACTTCGCGGGGAGTGCGCTTATGCACGAGGCGGCGATCACGGCCCTCGTCGACGACACCGTCGGCGCGTCCCCTGCGTTCCTGCGTGAACTCATGAAGCGCGCGGTTCTCAGTGCTCCGGAGCCCACGGATGCAAGCCCCATCGTCGTTGACGAAACCGTGGCGCGCTCGGCTCTGGCTGCGCTGCTCGAGGCAAACCGCGACCGTTCGGCACGTCGAATCATCGGTTTCACGCCCGGTGCGCCCAACGACGGTCGGGGACGCGCCCTGCCACCTGCGACCTGAAGTTTGAGTCGCGCGGCGCAAAGGGTGCCCCTCATCGACGACGTCGTCTGAGTGCGGCATGACTGACGCATGAGCGTCCCCCGGCGCTGGTTCGCCCACCTGCTGGATGAGAGCTTCTCGACGTCGTCGTCGGTGGTGCCGGGTTCGGCTTTCCGTTCGATCACGCGGGCGCGGCGTCTGGCCCTGGCTGTGGGTGCGGAGCGCGGCTTGGCCTACGGCGCGCCCCAATTGAGAGCCGACCAGGCCCTGGCCCGCGACGTCGAAGAGCTCTTCCCCATCGTCCGCACCCTGGCCGTCGTCGCCGACGTCGTCTCGATGGCCGGCGATCTCGTCGGTGGATCCAAGCGCGCCGCCTTCGCCGGAGCCTGCGCCATGGTGTACGGAGACCCCGACGCCGTCGACGATGCTCGCCTGCTGATCACGGGGCTGGGGGCTGCCAACAAGAGTGAGCGTGCGCTGCTGTCCGTCGAACGCGAGATCGGGCGACGTCGCTACCTCACGGGCAATCCCATCCTGGGCTTGATGCTGCACCACGCCTTCACGGCCATCGATGCGCGGGCGCTGCTGCTCATCGCCATCGACATCCTCGACGGCGTCGTTCCCGATCGGGGCACACTGGTGCGCGTGCAACGCCGGCTGGCCAGCGAACGCCTCGCCACCGCCAGTGCCATCTGTGGACTCTCGGAATGGCGCGAGCTCGTCGCCGCCGACATCGTGCGCTCGGCCTCGGTGTGGCAGGTGAAGAACCTCGGGCTCCCCAAGGACCAAACCGCGCGCCTCCTCGAGGTCGTCAAGCAGCCCCCCGATCTTTCGCGCCTGCTGACCGTCGTGCCCGCCGAGGCGCGCGGCCGGGTCTTTGCCCACGCGGTCTTGGCCGCCGTCGTCGACGGCCGCGTCTCACCCGAGGAGCGCCGCTTCGTCGCCTCCTTGGGCAACGTCGTCGGACTGTCGGCCGCATCCCAGCAACGCGCACGTCGGCGGGTGATGGCCTTCGTGAAGAGTCACCCCGCCGACTTCAACGCTTTGGCTGCCGCAGCTGGCTTTGCCGCCGTCGATCCTCCCATCGCGGTGCGCGTGGCCCGCACGGTCTTTGACAACGTCGACGCACTCTGGCGGGAGATCAGAGAAACGGGGGACCTCGGCGTGCTGCTGGCGCGGCGCGCCTCGGGCCAAACTTTGAGCAGCGAGGAACAGCAGCGCATGCGCGACCAGCTCGTCGACGTCGTCAAAGCCGTCCCCAGCCTGGCCGTCTTCGCGCTGCCCGGTGGCTTTGTCTTGTTGCCGCTGCTGTTGAAGCTGCTGCCCTTCGACCTGCGGCCGTCGAGCTTTCGCGACCTCGATGACTTCCACACCTTTGCCAAAGACGGCAACGACAGCTTGAGTCCCCAAGAGCAGATCGAGCGCGAAGAGGTGGCCCTGCAGGCACCGCGTTTCTGGCGCCGTGGTCCTTGAGATGGCAGCCTCGGACATGACGAGCATGAAGGGCGGCAACGGACTCAACCACGACGTCGACGACGCCGCCGCTGCATCTCCGGAGACTCGCAAGCACGTCCTCACCCCGCCGGCTCCCCGCCCCCGCAAGAAGGTCACCAAAGAGCTGCTGAGAAAGCTCCCCAAGACCGATCTGCATTGTCACCTCGATGGCAGCCTGCGCCTCGTGACCATCCTCGAGCTCGCGCACCAGCAGAAGGTCAAGCTCCCGGTCGGCGCCGACACCGCCGAGGGCCTCGCCAAGGCCATCCACCTGGGCGAGCGCTGCAAAGACCTGCCCGAGTATCTGAAGGCCTTCGACATCACCTGCTCGGTCCTCCAGACCGAAGAAGCCCTCGAGCGCACCGCCTACGAGCTGGCCTGCGACGCCGCCGCCGAAAACGTTTGGCACCTCGAAGTGCGCTACGCCCCCATCCTGCACACCCGCCGCGGCTTGAGCCTGACGCGCATCAACGATGCAGTATTGCGTGGACTGCGGCGGGCTTCGCGTGAACACCAGATCACAACGGGCGTAATCCTGTGTGGAATCCGCAACATGGATCCGCGGGACTCCTATCGGCTGGCTGAGCTGGCCGTCGCCTTCAAAGGACGCGGTGTCGTCGCCTTCGACCTCGCTGGCGGCGAGCGCGGCAATCCGGCGAAAGACCACACCAAGGCCTTCGAGCTGATCCGCGAGAACAACATGAACACCACTGTTCATGCGGGAGAAGCATATGGTCCTGCCTCGATCAAGCAGGCCCTTCACGATTGTGGTGCCCACCGGATCGGCCACGGCACACGGCTGAGCGAAGACGGCGACTTGCTGAAGTACGTGACCGATCGGCGCATCCCTCTGGAGATCTGTCTCTTGAGCAACGTGCAGACCTCCGTCGTCGACGACCTCGCTCGGCATCCCTTGCGCCTCTACTTCGATCTCGGGGTGCGCGTCAGCCTCAACACCGACAACCGCTTGATCACCGACACCACCGTCACCGACGAATTGTGGCGCGCCCACGTCGACCTCGGCTTCACCCTCGAGGAGCTCAAGATCCTCCTCGTGCAGGGCTTCAAGAGTGCGTTCTTGCCCTACCGCGAAAAGCGCGAGCTCTTGCAGCGGGTGAACGACACCCTCGCCGAGCTCACGGGCTCGTTGCCCAAAGGAGCGGTGTTGGCCCGCGAAGTCGACATCGACGAAGAGCTGCGCGAAGCCTTCACTCCCGTCGACCCCAGCGACACCGATCGCGTGTGATGCGCGCCGTCGTAGCTGGTGCTGGCGAAGCGCTCGTCGTCCTGCTTCTGGCGGCCTGCTCGCGCGCTCCAGGCGATGCCACCCAAACGGTCGCTGCTCCTCCCGAGGTGGAAGTCCACCGAGCCAAAGGGCCCATCGTCGTCGACGGCGTGCTCGACGAAGCCGATTGGCAACGCGCCGTGCCCCTGCGCTTGCGCCACCACCTCGACCGCGGTCCGCTCGGCATGAACACCACCGCCAAGCTGCTGTGGACCAGCGACGCCCTCTACCTCTCCTTCGACGCCGCCGACGACGACGTCTTCTCGCCCTACCAAAAGCGCGACGATCCCCTCTACGAGAGCGAGGCCTACGAGATCTTCATCGACGCCGACGGCGACGCTGACGTCTACGTCGAGCTGCAGAGCAACGCCTTCGACGTGCACTTCGACAGCGCCTTCGCCGGCGGATCCCGAAAGCACATGGAGGTCGCCTACGACGTCGACTTCGCCACCAAGACCATCGTCGCCGGCGGACGCGTGGTGCAGGAGTGGCGCATCCCGGTGGCCGCATTGCGCGATGTGCCCGCGGGTGAACCCAAGGTCTCATCGAAGTGGAAGGTCAACCTCTTCCGCCTCGAACGACGACGACAGGGCCAAAAGATCATCGCCCACGAAGCCAGCGCCTGGTCCCCGCCCCTGGCCAACGACTTCCACAAGCTCGAGCGCTTCGGGACCCTGGTCTTCGCCGAGTGATCGAAGTCGCTGTCGTCGGCCTCGCAAGAAGGCCCCCGCCCGAAAACGCGCAACGGCGAAATGAGCGCGGCGCCCTCACAGGCGCCGCGCTCGCGAACCAGTCGACGTCGTCAGATCAGGCGATGGTGATCTGCTTGTCCAAATAGACGTCCTGCACCGCGTGCAAGAGGGCGACGCCTTCTTTGCGCGGTTTCTGGAAGGCCTTGCGGCCCGAGATCAGGCCCATGCCGCCGGCGCGCTTGTTGATGACCGCCGTGCGCACGGCCTCGCCGAGGTCGCTGGCGCCGCGGGATTCGCCGCCCGAGTTGATGAGGGGGATGCGGCCCATGTAGCAGCACGCCAGCTGGTAGCGGCAGAGGTCGATGGGGTTGCCCGAGGTCATCTTTTCGTAGACGTCCTTGTGCGTCTTGCCGAACTTCACTGCATTGTATCCGCCGTTGTTCTCGGGGAGCTTTTGCTTGATGATGTCGGCGCCGATGGTGACACCCAGGTGATTGGCTTGGCCGCTGAGATCGGCGGAAAGCTGGTAATCGATGCCGTCGACCTTGAAGGCGTTGTTGCGCACGTAGCACCACAGCACGGTGAACATGCCGAGCTGATGGGCGCGGGCGAAGGCGTCGGAGATTTCCTTGAGCTGGCGGCGGCTCTCGACGGAGCCCCAGTAGACGGTGGCGCCGACACTGGTGCAGCCCATGTCGAAGGCGCGGTCGACGGTGGTGAACACGGTCTGGTCGGGGGCCTGTGGCAGGCTCAGGAGCTCATTGTGGTTGAGCTTTAGCATCATCGGAATCTTGTGCGCGTACTTGCGAGCGACGGAGCTCAACACACCAAGAGTCGAGCACACGCCGTTGCAGCCGCCTTCGATGGCCAGCTCGATGATGTTGGCCGAATCAAAGTACTCTGGATTGGGGGCGAAGGACGCGCCGGCGCTGTGCTCGATGCCCTGGTCGACGGGGAGGATGGAGACATAGCCGGTGCCGCCGAGGCGGCCGTGGTTGATGAGCCCTTGGAAATTGCGCAGCACGGCGGGGCCGCGATCGTTGGACATGAACACGCGGTCGACGAAGTCGGGTCCGGGCAGGTGCAGCGTGCTCGCCGGGATGGTCGTGGACTTGTGGTTCAGCAGGACGTCGGAATCTTTTCCGAGCAGCTCCTGGATCTTCGACAGCGTCATGGCGGGCTCCGTGGGTTGAGAGGGCGCCGCTTTCTACGCCAACCCGCCCTGCGACGTCACGCTTTGCGGGCCCCCGGCGAAGGACGCGGTGCGTCGGGCTTGGGCGGCGGCCGGCCTTTGGGGGCGTTGGCATCCGGTGCGACGCGACCGCCCTTCTTGGCCTTGTCGATGCGGAACTGCTCGCCCACCGTGCTGCGGTCGCCGATGGCGAAGAAGGAGTCGTGGGCCCCCTGCAGCTCCTGAATCAGGTGGGTGGTGACCTCGCGCAGCAGATCCTTGGCCAAATCCAGCACTTCGACGTCGGTGACCAAGTTGGCGGTCTTTCTCACCTTGGGGTCGACGGCGGCGCGGATGACTGTGAGGTAGAGGGCGATGGCCTGCGCGGACTTGTAGCTCTGGATCCCGAGCTGGAATTTGAGATCGCGCTTGGCGTCGACGAAGGTCAACCAGCCGATGCCGAGATCCTGCAGGAGCTCGTTGTCGGCGACGATCTTCTGGAGCGGACGATGTCCCAGGGCCACGTTCAAAAGAGGCAGGCGCGGATCGGCCATCAGGGCGTCGAGGCGCGGCCGCGGCAGGCTGCCGATCAGGTGTCCCAACACCTGGTGGGTCTTGGGCTCTTCGCCCAGCTTGGCGACGTACTCCTTCTGCGTCTTGACAGAGATCGGGCCCAGGGCGGCGTCGAGCACCTTCCAGCGCTCGAGGTATTCGAGGTGGGGCTTGGGGCCCTCGACCTTCTTCTCAGGTTTCTCGCGGGGGTTGGGCTTCTTCTGCGGGCCCAAAGGCTCGCGGTGCGCGACCTCGTCCTGCTGGCGCAGTTTTTCGGCCTTGGACTCGTGGGTGCGCGCCTTGACGAGCAGCGAGGGCTCGGGCTTTTTGAGCTTGAGGCTCTCGGCAACGGTCTGCGGCAGCTTGGACGTGAATTTCATCGGGTTCGAGCTCTCATGGATTGCTGCCGGCCCTGGCGCGTCACAGTATTGATTGCTTCAGGCTACCGCGTCGACGTGAGGCCCGCGTGACCAAGGACAAGAAGAAGAAGGTGAAAAAGCCCCTGCCCATCGTCACCGACGTTGCCTCTTTGCCCGTGGAGGAGACCGCGCTGTCGGCGCGCTGGCCCGAGCCGGTGCTGGTGCTCTCCGACGTCGAACGCCAATCACGGGTGCGCGCCGGCCTCGACAGCGTGCTCTTCGACGACGTCAAAAGCGACGGCAGCCGCATCACGCGCGGCTTTGTGCGGGTGGTGCTGCGGGTGCCCCTCTGCTCGCCCAAAGGCCGGGTCTACGGCGTCTTCGTCGAGGTCGATCGCGCCGGCTACGCCTCTTTGCAGCACGCCTTCAAAGCCAAGGTCCCCACCCGCGTCAAAGGCCGCCTGGCCACGCGCCTGCCCTTCTTGGACGACGCCTACGGCAGCGACGTCGACGTCGAAGAAGACGGCAGCGATGCCCGGGCCCGCGTCGTCGCTGCCGTCAGCCCCTCTCTCAACGAGGGGCCACAGGTGGGTCCACGCGTGCGGGCGCGGGGAACGCGATCGTGACCTCGCGCTGGTTGGTGAAGACCGAGCCCGAGACCTACTCCTTCGAGACCCTGCTCAAGGAAAAACGCACCTGCTGGGACCTCGTGCGCAACTACGCCGCGCGCAACAACCTCAAGGCCATGAAGGTGGGCGACCAAGCTTTCGTCTATCATTCGGTCGGTCCCAAATCGATTGTGGGAATCTGCGAGATCATCAAAGAACATTATCCAGATCCAAAAGCCGTCGACGAAGGCGAGCCCCCCGATCGCTGGGTTGCCGTCGACGTCAAACCCGTGCGGAAGATCAAAGCACCGGTAACCTTGGCCCAGCTCAAGGCCCACAAGACCTTGAGCAAGATGATGTTGGTGAAGCAGTCTCGTTTGAGCGTTTGTCCTGTCACCGAAGCCGAATGGAGCGCGGTGCTGGTCCTGGCCGGCGAGTGACGGTCAAAGAGGTCAACCTCGACTTGAGCCGGGCCGCGCGCACCGGGTTGTCGGAACACATCTACTGTGCCGCAAAATCACTCGATCAGCTGCACACGATCCTGACAGAGATGACGGCCCACGGATCACCGCTTTTTCTGACAAAACTCGAGGCCGCGACGGCGGCGGCGTTGTCGTCGTCCCACCACATTCACTACGATAAAATCTCGAAAACAGCGACATTTCAATGGACATCGAAGCCGACGTCGTCGGGGCGGGTCGCCGTGGTCTGCGCCGGCAGCTCTGATGTACCGGTCGCCCGCGAGTGCACCCAGACCCTGCTCTTCCACCACGAAGAAGCCCTCGCTGTCGTCGACGTCGGCGTCGCCGGCCTCCACCGCCTGCTGGCCCGAATCGATGAGCTGCGCACCTGCCGCGTCGTCGTCGTCGTCGCCGGCATGGATGCGGCGCTGGTGAGCGTCGTCGGTGGCCTGGTGCCCGGGCTCGTGATCGCGGTGCCGACCTCGGTGGGCTACGGCGCTGCGCGCGGTGGGGAGACGGCGTTGTCGGCGTCGTTGGTCTCGTGCGCGTCTGGCGTCGTCGTCGCGAACATCGACAATGGCTATGGCGCTGCCTGTGCTGCCCTGCGCGCACTGCACTGAGTTGCGGGCACCGGGCAGGGTTCCCATGTTCTTCCTGCACCTTCGAACGTCGGGAGCTCGGATCGAGGGGGCGAGCATCGGGAGACACCATGCCGCTGCACATCGATCCAAAACAACTGAACAACGCTCACAGCAGCACCGATCACAGCATTCTTGACGAGCTGCAGGACCTCGAGGACCACGGCATCACCGAGGCCTTCGACGTGCTTCCCGGGGGTTTCGTGCGCTGCTCCGCCTGTCACCAGGTCGGCGACGCGCGCGACACCGCCCTGCTCGATGTGCGACGGCTCGAGGGCAAGTCGGACCCCTCCGAGATGGCAGCCGTGCTGACCCTGCGCTGCAGCCATTGCGGGGCCGAGGGTGCCTGCATCACCAGCTTTGGTCCCCTGGCCAGCGCCGAGGACCAAGATGTCCTGATGGCCCTCTCCGTTCACGAGCGTTTCGCCGGCCTCGGGGCCGTCGCTCCCTGATTTCATCGCCGCCAGGCGATGAACCTGTAGACAATTCATCGCCGCCAGGCGATGAACCTGTAGACAATTCACCGACACGCAAAGCGTGTCGGTGAATTCACCGACACGCGAAGCGCTGTCGGTGAATTCTCAAGCCCCCAAACTGTCCAACAAGCGCCGCAAGGGCTCAGCGCTCAGGGCGGCGTCGATGATGCGGCGCACCTCGACGAAGAGCTGATCCCATTCCGAGCGGGCGTCGACCTCGGCGCTGGGCAGCGCGTAGAGGTTGCCGTGCTGGCGTCCCGCCACATCCAGGGAGTCGCTGGCAAAGACGACGTCGGCGTCGGTGAGCAGCTCACCCTCCAGCTCGGACAGCTCGGGGGAGGTCGGCGGTGCCGAAAGGACGGGCCCGGCGTCATAGACGACGACGACGGCGGGCAGCTCGCGCGCGATCTCGTACAGCAGGGGCGACGTGTGCCAGGCGATCGGCGCCTCGATGTGCTCTTGCGCGTAGAGCAACTCGATGAGCCCTTTTGCCTCAGCGGTGCGGTCTTGCGCGCCCAGCCCGCGGGCGAGATGCACTTCGACGACAACGACGCCGCCCCCCTCTTTGCGAGCCACCAACCGGGAAACGTCGTCGTCGATGGGCTCTTCGATGAAGAACACACGTCGGCCCTGGGCAAAGCGCGCCATCAGCTGCTGGGGCCGCTGCAGGCCCTCGTGCCAGCGCAGGTGGGACCAACACACCACATCGGAGCCCGGCTGGTGGCCACGCGTGCTCATGGGATTCCTTTCGCCTGAGGCGGGGCCTCTGAGAGCAAATCCGCGGCCCGCGCCCTCAGGATCACTCCGAGCAACACCTACACGGAGCACTACTAGACCGCAGCGACCAGGAAACCGTCGTCGTGCTATGGGGCTGCGGCCCGTCGACGTCGACGCCGCCGACAACCCTGAGGCTTCGATGTTGCCCAAGAGGATCCCCATGAGCCGCCTCTCTTTGGTCGAGCGCCCCCGGCGCCTGCGACGCACCGATGCCCTGCGCCGCATGGCCCGCGAAGCCATCCTGACCCCCGCCGATCTGGTGCAGCCCTTCTTCATCGTCGACGGAAAAGGCGTGCGAGAGCCCATTGCTTCGATGCCGGGACAGCACCGCCTCTCCATCGATCTGCTGATCGAAGAGGTGAAGGTGTTGCGTTCCCTCGGGGTGCCCGGGATCGCGCTCTTTCCCAAGATCGACGACGCCAAAAAGACCCCCGGCGGCGAAGAGGCCTGGAACGACGACGGCCTCGCTCCCCGGGCCTTGCGCGCTCTCAAGGATGCCTGCCCCGAGGTCATGGTCATCGGCGACATCGCTCTGGATCCCTTCACGTCGACGGGCCAAGACGGCCTCACCGAAGACACCAGCTGGCCCGGCATGAAGGACACGACACCCGAGATCGTGAACGACCCCACCGTGGCCGCCCTGGTGAAACAGGCGCTGTGCGAAGCCCGGGCCGGCGTCGACGTCGTCGCCCCCTCCGACATGATGGACGGCCGCATCGGCGCCATCCGCCAGGCCCTCGACGAAGCCGGCTTCGAGCGCGTGTGCATCCTCAGCTACGCCGCCAAATACGCCTCGGCCTTCTACGGCCCCTTCCGCGACGCCCTCGACAGCGCGCCGCGCGGGGGCCTCGACAAGAAGACCTACCAGATGAACCCGGCCAACCGCCGCGAAGCTTTGCGCGAGGTGCGCCTCGACATCGCCGAAGGCGCCGACATGGTGATGGTGAAGCCGGCCCTGCCCTACCTCGACGTCGTCGCCGCCGTAAGAGACGCCGTCGACGTGCCGGTGGCCGCCTACCATGTCAGCGGTGAGTACGCGATGTTGAAGGCCGCTGCCGCCAACGGCTGGCTCGACGGCGACCGCTGCATGTTGGAGTCGCTGCTCTCGATCAAGCGCGCCGGCGCCGACGTCATCCTCACCTACGCCGCGCGCGAGGTCGCCGCGAAGCTCTGAGCGGAGGGGGCAACGGGCCAGCCGTGGTTTGGGGCGCTCGCGGGTATCATCCCAAGTCCAGTTGAAGTTTGGATGTTCAAGACGCTGGCGCGTCTTGAAGTTTGGATGTTCAAGACGCTGGCGCGTCTTGAAGTTTTGGATGTTCAAGACGCTGGCGCGTCTTGAAGTTTTGGATGTTCAAGACGCTGGCGCGTCTTGAAGTTTTGGATGTTCAAGACGCT
>JAHFED010000084.1 GCA_023248635.1 Myxococcales bacterium
GTCGCGGTTGCTCCCGCCGTCGTCGTCCCCCCTCGTGCGGCTGCGCCAGCGGCTCCCGTCGTCGTTGCTCCTGCGGCAGCTGCTCCCGCACCGGCGCCCCCCGTGGTGGTTGCTCCGCCGGCAGCTGCACCTGCACCGGCGCCGCCGATCCCCCCTCGTGCGGCGGCGCCGGCACCGGCGGCTCCCGTCGTCGTCGCCCCGCCGGCGTCGGCACCGGTGGCCCCCGTCGTCGTCGCGCCCGCTCGCCCGGCACCCACTCTCGTCGAACCCGCCCCCGCTCGCCCAGTCACGCCCGGTCGTGCGACCACCACGCCCGTCGTCATCGCACCCGATCACGCTCTGCCCGCGCCCCCAGCTGCAGCACCCCCGCCGCCCGCGCACATGGAGCGCCGCTACCAGAGTGTCGGCGTCGTCGCCGCCGCCGACCGTCCCGCGCTGGCGGCCCGCACTTTGGTCCAGCTCAAGGACGCTGGCCTCGCACCCAGGGACGCCAAGCTCGACAGCAAGCTCCCCGCCGACGTGCAGCAGCGCGTCGACGCCGATCCCAATCTCAAGAACGTCAAGAGCTGGCGCGGGCTTCTCGACGGCGTCACCGGTGATGTCGACCACAACGGGCGGCTCGACGTCGACGCCTTCGATCTGGGGCGCACCGTCGGCGGCACCCAACAACAGACGCTCCAAGCCCTGCTGAGCAAGCCCGAGAAGCTTGAGCAGAAGCTCACCGACGTCGGGCTGCCGGCCGCCGCTGCCGCCGCCGCCGCCACCAACACCAACCTCGCGCTCGCCCCGCCCGAAGCCTTCGGCACCGAAGGCCGCACCACCATCGACAAGGTCCAACAACAGCTGTTGCTGCGCGACGGCGTGATCTTCGCCGACAGCAACAACAACGGGAAGCTTGACGACGACGACGGCGTCTCCTTCCTCGACAAGGTGGATGGCACCGTCAAAGAGACCACCTTCAAGGATCTCTCGCCCGAGCTGAAGAAGGCCGTGAAGCTCAACATGGCCACCGCCGCCGCTGCCGAGGCCTACATCGGCCAACCGCGCATGGTCTTTCCCAGCTACGACCCCAGCACCGGCCGCAGCAAGCCCGAAGCCGTCAACACCGACCTCTGGACGATCAACAAGACAGGCGGGCCCTCGTGGGAGCTCAAGGCCGGCAAAACCCCCGCCGACGCCGTCGTCGACCCCTTCTCGGGCAACGGCAAAAGCTACACGACGGAGTGCGCCCAAGCTCGCACCATGATGCGCCTCAAGGGTTTGCACGACTACAACGTTCAGGAGTATGGCAAATCAGAGGGCACTTTCCGGTTCAATGCCCAATTTGCCAAGGGATCGGAAGGCCAGCAAAAAGCTGCTGCCTATTTGGGCAGGCTCGATGAGTTCAAGAGCCAAAACCCTGGCAAAGGCTTCGACGACTTCGCCAAGCTGAACCCGCCGCCGCAGTTGGCTTTCAGCCTCGAGGTCAGCCGCCACCGCGTTCTGGGCGACGGAGGATCCCCCATCCAGCCCTTCGCCGCGCGCACGGGCGAGGCCGCCCCCGGCGACCCCGGCTACTTCCACAACACCAGCGTGACCGTCGAAGGCGTCAACATCGGCTACGTCGGCGAAAACGTCATCGATGTCGGCTTCAAACGGAATGCACAAACCGGCGAAATCGAGCGCCATTTCTGGGGTCATCCTGGCGGAATTCACGGCGAAAAAGCATGGCAGGCCGAGCTCGACGCCGACCGACTTCAAGTCAAGGGCATGTCCGACTATGGCCAGTATTTCTCCAAGACCGAGGTGCGCAACAACGTGCGCAATTGGTCCGAGCGCGAAGTCGACATCCGCAACGACAAAATCGCGACTCTGCGCCAGGACAAGCCCGCGGGCTACGAGGCCAGCATCCAGAAGCTCGAGAGCGAGCAAGGCTTTCTGACGGCGGCCGGCGGCGTGTACCAAGCGGCGGCCAGCGATCTCGATCCCGCAAAGACCGCAGCCGTGCAAAAGCTCCTCGACCGGACGCCCGCGGCGATGGCCGGACCCGAAGACGCCAAGCCTTTCGTCGACGCCCTCACCGACAGTGGCCGCGCCAAGCTGGTCAGCGGCTTCGATGCCCTCAGCGTCGAGCACAAGGAGATCCTCGCGCGGCGCTTCGGCAAGGGAGTCGACCGACTCAACGACGCCGAAAAGGCGCAGGGAGCCCTGCTGCTGGTGGGGCAGCGCGGTGGAAAGCTCGACGGCGAGCTCCGGAGCATCTTGCAGCAATCCCTGGTGAACGAAGCGGCGGGTCAGTGGTTGACGCCGCCCCAAGGCAAGCTCTCGTCCAAAGACGAAGCCCAGAAGTGGATTTCGTCGCCGGACTTCAAGAAATTCTACAAAGAAAAAACCGGCAACGACTTCAACGGCGAGACCGACCTCAACAAGATGGAGCCTGAGCGCATCCAGCAAATCGTCGAGCTCGCGCTGCCGGCGACGTCGACGATGGGTACGGTCTACGCCAGGGTGAACCGCGGCGGAGACCGACTCGCGGCCCAGATGGCCACGCTGCTGCGCGAAGGAAAACTGCCGGGCGCCTCCTACCGACCAGACTGAGGATCGATGAGTCCTGCTCTGCTCTTGCTGCCGCTTCTTCTGCAACGAGACCCTCCGATGGCCAGCCTCAAAGAAACCGAAGCCGACCTGCGCCTGCGCGTGCTCTTGTTGGTGAGCGACGTCGTTCCCGACGAAGACCGCGTCGCCGCCGTCGAAGTGCTGGGTGCTGCGGGCAAGCTCGCGATCCCGCTTTTGCTCGAGAAGCTCGAGGGCGAAGACATCGAGTTCCCCGCCGCGCACATCGAGACGGGTCCGATGAACCCCGGGCGGCCGGCGACGATGACGACGACGGCCCATTTTCAGATCGAGCGGGTGCTCTACCGAATCGTGTCCCCCAAGGCGCAGGAGCTCAAGAGCAGCGCCCCCGCCAACGATCTCGACGCTCTGCGCCCGATCACGGCTCCCGTCGCCGCTCGCACACCTCTGCGCTACGTCGACGACTGGCCGGCCTTTTGGAGCGCGCACAAGACCGAGAGCCTCGAGCAAATGCGCGCCTTCGCCTTCGACGAGCTCGAGCGACGCTGGGCTGCCCTCGCCCAGGGCCAACGACCGATCACGACGCCGACGCCTTCGCGTTCGAGCACCGTGCGCCCCCACCGCGACGACGCCGAGGCGCGAGCCCTGAGAGCCAGCTTCGCCCAGCTGCGCGACGCCTTCGACGCCGCGCGCCTTCGGCCTGCGGATCGCGCCCACGCCCTTCAAGTGCTCAAGGCCAACAAGACGTCGGCGCTGCAACCCCACGTCGCTTTGATGCTGCAGGCCCTCGGCAGCTGATCCATCGTCGACGTCGACGCCCTTTCACCTCGCGCTATTTTCGGTTGCGCGACATCGCGGTCACCGGCCCCAGGCGCGAACGCGAGGGCTCTCGTGGCGTGCTGGGGGGCGGAGGAGGCGGCGTCGGCGGCGCCTTGGCCGTCGCGTCGGTGCGGCTCAAGATCTCCTGGCCTTGTTGACGACCCGCGGCTTCGTTTTCGAGCTGGGTGACGAGGTCGTTCATGCCCTCGGGGGTGAGCGCGCAATTGCGCATCGACGACGCATGCGAGACCTCGCGCACCGTGTTCAAGCCCACGTACTCGTTGGCGAGGGATGCAGCGTCGGGTCCGACCGGCAGATTGCCCAGCCCCAGAGCTTCCTTGAGGCGTCCCACGGCTTCAGCACCATGACTGCGCGACCAGGTGCGCAAGAAAGCGAGGCAGGCTTTGTCGGCGGGTCGCAGACTGCTTTCTTCGCTGCGGTCGATGCGAAAGAGCACCTCGCCGCCGTTGACGGCCCGCGCGTAGGCCTTCGCCGTCGCTTGGTTGATCGTCGTGCCTCCACCCAGGCCCCGCTCGGCTTTGAAGCGCTGAATGCCGGCGTTGGTCAGGGGCATCTCGAGGCGGTGAAAGACAGCGGCGACGGCGGCGAGGCCGTTTTGGCTCACAGGTTCTTGTTGGGCGGCGACCTCGAGGACCCGGGCCCGACCTTTGGCGTCGACGTCGCGCAGGTGCTTGAGGATCTCGTGAGCGGCCTGGCTGGGCAGCGGCAGGTCTTTGACGTCGACGGTGCGCTGGGGACCGTTGGTGGCGCCGGGCCGCGTCGTGCTCATGGCGCCACACTACAGCGCCCGCGCGGCCGTCGCGCGTTCGCCGCACCTGCTCAAAGCGAGGGCGAAAACAGGAAGGGATAGGTGACTTCGACGACGTCGCCGCCCTCGGGTGCCGGGAACACCCATCGCTGGATCTGCTTTTCGATGCACGCCGCCACAGCCTTCAGCGGCGCCGGCGCGTCCACCTTGACGCTGGTGACCCGGCCCTCGGCCCCGACCCCGAAGTGGGCGCTGGCGGTGCCCTTCAAGCTCCCGTTTCCGACCAGGGCCCGCTCGTAGCAGTACTTGACCTGTGCCTGGTGGCTGCGCACCACGCGGCTGATGACCGCGCGGTCGAGCCCGCCCCCAGCGCTCGCACCAGGCCCGGAGCCAAAGCCAGAACCAAAGCCCAGGCCTTCGTCCGCGTCGTCGACGGGGGCGGGCAGCTGCAGAGCCTCGAGGGAGGGAGGGCGCGCAACGATGACCTGCACGGCCCTCTCGCGCTGGCCCGGTTGACTCTTCACACGCCCCAACACCTGGGCAAAAGAGAGGGCATCGACGTCGTCGTCGAAGGCCAGGCCCGTGCTCACCGCCAGCAGGTCGAGCTCGCCGTCGCTGGGGCGCAGCAGGTAGCGCACGCCGTCGACGGCGACGTCGGCGCGCGCACGCTTCGGACCAAGGATGATCACCTGCCGCAGGGCCTCGCCCTCGTCTTTGAGGCAGGGCCAGGGTGTGCCGCGCATGCAGGTGCCCTCCTGCAAAACAACGGCGCGGGTGCCGCTCACGCGCTGGTTCACCACCGGCTCCAACACCTGCGGGATCGAGAGCCCTTCGACCCGGGGGAGCGGACTGACGAAGATCGCGGGCGCATCGCCCGCCATGGTGGCCAGAGCGCGGCGCAGGTCTTGGCCTCGGGCAGCGACGTCGACGACGAAGACCTCTGGCTGTCCTTGCAGGGTCTCGCTGCTGCCCGCCTTGATCCACAGCCCGGGTGCGCCGGAGTCGCCGCCGTCGAAGTGCACCACGGACGCTGGCAGAGTCTGGGAGGCGTGCGCGGTCAGCCCGCTGAGGGACAAGTGCGTGCCGGCGGTTAAGGCGGCCAGCACCAGCGCGGTGAGGCCGAGCCCCGCCGTCGACGACACCGGCGCCCACGGTCCCGCCCGCAGCAACGAGGCCACACCGCCGACCAAGAGCGCGACGCCAACGCCGACGACGGCGAAGCCCACCACCTGGGCCGAGGCGAGGCCCTCGGCGACGAGCGTCGCTTTTTCGGCGGCGTCAGCGCGGGCAAAGCCGCTGAGGGCTTGGCGGATGGGCAGCCAGCGCAGGCCGACGAGGGCGCCGGCCCCGGCCACCGCCAGCAGCCCGACGGCCCCGGGATTGCGTTCGACGACGACGACGACCAAGGCGACGCCGACGACGCAGGCGCCTCCGGCCAGGAGTGCCAGGGCAAAGACGGCGGCGACTTCGGCTGTTCCCTGGCTGGCGAGCATCATCTTGTCTGCCGGCGACACCAGGGCGATGGCGGCAGAGACCATCCTTTGGCCCATCAAGGTGCCGATGACGCCGACGCACACGGGCACCATCGCCAACAGCGCCCACAGCACCCGCGGTGCCGGCGTGAAGCCGGCCAGGGCCGGGGCCGCGAGCCCAAAGAGCAGTGTCGACGCCAACACCGCCAGGGACGCCATGCCGCCCTCACGCAGCACCTGCAGGGGATCACCGGCGCCGGCGAAAAAGGCGACCAATGCGATCAGGGGCAGCGCGCAGCCCACGACGACGGCGGAGATCTTCATGGCGCGAATCTAGGCGAAGCCCGCGTCCGCTGCATTGGCGCCCCACTTGAGCCTTTGTGGTCGCGGTGGGTCGTGACCCGGGTTGGGGCGGGCGGCCCAGGGCGTCGCGTGGTGGCGCAGCCAATGCAGCTCCAGAAACGCAGCAAGGCAACATGGAGGATTTCATGTTCCACCAGTGGTTGGTCGCCGACGATTTCGACGCCTGTTCCGACGCCGCCGCCCGCGTGGCCTGCCAGCTGGCCGTCAACCAAGGTCAGGCCACCGGCCAGCAAGGACGCGTGGTGCTCTGTCACGTCGTGCAGCCCGTGCCCTTGGTCATGGCCCCTGATGTGATGGGCATGCCCGACATGGTGGCCACGCTCTCGTCGACCATCGAAGACGCCGGCGTGCGTTTGCAGGAGCGTGCCCAGGCCCTGCAGGAGGCCTTTCCGACATTGAAGATCCAAACGAGCCTGCCCTCGGGACCGGCGGTGAAGACCATCCTCGAAGAGGCCGATCGCCAGCGCGTCGACGCCATCTGCGTCGGGTCTCACGGAACCACCGGCCTCGCGCACGCGCTGCTGGGGAGCACCGCCGAGCGCACGGTCTACCGCTCCCACAAGACGGTGCTCGTCGTGAAGTCCCCGCCCGCGGTGGCGAGCCGCGAGCTGGGCAGCGCCGCGCGCGACCTGCGCGCCGATCTCTGACGGCTATTGTTGGCAGACGTCGGTTGGCTGCAGCCCGTAGATCACGCTGCCTGCCCGACCGAGCAAGATATCGGCGTCGCAAAAGGGGCCGCCGGTGGTGAAGGTGTTGCCCAGCGCGAAGATTGTCGCAGCAGGCGAGTCGAAGTCGGGCCTGGGCGGCAGGATTTCGATGGCGGCGCCAGTGGTCAGGTTCGAAAAGTCGTTGCCGCCGGCATTGGCGGAGGTGCCGAGGTCTGCGCCGGCACTGAAGGGGGTGACGACGACGTAGGGGCCCGTCGGGTTCAAGAAGAGGTTCTCCCGGAGCACGCCGCCGTTGCCTTCGAGCAGGACTTGCCCGTCAGCTGCGGCACCGCTGAAGCGATTGCCCTGCACCAACCCCGTGCCGAAGACGTAGGCCCCGGCTTGGCCCACGTCGACGAAATCGTTGTTTTCGATGGTCAGCGCGCCCTGGTTTCCCCCCGTGATCCCGTAGCCGACGCCGTTTTCGAAGGAGCACCCCCTGATGATGGCGTCGCCGCTGGTCTGGTCGAAGTAGCAGCCATAGGCGCCGGCGCGAAAGGTAGAGCCCTCCACGACGGGGCTGGCAGTGCCCCCGGCGAAGATGCCGCCGTAGGTGTTCTCGACGGTGCAGGCGCGCACCGTGAACGTGCCGGTGGAGCCGCCGAAAGCCATGGGGCCGAACACGGCGCTGCTGTCGTTGACGTTGACGTAGAAGCCCTCGATCACGGATTGGTTGCCGAGCTGGAAGGTGAAGCTCGAGCCGAAGTCGGCTTGCGCAAAGCGGCTCAAGCGCGGTCCGGACTCGCCGCGTGAGGCCACGTCGCCCACGAGTCGCATGCCGGTGCGCACCGACAGCGGGAAAGTCTCGTCGGCGTCGTAGTCCCCCGGCGCGACATAGATCGTGTCGAAATTGCGAGACGCCAGCAGGGCAGCGCTGATGGTGCGAAAGGCGGTGCAGGTCGCTGTCGCCGCCGTCGTGGCGTTGTCGCCCGTGGCCTGATCGACGATCAACCGGGCGGGAACGTCAGCGGGTGGCGGCGGCGCGGTGCACCCGGTGTCGGTCTCACCCTGGATCTGCGCGGGCGCGCTGACGTTGCCCACAGCGTCGACGGTGAACACGCTGAAGAAGATCGGGCCGGCGATGGCGGTGTTGATGCGAGCCTGGGAGCCGCAGTCGCCGCAGAGCTCCGTGCCATCGGCCAGCGTTGCGGGAAGGGCGGTCTCGGAAGAGCGAACGACGACGTGGTCGCGGTCGGGATCATTGGGCTTGATGAAGGCAACGACGATGAAGCCGTTACCAGGGTGGACGGTCAGCGACGTCACCGTCAGCGGCGGCGTGGTGTCGGGCTCACCTTCTCCTTCTCCTTCTCCCTCGCCTTCCCCTTCGCCCTCGCCTTCCCCTTCGCCCTCGCCTTCCCCTTCGCCCTCGCCTTCCCCTTCGCCCTCGCCTTCCCCTTCCCCTTCCCCTTCCCCTTCGCCTTCCCCTTCGCCCGCGTCGACAAAAAGGTCGGGACGCTCGGGGCGATCGGGCAGCGGGCAGGCTGCGAGCAAGAGCAGCAGGGCCGTCGACAGTGCCTTCTTCATGGCGCATCTCCCATCAGGGCGACCACGGTACCGCCAACGGCGCCGACGAGGCCCACGGCGACGAGCGATGCGCCCACTCCCAAGGAGAGCTGTCCGTATCCCAGGTAGTCTTTTTCGGCGGCGTCCATGCGTTGCTCGGCGGCGGCAAACTCTTCTTTGGTGGTGACCAGGTCGGGGTTGTTGGCGGTGTTGACGGCGTCAGAGAACGCGAGCCACTGTCCGCCGCCGACGAACACGCCGACGGCCCCAGCGACGGCGACGACGACGCCTCCTCCGGCGATGGCCCAGGGAACCACGGGCGGGCCGGCGGCGGCAACGGCGGGCGGCGCGGGGATGACCGGGGCGGCCGGCGCTGGATTCATGGGCGTGGGATCGAAGCCCCGATCTCGCGCCGCCGCGCCAAAGATCTCGACCAAAGCCGGCGGCAGCGCCGTGACCAGCTGCTCGGAGTCGCGCACCTGTACGGAGACGCGGCCCAGCGATCGACCCGCGCGGGAGTCGAAGAGGTTCAGCGTCAGCACCGAGAGCTTCCCGAGCCGGGTGATGTCGCCAAAGACGACCAGCTCCGCGCCGATGGCGCCGGCCAGCTCGGCGACGCAGCTCTCGCTCGATTTGCAGCCGGCCTCTGCGCGGGTGGCCTCGAGCTCGAGCATCTGGGTGACGTCTTTGGCCGCCAGTACGTCGAGGGCCTGGATGCGGGCGACGGTGACAGCGACCAGGCTCTCGACGGCGCGAGCCACCTCTTGGTCCTCGGCCGCGGCCTCTGGTTTGAGCACCAGGGTGCGGGTGCGCGGGGGAGCGGCGTCGGGTGGGACCGCGGAAACCAGGGCGGCGAACAGCAAGACGACAGGCATGGGGGCAAGGTACTGCGACTGCGGGGCGCTTTGCCTCTCTTCGCGCCGTTGAGACGTTGGCGCCTCAGCGCGGGCAGGGCTGGGGGGTCAGGATCACGGGACCGGCGACCAAAAGGAAGGGCGCGTAATCGGTGACGACGACGACCTGGCCCTTGAGGCGCTCGCGGTCGGCCTGCAGGCACATCTCGACGCCCGTGGAGCCGTTCATCCAGAGCAAGCGCACCTGGGTCGACGACAGCTGTTCCCAGGATGGCGTCGAGGGGGTGACGAAGGGCTGAAGCGTTGCCAAGCGGTAGCGCGGCGGTTCGTCGGCGAGGACGTCTTCGGCGACGTCGGTGAGCAGCACGATCTGGGCACGTTGCAGCTCCCGTGGCCCTTCGACGACGCCGTAGCAGCCGCTGAAGGTCGGCTTGGTTGGGAACTCGCGGGCCAGCCGCGCCCGCGCGCAGGGACCCATGACCTCGCGTACATCGGGGGTGCTGACGCAGGCGAGCTGCAGGAGGGCGACGACGGCGACAACAAACAGCGACCGGGTGCGCCCCATCACGAGGAGGAAAGGGCGCGGCGGATGGCGTCGGCCATGCGCTCGGGGTTTTGGCCCTCGAAGAGCCTGAGGTGGGCGCCTTCGACGGGAACGATGGCGATGTCGCCGGTGACCCAGGTGCGCCAGCCGTGCACTGGATCGTCGAAACGGGTGGCGGGCCAATCGAAGTTGATGCTGGCCTTGAGCAGCAGGGCCGGCGTCGGTGTCGTCGTCGTCGGCCGGTACTGCACCTGGGCCAGGGCGGTGGCCCCCCACAGCGCGCGCATCTCTTGTTGGCGGGCCTCGTCAAAGACGCCCGCGCCAACGTCGGCAGCCCCGGCGAGCTCGTCGGCGCGCCCCAATTTGAGGTAGAGGCGACGGCGGAGATTGTCGACGCGCTCCTCGAGGTAGGCGCGCCGGCCGCGCAGATCGCGGCGCAGGAATTCTTCGGCGTGCATGCGGGCGCGTTCGGTCATGGGCAGGGTGCGCGGATAGCCCGGGGCCAACACGTCGAAGAGCACCAGCAGCTGGGGACGCACGCCCCGCTTTTCCAGGCGCAAGGCCAGCTCGTAGGCGACGTAGCCGCCGAAAGAATAGCCGCACAACACGATGGGCTTGGTGGCCAAACCCAGGGCGTCGAGCTCCTGCAAATAGGCGGTGGCGATCTCCTCGACGCTGTCCTTTGGGATTTCGCCGCTCTCCCCACCGATGGCCCGGAAACCATAGGTAGGCGTGTCCTCGCCGAGCAAGGCGGCCAACTTCTGGAACGTGAAGACATGGCCGCCGATGCCGGCGATGAAGAACACCGGGGTCTTGCGTCCCTTGTCGTTCAACACGATCAACGACGACGCCGAGGGGATTGAAAAGGGCGCCGTCGGCTCGCGCACCTCTGCCTGGGCATCGATGGTGCGGGCCAGTTTCTCGATGGTGTTGGCGCCGAAGAGCTGGGAGAGCGGTACCTGAATGCTGAGGCGCTGCTTCAGCCTGCTCACCAGCAGGGTGGCGAGCAGCGAGTGGCCGCCCTTGTCGAAGAAGTTGTCGTCGATGGACAGCGCTTGGGTGGAGAGCACCTCCTGCCAGATCGGCAACAGGGCGCGCTCCGTCGGCGTCGACGGCGGCCGCTGGGTCTTGCTGGCGGTGGCCTCGAGGGGATCGGGCAGGGCCTTGCGATCGACCTTGCCGTTGACGCTGACCGGCATGCCCCTCGGCAACACCACCACGTGTGTGGGCACCATGAAGTCGGGCAACTTGGACTCGACATGACCCTTGACGTCGTCGGCCGACAGCGTGACGCCCACCTTGGGCACGACGTAGGCGACCAGCACCTTCTGCTTGCTCGCGTCGGTGCGCGCGGTGCACAACACATCGCGCACACCAGGATGCCGCAAAATGACGGCGTCGACTTCGCCAAGCTCGACACGGAAGCCGCGGATCTTCACCTGAAAATCCGCGCGCCCCAGGAACTCCAGCTCCCCCGCCAACAGGCCGTCGTCGTCGTAGTAGCGAGCCAAATCCCCGGTCTTGTACAGGCGCGGGCCCGGTGCAGAAGCGCTGAGCTCGGCTGCGCCTGAAGCGTCGCCCCTGTTCCTCGGTGCGGGTTGAGCCGGTGGGTCGTCGGCGTCGCTTTGGTGCGTGGGTTTGGTCCTGAAGGGGTCGGGGATGAAGCGCTCGGCGCTGAGCTCGGGGCGTTTCAGATAGCCAGCGGCCAAGCAGGTGCCGCCGATGTAGAGGTCGCCGGCGACCCCAGCAGGGACGGGCTGCAGGCGTCGATCGAGCACATGATACCAGGAGTTCTGAATCGGGGCTCCATAGGGAATTGAGGTCCAGCTTGGATCGATGGCTTCTACGTGGAAGAAATTCGACCAGATGGCGGCTTCGGTGGCGCCGCCGAGAGACTTGATGCGGGCTCGGGGAAAGACCGAGCGCATCTGATCGGGGAGGCCCACCGGGATCCAATCGCCCGAGAGCATGACCAGGCGCAGCCGGGCCAGCTTGCGTTGCCGCTCGTTGTCGATGGACGCGCCGGGCAAGAAGGGCACGAGGCGGGACAAGGCGGCGGGTGCTGAGTCCCACACCGTGATCTCGCCCGACGTCAGCCGGCGCACCAGGGCTTCGGGATCTCTGAGCTCGGCGCTGGTGGCCACATGAATGGAGGCGCCGGCTCCCAAGGACCCAAAGACGTCAAAGACGCTGAGATCGAAGCAAACAGAGGTCACAAAAAGCAGGCGATCCGACGGCGAAAACTGGAAGGAGCGGTTGACCCAGTCCAGGGTGTTCACGACGGCTTCGTGGGTGAGCACCACGCCCTTGGGCTGGCCCGTGCTGCCCGAGGTGTAGATCGTGTAGCAGACGTCGCTGGCGGGTCGGGCGGCGTGGGCGCTGTGGCGCTCCGGTCGCGTTTTTTTCTCCCGCGCCAGAGCGGCGATCGTGGCGTCGTCGTCGAGCACGACCAGCTGGGCGGTGGCCGGCAACAGCTCCTTGAGCTTTCGCTGGGTCACGACGACGGGGGCTTGGGTGTCGGCCAGCATGAAGGCCAGGCGCTCTTGGGGATAGTCGGGGTCGAGGGGCACGTAGGCGGCGCCGGATTTGGCCGCAGCGAGCAGGGCCACCACGAGGTCGATGCCCCGCTCGAGCAGGATGCCGACGTAGCTCCCCGGCTGGGCTCCGGCACGCCTCAGGCGCCAGGCCAGCTGGTTGGCCCGCTCTTCCAGGGCCTGGAAGGTGAGCGAGCTCGGCTCGCCCGGGCTCACGCCAGCGGCGTCAACGACGACGGCGGTGGCATCGGGTTGCTGCTGCACTCTGGCTTCAAAGAGCTCGTGGATCAGGGTGTCGTCGGGGAAGGGGCGCGCCGTCGCGTTCTTGCCGCCAAACAAGATGGCCTGGCGCTCGGTCGCGCTGAGCAGCTGCACCTCACCCGTCGTGGTGCTGGTCGACATCGACGAGAGAATCTGGGCGAACCAGAGCAGCAGCTGGTCGATGGCGACGTCGGCGTAGCGGCTGCGGTCGTAGAGGATGCGCACCTCGATGGCTGTACCGCCGTCAAAGACCGTGCAGTTCAAGGGGAAGGTGGGCTGCTCTTCGTAGTGGAAATGGCGACGGGCGAAGGCGGGATCTTCGGCGCGCAGCGAGGCGTTGAGCTCTTGGTTTTCGAACATCAGCAAGGTGTGAAACAGAGCGGTGCCCCGGGGGACGTCGGCCTGTCCGAGCACATCGACCAAAGGGGTGTGCTCGTGATCGCGCACGTCGAGGGACTGTTGTCGCAGGCCCTGCAAGAAGGCGGCGACGCTCTGGTCGTCAACGATGCGGGTGCGCACCGGCAGGGTGTTGATGAAGAGCCCCACCATGTCGGCGACCGAGACGGGGGCAGCGCCGTCGTCGAGAGCCACCCGCCGACACGCGCGGGTGGTGCCAAAGACGACGTCGTCATCGCCGGTGAGGCGGTTGAGGCACAAGGCCCAAGCGCCCTGCACCACCGTGCCCAGCGTCGTCTTTGAGCTTGCCGCCAGCTCGCGCAAGCTCGTCGCCGTCGTCGCGGCCAACCGGTGGGTGGTCTCGCCGTATTTTCGGCGCCCAGAGGCCTTGGGATCGACGCCGCCGGACCCGGGCCGCAGCGGCGGCAGCGACGTCGGCGCGTCCTTGCCCTGCAGGAGGGTCTTCCAGAAGGGCAGGCTCGTCGAGAAACGCTGTTTGCGGCTCCAAGTGACGAAGTCGGCAAAGGGGCGCGGCGCTGGTGGGAGCGCCAGCGCCGGCGCCTGTCCTTTGAGGAGGGCGGCGTAGGCAGCGAAGACGTCGCGCAGCACCACGATGAAGCTGCGGCCGTCGAGGAGGATGTGGTGAAAGGACCAGCAACCAAACCAGGCGGGTGCGTGCTTGCTTTTGGCCTCGTCGGGCGCCGCCCCGGCTGCCTGTGGTCCCCCTGGGGCGCTCGGCTGCGGAGAATCTGGAGCACCGCGGGTGCGGGCCAGCAAGAGGCGAAGTGGGGGCGCTTGATCGAGGACGAAGCCGGCGTTTCGATCGCGCCACAGATAGGTCTGAATCTCTGCCGCGCAGTCTTTGTCGCGCCAGTCCTCGATGACCACGGGCAGCCGCCACGACGACAAGGTCTCTTGCTGGGGTTCGTCGCGCCCTTCGAAGGCAAAGCGGGTGCGCAACATCGGATGGCGCGCGACCACGACTTGCCAGGCCTGCACGAAGGCGTCGACGTCGAGGTCTTCGTCGAGCTCCAGGGTCAGCTGCTCGAGGTCGTAGCCTCCGCTCGGGTTGAGCCGAGCCTGGTAGAGCATGCCGGCTTGCATCGCCGTGAGCGGATAGAAGGAGGGTCCATCGCCGGCGACGAGCGCCGAGGGCGGGGGGAGATCGGGGGCAGACGTCGTCGTCACCGCCGTCGAATACCACGATCCCCGACGCGCCGGCGTCTTGGACCCATCGGGCAGGCCCCAGCAGCAGCACCACCGTCTTGGCGCGCGGGCCCGTCTTGGGGGTTTGGGCCGAGCAGCGCAGCATCTGCGACATCGACACAGCGTGGTAGGACGACCCCATGTCCGAGCAGTTGCCATCCAGCGCTGCGAGCCCTCTTTCGCTCGCTGACCTCGATGGGGAGGGGCCGGACCGCGGCAGTCCCGAGCTGGTCGACGAGGAGATCGTGGCCGCCTTCGACTCCCTCTGGCAGGCCGAGCTGGTGCGGGGCCGTCTTGAGGCCTCGGGCATCGCTGCCCGACTCTTGGGGGCGCACACCGTCGGGCTGGCCAGCCACCTCGCCCCGGTCATCGGGGGCGTCAAGGTGGTGGTGGCCACCAAAGATGCCGGCGAGGCCCGCGCCGTGATGCTGACCCCTGCCCTCCTCGACGACGACGCCACGCCCACCCGCCCGGAACCCCAAGTCGACGACGTCGCCCGCTGGGCCTTGCGGCTCTCAGTGCTCGGGATTTTCTTGCCCGTGATCGGGCAGATTGGATCCTTCTCCTTCGTGTTGCAGGCCTTCTCGAGGCGTCGGGCCTTGAGCGGGCGCGCGCGGGTACAGCTGGCCGTCGCCATCGCCGTCGACGTCGGCGTCCTCGTGGCTTTGGTTGCGTCGCTGGCGTGACGGGTCCTCTCACACCCCAGAGCTTGAGCGCCCTGCTCGATGAGGAGCAGCGGCGCCACGATGCGTGGTTGCAGACCATCCGCGGTCTGGTCGATGCCAGCCGGGGACTGCGGCTGAGCACGCCGGTGAAGAGAGGCGTCGACGACGACCCGCCCGGGGTCTTGGGCAGCCTCCGTCGCCGTTTGCGCGGCCGACCCAAGCCGTCGGTGGCTGGGCGTCGCTCCACCGAGGATGCCTTGCGGGCCCGCATCGAGACCGCCCTGGCCGAGACGAAGAAGGCATCGCTGCTCGTCGACCGCTTCGCCGCCTTGCGCGATGGGCTCTTTGCCGATCTCGAGCGCCTCCACGAGCATGTCGCGCAAGCCAACAGCGTCGACGTCGTCGCTGGCCAGGAAGTGGTGGCTGCCCGCGTCGGCGAAGGCGACCTCTCGCGCAGCGAGCGCGAGCGCGACCAGGCGCGCCAGCAACGCTCCCGCGGCGAACGAGATCAGCAGCTGGCCCAGCGCGCCCTCGAACGTCTGGCGGTGCTGCAGGCCTCGGCCCGGGGGCTCCTCGACGTGACCGAGACTCTCTCCGTCGACGTCGCCTCCTTCGCCGGCGCCGCCGAACGCCAGCTCGATGCGCTCTCCGCCCGCGCCCGCGCTCTCGGCGTCGTCGAAGATGCCGCCAGCGTCGTCGATGAGCTCGAGCGCTCGCTGCTCAGCCTCGCGGGTTCCCTCGACGACGTCACGGTCTTTGCCAGTGCCGTACACGAACGGGTGAGCGCGCAGACGTCGGACACCGGACTGGCCCAAGCCCTCGAGACCCTCGTGCAGGGCGCCCTGGCGCGTCGGGCGGCCAGCGCCGCCCGCGAGCAAGCACAGTCATGAACCAGGAGCTGGTCGACGTCGACGACGCCTTCCTGTGGCGCCTCGCCCGGGCTCTCACGGCTGCGCGCGGCAACGATCGCTTTCCCCAGACCCGCTCGTTGGCGGGATTGGCGCGCTCGTGGGCAGCAGCGCGGGCTCTCTCACCCACCAGCGTCCCGGTCCCCGTCGTCGACGCCGACAGCGGCTTGCCGCCGTGGATCACCTGGGCCGCGCTGCTGGCCGAACGCGAGCTGGGCCGCACCTTGCCGTCGTCGAGTCCCGTTCCCGCGCCGGCCGAGATCAGCCCGACGCCGGTGGCAGCGGCGGACAGTGCCCGCGCCCGCCTGCAAAAACGCGAGGCCGCGGCGCGCCTGTTGGCCGAGGCCCCAGCGGCGCGTTTGCTCGACGTCGACGTCGTCGTGCGTCGGGTCGAAGCCTCGCGCTCTTTGTTGACCATGGTCCTCGATCGGGCCGACGCGAGCGGGCTCTTTGTGCGCATCACTGTCGACGCCTGGGTGCCCCTCAACGCAACGGTCGGGGGGCGCGAGCTGGTGGTCGACGACGATCGAGCCCGCGCCAGCGCCGGATTGCAGGATTTGCTCTCCCTTGCCTCTCACCTGCCCGCACCAGCGCTCTTGGTGCGAGCCGCCACCCTGCCCGGCGTCGTTGTCGAGCGCTTGGTGCGGGGCGTGGTAGGGCCCTGCAGCCACTCCTGGGGCGGACCCGCGCTGGGAGACGAGAGCAGCGACGCCTTTGCCTTGGTGTTGTCGTCGGAAGAGCTGTCCCCAGACATCGCCGCCACCAGCGACAACGACGTCTTCGCCACCGACGACCTCGCCGCCCTCGTGGACGCCTTGCCCAAGTCCTTGCGCCACTTCCGCGCCTTTCGAGATGCCAAGGCGGTGGCGTCGCCGTCGTCGTCGAAGCTCTTGAGGGTCCGGGCGCAGCAGCGCGGGTTGAAGACGGTGTTGCACGCGCTCTGATCGTATAAAAATAGGCACCAGTGGTGCTTGTTTTCTATCTGTTCATTGTTCGCCGCGCCGATCGCACGTCGGGCAGGCTCCCTCAGCCTCGGCCGGCCGCCGTCAACACCGACGGACCAAAGCGCTGCGGCGGCCCCACCTGCAGGGGCTTGACTGCAGGCTTCGGCAGCTTCGTCGGCTTGCGCCCTGGCTTGCCCGGCTCTTTCTTGGGACCTGGATCTTTGCGGCGCATGCGCGGGGGCGGCGGCCCGTCGGAGGGTTTGACGCCTTCGAGGGCCAGGGCGCGCAGCTTGCCGTCGACGAGGGAGAGGAAGGCCTCGAGGTCGCCGCGGGTGGCGAGCTGGGCCTCGATCCAGCGCAGGGGTCCCTTCTTCGGCGTCATCTCGTACAGCGCCCGCGCCCGTTGGCTGAGCTTGTTGTCGTTGTCGAGGTAAGCCCCGACCTTGTCGCCGACGCCGACCAATCCCATGAGCGGGTTTTGGGCGAGGTAGATGCCGCAGACCGTGACTTCGCCGATGCAGAAGCGCGGCGCCCATCCCGACGACGGCCCGTACCAATACATCTCGGGGTAGAGGTTGCGCTTCTTCAATTCTTCGAGGCACTCCTGGTAGCGGGGCCAGCGCGATCCCAGGATCTTCTGGAGACTTTCGTCGTCGGGGATGAAGTCTTTTTCCTTGAGGGGGCTCTTCGCCATCGCGGCTCCGTTTCGAAGGTTGAAGTTTTGATGGTCAAGACGCTGGCGCGTCTTGAGCGTGTGCAATGTAACTGAAGTTTAGCGCGCAGGATCGCTTTGCTGTGCGGGCGGGCTGCGTCGGGGTTGATCGGAGGGGCCAGTCAAACCCTCGTCGACGTCGACGGCGCGACTTGTTAGCGGGGACCATGAGCTCTCAGCCCTCCCGCTTTCTCGAGCGCTTCGACAACCCCGAGCCTGCGCGGGATTTCGAGATCGTCTTTGATTGCCCCGAGTTCACCTGCTTGTGCCCTCTGACCGGTCAGCCCGACTTCGCCCGCATCGAAATCAACTACGTCCCCGATGCCTGGTGCGTGGAATCCAAGTCGCTGAAGAACTACCTGTGGAGCTTCCGCAACGAGGGCGCCTTTCACGAGAAGGTGACCAACGCCATCGCCGACGACCTCGTCGCCGCACTCGGGCCCCGCCGGCTCAAGGTCAGCGGGCATTTCAACATGCGCGGCGGCATCAGCGCCGTCGTCGTCGTCACCCATGTGTTGGGCCAGGGCAAGGCCATCCCGCTGCGGGTGGACGTCGGTCAACGCACCGTCTGACGTCGTCGGAGCTGGGGAACTCCGCCGATCTTTGACTGGGAGCGCAGAGCGCCGCTAACGTCGACGACCGTCTGTGGTGAGGCGCTCCTCCTCCATCTGCGCCGCGAGTCGAAAGGTCGAGATCGAGATGAGCGGAATCCTTTTCATCGACGCCGAACAGCCGTTCTCCGATCAGACCGCCGTGGCCCTGCGTTCGCGCGGTTTTCAGGTCAAGCAGATGGACGACGGCAAAGACGGCCTCGACTACGCCGCCAAGAGCCGCCCCGACCTGATCGTGCTCTGCGTCGAGCTGCCCAAGATGTCGGGCTATTCGATCTGCAACAAGTTGAAGAAGGATAACGATCTCAAGGGGATACCGCTCATCATCACCTCGAAGGAGGCGACGCCCGAGACCTTCGCGCAGCACAAGAAGCTGAAGACGCGCGCTGAGGACTACCTCATCAAGCCCTTCTCGGACGCCGACCTCGTCGACAAGATCACGGCCTTGATTCCCGCCCCCGACGCCAGCAACGGCAGCGGCGGCGACGACGGCGGCCTCGAAGGGCTCGAGAGCCTGGGCGCCGACCTCGGCTTTGGGGGCGCACCGCTGATGCCGGGTGGTGACAGCGACATGCCCCTCGACAACGACGACCTCGGCAGCCTGGATGCCCTGGATGCTTCGGCGGCGTCGTCTTCGGTTGCCGTGACCGCACCCCCCGCGGCTCTCGACGACGACGCCCTCCCGCCCCTCGATCCCTCCTTCGGCGACGGGCTCGATGGGCTCGATGGGCTCACCGGACAGCGCGCGGCCCTCGACGACCTGGAGATGCCCGGCTCCATCAAAGACGACGGCCTGGTGGGCCTCGACGACGCACTCGACTCTCTGGCCGCCGAGCCCGAGCGGGTCGATCCCGACCCCGAACCCGAGCCCGTGCGTCCTCCTCCCCGTGCGACGCCGCCTCCCCGCCCCTCGGTGAGCATGCCGCCGGCGCCGTCGTCGAGCCAAGCCGATCTCCAGGCCCTGCAACAGGCCCGGCGTGAAAATGGCGACCTCAAGTCGAAGGTCGCCGAGCTCGAAGCCCGCTTGCGGCAGGCCGAAGACCAAGCCCGCCAGGCTGCCTCGGCCACCACACCACCGTCGGCGTCGTCGGCCCGCGAGCTGCTCACCCTCAAGCAGCAGCTGCGCGCCAAGGACGACGAAATCCTGCAGAAGGAGCAGGCCCTCGTCGAGGTGCAGGAACAGTTCGAGCGTCACCAGCAAGAGACGCAGCAGAAGCTCGCCGAGGCGTCGAACAAAGAGATCGAGATCTCGAGCTTGAAGGCCCGGGTACAATCTCTCTCTGACGAACGGGACGAGATCGAAAACCAGATGCAGCCCCTGCGGCAGGCCGAAAACGACGCCGTCCACCTCCGCACGGTCTTGGAGCAGACCCAGGCCGACGTCGACGCCGCCAACGCCCGCGCTGAGGAAGCGCAGCGATCGAGTGAGCGCGCCAAGACCGAGAGCGCCAACCGTGTGCGTCAACTCGAGACCGAGCTCAAAGAAAAAGAACAGGACGCCGTCAAGGCCTACCAGCGGCTCAAGAGCGAAGAGACCATCCGCCTCAAAGCCCGCGAAGCCGCCGAGCTCGCGGTGACGTTGTTGCGCGGCGACGTCGACCTCAAGCCCGGTGCCGAGCTCGAGCTATAGTTCGGCAGCGAAGGTCCATCGGCGCGGGCGACGTCGTCGATATGGGCTGAGCGTCTCCTGCTGGAGTTCTTTGCCCTCTCCGGCGGGGCCACTTCTCTGCCCTCAGGCCGGGCGGCCAAATGGCATCGGGCAACCAGTCGCTGCTAGGCTGCGCGCCCCGGGCGATCTCGCTCTGTTGCATCTCGGCGGATGTCCATGGCCGTTGGTTTCGAAGACTCCTTCTTTGACAGCATCGATCCCGAAGCGCCGATCGTCCTCCCCGCCGAGGTGCGTCGGGCCATCGACGCCTGCAAAGAGATCAGCACCCTCGGCCCCGTCGCCGTCAACATCCTCCGCGTCGTCGACGACTTCGGAAACGATGCGGCCGAGATCGAGCGGGTGCTCGGCTCCGATCCCGGTCTCTCGTCGCGGGTTTTGAAGATCGTCAACTCGGCCCAATACGCGCTGAAAAACAAGATCACGCGCTTGCGCGATGCCGTGACCCTGCTCGGCCGGGTGCAGGTCCGCTCCATCGCCTTGAGCGCCACCGTCTTGGGTTCGACGTCGAGAAAGACCCCAGAGGCGGAGATCTTGTGGGAGCACGCCATCTCGGTGGGAACCCTGGCGCGCCTTTTGGCCTTGCACCAAAGAGACACCGACGCCTCCCATGCCTTCCTCGCCGGCGTGCTGCACGACCTCGGAAAGACCCTGCTCTACCAAGCGATGCCGGATCTCTACGCGCCCGTGATCAAACGGGCGCTCGAAGCCGAGTGGGAATTCTGCAGCTTCGAGCGCAAGGCCTTCGGCTGCGACCATGCCGACGTCGGTGCCGCCGTCGCCCGCGAGTGGGGTTTCAGCCCGGCCCTCACCCATCCCATTCAGTTCCATCACAACAACTCGGCGCTCTACGCCGACAGCCTGACGCCCGAGCACCGGCGGATGATTGCGACGGTGAAAGTCGCCGACGATATCTTTCGGGCGCACCGCCTTCCCGATGGGCACATGTCGCCCGTCCCCGTCGAAGTGCGGGGTGAGGCTTTGGATTTTCTCGCCCTGGACCCCAAGAAAATCCCCGACATCTGGAACGACTTCGTCGTCCTCTATGTCGAGGCCAAGGCCATGCTCAGCGACGGTCCGGGCAAGACCCGCCAGGAGCGCTTCAGTCCCACCCCCGCCGCCCGCCGCAAAGCCGCCGTCGAAGCCGCGCCCGCAACCAAGGCCGCCGTCGTGGCAGCGCCCGCACCGCCCGTGGTCGTCGCTGAGCCCCCCCCACCGCCCGTCGTCGTCGCTGAGCCCCCGCCCCCGGTTGTCGTCGTCGCTGAGCCCCCGCCCC
>JAHFED010000020.1 GCA_023248635.1 Myxococcales bacterium
CGTGACCCAGACCCTGCGCCGCCAAGGGGCTCGCCTGCTGGGCTTCCTCGTCGACAGCCTTCAAGCTTGCCTCGTGCCTTCAGCAGCGCCGCGACTTCTTCCAAGCCGCTGAACGGTTACGTTGCCCCGCACGCGGCCTGCTTCATCACACCGACCAGGGGACTACGCCAGCGAGGACTTCAACGCACCCTCGACGTCAACGGCATCATCTGCAGCATGAGCCGGCGGGGGAACTGCTACGACAACGCCGCCGTCGAGAGCTTCTTCGGGACCTTGGATCCTCGGCGCTTCAGGCTTCGGGCCGCCAGGCGTCGACTTGCTCGATCCACGCCCTCACGACGGCGTCGGAGGGCATGCGCCAATCGCCCCGCGGCGACAAGGCCACCATTCCCACTTTGGGTGCATCGGCGGTGCAGCTCCGCTTGAACTGGTTGGAGAAGAAGCGAGTGAGAAACAATCTCAGCCACTTCTTCTGCACATCCATTGGATAGCGATCTTGGAAGGCAACGCGCGCCAGATCGAGGATTCTCGCCGGGGTTCGCCCGTGGCGCACGAAATGAAACAAGTAGAAGTCGTGCAATTCATAAGGTCCGATTGCGGCTTCTGTGAGGTGCGCGATCTTCCCGTCTTTGTCCGTCGGCAAGAGCTCGGGTGAGATCGGCGTCTCGAGGATGGCGAAGAGGGTCTCACGGAGCAGCTGGGCGTCGCCTTTGCTCGCGTCTCCCGTCCACGACGTCACTCGCTCGTTGGCCACCCACCGGATCACGAACTGAATCAGGGTCTTGGGGACGCCGGCGTTGACGTCGTACATCGAGATGTGGTCGCCAGAGTAAGTGCACCAGCCCAGCGCTTTTTCGGAGAGATCCCCCGTGCCGACCACGAGGCCACCGTGTTGGTTGGCCAGGGTCATCAGCACGAGGGTGCGCAGGCGGGCCTGAACGTTCTCGAGAGTGGGGTCGCCCAGTTTCTTGTCGGCGCGCACCCGATCGATCAACTCGTCAACGGAGGCGGCGTCTTGGGCGGCTGCGTGGCCGCTGGCAGCAAGCACGATGCGCGACATCTCGCCGATGGAGATGGTGCTTACCGCGGCACCCAGCGAGGTGGCCAGCGTCGTCGCGTTGTCCTTCGTCGACGCAGACGTCCCCAGTCCGGGCATGGTCACCGCGATCAGATCCGAGCGCGGGCGTCCGCAGAGGTCGAGGGCGGTGGCCGCAACCAATGCCGCCTGGGTGGAGTCGAGCCCTCCCGAGATGCCGAGCACCAGCTTCGGCTTCCACGTCGACGTCGTCAGCGCTTGGAGCCGGGTTGCCAGTGCGTTGGTCTGGATTTCGAAGATCTCCCACAGCCGTGTTGCCAAGGTCGCGGGATTTTTCGGAAGGAAGGGGTGTGGCGTGATCTCGCGTCGCAGCCCCTTCGTCGCCCTCGTTTGAAATGGGATGCGCCGGACTGCGAGCGGGTTTTCTTGCGCACAGTCGCCAAAGCTCGAAGTGACCCTGCGCTCGCGCACCAAGAGCTCTACGTCGACATCGACGGTGACCAGCTGGCTCTCCCTGGCGAACCGTTTGGACTCAGCAATCACGCTGCCATTTTCGCAGACGAAGGCGTCGGCATCGAAGGCCAGGTCTGTGCTGCTCTCACCGGGTCCTGCGGCGACGTAGAGATAAGCGCACTTGCCACGATCGCTTTGAGATTCGGCGAGAAGTCGTCGAAGGTCGGCTTTTCCAATCGTAAAATTGGACGCCGACAGATTGGCAATAATTGTTGCTCCCTGTCCGACGAGCTTCGCCGACGGCGGTACTTGCACCCAGTAGTCCTCACAAACTTCGATGCCGAGAACGACGTCGTTACCACCATCGAAGAGAAGATCGGTTCCGAATGCGACATCTTGACCAAGTAGTTGGCACGAGCTTCCCGGCGCTACCTCGGTGCCAGGGCGGAACCAGCGCTTTTCTTCGAACTCGCGGTAGTTCGGCAGGTAGCTCTTCGGCACCACGCCCAGCAGCCGCCCGGCCTGGACCGCCACCGCGACGTTGGACAGCCCGACGGGGGTGCCCATTGGCATTCCGACGATCGCGAGGGGTGCGAGGGAGCGGCTGAGCTCGAGGAGTTGGGCGAGGCCGCTGGTGACCGTGTGCAGCAGCGTGTTGTCGAAGAACAAATCCCGCGCCGTGTAGCTGCTCAATCCAAGCTCTGGGAACACCACGAGGCCCGCGCCGTCATCGTGGGCCTGCTGCCACAGCTCGGCCATGGCGCGCACATTTGCGTAGACGTCGGCGACCTTGACGACAGGGACAGCGACAGAGACCCGAGCGAAACCACGCATGAAGACCCCTGCTCAAACACCGTCGTCGTCTACCAGATCCTCGCTGTGCAGGCGGCCCGCCGCTGCGGGCTGCGGAAGTAACGACTGCATGAGTCGCAGAAAACAGACAATAAATCAACGAAAACTGTGCAATGAGAGCAGGAGTTTACATGTCAGTGTCTATCAAACCTCAAGACGCACCACCAGCTTGGGGCCTCCACGGCGTTGATGTCCACGCGCGCCCTCCCCCACGCACGTCCCGACACGCCCAAGCCAAGCCTGGGTCTGTCGACGTCCACCAGGAACGGCCACAGCCATTCCCTTGCCGTCCATGGGACTTCACAAGGTTGTGAAATCGCCATTCGGCCCTGCCTTTTTGGACATCGCATGACGCGTCACGGTCCGGACCGGGGGCGCCTGCTTCGACGGGTCGCGGGCCCGCTTTCGCGATCATCACCTCGATCGGCCCCAACCCACTCTCCGTGCCAGTGAACCGCGGCGTCCGGACGCGCCAGACGGTGGAGGGGAGATCGAAATCGTTCCAAAAATGATCTCCTCGGCTCGAACCACAACTCCCACGACCCCGCCAATTTCGCCGAGCTGGGGCTATTGTCTCCGACGGCTTCCCACGCCCAACATCGCCACCCAGAGGTCCCTGTGCGCATCGTCGACAAACAACTCCGCACGGTCGCGACTCGCATCGAAGGCACACCCCAGAAGAAGGTCGACGACGCCAACGTCCTCGAGATCCTGGCCGCCGTCGGCGACAAGTCCGGCCGCGACAGCATCAAGACCCTTGTCGAGCTCCAACAGCCGGGCATGACGCGCCAACAGCAGTTCGACGTCGCCAAAGCGGGTCTCTCCAAGAGCGAAAAAGCGGACATCGAGACCCTGCTCGACACGCCCGGTTTCACCTTCGCGCCCAAAGCCAAGAACTTCCTCGAAGCACTGGTGGGGCGCGCAGCCCTCCAGCAGGGAGGCGGTGGACTGCCGCCACCAGCCACGGGGATTACGGCCGACACCGCTGGTATCCGCGGTCGCCTCGAGGCCGGTGTCACCGTCGAGGCCATCAATCTGAGCTCCGCTCCCGATCTGCGGCTGCACCTCGAAGACACCAAAGAGATCGGCAAAGCCGACGGCCAAGGCCAGTTCGCGCTGGACGCCAACAAGATCACCGGCACCGACGCCATGACCCGCCTCAGCGCTGGCGACGTCATTCGCATTCGAGGACGTCGTCCGGATGGGACCACCACCGATTGGATCGACCTCAAGGTGCAAGGTCGCGACACCACCAATGCCCAGTTCAATCCCCTGCGCGTGACCATCACCGACGACAAAAACGGCAAGGTCGGCCTCACCCACAACTCCACCCGCCCCATCACCGAGCCCGGTGCCCAGTTGCGCTTCATCAACCTGCGCACCGGCGACATGGTCAACGTCACAGCCGACAAAGACGGCTCGATCCCGAAGAATCTGCAAATCGCGGGCAAGGCCGGCGACGCCATCGCCATCGCGGTCTCCGACGGTGTCAACAACACAGATTTGAAGACCATCTCGAGCACGATGACCGTCATCGGCGGCGCCAGCGACGTCGACATCGGCGACGACCCCACCCTGCACAAAGACGAGCTCAAGGCCGACGGCAGCGCAATGTATCCCCTCAAGCGCTACACCGGGCCTCTCTTCATCGACGGCGTGAAATCGAGCGATGTCCGCCAAGGTGCCTTGGGCGACTGCTACTTCCCCTCGGCCTGCGGCGCCGTCGCTCACCAGATGCCCAAGGCCATCGAGAACGCCATCACCGAGACCACCAACGCCGCTGGCGAACGCGAGTTCAACGTGCGCTTCTATTCGCGCTCCGGCCGCATGGAGATGATCACCGTCGACGCCGACCTTTACACGCGCTCTTGGGGCGGTCCGATCTACGGAACCACCACGGGATCCAACGACCCGGCCAAGATGGAGCTCTGGTTCCCCATCCTTGAGAAGGCCTATGCCAAATGGAAGGGCTCCTACGACAAGATTGGCAATGGTGGATCAGCCGCCGACGTGATGACGGCGTTGACGGGCAAATCGACGACTTCGATGAGCACCGCCTACGACTCTTCCGACGACATCTTCAATGCCATCAAGGCCGCCGGCGACAAGAAGCAGCCCATGGCCGCTGGCACCTTCGACGACGAAAAGAAGTACGCGAACACCGGTGTCTATGGCGACCACTCTTATTCCGTGCTCGGCGCCGAAGAGACCGGCGGCAAGAAGTATGTGTTGTTGCGCAATCCCTGGGGCGAATCAGAAGCTGGCAGTGACGGCAAGAACGACGGCTATTTCAAGCTGGAAATGTCGAAGTTCATGAAGCTGTACGACGACGTCTCCGTCTTGCGGGCTTGAGGCGGCGCTGCCGGGTTATTTCGGCGGCGTCTTTTTCTCGAACACCCGGGCCATGGCGGTGGCTTCGCCGTCGTCGACGCCGAGCTGCAGGTAGCGACGCACCCGGGCGGGGTCGAGGCTCACGCCCATGCGCGCCAGGCAGAGCAGCATGTGAAAGCGGGTCGATCCCGAGAGATCGAGCTTCTCTGAGTTGAGCTGGGCCTCGATGAGGTTCTTCAGCTGCGAGAAGATTTCGCCGAGGTCCTTCTGGCTGTTGCGGTGGTGGTCGAGGATCATCGCCATCGCCCGCCATGCGGCGTCCCGCTGCTCGGGTACTCCCTGCAAAATCATTGGCGTCAGCTCGCCGACGGAGCTGATCTGGCCGATCTTGCCGACGGCGATGAGGCAGTCGACGACGCGGAAGGCCTGGGCCAAGGATCGGTACAGCGCCGGCAGCACCGCGGGATCCCCGATTTCGCCCAAGGCCCAGATCACGGCGCGGCTCTCATAGAAACGCTCGGGTGATACCAGCTCGCGCAACACTGCCGCTGCCGGGCCGTAGCGCCCCAGTCCCAGCAGCCGCGCCGCCGTCGCCACCACGCCGGGATCGCTGTCCCCCAGCCGGCTGAGCTGCTCGCGCAACACGCCTTCATCGCGCGCGATGGCCAAGGTCTTCATCACCAGCGCTCGCTGATCGGCGTCGCGCGGGCCCTTCAGCTGATCCCGCACACGCGCCAACGCCGCCGCCGGCACGCTGCTGCCCGCGGTGTTGTCGGGGGCGGTCATGGCGAAGAACACGTGGGCGAGGGCGTCGAGGGCATTGAACCACTCGCGCGGCGTGCCACCCTCCAACACCTGCAGGAGCCCGTCGACGCCGACGGCGCCTTTGGCGATCTCAGCCTCGTAGGGATGCGTCGACGCCGGCGGCAACAAGCCCCGATCGATCTTGTTCAACGCCGAAACGAGCTTTTCGCCGAAGTCCCGGTCGGCCTTCTTCGCGAGCCCAAAGAGATCGCGCCACACCTCTTCGGGCAGAGCCTGCAGCAGGGGCTCCGTCGTCGCGGTCTTGCTGCCTTCCGCCGTGCTGGTGGGCTTCGCAGCAGCCTTTGGCTTCGTCGTCGACGTCTTTTTGACCGCCATGGGAGCCTCCGCGGCGAAGGCTGCCCCGACAGCCCTGCCGGCGCAAAGTTTGTGCTCGTCTGCGGGCAGGAGCGCGCCTCCCCGCCCCTCTGGTCTCCCGCCTGTGCCAACCTTTGGGCATGACGAACGTCTCGTTTGGATCCCGAGCCCAGGTCACGACCTTCTTGCGGAAGATCGACGACGCGACCACGGGCAACAAAGACGGCATCGTCGGCAACGAGGGCGTCCCCGCGAACACGGCCAGCGGCGGCAGCATCTTCGATCGCAATCCCATCCTCTTTGCCCTGAAGCAGTCCCTCGCTGCGGGCTGGTCCAAAGCTGACGAAAACGAGAAGCTCAGCGTCTTCCTCGAGGCCACGGAAAAGACCTTTGGCACCCCGGTCACGACCCTGGTGCGCCCCGACCACGTCGATCTCGAAACCTGGAATGCCTTTCGCCTCGACAAAGCCATCCAGCTCGTTCGCTTTGGCCAGGTGCCCGCGAACGTCAGCGATCACATCGTGAAGGCCCAGGGCTCCGTCGACGGCCACGCCATCGCGCCCCGCGAGCTCTTCGTGCAGCGCTTCGCCCCCCAGGGAAAGCCCTCCGGGCAGACCTTCGTCCTTTCCCCCGGCTTTCTCGAGACCGGGCGCAACCACCTCGAGCAGGCCCAGCTGCTCACCAAACGAGGGCACGCCGTCGTCGTCCTCGACCACCAGTGGGCCGGCCTGTCTCAAGGGGATCGCGGCGGCATCGATCGCGGCTTCGGCGTAGCCCGCGACGTCGCCGCCGTCGTCGCCTGGACCCATGGCCAAGATCCGCAGAGCAAAATCACCGTCGTCGGCACCTCCATGGGCGGCGGCGCTGGCGCGACCGGGGCGGTGTTGATGAACGACCTGGGCAAGATCGACCTCGACGGCCCGCCGATGCCCACAGGCGTCGACCTGATCTTGCAGGACCCCTTCTTCGCCCGAACCAAGAGCCTGGCCAACGGCGCCCTCGCCGTCGTCGGCGCCGTCCCGGGGCTCAAGAACATCCCTTTGCCAGCGACGGGACTGCCCATCCTCTCCGGCGATCAAGCAACCCTGCGCAAGCTCGCCGCCCACGCCACCACAGAGCATCTCAGCGGTCGGGGGCAGGCCTTTCATGCCTCCACCGCCGATCTGGCCCGCATGCGGGAGCTCCTCGAGCAGGGGGCCCGCCCCCAGGGGCGCGTTTATGTCATCCACGCCAACCAAGACACGCTCGCTGACTACCAAACGACCAAGGACTGGGTCTCGCTGATGGGACCAAAGGCAACCCTGCAGACGCTGTCGTCGTCGAGCCACGTGCTCGCCGAAAACCCCGGCGAACAACAAGAAGTGCTCAAGGCCATCGCCTGGTTGTCCCAGCCGGCCTGAGCCCTCAACAGCGACGTCGTCGGAGCAGCAGCACTGCTGCCAGAGGCGCCGGCGACGTGGTGCCAGCGCAACACCCCTCTGCTTTGCCCTGCCCTTCACTTGCTGCTCCTTCTCCCTCTCCCTCGCCTGCTGCGCCCTCTCCTTCGCCTTCGCCTTCGCCCTCTCCTTCGCCTTCGGACACGGTGAAGACCAGCGCGCCCTCGCCGTTGCGATCGCCGCTGCTGCGACCGTTGTCGTTGATGTCGTTGCAGCCCACCTCGAGGGTGAAGGTGCCGCTGCCCAGCTCCGCCAGCTCGATGTCCCATTCATAGGCGCCGGCTTCGAAGGCGCGGCCGCTGATGTCCCGGATGGCCGTGCGGTTGTTGGGGCAGCCGCCGGTCACCTCGCAGGTGTCAGTTTCGGCGCCGTCGACGAAGGTGCCGGCCGTCTTGGGCACCGAGGCGGCGAAGCTGCCAAAGCGATCGACGCCACCGCCGTTGGTCGACGTCATGGCGATGTGAAAAAGCGCCGAACCGCCGGCAGCCAAAGGAGCCGGCGTCGTCTGGGTGACGCTCACCAGGGGCCGTTCTCCCCCGCCGGTGTGGCAACCCGTGCAACTCGTGGCGACCAGGTAGGCAGCGTTGCCCAGCCGCGCCTGCGCAGCCGACGCCGCAAACGCTGCCAGGCCGACGACGACGGCGTATTTCTGCATCTGGGGCTCCCGACTTGGGAGCAGATGTACCCGAGTCCAGCGGGTTGCGCCGTCAACACGGCGCAAAACAGGAAGCCCGTGCAAAAAAGCAGAAACCCCGCGTCGACGGCGGGGTTTCTTCGTGGTGGGCCCGGAAGGAGTCGAACCTTCGACCGCCGGATTAAGAGTCCATTGCTCTACCAACTGAGCTACGAGCCCGAGACCCGCGTTACCTATCTGATCGTCGCATCGAGTCAAGCGAGGGCTGCGACGGCGACACCGAAGCCACAGGCCGACGTCGACGTGTGGGATCGGGGATGGGCACCGCCGCCAATAAGGCCTGGGTGTAGGGATGCTGGGGGGCAGCGAAGACGTCGGCGGTGGGGCCTTCTTCGACGATTTTGCCTTGGTGCATCACCAGCACCCGCTCGCACAAGTGACGCACCACATGGAGATCGTGGGCCACAAAGAGCAAGGCCAGCTGCTTCGTCGTCGACAGCGTCCGCAGCAGATTCACGATTTGGGCTTGCACGCTGACGTCGAGGGCGCTCACCGGCTCGTCGAGCAGCAGCAAGCGCGGCTCCACCGCCAGGGCCCGCGCGATGCCCACCCGCTGTTTCTGTCCGCCCGAGAGCTGGCTGGCCCGGTGGTGAAGCAGGGCTGCATCGAGCCCCACCTCGTCGAGCAACTCGAGCACGCGCGCGCGTCGCCCCTGGCGGTGCAGACCATGAATGATCAGGCCTTCGGCGATGAGTTGCTCGACGTTCATCCTCGGGTTCAACGACGACGCTGGATCCTGAAACACCATCTGCAGCTGGCGCCGCACCGGCAGCAACGCCCGCGCACCCGCGCGGGTGATGTCGATGCCGTCGAAGCACACCGCGCCTTCGTCGACGTCCTGCAGGCGCAGCAGCAGCCGTCCGAGCGTCGACTTGCCCGACCCGCTTTCGCCCACCAAGCCCACCCGCTCGGCCACGCCCACCTGCAAGGTCACGCCGTCGACGGCGACCTGCGGCCCAAAACGGCGCACGAGCCCGCGCCCCTCGAGCAGTGGCACCCCACCTCCGCTCACAGGTGCACGCAGCGCAGCAGGCGCGAGCTGCCCGCTGCGGCAACGACGACGACGGGAGGCTCGGCGGCGCAGGCTTCGTCGGCCCGCGGGCAGCGATCGCGAAAGCGGCATCCGCTCGGCCACAGCGCCACCGCCGGCACTTGACCGGGGATCTGCGGCAAGGGTTCTCCAAGTTTGGCCCGCGCCGGAATCGAGGCCAAGAGGGCCTGGGTGTAGGGATGGCGTGGATCGGCAAAGACACCAGCGACGCTGCCGGCTTCGACGACCCGGCCGGCGTACATCACGACGACGTCGTCGCACACCTGGGCCACCACCCCGAGGTCGTGGGTGATCAACAAGAGCCCGAGCCCCCGCGCCTGCTGCTCCTGCTGCAAGAGGCTGAGGATCTGGGCCTGCACCGTGACGTCCAACGCCGTCGTCGGTTCGTCGGCGACCAAGATTTCCGGCGACGCCGCCAGCGCCATCGCCAGCATGACCCGCTGACGCTGTCCGCCCGAGAGCTCGTGGGGATAAGCCCCGGCGGGCGCCGTCGGCACACCCAAGCGCTGCAACAACGTCGCCCCCGCCGTCCTGGCTTCCTTTTTCGAGAGGCCTTGGTGAACCCGCAGCACCTCGCCTGCCTGATCGTCCACGCGCAGCAGCGGGTTCAGCGCCGTCATGGGCTCCTGAAACACCATCGCGACCCGTGCTCCTCGCACCTTGGCGAGGTCCCGCTCCGCGAGAGACAGCAGCTCCAACTCAGCGTCGCGCCCGCGCAGCCGCACGCTGCCCTGCACAACCTGGGCGACGTCGGGAAGCAAGCGCAGCAGCGCCAGCGCCGTCAAGGTCTTGCCCGAGCCGCTCTCGCCCACCAAGGCCACCGACCGCCCCGCTGGCACTGCAAAAGAGACGTCGTCGACGACGCGGGCGGGACCGCTGGGTGTTTGGAGGAGCACGGTGAGGTGCTCGACGACGAGGTCAGCCACCGCGCTTCTTGTCGGCGTCCGCCTTGGCCGCCTGCAGCTCTTCCACCGAGAGATCGGTCTGGGCCAGCAGCAGAGCCAGCAAGCGCTTCTGCTCGGCGGGATCGAGCCTCATCACCATCGTCGCTGTGACCTTGGCGTCGGCAGCGTTGGGCGCCGCCTGGAGCGGATCGGGGCCACCGCCGACGGCAGGGCCGGGAGCGGGCGATGTCTGCAAGGTCGACGGAAGGGGAACGGGGTGGGCCGTCGGCGCGGTGTCGTCGTCGACGGACCACGACAGCTCATCGAGGGGAGGAATGCTGGGCTCGGACCCAGTCGACCACGAAGACGCCGGCGCCCCCGCCGGGGCTGCCGAGGGCGGCGGCATGACCACCGACGACAAAGGCGGGCTCGGCAGTAGATCCGACGTCGCTGGCCAGGGCTCAGCCGCCGCTGACAGCGACTCCCACGACGGGAGTCCCGCCGACTGCTCCCCCGATGTTTCCAGTGGCGCTCCGGCCTTCGGCCTCCAAGCCGCATCCTGCGGCCTGCGGGCCATTTCGAAGGGCGGCGGGGCCACAGCCGACGATGACGTCTCGAAGGGAGGCGGTGCGGGCGGCGACGACGCCACGGCGAAGGGCGGCGCCGCCGCCGACACCGACGACATTTGGCCGCCCGGCCTGAGGGTGGAGAATTCAAACGGCGGCGGTGCGACGACGGCCGACGACGACATTTCGAACGGCGGCGGTGCGGCGGCGGCCGACGACATTTCGAACGGTGGCGGTGCCGACGACGACATTTGGCCGTCCGGCCGCTCCGTCTTGAAGTTTGGATGTTCAAGACGCTGGCGCGTCTTGAACACCAGAGCTTCCAACCGTGGCGGCGCGTCGGCGGCCGACGACGATGTTTGGAACGGCGGCGGTGCTGCGGCAGCGGACGACATCTCAAAGAGCGGGGGCGCTGCAGCCGAGGACGACATCTCAAAAGGCGGAGGTGCTGCGGCCGCCGCCGACGACGGCAGCTCGAAGGGCAAGGGCGTGGCGACCAACGACAACTCAAAGGGCGGGGGAGTTGCGGCCGCCGCCGACATTTCGAAGGGTGGGGGCGCAGCCGACGCCGCCAGCGGGCGGGAGGCAAGGGCGGTCGCTCCCAGCGGCGACGACGCCTCCCGGGCTGGGGAGTGCCGAGTTTCCAGGGCTTCGGCGGCGGCGAGTCCGGACATCTCGAAGATCGGTGTAGCGCTGGCGGCCCGTGAGGGCAGGGCGGAGGGAACCGGATCCCACGGTGTCGTCGGCGGCTCGGGCCGGGGGGGGAAGCCCACCGTGGTCAGGTCCAGCGGGTCCAACGCCGACGCTGGCAACTCGAGGGGAGGACCCAGCGCCGCCGCGGGGTCTGGGCCGTCCGGCCTGACAGCGGACTGCGACGTCGGCAAGGGTGGCAGTTCGAGCGTTTCCACGGGCAGCGCCGAATTCACCGACAGCGCTTCGCGTATCGGTGAATTGTCTACAGGTTCATCGCCTGGCGGCGATGAATTCACCGACAGCGCTTCGCGTATCGGTGAATTGTCTACAGGTTCATCGCCTGGCGGCGATGAATTCACCGACAGCGCTTCGCGTATCGGTGAATTGTCTACAGGTTCATCGCCTGGCGGCGATGAATTCACCGACAGCGCTTCGCGTGTCGGTGAATTGTCTACAGGTTCATCGCCTGGCGGTGAAATTTCCGCTGCCAGCGGCGGCGGTGCCACTGGAAAGGGCGGGAGCGCTCCCCCCGTCCAGACCGCGGCTTCGAGGGGTCGCGGGGCTTCTGCGGATGGAGCGACAGCTGCAGGCGCCGGCTTTGTCGTCGCGAGCATCGTCTGGAGCGTGGGGTCGGCCCTGATCTCGACCGTCGCCGCCGCCACCGACGAAAACATCGCCCAAGGCGCCAGCACGGGTGCCGCGGCGGGTGCCGCCGGCTTGTACGCAGCGACGGGTTCGGGGGCGGCTTCGGCTTCGACGGCGGCGACCACGATCTCTCGAGAGGCCGGCACCCAGTCGACGCTGTGTCGGATGTCGGTTTCCTTGCGCGGAATCGGTCGCTCGGCGGCGTCGGCCCATGCGTCCGCAAGGGGGGCTTCGCTCGCTGGGGCGTCGACGGGGTCGTCGTCCATGTCGACATCAACGTCGATGCCCTCGAAGGGATCCGGGGCAGCACTCTCGTCGATGGGGGCCGCATCCCCTGCAGCGGTGGCTTCCCCCCAGGAGTCAAGGGGGAGCTCGGGCAGCATGATGGTGGGCAGGACGCCGGCTGCTGCTGCCGCCGGCCCAGCCAAGGCAACGGCACTCCCAATGGGAGCTGGCTCGAACAGGCCGACGTCCAGGTCCATGACGGGCACCCTGGGCAGCGGCACGGGCGGGGACCCAAATCCCATCGGCACCGCAAATCCCGCCAGCGGCTGCGCCGGCGCCGGCGTCTCGGCGCCGACAAAACTGCCTGCGCTGCCAAAGGTGAGCGGGGCCGGGGGTGGGGGCCGGGCCGGGCCGGGCTCCACGCGTCGCTCCCACAAGGCGGCATCGGCGGCACTCCCGATCGGCCTCGGGGTCAAGCCCGGCGAGAAGGGCGAAAAGGGCGAAAAGGGCGACAGCGGCGCAGCGACCGCTCCGGTGTTCCCGCCAAAGGGAGACGAGAAAGCGCCCACCATGGGGGCGGGTGTCAGCGACCCGCCCTGAATGAGCGGGGCGTCGCCGCCGGCGCCGAAGTCGACCTCTTGCCCGCCAAACTGTACATTGAAGGACGCGGCCGATTGCGCCGTCGTCGCCGACATCCCCGAGAGCTGCGGGCGTTTTTCATAATGTCGCTGGATCCAGGTGGTGATCGAGGAGTCCCCCGCCAGCATGGGCTGGACGCGTTTGCCGGTCTTGAACTGCATGGCATCAATCGCGTCGGCGTTGCTCGGATCCGCCATCGCCAGGACGATGACTTCGCCTTTGGCGTCCCTCTTCACGGCGAGGGGAAAGACATGGTGACGCTTGGCCAGCTCGTAGGAAATCTCCATCACGACGCGCGGCGAGAGGTCGTCGGGCGGCGCGTCGGCGACGCCGACGTTGAGCTGCCGCGCCAGCGCCCGCACGACCCCGTCTTCGCTGGCGAGGTTCAGCTGCACCAGCAGGTTGCCCAGGCGTCCTCCCCATTGCCGTTGGTGGCCGAGCGCCGATTGCAACTGGTGCTCGTCGATCACCCCGGCTTCAATGAGGAGCTCCCCCAGGCGTTTGCGACTCACGCCCGCCTGCCTTCGCCCGGGTCCGTCGCGCAGGGTCGCTGCTCTGGGACCGGCTTCCGCGTCAGCGAGAAGCGACCCGAAGCGACCAATGGGCAGGCTCGCCTCTCCCGCTTTCGCGTCAGCGAGAAGCGACCCGAAGCGACCGATGGATGCGTCGAAGCCATCGCCTTACCCTGCCACAGGCGTCGTTGGCCGATCCACTGAACCAACCCTGCTGGACCGCCGCGGGCGACCAAGCCGGAAGCACCGGCACCTCTGCCGAGCTCGGTTCGGCGTTGGCTCGGCACCCGGGCCGGTGGTTTGGGCCGTCGCCCAGCTAAAATCGGGAAAGGACGACGACGGCGCTCTAGATTGGCCTCATGAACCCCCCGATTCGACTCGGTGACTTGCTGATCAAGGCCGGCGTCGTCAGCGATGCCCAGCTCAACGCGGCCCTCAACGAGCAGCGCCAATGGGGAGGTCGGCTGGGGGCGATCCTCGTGCGCATGGGCGCCCTCTCGGAAGACCTCCTCGTCAAAGCCCTGTCCCGCCAGCTCAACATTCCGCGGGCCCTGATTGGTCCCACCGACGCCATCGTGGTTCCCTCTCAAATCCTCGATCGCATCGATCGCGCGACCTGTGAAAAAGGTCTGCTGCTGCCGGTGCAGCTGGTGCCGGAGCGACGCGTGTTGCAGGTCGCCGTCGCCGACCCCTTCAACGTTGTCGCCCTCGACGACCTCACCCGCCGGGTGGGCATGCGCATCGAGCCGTTGATCGCGGGCGAGACCCAGCTCCTGCAGGCCATCGGGCGCGTGTTCGGCGGCGCCGGCGGTCTCGATGGAGACGTTGGTGCACCAGATGCCGCCTTTGGCTTCGTGAGCAATTCGGGGGCGGCCATGGTGCAGCCGTTTACGTCGCCGGGTCGTCCGACGCCGGCCCCCCTACCACCGGTTGCGGCCCCGCCGCCGCCGCGGGCGAGTGCCCCGCCTCAGGCCGGCGACGATCTGCGGGTCTTGGCCGAGCAACAACTGCGCGCCGTGCGAGCGCTGGTCGAGCTCTTGGTGGATCGTGGCGTGGTGACCCGCGCGGAGTTGGCGGCCTGGATGGCGCGCTGACGTCGTCGTCGTCGACTCACAGCGCGCGGGGCAGCTCGAGCACGCGCAACACTTCGGACCTCAAGTTGGCGTCGCTCTGAAAGACCCCCGACCAGGCGGTGGTCAGCACCCGTTCATCGCCGCGCCGATCTTCACCGAGCAACAGACAGAGCTGCTCGCATTCGACGACGACGCCGGCGCCGCGGGCTTTGCCATGGGTGACGAGGGCGTCGGCGACGTCGCGAGTGAGCCACTCCTGGTACGTGAAGCGGTGGCCAATGGCGTCGACGAGGCGCGCGATGCGTCCGAAGCCGTGCAGCCGGCCACCGGGCAGGTAGGCGACGTGCGCCACGCCCCGGAAGGGCACCAGGTGGTGGGGACAGACGCCGTGGACCGCGATGCCGCGCAACACGACGAGGTCCTCCCGGGGATCGTCGAAGCCGCTGCCGAGGATCGCGGCCAGATCTTGACCGACGCCGCCCAGCAGCCGGCTTTGCCAGAGCTCGCGCACCCTCTTGGGGGTGGAACGCATGTGACCGGTCTGCAGCTGGGCATCGTCAACGCCGCAAGCCCGCAACAACGCCCGCACTGCTGCTTCGAAGGCAAGGGGATCGAAAGGACCGGGCATGTCAATCCCAATTCCTCCGCAAGAGACAGACGGATGTTCGTGATCGTCGTCGTTGGTCACCGATGCTACGTTTCACGCGCCGCGCGCGGAGTCCATCGCTTCAGTGGTGGACGCGCGGCGCGCTGAGTGCTTCGGTGGCGGGCGTTGCGTGTGTCGACAAATCTTACGGCCCTCAGGCCGGGCGGCCCAATCGAGGAAGTCACATCCATGGCCAATGACCCTGGTTCTGGCGAACAAACGGCGGCCGAAATGCTCCAGCCCGTGCTGGCCGCCCTCCCGATCTTCCCCTTGCCGGGTACGGTGTTCTTCCCTCACACCTTGCTGCCGCTGCACGTCTTCGAGCCGCGCTACCGCCAGCTCACCGAACAGGTGTTGGCCTCCCACCAGCACCTCGCCGTCGTGCTCGTCGACGCCGCCAATGCCACCGCCGCCCCCCGCCAATGCGCCCGCGTGGGGGGGCTCGGCCGCCTGGTGCACCACGAGCGCCTGCCCGATGGTCGTTTTCACGTGCTCTTGCAGGGCGTCGGCCGCGTGGCCTTCGACGACGAAGTCCCCCCGGAGGGCCTTTTGTACCGACGGGTGAAAGCCCGCTTGCTGGACCCCGGCGACGACGACGACGTCGACGACGAAATGATGACCTTGCGCGGTTGCTATGCCCAGCTGCTCGATGCCCATCCCGAGTGCAAAGACACCTTGGGGGATCTGCCCCTGCGCCTCTCATCGCCCTCGGTCGTGGCCGATCTCGTCTGCGCCGCCCTCATCGAAGACGTCGCCCAGCGTCAACGGGCGCTGGAAGAAAGTTCCCTCTGCCGCCGTCTGAAGCTGGCCAATGACGCTCTCGCCACGCTCCTGCTGCGCAACCTGTCGGGTGATGCAGCGCTCCTGCATTGATTCACCAGCCCGTTCCTTCGGAGCCCCCATGAAGTCACTCTCGGCACCGCTCGCCGCGCTCGTCCTCGCCTTGTCGTCGTCGGCTGCGGCCGATGAGCCGCCCGCAGCACCGGTCGCCGCCACGGAACCCGCTGAGCCCGTCAAAGTCGATCCCCTCGCCGAGCCGCGCGAGATGGTCGAGGTGCAGGCCAACACGGTGGCCATCCTCAAGAAGGCCGTCGACCTCTATGAGGCGACCTTGGGGGACGCCTCCATCGACGCCAAGGTGCGAGCAGCGGCGTGGGCCGACGTCTCTCGTGCCTATCTGCGCTGGGGCGACCTCCTGAAAGGCGACGCCGAAAAAATCGCCCTCTACGAAAAGGGCATCGCCGCCGGCAAGAAAGGCGAGGCCCTCGACGCCAAGAGTGCGGGATCCATCTTTTGGTCCACCGCCAACCAGGCCTGCGTCGGCCGCACCCGCGGTGTCATGAATTCTCTCTTCATGATTGGTGATCTGAAAAAGGGAATGAATCGAGTGCTCGAGCTCAATCCTAATTATCACTGGGCGCGCAACACCCTTGGCGAGATCGATCACTCGGTGCCGGGGATCGCCGGCGGCTCCGACGACCGCGCCGAGAAAGCTTACCTCGAAGTTTTGCGTCGCGACCCGCATTTCACGCCGACGATGGTGCTGATGGCCAAGCTCAAACGCGATCGAGGCGACGAGGATGAGGCCAAGACGTGGGCGCAGAAAGTGATCGATGAAAAGAGCGCGAATCCGCGGAACGATTGGAAAAAATTTGACCTGAGGGACGCCAAGGCGATCTTGCAAGAGCTGCAGTGATCCACGGCCGCGCCTTCTTGTCGTTGCTGGCCGTCGTCGTTGGGGCCTGTGTGACCCCAGCGTCCGTCGTCGACGCCGCGGTGCCGCTGCCCCTGGTGCACAAGAAGCCCGCGCGCCCCGCCACCCACGACCTCTCCGCGGAAGCCACTCGCGCCACCCTGCAGGCCGAGCTGCTTCTGCAAGAGGGCGACGTGCCGGGCGCGGTGCAGGAGCTGAAGACGGCCGTCGTCCACGACGAGCGCTCGCCCTATCTGCGCTTGCGTCTGGGCGAAGCCCTGCTCCTGCTCGGCGATGCCAACGGTGCCGACGCCGCTGCCGACGCTGCCGTCGCCCTCGCGGGTGCCAATCCCAAGAGCGCCGTGGCTCCTCTGCGTTTGAAAGCCGCTGCGCGAGAGCAGCTGGGGGACGTCGACGGAAGCATCACCGCTTTGCGTGCGGCCCTGGGGCACGGTCCGGACCGCCAAGCCTCGGCCATGCTCGCCGAACGTCTGGTGGGCAAGGGCGAGCTGCATGCGGCCGAAGACGTCGTCGCCCGCTGGATGGACGCCGAGCCCGGGGCCGTCGACGGCTGGGTCGCCTTGGGCCGGGTCTTTGCCGAGCGGGGCGAGATCGACCGGGCCTTCGCCCACTTGCGCCACGCCTTGGCCACCAAGCCCGACGACGACGACGCCTTGGTGTCCGTACGCGACCTCAATTGGGCCCTGGGCCGCTTCGACGCCGCCGCCGCTGCTGCCGCCGCCTTCGCGCGCGCGCACGGCGATGGACCCGAGGTGCGCGTGATGTTGCTCGCCGGCCTGGGACTGCAAAACCCCGACGAAGCCCGGGCCCTGGCAAAGAGCTGGCTCGACGAAGACGGCGGCGACGAGGCCCGGCGCTTGGTGGCGGACGGCTTCGAGCGTGCTGGCCTCATCGACGACGCCGTCGCTGCCTTGGCTGGGGCCTCCTCACCGCGGGCGCTGGTGGTGCTCGAGCGCGCGCGCTTGCTCTTGCACCGTCACCAACCTGCCGAGGCTTCGCGCCTGGCCTGTGCCTTCGCCTCCCGCGCCGGTGGCATCGAGGAGCGCCTGCAGGAATTCGCCGTCACCCTCTGCGCCCGGGCCGAAGCCGACAGCGGCGACGTCGATGGTGCTGTCTTGCGTTTGATCGAGGCCAGCAGTGCGCGTCCCCACAGCGCGCGCTTGATCGAAGCCCTGCGCGCCGTCGTGCCCCGCGCCCAACCCTCGCGCCAGGCCGCCGCCCGCCAACATGTGGAACAGCTGCTGGCGCACGACGCCGACGCCGACGTCGTCGTCGCTGCTGCCTTCGTCAAAGACGCCGCCGGGGATCACGAGGGTGCCCGGGCCGTGCTCAACGCCGCTCTCGCGCACCGTCCTGCCGATCGCGCCCTGGTTTTTGGTCACGCGCGCCTGCTCGATCGGCAAGCCGGGCCCTCTCCCCAGGGCAACGACGACGCCCGCGCCGCCGTCGAGCTGGTCGAGCGCTTGATCGAGCGCAGCGGCGCCGACGTCGACGCCCTCAACTTCATGGCCTTCACCCTCTCCGAGCACCAGCTGCGCGCCGACGTCGCCTGTGGCTATGCCTGGCGGGCCGCCCTGCTCGATCCCCTCAACGGCTATGTGCAAGACACCCTGGGGTGGTCGCAGCTCATGGCCGGCGACGTCGACGACGCCACCCTGACCTTGCAGCGCGCCGACCGCCTCTCGCCCGACGAAGGCGAAATCCTTTTCCATCTGGCCACCGCCCTCAGCCGGCAGAGGAACCGTGCCGAGGCGCTGCAGACCCTCGCTCGTTCACGCGCCCTGCTCAGCGCCGACGATCCCCTCTTGCTGCGCCTGGAGTCCCTCGAGCGCGAGCTGAAAGCGTCATGAGATCGTCCCCAGGCATCCAGTGGATCGTTGTCGTCGTCGTCATCGTGGCCGTGGCGGGTTGTCCGCACCAGCCGCAGCTGCCCGACGTGTCGACCTTGACCAACGACGAGGTGCGCGCGCGCCTGGAGCACAGCGCCACCCGTCGCCAAACCCTCGAGGGCGTAGTGAAGGCCCGCCTTCCCGGGGTCGAGGGTCTGGTCGTCAACGCCACCCTCGACGTCGCCGCCCGGGCGCCAGGGGATCTCAGCGTCGCCGTCCGCTCCTTCTTCGAGATGCCCCAGCAGGTGTTGGCTGCTTTTCAGGGTGAGGTGGTGCTTTACGACGCCACCTCGGGGGCCCCGCGCTTTTTTCGCGGACCCGCCAGCGAGCGCACCCTCGCCCGCGTGCTCGGCGTGCCCCTGGCCCCCGACGACGTCACCGCCCTGCTGCTCGGCCGGGCCCCGCTGGAGCCACGCGCTCCCTGGCCCCCGCCCAAGGTGCACCTGCTGAGCGTCGACGAGGAGCACGGGACCTACACGGTGCAGATCGACCGACCCGGACGGGGCGCCGTCATCGTCACCGCCCGCGCCGTCGATGATGCCCTCGTGGCCGCCGAGGTCTTTCGCGGAGATGGACGCAAGCTGGTGTCTTGCCGTTTCGATCAGCTGAGCGATCGCCAAGGCGTGGCTTTCGCCCAGCGCATCAGCCTGGTCGTCAAAGAGTCCGGGCAAGAGCTCGCGCTCGAGATCCAAGACGCCCGCTTCAACCAACCTTTGCCCGATGAGGCCTTTGTCCTCGTGCCACCCAGCGGTGCAGTGGTGTCGCCGCTGTGAGCTGGCGCGCCCGCTGATCGTTGTGGCTTGCACGACGTCGGCGAACCGCTAGAACCGGCGGCATGTCCGTCGTCGACGTCCTTGGGTTCTTGGTGAGTCAGGTCGATCCCTCGCAAGGAAGCGCGCTCGCGCAAAAGGGCGCCGTGCAGCGCCTCGCCGAGCCGAATCTCTACGACATGATCTTTCCGCTCATCGCTTTTGGCCTTGTGATCCTGCTGCCGACCTGCACGGCGCTGTGGGTGATCACGAGGACGGTCAAAGACAAGAAGAACGAAGTCGACGAAGTCTGAGCTCAGGCCTTTGCTCTTCCCTCTGGAGTTTCCATGAAGTCGCTCATCGCGCCCTCGTTCCTCGTGCTTGCCCTCGCCGCTCCGGTTGCACTGGCCTGTGATGGGCACGGCGACCAAGCGACCATTGCTGCCAACACCGACAAAGCCGCTCCCGCGCAAAAGACCGAGACAGTGGCGACGCCGGCTGCCAAGCCTGCCGAGGGGACGCCCAAGCTGGTCTCGGTCGACGACGTCGAAAAGAGCCTGGCCGCGCTGAAGAAGGACAAGAAGCCCTTCGCCGTCGTCGACGCCAACGGCTCCGATACCCGCAAGAATCAGGGCATCATCCCCACCGCGATCCTGCTGCCGTCGTCGTCGGAGTACGACCTCGCCCTCTTGCCCAAAGACAAGGCGACACCGGTGGTCTTTTACTGCGCCAACGAGAAGTGCACGGCCAGCCACACCGCGGCCCAGCGCGCCATCAAGAATGGCTTCTCCGACGTCGCCGTGCTCCCCGTCGGCATCGCCGGTTGGGTCAAGGCCGGCAAAGCCGTCGAGAAGCAGCCCGTCGGCTGAGCGGCATGCGCGTCATCGATCTTGGCGCCGACGTGGCCTACGTCGACGGCCTCGCCTGCATGCGGGCAACGATGGAGCGCATCGACGACGACGGCCCGGCCCTGATCCTGATCGAGCACCGCCCCACCATCACCATCACCCGTCGGGGCGGCACCCACGCTTTCGTCTCCCCCCGGGCGCTCATCGAAGCCGACGGCATCGACGTCGTCGAAGCCGACCGCGGCGGCGACGTCACCTTTCATGGACCGGGACAGCTCACCGCCTACCCGATCTTGCGCCTGGGACCCACAAGCCTGGGTTGCGACGTCGTCGGCTACGTCAGGGCCCTGGAGGCGGCCATCGTCGACGTCGTCGTCGCCCTGGGCGTTCCCAGCGCACGCTCCATCGAGGGCCGAGATCACGAGGGACACTTCTTGACGGGCGTGTGGTGCGACGCCGTCGGCGACGAAACCACTGGCTGCAATTCATCGCCGCCAGGCGATGAACATGTAGACAATTCACCGACACGCGCAGCGCTGTCGGTGAATTCATCGCCGCCAGGCGATGAACATGTAGACAATTCACCGACACGCGAAGCGCTGTCGGTGAATTCCATCGCCGCTCTGGCCTTTGGCCCCCAGGCTGCATCCTCTGGCTTGCGCGCCCGGTCTCATGCGGTCGAGATGCGTCGGGCGAAGCTGGCTGCCATCGGCGTCGGGCTTGGCGGCGGTGTCACCCGCCACGGCTTCGCCCTCAACGTGAGCACCCATCTCGAGCACTACACCCGCCACATTGTGCCCTGTGGCCTGCAAGAGAGCGTGACCAGCCTCGAGCGCCTCTTGGCGCGCACGCCCTCGATGAGGGAGGTGAAGGCCCGCGTGGTCGACGTCGCTGCCCCCCAGCTTCAGGGCTGGCACCGCCGGCTCTGAGCTTGGGCGACAAGGATGTGGCGGCGCTGCAGCAGGGACATTCTTGTCGCGACACCCAGAGCAACTGCCCCCGGACGCGGCCGTGTTGATGTTCGAGCCGTGCGCCAACGGCTCAAACCGTCGGCACTTTGAGCCGTGCCAACGGCGCAAAGCAGGAAGCACTTTGAGCCGTGCCAACGGCGCAAAGCAGGAAGCACTTTGAGCCGTGCCAACTGCGCAAAGCAGGAAGCACTTTGAGCCGTGCCAACGGCGCAAAGCAGGAAGCACTTTGAGCCGTGCCAACGGCTCAAATCATCGGCACTTCAAGACGCGCCAGCGTCTTGGACCAGCAAGACCTCAAGACGTTGCCGCACCTTGAAGGAGCTGAAGCAAACGGTGGTGAAAAGGAGGCCGCGACGACGACGTCACCGCTCTGACCTGGATCCTGGGCGGGGAGGGCAGCTCGGTCGGAAGCTCGGGCTCGGGCTCCGGCTCGGCGAGGGGCGATGGCTGCTGCTCGAGGTGCAGCAGGCGCTGCTCCAAGAGCGCTTCAAAGGCGAGCAGCTCGCGAAAGGGCCCGTGCCGGGCGGCGACGTGGGAGGGCAACACGAAGGTTTCGCTGGTGCGCCACAGCTCTTCGGTGAGCCTCGCCATGCCGATGAAGCGGTCTCGCTCTGCCTCACAAGCCGAGAGCTCAGCGCCACGGCGTGCCTGCAGGCCCGAGCTCGTTTCCTCGCCGCGGCTCTTGCGCTCCGCCCGGACGGCGTAAAACGCGCTGCGCGCCCGGTCTTGGCGTGCCGTGATCTCAGCGATCTGCACAGCGTCGAGGTTGCCGTCGCGCAAGAAGCGGTCGACGGCCAACAAGCGGTCGGCGGTGCTGGCGCGGCTCCACCCCAGAGCAATCTCGCGTTTGCGCGCCAGGATGCGGGCCTGCACCAGCGCCAGGTCCGCGCGCACCTGGGCGAGGTCTGCCTCGCGCCGCACATCGCACTCAGCCTGACCCCGCGGCCGGGCGGCGGAAACCAGAACGGGCGCCGCGCCGCTGTCCGGGCCGCTCGGGCGACGCAGAGGTCTGCTGAACGTCATCGGCTTCTCCTCGCTGAGCTGAACTGTCAGCGAATCAGCACGCGCTGTGCCGTCGGCCCGTCGCTTGAGCTCGGTCGAAAGTGCTCAGGGCAGACGTCAAGACGCGCGTCTTGAACACCCAACACCTGCGCCGTCGACGTCAGCTTTTTCTGGGCCCCAGGACGGCCGGCGCTGCGCCGTCGACGTCAGCTTTTTCTGGGCCCCAGGACGGCCGGCGCGGGTGCGTCCTCATCCATCAGGATCATCCCCGCGCCCACCACCATGACGACGGCGCTCACCGACGCCAACGCGATGGCCCCAAAGCCAGCCCCCTGCGAGAGGCCCTCCGCAGTCGCAGAAAGCGGCGCCCCCGGGCGATCTGGCGTCGACAGGGCCTCGATTAGGGTGAAACCCACCGTGCCCGCCGCCGCTGCCGCCGCACCCGCCGCCACAAGTCCCACACCCCAGCGGGCCAAGGTCGAGGGCGTCGACGTCGATGGCGCCGGCGTTGAAGCGACGGGCTCCGCGGCTTCAACGGGGGCAGCCAAGGCCAAAAGGAGCGTGAGAACCTGCATCCTCGAACCCTAGCGCGCGAGGCGCAGCCAGGGAGACTGTGGCAAGGTCCGCCCAACCTGGAGGGTTCATGCGCCTGCTGATGTCTGCTGTGGTTCCTTTCGTCGTCGTCTCCTGCAGCCCCTTTGGATCGCTGTGCGAGAAGGAGTTCGACTGCCAAGACGAGCTCGGCATCGTGCTCGAAGACGACTACGCCAAAGTGTGCGCAGCCCAACAAGACGGCGCGCAGAACGCCCTGCGGGCCAACGCCGAAAAAGAGTGTGAGGACCTCGCCAACGCCGAGACCGTGCTCGCGGCCTGCCAGCTCACCCTCGATTGCGACAAGCTCGCCGACTTCCGCAGCGACCCCGACAGCGCGGAGTGCAAAGACCAGCGCAAGAGCTTCAACGAGGCCTTCGAAGCCGCCGCCGGCGATTGCGATGCCATCGGCGAAGCTCCTCCCGCCGAAGGCGAAGGCGAAGAAGGCGAGGGCGAAGGCGAAGGCGAAGGCGAAGGCGAAGGCGAAGGCGAATGACTTTCGGCGCCTGCCTGGGCGTGAAGTGATCGGGCGCGCCGAGGCGTTTCTCTGTCACTGCTCGCTTCCGCATCGGCGAGCGGCGACGCGAAGCGACCCCTGGATCCTGCGGGCGAGCGTTTTCGCGCTCGCTTTGGTCCTGGGCTGCGGGACTGTTCCCGTGGCCCGTTTCGCTGCGCGGGAGAGCATCGCTTTCGTCGACATCGACGTCGTCGACGGCAGGGGCGGGCCGGCGCTGCGCCACCAGGATGTCGTCGTCGCCGGCGACCGCATTGTTTCCGTGGGCCCCACCGGCGGCCTGCTCAACGCCCGGCTGATCGATGGACGCGGCAAGACCCTGCTCCCAGGCTACGTCGATGCTCACGCGCACGTTGGCAACAGCGGGGTGATGGAATCCTCCGGGGTGTCGGGGCTCTCGACGGATGCCAACCTCCAGCGCTGGTTGCTCGCCGGCGTCACCACCGTCTTTGACATGTCGGGAGCGGCTCCCGAGCTGAACGAGCTCGCCGAGCGCATCGACGACGGCGACGTTGTTGGTCCGCGCCTGTTTCACACCCATCTGCTGATCACCGGCAAGGGGAGCCATCCCATTCCTCTCGCGCGGTCTTTGGCCTCGCTGGGTTTTCTCGCCGAGTACGTGCTGCCCCAGGTTGGCGACGACGCCGACATCGCTCGGGTGCTCGACGTCGCTGACGACCAGCTGGTGGACTTCGTCAAGATCGTCATCGATCGCATGCCCGAGGGCACGCCCATTCTCGATCGTTCGTTGATGGCGAGGCTGGTGCAGCAAGCCCGTCACCGCGGGCATCTGGTGTTCGTTCACGCCGGCGACGTCGACGACGCGGTCGCTGCCGCTCAGGCTGGGGCCACCGCGTTGGCCCATCTGCCCTGGCGCGGGATCATCACCAGCGCCAAAGCCCAAGAGCTCAAGAGCAGCGGCGTCGTCGTCGTCACCACTGTGGCGATGTGGGAGAGCTTGAGCCGCGCCTCGACCGGTGCTTTCAGAGCTTCCGCAGAGGACCGCGCGTTCATCCCCGCCGCGATGCTCGCCAGCGTCGAGAAGCCGAGCGTCATCGCCGCCGACGTCGCCGCCGTCGGCAAGGAATTGCGCGACAACGTCACCAACCGTCAGGCGAGCCTGCAGGCCCTGCTCGGCGCTGGCGTGCCGCTCTTGGTCGGCACTGATGCGTCGTTGCCGTCGACGTGGCCGGGCAGCAGCTACTTCGCCGAACAACGCGCGCTCTTGGAGGCCGGCCTGCCGGTGGGCGAGCTCATCGTCGACATGACCTCACGCCCCGCTCACCTGATGGCCGGAGCCAACGCCGACTTCGGCGTCGTCGAAGCGGGAAAATGCGCCGACCTCGTCGTCGTCGACGGCGATCCTTTGGCCGATCCCTCCGCCTTGGGCCGCATTCGGCTGGTGGTGCGCGCGGGCCGCGTCGTCGAAGACCTGCGTCCCAGCGACGGCGGGGTGCACTGAGAGGTCTATTTGCTGGGGTAGGCCACGTCGTCGACGCCCTGCACGCCGTTGCAGATCTCGACTTCGACCGGCAGCAGCGCGATGCACTCGGGGTTGTCGTCGGCGAGATCGCATTGGAGGCCGATGTCGCATTCGGCGTCGGCGATGCAGTCGTCGCCTTCTTGCTTGAGCTCGGCGCACTCCGGCGGCGCTTCGCCCAGGTCGCAGAACAGTCCGACGTCGCAGTCGCTGGCGAAGTTGCAGTCGTCGCCCTTGCCGTGGGGAGCCTGGCATTCCTGATCGCCGTCGCTGTCGGTGAAACAGATGAGTCCGGGCTCGCAGGTCGTCGGCGAGAGCGTGCGCTCGGGGTCGATGGAGCAGTCGTCGCCGTCGGCGAGGGGTTTGATGCAGATGGTGGGACGGGTGATCAGCACCTGGTCCGGATCCTCGGCTTCCTTGGCCCGGTCTTCGTCTTTGTCGAGCACGTTGGCGGGCAGGCAGTCGCTGCCTTTCTCAGCGCACTCGAAGGCAAAGAAGCAGTCGCCGCCGTCGGGAACCAGGCCGGTTCCGCTGACGCCCTGGCACTCTGCCGGGACCACGATGGGGGCGCCGTCGCCGAGGATGAAGTCGGCGTCGCAGGCGTTGAGGGCATCGATGCGTGGCTGCGCGCAGGTCTGAAAGGTCGCAGCGTCGAACTTGAAGCGTCCGCCTTGCTCGGCCTGGCTGATCGCCAGGGCCAGGTCGTTGAAGAAGCCACCTTCTTCGAGGCGCTCGGTCACGCAGGCTCCTTCGTCGCGAAAGTTGCCGAGGTTGGGAAAGCCAGCGGCGGCGGCGAGGGCGTGCTCACCAGCGGGGCAGCAGGCAAACCAGAAATGGCACTCCGCGCGGATCTGCGTCTCGACGAACTGGTCGGCGTTGTAGGGGCACATCAAGTAGCAGCCGGGGATCAGCGCCAAGACGACGCCGGTGGGCAAGAAACGACGGAGGGAAACGGGCTTCGCAACTTTCATGGTTTCTCCACAGCAACGGGCTGGGCCACAGCGCCGACGCCACTGCCGTTGCACGCCAAAAAAGCGCCGACAACGACGACGCGGGGTCCGCGGTTGATGCGGGTCACGCTGGCGGAGCAGTGACCCTGCGCGACGGATCTCCTGATCAGCGCCGGGCGTCATCGACCAAAGACGCCAACGCGTTCAAGGCCTGCAAGGGCGTGAGGCGGTTGACATCGACGGCGCGCAAGCGTTCGAGCAGACGCGCGGCTTTTTCGTCGACGACACGTTCTTCTTGATCATTTGCAAGAGCAGCTCCGCCGTCGGCAGCGGGCGCCGTGAACAAGGACATTTGCGGAGCGTTGGCACCGGGACCCAGACGCTTCACGACCTTCGGCAAGGGCTTGCTGCCTTCGTGCGCCGGCGGAACCTCGCCTTCGAGGTGGGCCAGCACCTCCTTGGCGCGCGCAACCACTGTCGCTGGCAAGCCGGCGAGGCGGGCGACCTGGATCCCGAAGCTGCGGCCGGCGGGTCCGTCGCTCAGGGTGCGCAGAAAGACGATGTCGTCGCCCCACTCCTTGACGACGACGTGGACGTTCTTGAGCCGGGCGAGGTGGGCGTCGAGGGCGGTGAGCTCGTGGTAGTGGGTCGCAAAAAGAGTGCGCGCGCCGGTGGTGTCGTGCAGGTGCTCGGCCACGGCCCAGGCGATGGCGAGGCCGTCGAAGGTGCTGGTGCCGCGCCCGATCTCGTCGAGCAGCACCAAGGACCACGGCGTCGCCCCCCGCAGGATGTGCGAGGTCTCGGTCATCTCGACCATGAAGGTGGAGCGGCCCGAAGCGGTGTCGTCGGAGGCGCCGACGCGCGTGAAGATGCGATCGCAGAGGGACATAGTTGCGTTTTTCGCCGGTACGAAAGAGCCGCATTGGGCCAGCAGTTGGCAAAGGGCCACCTGGCGCATCATCGTCGACTTGCCCGCCATGTTGGGCCCGGTGACGACGAGGATCTGCCGATCGCCATCGAGGGTGATGCTGGCGGGAACAAAGGGCTCGCCGCGCTCCTGACACCAGCGCTCGACCACGGGGTGGCGGACTTCGTCGAGCTGCAGCTGGCGCGTCTCTTTGGCCATCAACACGGGGCGCGTGTAGCGGCCGGCGACGGCGACTTCGGCGAGGCTGGTGGTGGCGTCGACGTCGGCGACGAAGGCGGCGACTTCGAGCAGCGCGCGCGCGTGGGTGCCCACCTCTTCGAGCAAGCGCGACAGGAGCTCGCCCTCGCGTCGTCGTCGTTTGCCGTCCGCGCCGTCGACTTGCTCTTCGAGCAGTGAGAGCTCTTCGGTGAGATAGCGCTCGCCGTTGGCGATGGTCTGCTTGCGCCGGTAGCGCTCGGGTACTTTGGCCTGGTGGGCCTTGGTGACCTCGACGTAGTAGCCAAAGACGCTGTTGAAACGGATCTTGAGCGAGGGAATTCCCGTCAGCTCGCGCTCTTTGGTTTCGAGTGCGGCGATTTCGGCCTGGCCGCCGGACTGCAGCCCCCAGAGCTCGTCGAGGACGGCGTCATAGCCCTCGCGAAACGCCCGCTCATCGCCCAACGACGACGGCGCGTCTTGCCGCAGCGCGCGCCCCAGCTCGGCACAAACGATGGAGCTGGCCTCGATGGCGTCGCCCAAAAGAGCGATGGCTTCGGCCCAGGCTGGGTGGGGGAAGAGGGCTTCGACGACGCCGGGGAAGCGCAGGAGGGCCTCGTGCAGGCGCCGGAGCTCGCGAGGACCGGCGCGAAAGTTGGAGCCGCGGGCCACCAGCCGTTGCACGTCGGCACCACCCAGCTCCTCGAGCAGGCGGGCGCGCAAGGCGGGATGGTCGACGAGGACCTGCAGGCGATCGAGGCGCCCTTCGATCTCGAGGAGGTTGGCCGAAGGCTGCAGCAGCAGGCGCAGCAGACGACGTCCTCCGGCTGCGGTCTTTGTGCGATCGAGGTGCCAGAGCAGGGTGCCAGGCTTTCGCAGGTCGCCGCTGGGTCCGCAGATGTCGAGGTGGGCGCGGGTGGTTTGATCGAGTGAGAGGCGGTCGGCCAGCACCAGGGCCCGCGGCGGACGCAGGTGTTTGGGCAGGGTGCCCTGACCGGTATCTTCGGCGTAGAGCAGGCAGAGCTCACAGGCCAGCAGCGCCGGACGCTGGTGGGGCTCGTCGAGCAACGCGTCGTGCACGCCCAACCCAGCAGTGCGCAGGGACTTCGTCGGCGCCGGCCTTTTCTCCACGCGCCTTGCGGGCTCGGAAGCGTTGGTGAGGCTCAAGCGGGCCAGCAGCGCTGAAGCCAGGGCGTCGTCGACGACGAGCTCGCGGGGCTGCAGCCGTTGGACTTCGTCGACGAGGGCCGCGGCGCTTGGGCACCACGCGGCCGCCAATTCGCCGGTGGAGACGTCCAAAGCGCAGACGCCGTAGCCGCCGTCGTCCTGCTCGCTGCTCACGACGGCCACGAGGAAATTGTTGCTCTTGGCGTCGAGGCTCTCTTCGTCGAGCACCATGCCTGGCGTGACCAGGCGCGTGACATCGCGTTTGACGATGCCCTTGGCCAGGGCGGGGTCTTCGAGCTGATCGCAGATCGCGACCTTCAAGCCGGCGGCGATCAAGCGGGCGATGTAGGCGGGGGCGGCGGGGTGGGGAAAGCCCGCCATCGGCATCGACTCGTCGTTCTTGTCGCGGTCCCTCGTCGTCACGGCGAGATCGAGCACGTCGCCGGCCTGGCGCGCGTCGTCGCCGAAGAGCTCGTAGAAGTCGCCCATGCGAAACAAGAGGATGGCGTCTTTGGCCTTGGCCTTGGCCGCCAACCATTGGCGCAGCATGGGCGTGATCTTCGTCGACGGCGGCAGCGACACCTGCGATCGGTGCAGCAGCTCCTGGTCTTCAGCGATGGTGGGGAGCGGCGCCTTCATGCCGGCTGGCTAGCGGGTCCGGGGTCTGGGGCGAAGGGGGCCTGCATCAAGGGCAGAAGGTGACGTCGTCGTCGAGGATCAGGTTCTTGATCACGGTCGACAGTCCGAGGGGTTTGGTGACGGCGCAGACGTCGGCGACGTCGGCGGGATCGGCGTATTCGATGTGGAACACCGGTTTTCCAGCGGCGAGGAGGTTGTCGGCATAGGCGTCGCACTCGTCGAAGGCCACGCACTCTTCGTTGACGGCGAAGTCGTATTCGTCGGCGATCTCGTCGAGCTCTTCGAGGAAGTTCTTCAAGCCGATGGCCAGGCCCCGGTCATGCGCTTCGGCAATGAGCGAGCGATTGAAGACGCGCATCTCGTCGGTCGAGATCTCAAAGCCGGTGTCGTGCGTTGGCAGATCGACGTTGTCCGGATCGACGCCGTCGCAGCCCTTGGTCACCGCCAGATCCAGACGCTCCTTCATGATGTCGAGGACCACGGGGTCGGCGACGTCGAGGTAGCGTTCCTCGGCGAAGGCCTCGTCTTCGTAGCCGTTGCCGATCACCCGGGCTGGAAACGCGGCCTCGTCGGGACGCCCGGGCTCGAAGGTGCCCGCGGAGAAGTAGCAAATGACTTTGATTCCCCGCTCCTGCAGCGTGGCCATGGTCGACGCCGGCACATCGACCAGATCGAGATCCCAAACCCCGACGTCGAGGTCGAGGTCGGTCGGCGGCTCGACCAGCGTGATCTGCCACGACACCCCGCGGACCAGCCCCTCGGGTGCCTTGTCGCCGTCGTCGATGCCCGGGGGCGCACAGGCGACCGCGAGGAGCGAAGCGACCACGAGGCTGCTGAAGACCCGCATGGTGACGAAGCTACCGCGTTTGGCCGACCCCATCGCGTCGCGCCGAGTTACTGGCGCACCAAGATCGTGGCCGGCGACGACGTCGACGCCTGACGCAGCAGAGCGGCCTGGATGGTGTGGCGCCCCGGGGTCAGGGTCCAACGGGCTTCGAAGGGGAACGCGGTCTGGGCCACCGGCGTGCCGTCAACGAGAAAGACCACTTCTTCGTCGGCGCCGCCGTCGACCTCGGCGGCCAAGCGCACGGTCGCATAGGCGGGGGGGGTATCGGGGTCGAAGGTGTAGCGAACGCCGTTTTTCGGCTCGGTCAAAACGACTTCGACGACGTCGTTTGGGGTATTGCCTCCGCAGAGCCGGCTGGCGTGCGTGGGAGCCAGCGTCAAGCGTTTTTGGCGGGCCCAGCGTTGGTAGGCCGGCGGCAAAGCGGTGACGGCGCGGCGCTCGACGACATGGGTGGGGCAGCTGGCAGAGGCGAGGTCGCCGGTGCGGATGTCGACGTCGACGCGGCGGTGCCAGTCGCAGCTCTCGCGGGGTGCGGTGCCGGGCAGGAAATGTTCGGTGCGGTGCTGGGCGCATTCGGCGCCGGCGAGCTTGCCCGAGAGGGCGCACACCACGCGCTGCTCGCTCCCCGGAGGTGGGGGCAGGGATTGGGGCAGGGGCACATGGCGCTTCCACGACGGCGACAGCGCTTCGATCAGCTCGTGGGCAGCGTCGGCGGTGCCGGCCAGGCCGCCGAGGTGGTTCATGCGCCGCCAATCGTGGTTGCCGACCCAGACGACGACGAGCAGGCGATCGGTGAAAGCCACGGTCCACCCGTCGCGAAAGCCCTGGCTGGTGCCGGTCTTGATGGCGACGGCGATGTCGAAATCGAGAGCCGAGCCAGAGGGAAAGCTGGGCTGCCGAGCGCTGTCGTCGGCAAGGATGTCGGTCACGAGTGCTGCTGCGTCGGTCGCGAGCAAGCGTTTCGCGGGGGGAGCCGGGGCGTCGACGTCGGAAAAGCGCAGGGGCTTGGTGACCCCGCCGTTTTGCAGCGCGAGGTAGAGTCGCGCGAGCTCTTCGGGTGTGGTGTGCAAGTTGCCCAACGCCAAGCCGAGGCCGTAGCGCCCCGGCTCGAAGGAGACATCGGAGACGCCGCCGTCGTCGAGCAGCTCGAGCAGGCGATCGACGCCGACATCGCCCAGCACACGCAGGGCGGGGATGTTGCGGGAATTGCCCAGTGCCTCGCGCAGGCTCATGGGTCCCAGGAAGCTCTTGTTGATGTTCTTGGGCAGGTAGCTCTTGCCGTTTTCGCCGACGACATCCATGGGCACATCGGCCAACGGCGTCGCTGCGGTGTAGGTCTGGTGCGAGGTGGGGCGGGTCTGGGTGTCGAGGGCGATGCCGTAGAGAAAGGGCTTGAGCGTCGATCCCGGTGAGCGCTTGGCGCGGTTGAAGTCGATGGCGCCGTGGTTCTCCTTGTCGAAGTAGTCGACGGAGCCCACCCAGGCCCGCACTTCGCCACTGGCCGTGTCGACGACGATGGCGGCGCTGTTGGTGGCCCCCAGCGCTCGAACGGTGTCGAGGTTGCGCCGCACGATGGCCGTCGTCTTTTCTTGCACCTCGAGATCGAGGGAGCTCTTCACCAGGGTGAGCTGGGGATCGTGGCGGCGCGCCGCTTTGACGTCGTCGCTCATCAGCATGGCGTAGTGCAGGGCGCTGTCGGGCCGCGGACGTCGATCGACGATGCCGAGGTCGCTGTCGACGGCGACCTGCAGATCGTGATCGTCGAGGTAGCCGCGCTCGTGCAACGCCGTGAGAATGCGGCGGGCCCGGGCCAGGCCCCGACGTCGTCCGGCTTCGGTGAAGGGGCTCATCTTGGTGGGCTGCTGGGGAAGTCCCGCCAACCATGCAGCCTGCAACCACGAGAGGTCTTCCACGGGCTTGTCGAAATAGAAGCGGGCGGCGCGCGAGGCACCGTGCACGCGGGCACCGTAGGGGGCCAGGGTCAGGTAGTGGCGCAATAGGGTGTCGTGGCCATAGCTGTCGGTGAGCCACCACGCTTCTGCTGCTTCCTGAATCTTCGAAATGAGACCACGGCTGCGACCGGACTGCATGCGCGCGACCTGCATGGGGATCGTCGATGCCCCTGACACCACCCGCAGACTCGCGAGGTTTTGCTTCATCGCTCTCGCAAGTGACGGAAGGTGAATACCTCCATGTTCATAGAAGTGTCGATCTTCGGTCTGCAGGGTGGCGGTCACCAGGCGCAGCGGCAGCACATAGGGCAGGGGCCAGTAGCCAAAGCGGTCGTCGCCGTCGCCGCCTTCGACTTCGGTCAGCGGCACGTTGTGGCGATCGACGACCAGGGTCGAAGGCACGGGCAGAAGCAGCTCGGTCTGCAAAGACGCGAAGAAGCAGACGCCGACGACGACGGCGACGGCGCCGCTGCCTGCCAGGATCTGGTGATCGCGTGCTTTGCTCATCTCACTCAGCGGTCCCGCGCTCGACGACGAGGCGCATGCCGTCGGAGCTGCCCATGATGGCTTCGTCGTACATGAGCTCGGCGTGGGCGCCGGGGTGCACGAAGCTGCCCGGCGTCAGCGCCTTGAGGCGGAAGTGGAAGCTGTAGGTGCCCGGGCTCAAGGACGAGAAGTAGTAGCGGACCTCGTGATCGAGACGGGCCACATAGAGCGGCGTCGTCGAATCGGCTTCGGCGGTCTTTGCCTCCGACGACGACGTTTGCAGCTCGGGGTTGAGGGGTTCGAAGCCGGCGGCGAAGGGCACCGTGAAGGCGACGTTGGCCCGCGCAGTGTCGGTGGTGAAACGCGCATGCACTTCGACGACGTCGCCGACCTTGACTTGGCGCTCTTCGGCGCGTTTGTCGTCGAGGCGCTTGGGAGTGCCAGCACCGCCCGCTTCGTAGAGGGTCATGCTGCGCTCGACGAGGAAACCTGCTTTGACGCCGGCCTGTCGGTCGCCGGGGAGCTCGGGCAGGTAGCGGTAGCGCACGCGGGCCCGCACGGGTTGGCCGGTGGCCTGCGCCGTGGGAATGCTCTCCGACGTCGACGAGAAGCGGGCGACCTTGGCAGCACCATCGAGGGTGAAGCTCTTGTCGGCGATGGTCAGCTTGCTCTCTTGCTTTGCGGGCTCGGCCACCTCGAGGAAGGCGATGATGGCGGCGACGGCGGTGCGGTTGTCCCACGTCGAGCCGAAGCCGCGTCGGCCCTGGGCGCGCTGCAACAGACCTTGCAGCAGCGGCATCAGATCGGGGTTTTTGGGATCGAGCATGACCAGCGCGTGAAAGACGGTGGCGATGGCCGACGTCGACGAACCGAGCACCTGGCCGCCCCAGTCGCGGCGGGGATCGTTGAGGCCGACGAAGACGCGTTTGCCTTCGACGAGGTTGAAGGTCACCGAGGACCACAGGTCGCTCTTGAGTCCTTCGAGGTCGGTGCCGAAGGTCTTGCTCTTGCCCAACATGGCCAAGGCGAGCTCGGCCCGGCTGCTGGCGTCGAGGTTCTTCTTGGTGCGCACCAGGTCGACCAGATAGTGCTCGTCGACGTCGCCGACGCGCACCAATGCTCTCAAGCTCGCGGCCTGCAGGTTGCTGCGCCAGCTGTTGTAGCTGCCCGACCAGACGTAGTCGGAGCGCAGCGATTGCTTCAAGGCTTCGACTGCCCGGGCCCGCATGGCGGGGTCGACGGTGATCTTGCTTTCCGCTGCCAGCGCGATGAACTCGAGAGCCACCGCGGTGAGCTGCACGTCGCCAGCAGTGCCAGGCCAGTAGCCGAACAGGCCGTTTTGGTCTTGGTGCAGGGGCATCTCGCTCAACAATCTTTCGACGTGTTGTTTGATGCCTTCGGAATAGATGAATCCACCCAAGCGGGCTGAGATCTTGGCGAGGGCGAGCTGGGGCGCCAGCTGCGACATCTTCTGCTCGAGGCAGCCGTGGGGATATTCGTCGAGGTACTCGAGGGCACCAAAAGTCTCGAGGAGACCGGGGATGTGCGTGACCACCACCCACTGGCTCATGGTGCCGGGGCGGGCCTTCTCCTTCGGACCCGTCAGCGCCTTCTGGATGCCAGTGATATCGTCGTAGAACGTCGCATTTCGATAGTCAGTATCAGGATACACTGGAATCTTCACTTCGAAGGCATCGCCGACGCCGTCGGATTTGCGGAACACCTCCATCTTCACCGTGAGCTGCTTCTCGGTGGCCGTGGCTTTGACCTCGACGGGGAAGGTCACGCTCTCGGCCTTGTTCTCTTGCAGCGTGATGTCCTTGCTGCGTTTGCGTTCGACGACGGGCCCCAGGAACTCGACTTTGACGATGCCAGCGCCGCCTTTGCCTTCGACGAGCCTGGCCACGCCGCCTACCTCTGCGCGATCGCCCTGGCGCACAAAGCGCGGGAGCTGGGGCTGCACCAGCACCGGCAAGCGCACCTTGATCTTGCTCTCAGCCTTGCCAAAGCGCTCCGCCCCGCTGACGGCGACGGCCCGCACCGCGAAGTTGGTGAGGTCATCGGACAAGGGCACTTTGACGACGAGCTTGCCGCTGGCCGGCACCTGCAGCGTCGCCTCGTAAAAGGGCACGGTCTGGAAGTTCTTGCGCACCCGACGCTTGGCCATGCCTTCGGCGGCTTCTTCGTCTTCGCCACCGCCAGCGCCCGGCGCTTCTTCTTCGATGATGCGGCCCACGGTGCTGTTGCGCGTGTCCCAGACCGTGGCGTCGCGTTGGTTTCGCACGATCAAGCTCAGCAAGGGATCGAGGGGACCTTCCTTGGCCAGCGCGAGCACGGCTTCGTCGACGAGCCAGAGGGTGACTTCGCCGGCGAGGGGCGCACCTTTGTCGTCTTTGAGGAAGACACTGAGGTCGATGATGGCGCCGGGCCGGGCCTGCTCGGGATGGGTGAGGGTGACGTCGACGATGTTCTTCTGCGGCACGATCTCGAGGTCGATGGACGATCCCATTGACTGCGGCCGATAGGGTCCGTCATCGGCCCTGCCGCTGGCCGAGCTGGGATCGCCCAAGCGTCCGCGCATCAACACCACGTGCACCGGCAAGTTGGGCGTCATCGATCGATCCACCGGGATGCTGATGGTGGCCTGGCCGCCGTCGACGTCGACGACCCGGTATTCGTTTTTGCCAGGCTGCTCGACGATCACCAGCGCCTTGGCCTTGGTGAAGGGACTCTTGACCACGATGTTGGCGGTGTCGCCGGGGTTGTACTTGGGCTGGTCGGGCACGAGCTCGAAGACGCCGGCCTGTCCCTTTTGCCAGGCGATGGGCTCCTTGCCGCCGATGTAGAGGTCGGCGGAGAGAGCCTGCACGCGTCCGAGCTTGTCCTTGGCGCTGATTTCGACGACGTAGACGCCAGCGCCATCGACGGCGAAGTCCACCCGCAGGGGCTCCGCCGTCGTCGTCGCTGTCTTTTCCGCGATCTTTTTGTCTTCTTGCTCGGTGACGTAGCTGGCTTCGCCGGTGGCGAAGTGACTCTCGCGCAAATGCGAGTGCCAGCTGCGCTTGTAGAGACGCAGCTCGACCTTCTGACCCACCAGGGCTTTGTCGTCGACGCCGACGGCGATGATCTCCGGACTGATGCTGGTCGCACTCTTGGCAAAACGCTGCAGCTTCATGCCCAGCGCGAAAGGAGGCAGCGCGAGCACCTCGGTGACCGCGGAAACCTCCTGGTCGTCGGCGCCGGTAACTGTGGCCTCAAAGCGATACGTGCGCGGCGAGCCGTCGATGTCCTTTTGGGGGTTCACCTCCATGCTGTCGGAGCCGTCGTCGGCCAAGGTCGAGGTCTTTTCGGTCTGCTCTTCGCGGCTGCGGGCCTCCGGTCGCGCAAACTGCGACGACGACGCAAAGAGGAAACCCTCGCGCCCCTTGGGCACATGCCAAGCAGGACGACGGGTGACGTGCCAGCGGATGGGTTGGCCAGCGACGTTGCCGCCGGCGTAATAGCGGGCCATGGCCTTGACGCTGAAGGGCTGGTCGAGAGGGACCATGCTCTTGCTGCTCAGCTGCACCTCGAAGGTTGGCAGCTTGTAGGCCTCGATCTGAAAGCGTCGGGTGGCGATCGGCGAAGCCATCGACGAGAGGAAAAGCTGGGCCGTGTACCAACCGGTGGGCGGCTCTTTTTCCGCAAAGACCGCATCCCCGCCAAAGAGGGCCGTCGTCGTCGTCGGCAACACGTATTCCTGGTCGCCGGGTCCGATGACCTTGATGGTGAGCTTGGCCGTGGAGCGCAGCGGCGTCTGCGCGCGTTCGTCAGCGAGGAAGGATCCCGATCCGCCCTGCACCGGCTTGCCCTGCCCGAGCCCGGGCATCACCAGCAGGCCGTTCTTTTTTTCGCGCGCGTAACCCTTGAGAAAAATCTTCTCGCCGGGGCGGTAGATGGGGCGCTCGGTGAACAAGAAACCCAGCGTCGTGTCGTTCTTCGGCGCCGGCGCCGGCTCGTTCAACATCGACAGCCATTGACCACCCGGCGACCAGTGGTTGTTGAAGAAGTGCGGCGGCGCGTTGCCGGGATCAAGAACCAGTGTGTCTTTGTTGGCGTCGTCACCGCTCTGCACCACGATGCGCACGATCTGGCGCCACAAGGGCTGGGGAGGCAGCGTGACCATGCCCTTGGCGTCGGTGGTGAGCACCACGTTCACCAGCGCGCCCTTCTTTTCCTCGATGGCCTCGAGCGTGATCGAAGCACCCGCGACGGCGGCGGCTCCATCCAAAGAGCGCACGAAGAAGACGGCCTGGGTGCGTTCTTCGACGGCGGTGAGCGAGAGGTTGGTGACCTGCACGCGGGTCCAGGCCCGCTCTGAGGCGCCGGTCAGACGCCGCACGCCGACGAGGTAGGTGCCCGGTCGCAGCTTGCCCTGGCCCGGCGCGTCGTCGATGAGAGGAGCGATGTCGAGACCGAAGTTGGTGGCCCCACCTTTGTCGGCCAGCGGCAGATCCACCAAGCGCGAGGCCAAGGGGGAGCCCAACAAGCGCAAGTGTCCGACCAGCTCGCCGCGGGAGACGCTGCCGGGATTGCCAGGCGCGGGCGGTTCTTCACCGGGAAAGGGCGGCGCGCTTTCTTCGTCGACGACGACGGGTTCGTCGGGGAAGGGCCACAGCCCCGCGTGCAGGGGATCGATTTTGTGCACGCGCACATCAGCGCGGGTCTCGCCGTAGCCGACCATGGGCAACATGCGCGGACCCTTTTGCTCGACGGTGACCGAGCCCTTCTTCAAGCGCAGAAAGGGCTTCTTCCAACCGACGAAGAAGTAGACGTCTGCTTCGCCGGGATTCACCAGCCGTCGTCCGAGGTCGTCGAAGACGGGGGCGTCGGCGATGCGCAGGCGGTAGAGGGTGTCGGGCACGAAGCGTCCCTCGAGCTGCACGCGCTTGCCGAACAAAGTGGGCTTGAGGTCGGGCACCGCGGGCTCCAGCCGCACCAGCTTTTTCAACGTCGTCAACGACAGGTCTTTGACCGGCGCCGAAAAGGCGAGCTGGGGCATTTCGCCGGCGGAGCCGCAGTCGAGGGCCTGCTCTTTTGGGGCCTTGGGGCTGCCGGTGATGCCGAGGCGCTGGCCGGCGCACACGACCTCCTCGAGGTGAAAGTCGGTGCGGGTGCTGGCCCGACCGGTCCACAGCGTGCCGTCGCCCCTGTCTTCGGAAGGCTGGCCGAGCGCGAGGGCAACGGTGACCACCAGCATCTGGCCTTCGCCGACGTCGCCTTCGAAGGAGAGGGCGTAGACGGCGGGGTCTTTCTGATCGGTGCGGGGCAAAAGCGCGAGCTGAAAGCTGTCGATCTGTCGTCGGGGAGAATCGGCCAGCCCAGGCAGGTCACGCACCTCGAGGCGCACCATCTGCTTGAGCGCATCGAGGGCCAGGGGCTGGGGAAAGCTCAGCGTCAAAGTGTGAAAGGGAGGCAAACCCGCCGACCCTGCAGCGGGGTGCATTTGCGCGGGAGCGGCCATCATCGTCGTCAACACCTTGGTGGTGCCGCGGGCGTCGACGGCGAAGCGGGCCAGGGCGGGCCAGGGTTCGGCGGGGCGGAACTGCAGGGTGCGCCGATCGGCCCAGGTCCAGGCGCCGGGCCAGTTGGGCTTGAGCTGGGCGAAGGCGGAGGCGTCGTCGGCGGGGCCGGGACCAGGGCCCACGTCGGCGACAAAGGTGACCGTAACTGGGTCGTAACCGCGCAAGAAGCGCTCGGGCAGCACCTCGGTCGAGGCGGGAGCAGCGCGCACGACGCGATCGGCGGGTTGGTAGCCGGCGAAGGCGACCCCGATGACGGTGACCGTGATGGCGGCGACGGCGGCGCTGGCTGTGAGCAGGTGCGAATTGGATTGGCGCATCAGCGCACCTCTTTCGTGGTGACCGAAGGACGCGGAACGCGCGTGAAGAAATCGCGGAGGTAGTCGTCGGGGGCGTCGACGTCGGCGCCCTTGAGGCCAAAGACCACGGGCGAGAAGCGCCGTGGTCCGCTGTCGGGAGGTGCCTCGACGCGCAGGTACCAGGTGCCCTTGGTGAAGCGACCAAAGAGCTGGCAGCCGTCGGCGACGACCTCTTGCTGGCCGGCTCCCACCTGCCCGGGGGGCACGATGCGAAAGAGAGCGCAGTCGAGGACTTCGGCGTCGACCTTGAGGCCCACGCCCAACTGGCCATCGCCCAAGAGGGTGAGCTCAAAGACCCGGGCTTCGCCGGCCTGGATCAAGGTCTCGGCGTTGACGCCTTCGGCGAGGGTCCTGAGGGGCTGAAAGCTCCAGCTCAGGGTGCCGCCGAGAGTGGCGCCGCCGAAGCCGCGCACCAACAAGCGCTGTTCGCCTTTGTCGACGAGAACGCGCAGATCGCAGCCGGTGCCGCCGCCGCCGGATTGCAAGACGCGCGGGCCGGAGGCGACGGCGCACACCCCGCTGGTGGCGCGCAGGCGCAGCATGCCCCGTTCCTTGGTGAGGGCCTTGCGCTCGAAGGTGTTGCCCGAGAGCACGTCTGCCCGACCCGCCACCAGCACGGGCGCCAGCGGGGGGGCTGGGCCCAGCACGCCGTAGCGGTTGCCGTAGACATCGCCGGGGGGACCGAGGGTGGCGCGCACGCCGCGGCCGTCGTGCTCGACGACGATGTCGCCCCCGACGCCTTTGGGAACCACCGTGCGGCAGCCAGGCAAGCGGGCGCCGTCGTCGGTGTGGGTGGCGCAGGCTTTGACGCCGATTCCTTCGATTTGCAGGCTGCGCTCGGTGGGTGCAGCGGCAAAGTGCAGGCGCTCGCGCCCGGGAGCGCGGGGTCGCAGCTCGAAGAGGCCGCTCAGCAAACGGGCGGGTTCGTCGAAGGCGGTGAAGCGCATGATGTCGGCGCGCAGCCCGAAGTCTTGTGCCCTCAGGCCGGGCGGGCCGGTCTGGGTCTCGACGCCGGCGACGACGACGCTGCCACCGCGTCCGCGCAACACGCAGCGCGCCAGGGGCACCTTGATGAGGGGCTTGAGGTCCGCCGCGGGAGCGCACAGGTCGATGGCCCGTTCGCCGTCGTCGAGCAGCACCACCCAGGCATCGGCGGGCACGGCGAGATCGAGGCGAAAGGGATCCGCAGGCAAAGCAAAGCGGGCGACGCCGCCGCCGACGCTGCTGTCGCCTTCGACGAGGGGCACAGCAGCGGGAGGCAAGATGGAACGGCGCGCGAGCTTCACGCCCAAGGAGCCGCCCGGTCGGGTCCACGTCGACAACAGGCTTTCTGTGGTGAGGCCCGAGGCGGCCACACAGCGGGCGCCGTCGACGTTGTGGCTGCCGCCTTCGATGTGACAGGCCGGGTTGGCCGCGCTGCCCGGGAGGCTCTGGACGTCGACGACGTGCAAGGCCTTTTGCTGGGTCTGCTGGCGCTCGATGGTCTTCTTGCCTTCGAGCACCCGGCTCTCGTGCGAGGGCGCATCGAGTTGTCCCAACAGCTCGTGAAAAGAGACCTTGGCCTTCTCGCCGCGGGCCACCCCGATCAGCACGCTGTCGCCGTCGACGCGGGGATCGAAAGACGCCGTCCCCGGGCACGGCACCAGCGCGCCGCGCGTCTGTTTGGGCAAGCAGCGGGCATTGGCTGCGGTCTCGAAGCGTCCGCGCCCACTCACCGCGGCGGTCTGCACGACGTCGTCGCTGAGCTCACCCGAGGAGAAGAAGCCGCCCGACGACGACAACGCTCGCTCTTGCAGCTGCACCTTCACGCTGGCGGGCCGGTCGGCGGTCCAGGTCAGCAAAGAGAAAGGCCGGACGTCGTCGTTGCCCCACAACAAGATCGAGCAGCTGCGCACGCCCACGTGGCGATCGAGCAGGCTGCCGTCTGTGTCGAAGGCGGCGCAGGAGAAGTCCTCCGACGACGTCAGGGTCACGTCGCTGACCTTGCCTTTGCTCGGCACCAGGGTGGAGCGAGCGACCTTGCCGACCAGCTTGAAGTTGTCGCCGTCTTTGAGGGGGCCGGTGTCTTTGGCCTCGAGAAACTGGGCCGAGACCTCGGTGGGCCCGGGCTGCAGCACTTCGGCGTCGACGTACAAGCGGTAGTTGGAGCTGGCCACCAGGGGAACAGCGAGCGCGCAGTTCCAGTCGGCGCCCGAGCTCTGACTCGAGGCAACCAAGGTGCCGCGCTCATCGAGCAAGCGGCAGGCGACGTCGGTTTCGCCGCGGGTCTTGATGCGCACCAGGCCGGCACTCGCGCTGTCGGGGGCTTTGACGTCGATGACGACGGGGGCTTGGGTGCGCATGTGCACGCCAGGCAGCAGGGCGCGCACCTCGATCTGCACGCCGTAGGAGACGGCGACGTCGCCGCGGCTGTGCTCGGTCTCCAAGATCCAGGTGCCGGCCTTGAGAGCGACCACCTGGCCGCTCAGCGGTGGCAACGCGTGGTGCACGGTCGCCTGCAACAAGGACGAAGCCGCGGCACCATTGTCGCCGCCGCGGTTTCCGTAGCGCGTGCTGTCACCGTCGCCGTCGGTGTCGTCTTCGCCGCTGTCGTTGCCGTCGCCGTCGTCTTCGTTGCTCTCGTCGTCGCTGTCGCCGTCGTTTTCGACGTAGTCCTCGTTGTCGGCGTTGTCCTCGCTGCCGCGGTCCACTTCGCCCTCTTCGTCCTGTGCGGGGCTGGCGCTTTCGGCGAGGGAGAAAGAGCCGCCGCCGCCGACGGGAGCGATGGTGGCTGCGACCTCGGTCTTTTGGCCTTTGGCATCGGTGGCATAGAGGCGGCCCTGCATGGCGTTGCCCAGGGTGATGCCGACGTCGACGTCGCTGGTGAGGGTGAAGCGGAAGCTGTCGCTGCCATCGTCGCCGAGCTCGGCTTGGTAGTTGGTGTTGAGCGCCAGGCTGTGGGTCTTGGTGCCGCGCAGGGTCTCCTGGTTTTTGGGCTCGCCCAGTCGCAAGGCGCGGCGGCTCTCGACGGTGAGGGGCAAGACGTTCAGCGTGTAGGCGCCGGCGGGCAGCAGCTCATTGCCGGCACAGGCATGGGGCACTTTGCGGATGGGCCAGCCGTCATTGTCGTCGAGGCGGCAGGAGAGCTCGGCACCCTGGGCGTGCAGTTCCCAATCAATCTGGGTGTCCTGCTTCAGCGTGAAGGCGTGGCGGGCCAGGGCTCCAGCGTCGACGGTGACGAAGCGTTCGTCGCCCAGGGAAAGATCGCCGCCGGCCCAGGCGGGTTTGGCGCTGAGGCGCAGTCCCGCGCGTCCTTTGCTGCGCCCATTGGCGGCGACTTCGACGAGGTAGCGCCCGGGCTTGAGGTAGCTGCCGACCAGGCAATTGCGGCCGCGGCCGTTTTGGTTGCCTGCAAAGAGACGCGACGACACCGCGGTGCGCACGGCACAGCGCGTGGCCAGCAGGCCCTCGGTGGCGACGTCGAAGAGGCCGGCGCTGGCGACGTCGACGAGGAAGCTCTTGCTCGTGGTGCCATCCAGGTCGAACCACACGGTCTTACCCTCGGCGACCACGGGCAGACGGGGTGGAGCGCCCTTGAAGGGGTCGAGGGGCGGCGCCGGCGCAGGCGGCGTGACGCGCGCAATGAGCGCAAGCGAGGGGCGCGTGCCGGCGTTGTCGAGGGTGAGCGTGGCCCCGGTGGTCAGCGGTCCGGATTCGCACGACGCCAAAGGCTGGCCGTCGAGAGCGCAGCTGAACGCACCCGGCCCGATGTTCTTGGCCTGCACCGAGGCCCCGGCAGCGAGAGCAAGGCGCAAGGTGCGGTGGGGATCGACGGCGACGACAGCAGAGCCTTGGGCCAACCCACCACTCCCTGCCGATGCTCCAACCGCTGGCGCACCTCGGAGGCCGAAGACGGCTCGGAGGGTGGCGCCAGCGTCGTCGTTGGTGACCACGCGATATTTCCCCTGCAAAGCGAGGCCGGCGAAGAAGCAGCCCGAGCGCATGGGTGCTTCGTCGTCGTTGCCGACCAGGGCTGCCAGGCCCACTTGTCCGACCCGCAGCTCCTGGATGCCCGGTTTGCCGCCGTAAAAGCGCACTTCGATGGGTCCGGCGGGCAGAGGAATCTTGTGGCTGCAGCTGCCATCTTTGCCAGCGCCGACGCGGGTCTTGAGGCCGTTGTCCTCGAGGCGGAACACCTCGCACGAGGCCCCGAGCGCGTCGTTGCCGGTAATGCCGTAGATGCCGGGGCGGTCGACGGAGAACCACACGGCCAACGAGGTCGCGTCGGTGTTGAAGCGACGCCTCCACGCCTGCGTCAGACCGACGGAGGGCAAGTCGCGGGCGACGACGCCGGCGAAGTTTCCCTTGGCATCGAGCTTCTCGAGCACACAGCCCAGGGGCGCTTCATCGACGCTGATGGGCAGACCGCTGACCGCGACATCGGTGATGCCGGCGGCGAAGTCGACGACGACGTCGGAGCGGGCGTCGCCGAAGGCAACGTTGTCGCGGGTGTTCAGCGGCGCCCACACCACGCGTCCTACGGTGCCCGGGGGACCTCTGACCTCGACAATGGTGGCCTTCTGGTTGTTCTGTCCGCTCTGCAGCGTGCAGCCGGCGACGGTGGCGTTGGGCAGGATCGAGCAGCTCGTCGTCGAGCCACGCCGAAAGCTGATCTTGTCGTCGCTGACGACGCCAATGGCGCTGAGGGTGACGGGATCGACGCGCTTGCCATCCACCGAGAGGAAGGCTGCGATGCGACCCTCGGGCACGCGCACGCTGGTGGCGCCCCAGGCCGGCAAGGTGAAGATCTCGCTGCGCGAGGTCGACGCGGGAGGAGCGTCGTAGCCGACGAAGACGGTGTTGTCGTCGCTGCCGACGCTGAAGGTCTGGGCATCGCTGCCGTAGACGACCAGCGCATAGTCGCCGGGGTCGACGGTGGCCTGAAGGTGCAGGTGGTGGATCGGGCGTCCGGCGACGGGTCTTTCGATCTGGGTGTTTCTGCCAAAGTCGGTGACCCACTGGCCATCGCGCCACAGCTCAACGACGCCGGCGGTGCGGCCGTAGACGTCGACGACGACCTCCTGCTGGCTGGGCACCCGCAACCAGCGCGTCACCTGTTTGCCGGGCGACAGCTCGAGCACCGAGGAGCGCCCCGGCAGCAACACCAGGGGAACGTCGACGTCGACGAACGCGGTCACGCTCACCTTGGCCCTGGGGACAGCGCTTTTCTTCGCGCCTGCCAGCGCCAGGGGAGCGCGGAGGCGCAGCTTGTAGAGGCCCTGATCCATCAAGACGTCGGCCTGGCAATCCGTTTTGCCGACGACGCCGTTGTCGAAAAAGGGACCGCGCAGGTGATCGACCAGCGTGCAGGCGACGCCGACTTCGCTTTGCACAGCGAGGTGCACCATGCCGGTCTTTGGAACCTTGACGATGACGTCTTGGGAGCCGACGGCGTCGACGACGTCTTTGCTGACGGTGGGTCGGGCTCCAGCCTCCGCGCTGCCCGCCGGGGCCGAAAGAGAAAGGGAGAGAGCAAGCAGGCCCTCAATCATTTTGAGCTCCAGGTGGGCGGTTTTGCCCTCTTGGTGAAGGCAGCGGCGATGGCGGCGGTGAAGCTACAACCGGGTCGGGGGTGGGTGCATTCGTTGCTGTTGGAATCTGGATCGTGACGTCGACACGCTCTTGAATTCGCCTGCGGCGGGCGGAGACGCGCTGCGGGCGGAGACGCGCGGCGGGCGGAGACGCGCTGCGCGGAGAACGCGCTTCGCGCGGAGAAGGCCTCCGGCCGGGCCAAGGGGGTACCTGGTGGTGGCGAAGCGCTCCAGGGCAACCCCCCTGGACCCCTGCCCTTTGCGTGCACCGTTCCCTCGAGCTGTTGCCGTCGCTTTGACGTCGTCGTCGGCGCACGGAGACGAGTGGATGAACGCATCGGCACCGGCAGAGCTCGAGGGAAACGAGGTGTTGCAGCGCGCAGCCCGCGTCGCGTCTCGCAGTGAAGGCGCCCCCAGATGCGCGGGTGCTTCCGCTGCGGCTCGCCAGGGGTCGGCGCTGCGCGGGCGTCGGTTCTTGCTCCGGCGACCGAGCCGCACGGAGCCGGTGACGACGGCGACCGCCTCGCCTGCAGGAGAGTTGGCTAGCGGGCTCGCTCTTCGACCAGGTCGAGGAAGCGCTGGGTGATGGGAGCGCCGAGGTCGTCTTCGATGTCGATGACCACGGGGGTGCGGTTGACCTCGAGGATGGTGAGGTGATCGCTTTGTCGTCGTCCCATCTTCAAGTCGACGGCGGCGAAGTCGCAGCAGCACACCTGGGCGGCGGCCCGGGCGAGGACGGCGACGCGCTCGTTGTCTTCGCGTTCCCAGCAGGCGCTGCCGTCGACGAAGGCGGGGCGCTGGCGCAGGTCGACGACATCGTCGTCGCCGGGGAAGCGCGCGACGGCCACCACTTCGTCGCCCACCACCACCGCGCGCAGGTCGCAGCCGCGCATGCGGGGCTGCTGGATCGCGGGCATCGCCGTGGTGCCCAGGGTGACGACGGGGCCGCCGGCGATGGGTTTCTGGAGCCAATCGACGTCGTCGCTGACGCCCAGCCCCCGAGTGATGCGCGTGCGGGGCACCGGTAGGCCCGCGCGGGCCAAGGCCAGCAACTGCGCGGGCTTGAAGTCAAGGGGCCGCGCCTTCGATGGCGACGACAACACCGGGATCCCCCGGGCCTCGAGCTCGCCCACGATGGACCACGCGAGCACGTGGCGTTCGTACTGCTGCGTCGTCAAGAGCGCATGAGCCTCCGCCGATACCTCCAGACCCGGCGGCGTGGTGCGCGCGGCGGGACCGGGCAACGGGCCCAGGATCACGGCGTCGACGTCGTCCACCCTCACCCCGCCGATCAGAATGGCCCCGCCCACCACGACGTCGACGTCACCCCGGATGAAAGCGCCGACGTCGGCATCGCGCACCTCGTGGCCCCGGTCGAGGGCTGCGGTGCGAAAGCGATCGCACTGAGGCTCTGGCGACCTGGTCAACGAGCCCGTGCGGCGGGCAAAGATCGCGATCTTCATGGGTGCCACTTGGGCTCGGCCGGTCTCCGGGGTGGGCTCGTTGAGGCGCGGCACTGCTTGGCCAGGGTGCGACCGCTGTCGGCGTCGATGCCCACCACCACGTAACGGCGAGGACGCCCCCCAAAGATGCCGTCGTCGTAGCGCTCGAGCAACAGCACCAGGGAAGCGTCGACGTCGTCGCAATGGCCCCTGATCTCCAGGGTGCCGCCGTCGATGGTGGTGCTCACCCGACCGATGGCGTCGAAGCCGTCGTTGATCTCGAAGGGACCGATGCGTCGTTCGAGCCGCCCTTCGCGAATGGCCCGGCGCATCTCTTGGGCGGACTCGCGGGACATCGCACCACCGATGCGCTCCGCCACCGCACCCACCAGAGCCGACAACGCCTTGCTGCCGATGTCGTCGCCGCCGATGCCGACGTCGGCGGCCAGCAGCGATCCCAACACCTCCGTCGACGAACGGCTGAAGCGCTCCAGAGCCACCGCGCGTTCGACGCGGGCCACGTCGCGATCCTGCAGCCCCCGCTGAATCTCCAGGGGCGTCCAATAGGGCGAATCGCGCAAGGCCAAGGCCACCCCGGCCAAAAGCACCACGACGACGACGGCCAGGCGGAACAGGGTCTTCACGTTGACTCTCTCCCGTCTTGCATGCCCAGCGCCGTGCCGGTGGGCAAGGCCCGCCAGGTAGAGCGCACCGCCTCGGCAGAGGAGCGCGCCACCGCCCGCCGCACGACGTCGCCCGCCAGGGTCAACATCCACGCGTCGGCGATCAACGAGGCGCGCTGCCCTTCGATCTGACAGGCGACCAGGTGCCGAACCAGCTCCTTGTGGCGCCAGCGGTAGGGCGGAGAATCGCACAACACTGTACGCGATCGGACCTCCATCTCGGCGGCGGCCAGGACGTCGGCGTTGTCGATGACGAAGTCGACGAAGGCGGCCCAGGTCGTCAACAAACGTTGCTGGGGGCTGGCTTCCTTGGGCAGACCACACCGCCCGCGCACGAGCTCTTGCAGGGCCAGTTCGTCGTCGTTGAGCAAGGCGCGAAAGAGGGCGAACTTGTCCGTGAAGCGCCGGTAGAGCGTGCCCTTGCCGACGCCGGCAGCGGCGGCCAGCTCATCCATGCCCACCACGTCGAGCCCGCGCGTCTTCATCAGAGTGCGGGCGGCATCGAGAATCTTCTTGCGGTTTCGAGCCGCGTCCTTGCGTTCGGGTAGGGGCGGCGACAACCCCGGCACCTCGGCGCCCTCGGGACCCTGCGGCACCAACGGCAAGAAACGTCCCATGATCCTCCCTCCCGCCATAGAAACGGACCGGGGTCCGTCTACCGACGACGCCCTCAGGCAACAACGGGCCTGCCGCTAGGCGGCCGTGACGAGGCTGCCACGACGAGGGGCGCTTCGCCAAAGGCTGGGTGCCAGGGATAGAGTCGCGGTCCGTTTCGTCCTTGGAGGCTCTCGTGATCTCAGCCGTTGGCCAGCAAAAGCTCTCGAGTTTTGTCCACACCCAGGGTCGAGCGGCTCTGGAGACCTTGGTCGCGAACAAGGACCTCGGTGCCTTGGAAAAGGCCGGGCTCACCAAGATCGATGCCCTCGCCGTCCTGGCGGAGGCGCAGGAAAAGGGCTTCAGCCACGTTTTTGGTCTCGCGCAGGCGGTGCAGCAGATGGGCGGTGCTGCGAACCTGAGCGGCGCTGGGCTGCAAATGGTGTCGGAGGCCGGCGGCAAGAAGGTCGCAGCAGTGCCGTCGTCGGGCATCCTGAGCCCGATGGTGGCGGCGCGGGGCGGCGTGCTCGACGGCGTCGACCCTGCCAAGGTCAAACAGCTCAACTTGCGCGGGCTCTCGCTGCCCAAGGAGATCGTCAAGATCGCCGACGAAGCCTTCGCCGGCCGCGCCACCCGGGCCCAATTCTCCGGCTACTCCGCGCCGCCCGCGGGTACCAAGTACGCCGAAAACACCGCCGCCTTCGTCGCCGCCTTCACCGACAAGCTGGGCACCGGCAACGTCGGCCTCATCACCAGCCCCACCGCCGACGCGGGCAGCATTGACGCCATCACAACCATGGCCGGCCAGAGCCAGCACATCCCCGTGCTGTCGATCACGGCCAAGGACTACGTCGGCTACATCGATCCGAAGAAATTCCCCCCCGGCCTCGACACCGCGGCCTACGAAGGCGCGCCGAAGTACGTCTTTGGCAGCGGCGACAAATACAACCAGGCGACGGCGCTGGCGTCGAACGCCTTCGTTGCCACCGGCGGCCGCGATGTCACGGTCTTTGACTTCATGCGGGCCATCGAAAAGGGCAATCCCGCGGTGCTCGTCGTCGACCAGGGCGTGTCCTCGGCCCTCGGCGACAAGGCGGTGTGGGACAAGGACAAAAACCGCGTCAACAACGGCGCGGTCTACCTCGCCGAACAGATCGGCTCCTACCTCAAGACCGGTCAGCTGCCCCACGCCGACGTCGCCAAAGAGGGCTTCGGCGCCTTCAACCAGGCCTGGTGCGACGCCCACAAAGACGAGCTGACCAAGCTCGTGAAGACCGTGACCATCGACGGCGCGGGTTCGGCGGCGTCCATCGCGGCAGCGTCGGCGGACGCGGCCGGCCACGTCGCCCGCTTCACGGCGGGCCCGGTGCCCCAACGTGGCGGGCCCGTCGACGCCGTGGCCCTGACCCTAAAGAGCCTGCAGCAGACCAGCGTCGGCGACATCAAGGACAAGTTCCAACCAGGCTATGCGCGCCACAGCGAGAGCTACGCCAACCTTTCTGCCGCGCAGTTTGCCCAGGCAACGTCGAGCGTTCCTGGGGCTGCGGCCCACATGGAAACGGCAACCAAGCTCCTCAGCGACGTCGCTCAGAAAACGGCCGCCCACTTCGCCACCGGCAAATTCACCGGCCTCGAAGACCCCAGGATGAACGAAGCCGCAGTCAAGCAGCACGCCGGCTACGTCGCTGGTGAGCTGTCGCGCAAGTTCGGCGTCGACGAAACCACCGTTCGCAAGGCACTGGTGCCCCACTACCAGAGCACAATCGCCGGGGCGTCGGCCCAGCAGCGCGCCGACCTCGGCACCACTCTCGCCGACGCCCTCGCCGCTGCGACCCTGGGATCGAAATCCGGCTGGGTCCCGGTTGCTGACCTCCAAACAACGGTGACGAAGCTGGGCGGCCTGAAGAGCTTCGTCGCCGACGACAACAACGGCTGGATGTTCAATCAATACGGCTTCGGCGACGCCGACAAGGCCCTCAACCGCCCCGGGGTCTACGCCGGCCAGGCCGTGCTCGACTTCGCTGGCGCCCTCGCGGGTTCGGGGGCCGCGAAAGCGCTGCTGGACCGGGCTCTGAACCGCAGCCCCGCCGAGCTCGCCGCGGCGTTGGCCGGCCCCAAGACCACCGAAGACGTCGTCGCCCAGTTCGCTGCTCGCGCCGCCCAGACGGGATGGCTGGTCAGCAAGGGGGGACAAGGCATCGTCGAGGCCAACCACGCCGACCCCAAGAAGGCCGAGAAGGGTGTGTCGCGCTTTGCCCCCAAGAACGATTTGATGACCGATTTCAACTCGCTGGCGGCAAGCAAAGGGTGGCCGCAGGTCGCCAAAGACATTGACCAGGTGAAGGCCTACCTTCAGGGAGCGGGGATCCTCTAGGAATGTCGATTCGCGTCCCGCCCAAGATCACCACCGCGCGCACCCAGCAGATCGCCGACAAGGTCGCGGCCGAGATCCGCGCGCGCTCCGCCGGCGTCGACGCTGCCAACCCCGCCCTCAACGCGCTGGTCATCACCCAGGTCGAAAAGGCCGTCGCCGCCGACAGCTGGGTCAAAGAAGGCAACCTCTCCTCCGCCGACGTCGCCGGCCTCAAGGTCAAGGTGGCGTCGGCGACGGCCAAGGCCCTCCTGGGCTTGAGCGTGCAGGCTCCAGCGGAGGCAGCAGCGACCTCGTTGCGCCACGCCGAGAGGATTCTCGCCCAACAGGCCAAGGTCATCTCTCAAATCGCGGGACAGCCGGGGGCCGCCGTCGACGGCGCCGCCGTCGACGTCAAAGCGCTCACCCGCGATCTCTCCGCCCTGCACAAGAGCGGGGCGAACTTGGGCAGCCTCTTGGCCCATGACCTCTGGTACGCGGATGCTTTGTCGCGCACGGTCCAAGGCAGCAAGAGCGATGACCTCGGCGTCGACCTCGGCGAGGGCAAAAAGGCGCGGGCCCGGGTCTTCATGGCGCCGTCGTCGGTGATTCTCGAGAGCGGTGATCCCAAGCTGATTGCAACCATGGAGGGCTTGAACATCGCGGGTGTGCAGGCCGCGATCGCAGGCATGCTCGACGCCGCTGGCGGAACCTTCGCCCAAGGGACCGACGGCGACGCCCATGCTGCCGCTGCCAAGGCACTGCCCGAACAGGTGACGACGACGGCGGCGCTGGAGAAGGGGGCGCTGTCGCCGCAGACGCAGGGCTACTTGAAGCGGTTGGGCTCAGAGATCGTGAGCGCGCACCAGTCCTTCGCCAGCGGCAGGGAACCCGATTGGAAGGCCCTCCCCTTTGCCCACGGCGCGCTCAAGGGATCGCACCAGCGCTGGCTGCAGAAGCTGTCCTACGAGCCCGGCGCCCAGCAGAAGGTCGACTTCGACCGGCTCTCCGTCGACGACAAGAAGAACACGGTGTCGTCGGTGTTGGCGGCGGTGTTTGGCACCATGAAGGCCGGCGGCCTGCTCCCCGACGAACTGGTGGCTGGGGTCCCGCTCTACTTGGCACGGGCCGACAGCTCAGCCGGCGCCGACAACGTGCAGGCAAGCTTGAAGACCATCGGCGGCAAGCCCGCCATCGCGCTGCTCGACAGCACCAGCGACGGCGCAGCACCTCGCTTCACCCTGCAGGTAGACGGCAAGTCCGTGGCCTGGGCTGCGATCCCCCAGAGCAACGCCAAGCAAGTCCGCGCCGCCGTCGCCGACGTCAAACCTGGCTCCGTCGTCGAAGTGCACGACCGAGAGACCGGCTCGACGCGGCGTTTGCTGCTGCCCGCCATCGTCGAAGCCGTCGCCCCGCCCGACCCCAGGGCCGCGGTCAAAGCCTTGCTGAAGCTCGAGGCCGGGCTGCGCACCCCGAGAAACGCTGGCGAAGCGGATCACTTTGCCGAAGCCGTCGCCAAAGGCCGCGAGCTCATCGCTCACGTCGGCTTCGATCACAAGCTCCACACCCAGCTCGAAAAGGGAGCCCCGGCCCTGCTGCGGCAGTTGGCCTTCTGCGTCGTGGGCGGCGACCGGAGCCACGTCTCCTACATCACGGATGAGGGCGTCATCACCCGACTCTCCATCGGGAAACAGAATGCGGCGGCGACGCTGGCCCAGGTGAAGCACATGGCCGGCGGCTCCCCGGCTGCCGACGGCCTGTTGCGCGAAGTCTTGAACCGCAGCGGTGGCACCGTCGTCACTTCGAGCGCCTACACCCTCGCCACCGAGATGCCCAAGGCCGGCAAGTGGGACTACCTCGACGGCTTGGCCCACTGGACCCCCGAGCGCCGGGAGCTGCACGAGTCGCTCTATGCGCGTTCGTTGGCGCTGGCGACGGGCTTGAACCAAGCCCTCGGCACCAGCGGCAAGCCCACGGTCTTTGCGATGCGCGGCAACACCGCCGTCGGCAAAACGCGCACCCTCGCCAACGTCGACACGCTCAAGGCCGGGGTTGCTTTCCTCAAGGACAATCCGGCGTCGTCGATCAACCCCGATCCCATCAAGGCCGAGCTGGTCGCTGCCGAAGCCCAGCGCGGCGCGAAGGTGAGCTCGAACCAGGTGCACGAGGAGGGCTCGGCCATCTCTTGGCGCTTGCTGCAGACCCTGCAGAAAGAGGCGATCTCGATGGTCGTCGATCGTCGCCTGGGATCGCCCAACGACGTCTCCGACATCGTCGCCGCCGCCGAAGCCAACGGCAAAGCAGTGGAGCTCATCGACGTCGACGCCAACCTGGCTTTCTCGGTCATGGGCGTGCTGATGCGCCAGGCCGGCGGGGTCGATCCCATCGTGCCCTTCTCGGCCATCGCTTACGGCTTCGCCGAGGTGCGTGAGGGTCGCTTGCAGGTGATCGAGCGGGCCATCCAGAGCGAAGCCGTGACGCGCTACGACCTCTTTGCGACGGCGGGAGATGGCTCGAAGGTGTGCGTCGCCCAGAAGCGCGATGGAGAGCTCCAGATCAAAGACACGGCCCTGTTCGACAGCTGCGTGGCCCCGCCCCACGAGGAGGTCGAGCGTTTGCGCACCCAGACGATCGACCCGGTCTTCGTCGACCAGCTCACCGGCAGCTTGCAGGGACCCTTCCGCAACGCCGCCCAAGAAGCGTTGATGCGCTACGCCGGGCTCACTCTCGAAGCCGCCCTCGAAGCCCACGGACGTTCTTTGCCCTCAGGCCAGGCGGTGTGATGACGTCGACGTCGAAGGCGCCGCAGGTCAAGAAGGGGCAAGAGGCTCTCGATCACGTGCGGGCCTTGCGCACCCAGCACGACGCCGCCAACGCCAAACGTCTGGCTGCCGCCAAGGTCGAGGCCCAAAAGAGAGGCAAGGAGCGCTTCGACTTCGCCGCCGTGCTGAAGCTCATCGACGTCGCCTCCGCGCTCACCCACGCCGTGCCCGCCGATGCCGCTCTGGTGTGCGAGCGCGAGTACTATTTGGCCTTTCCCGAGGTGCTGACCTTGAGGGCCTTCGCCGAGAAGAAGGCCTTCGTCGCCTCCCACGACAGCGGCTGAGCGTCCGCTGAGCTTCAGCGAAAGAAGCGCGCAGCGACGCCGTCGCGCTTGGCGTCCATGACCCGGGCGATGCAGCCCAAGACGCTGGCGTCGCCGTAGATCTCGATGCCCGTCATTGGCGCTCCGGCCTCCGGCCCCCAAGCTGCATCCTCCGGCCTGCGCGCCGAATCCTTCCCGCCCGATTCACACGCGCGCAGCCAGTCGGCGAGGGTGGCACGCACCAGCGCCGTGGGATGGCCCTCGAGGGAGGCGCCGCCGTCGACGACGACGACGCGGGTGGGGTGGATTTGCACGGTGATGGTCCCCTCGTCGGCAAAGACCAGCACCGCGCTGCCCGGCGGCGTTTGGGTGGCCCGGGGATCTTTGCCGTCGAGGACGGCGGCGAGCTCTTTTCGGTAGGCGTGGACGCTCATTGCCTCTCCTGCGCGTGATCAGAGGCCGCCGGCGCTGCCTTCGCCGCGGGGATCGGCGCCGCCTTCGAGGGTGCCGTCGTCGCGTTGCACGATGCACATGGCGTTGCCCCATCCCTCGTTCTTGACGTCGAAAACGTGCCCGCGGGCTTCGAGGGCTTTTTGCGTCGGGGCGTCGAAGCCCAGGCGCTCGATGCGGGTGGCTTCGGGCATCCATTGTTGGTGGATGCGCGGGGCGGTGACGGCGGCCTGGGCGTCCATGCCGAAGTCGACGACGTGCAGGACGGTTTGGAGCGTGGTGGTGATGATGGTGCTGCCCCCGGGAGCCCCCGCGCTGAGCACGAAGCGACCGGCGCGGGTGGCGATCAAGGGCGTCATTGACGAAAGCGGGATCTTGCCCGGCGCCACCGCATTGGCTTCGCCGCCGACGAGGCCGTAGCTGTTGGGCACACCGGGGGCTGCTGCGAAGTCGTCCATCTCGTCGTTGAGCAAGATGCCGGTGCCTTTGACGACGACGCCGGAGCCGAAGCTGTAGTTGACCGTGAAGGTGAGACTGACGGCGTTGCGCTCTTGGTCGACGACGGTGAGGTGGCTGGTGTCTTGGGACTCGTTGCGGGCCTTCATGGGTGGCACTGCAGAGCCCTTGGGCAAGCCGAGTTGTTCCGGAGTGCCAGCTTTCACGGTGGTGCTCTTGCGCGCGTGCTTGGGGTCGATCTCTGGGCGGCGCAGATCGGCGTAGGCCGTCGACGTCAGCTGGGCCATCGGAACGTCGACGAAGGCGGGATCACCGAGCCACACGGCACGATCGGCGAAGGCGGTGCGCATGGACTCGATGAGGCGGGAGGCGTTGTCGACGTCGTGCCAGCCACCGGCTTTGAGATCGGTGCCATCGAGCAAGCGCAAGATCTGCAGCAGGTGCACGCCCCCCGACGACGGCGGCGGCATGGTGCACAGGGTCAAGTCTCGGTAGGGCCCGCACAGCGGCGTGCGCCAGATGGGGCGGTAGGCCTTGAGGTCGGCTTCGTCGACGAGGCCGCCGTGGGCCTTCATTTCGGCGGCGATGGTTTTGGCGATGGCGCCTTCGTGCATGGCGCGCGGATTCTTGGCGATGGCCTTCAGCGTGTTGGCGAGGTCCTTCTGCACCAAGCGGTCGCCGACGACGGGGGGGGCCCAACCCACACCGGTGCGATCGCCGTCGGCGCCCAGCCGCCGGAAGAAGACCGGCTCCGAGCCCGCACCGCGCAGCGCGTCTTCGCGCACCGCCGCGCTGTCGACGAAGTGCTGACCGACGACGAAGCCTTTGCTGGCCAGCTCAATCGCCGGGGCGACGACCTTGGCCCAGGGAAGCTTGCCCCGACCCTTGTGCAGCTCGAAGAGCCCGGGGACGACGCCGGGAACAGCCACGCTCAACCAGCCGTCGACGGAGCGGCCTTCGACCACTTTGCCGGCGGCGTCGACGAACATGTCGCGCGTGGCTCTTTTCGGTGCGGTCTCTCGAAAGTCCAGGGCCTTGGTCTCTTTGGTCTTGGCGTCGAAAAAGACCGCGAAGCCGCCGCCGCCGATGCCCGCCGAGAAGGGTTCGACGACGGAGATGGCGAAGGCCGCAGCGACAGCGGCGTCGACGGCGTTGCCGCCGGCCTTGAGCATGGTGAGGGCAGCCTGGGTCGCTTCGGGGTGCGCGGTGGCTGCCATGGCCTCGGTGCTGAGCGCGGGCTTGGGGGTGGCCGCCCACGACGACGACGACGCCAGCGCGCCGGCCATGAGCCAGGGGAGCAGCGATCGGATCAAGGACACACTCCAGCGCCGATGTCGTCGCGTTCGATGAGGGCTCGCACGCCTTTGAGGGAGCGCAGCTCTTGATCGAGGGCAGCCAAGGCGCGCTTTCTCACGCCGACGTCAAAGCTCAGACGCAGGCGCTGCACGGCTTTGCCATCGAGACGATCGCTGCGCGCGGGGCGGGTTTCGATGCGGGCGACGTCGAGCAGGCGCACGGGTCCGGCGGCGGAGCGGGCCACGATCAGCTGTCCCATCAGCTCCAGGGGCACGGCGCGCTCGAGACGCAGCACCACGTTTTCGGTGTTGCGCACGAGGACGAAACCATCACCAGCAGCGATGGCGGCGACGCGGGCGACGTCGTTGCTGCTGACGCCCAGCTCCAGGGCGCGCTTCTCGTCGACGATGACCTGCAGGCTGCTGGGATTCTCGGCCAGGTGGACGCCGGGGATGCCCAGCACCGTGCGTTGCGCCTGCAGCACCTGCTCGGGGGTGGCGTCGATGAGGATGAGATCGGCGCTTTCGACGCTGTCGTCGTCGAGGGCGGCGACGTCGATGCCTGCTGGTCGGGCCACTGCTGCAGCGGCCTTGATCACGGCTGCCCGTGCGCCGGCAGCACCGAGCACACGCACAGACACTGCACCATCGCGTCGCAAGGGCTCACCGGCCGAGGCGGGGCCGATGGTGGCGACGTCGACGAGCTTCACAGCCGCAGACGACGGCGTCGGCTCTGCACCCTTCGTCATCGTTGGCTCAGCTGGTGGGCTCCCCTGGTCGCGCACGATGGTGGCCTCGAGCGAGGCGCCGCCCCCCGCAGCTTGAGCAAGCTCGGGCAGCGACACATCACGGGCCAGCATGCGCTCGAGATCGACGCGCACTTGGCGCTCCCGCCGTCCGCCCAGCACCTTCACGCCGACGACGCCGGCGACCTTGGACAAGGGCGTGGCCAACTGCGCGTCGACGAAGGTGCGGGCCACGAAGGGATCGGATCCGCGCACGGCCAAGACGACGACCTCGTCTTCCACCGTGCGCACGTCGACGAAGACGTCGGCGGGGAGCTTGACCTTGGCGAGCGCGTCTTTGACGGCGGCGGCGGCGTCGGGCCCGGCATTGACCTCGACGACGGCGGCGTCGGCGCAGGCGACACTGCGCACCGATCTTGAGCCAGCCAAGGAAGAGACGGCGCCTTCGACGACGACGACGGCGGCAGTTGCTCCGTCTCCTTCGAGGCTCACGCGCACCCGGGTCATCGGTGGGGCACGCTGGCAGGAACAGAGCGCGACGACGACGACGACGACGACGGCCCCACTTCTCACGCCCGGCTCTGGTGGCGGCGCGCCCGTCCTTCGTCGCCGGCCCGGTGCAGCGCAGCGATGGCCGCTTTGCGATCGGGTTTGTTGAACACGGAGGAGCCGGCCACCAGCACATCGCAGCCCGCTTCACACACGAGGGCGGCGTTGTCGGGAACGATGCCGCCGTCGATCTGGATCACGCAGTCGTGGTTGCCGGCGCCGTCGAGCATGCGGCGAATGCTGCGCACCTTGTCGAGCTGCGACTGGATGAATTTCTGGCCACCAAAGCCGGGGTTGACGCTCATGACCAAGACCAGGTCGACGTCACCGACGACGTAGCGCAGGGTGTCTTCGGGGGTGCCGGGGTTGAGGGCGACGCCAGCGCGTTTGCCCTTGCTCTTGATGAGCTGCAGCGTGCGGTGCAGGTGCACGCACGCCTCTTGGTGAATGGTGATGCCGTCGGCGCCGACGTCGAGGAAGGGTTCGACCCAGCGCTCGGGCTCGACGATCATCAGGTGCACATCGACGACCTTCTGGGTGGCCTTGCGCACGGCGTCGACGACGAGGGGCCCGATGGTGAGGTTGGGGACGTAGCGGCCGTCCATGACGTCGACGTGGATCCAGTCGCAGCCGCCGGCGTCGACGTCTTCGATCTCTGCGCGCAGCTTGCCGAAGTCGGCGGAGAGAATGGAAGGAGCGATCAGGGTCTTCGTCGTCGTCATCGGGGACCTCCAGAAAGCCGTTCTAGCTCGCTTGCCAGCGATCAGGCGACCCGGCGCAAGCGGCAGATGAAGAAGGCGTCGGCGTCGTGCTGGTGGGGGCGCAAGCGCACCTGGCCGCAGGCGTCGAAGGCGCTGCTCGGCAAGAAGGGCAGCACGGGTCCGAGGGGCTCACGCGCGAATTCGGGGTGCGAGGCCAAAAAGAGCTGCACCTGATCGCGTCCCTCGGCGGGCAGGGGCGAGCACACCGCATACACGAGGACGCCGCCGGGCTTCACTTGCACGGCAGCGGCGTTGAGCAGGCGGGCCTGCAAGAGCGCGCTGCGCTTGACGTCGTCGTCGATGGGCCGCAGCTTGACCTCGGGTTTGCGCCTTACGGTGCCAAGACCGCTGCAAGGCGCATCGAGCAACGCCGCATCGAAGGGACCAGCGACAGAGACACTGACAGCGTCGCCGACGACGACGTCGACCTGGACTTCGACCTGCAGGCGCCGGGCGAGGTCGGTCATTTTCTTCGCGCGCTTGGCGTTTTGCTCGATGGCGGTGACGTGGGCTCCGGCCTTGGTCAAGATCATCGACTTGCCGCCGGGGGCCGCACACAGGTCGAGCACCCGCGTCCCAGCTGTGGCCCCCAACGCGAGCGCGCACAAAGCGGAGCCAGGATCGACGACGACGAAGCTTCCTTCGGCGAAGCCGGGCAGGGCCGATGCGCGCCCACCGGGGACTTCGATCAAGCCGGGCACGAAGGCGTGGCGCGCCAACGGTCCACCGGGAGCCGCTGTGCTCAAGGCCGCAGCACCCTCAGAAGCAAAAGACGCCGCCCACGTCGTCGGCCGATCGCACAAGCCGGCCACGGCGGCGGCGCGCTCCTCGCTCGGAAGGTCCTCGGTGACAGCCGCGGCCAGCGCCAAAGGCACGCCCCAGGCCTCAGCAATGTCCAGCAGCGTCGACGTCGGCTTCAGCAGCTCGTGCAGGGGCGAGCCGAGATGTCGCAGCAGCGCGTTGGCAAAACCATCCAGACCCGGACGCACCCTCTTGATGGCGGTGACCGCAGCGTCGACGGCGGCGTGGGCCGGAATGCGCTTTTGCATGTGCTGCAGCTGGTAGGCAGCGATGAGCAGGTGCGGGCGAATGCGCTTGTCGAGGCCGCGCCCGGGCTTGTCGGCACCGCGCAGCAACGAGCGCTCGAGGGGAGCCGCAAAGCGCAGCGCGCCGTAGAAGAGCTCGGTGCACAAGGCCTTGTCGCGTTCGCTCAGAGCCGCACCGTCCAGCGCCTGCGACAACGACGAGCCCGCATAGGCTCCATCCTCAAGCACGCGGCCCAGCACATTTGCCGCCAGCTCGCGGGTGGGGTCGACGCCGACCGGCTTCACGCGGCCCTGCCAGTCACTTTGGCAACAGCGCCGACGACGCCGTCAACGAAGTCGCCGATGAGGGCGTTGGCCAAGTCGCGTTCGACGTCGAGGGCCACCAGATGTTGGGTCTGCATCAAGCGGTGGTGCTCGATCACCGGCGACGACACCGCGCGGGCGATCAGCGACGACGACGAAGGCGCGATGGTGTGGTCCCGCGCTCCGTGCAGCAGGCACAAGGGCGTCGTCACGCGTGGGAGCAAGGCTTCGGTGGCCAGCTGCAGACGCCAGAGCTCGGTGAGGCCGCGGCTGGGCAACACCTTGTAGGTGGGATTGGCGCGCTGGGCATCGAGGGCGCCGACGTCGCCGCCGGGTCCTTCCTTGGGAAAAAACGGGCGCGCGCGCCACAGGCCCGCCGTCAGCGCGGCCACCCCGAGGTACCCCAGGGGGTGAAAGCGCAGCGCTGGTGCCAAGAGGGCCACAGCGTCGACGTCGCGCACCAAGCACAGCTGCAAGGCCAGCAGCCCGCCCATCGAGCAGCCGACGACGACGCGGGGACTGCCGCGGGGCAGGGCATCGAAGGCGGTGACGACGTCGTTGAACCATTGCTTCCAGTGCACGCGGTTGAGCTCGGCGGGATCGCGGCCGTGTCCGCGCAACAAAGGTCCGTGGCCTTGAAAGCCGCGGCGGGCCAGCACATGGGCGCTGGTCAGCACCTCGAAGGGCGTGCCGGTGTAGCCGTGCAGCAACAACGCCGACCCGCGTCGGGGCACGCCTCGAGGAACGTCGACGACGAAGGCGGCGGGAGAAGGCGCAGGCAGCGGCAGCACGGGCAATGCTCTGACAGCTTCGTTGGATCTTGTCAGGGACTCGCGGGCGTCCTGCCTCGCTCGTGTCGCAGAGCGTCGACGTTTTTTGAGGTTCAAGACCGGGTGATCTGGGCGCGCCCCGCATCGCTTGTGCGCCGCTGACAAGCGTGTCAATCGAGCGCCCATGCGCACTTCGAACCTCGTCCTCGTCGGGCGCCGCCCCTACTCCGTGTGGTCCCCCCAGGGCGCCCGGCTGCGGAAAATCCTCGAAGCCGTCGTCGTCGCCGCCGTCGCTGCCGCTGCTGCCTGCACCGAGCCGCTCTTTCGATCCGGTGGCAACGATGACGATGACGAGGGCGTGCCCTTGCCGAGTGGACAGGCCGACGTCGACGGCGTCCCGGCCCCTCCGCTCTGCCCGGCGCTGCCGCCGGCCGACGATCCCCTCGAGGTGCAGACCAAGACCGCCACCGTGCGCGGCATGGTGCACCCCGACAACGACGCCGTCTGGGTTTGGAAGGGCATCCGCTACGCAGCACCCCCCGTCGGAGCGCTGCGCTTTCGGCCGCCGGCCTTGCCCGCGTGCGAAGCTGAAGTGCAAGACGCGCGCGAAGATCCCAACCAATGTCCGCAGCTGGGGCTCGACACCGACGTCGTCACCGGCTCCGAGGATTGCCTGTTCCTGAACGTGTTCCGACCCGAGCACAGAGACGACGAAAGCCTCGACCTGCTGCCGGTGATCTTCTTCATCCACGGCGGCGGCGAGATCATGGGCTCGGGAAACCAACCCGCCGGCATCGCCAACCTCTACGACGCCGACCGCCTGGCCCAGGAATCGCGCTCCATCATCGTCACCATCAACCACCGCCTGGGCGCGCTGGGCTTCATGGCCCACAAAGCCCTCGAGCAAGACGGCGTCGTCGGCAACTGGGCCCACCACGACATCATCCAGGCCTTGCAATGGACCCACGACAACATCGAGGGCTTCGGCGGCGATCCGAAGAAGGTCGCCATCGTCGGCGAGAGCGCGGGGGCCCACAACGTGTGCGTGCTGCTGGCGTCGGCCAAGGCCAAAGGACTCTTCTCGGCAGCCATCATGGAATCCGGTGGCTGCGACGTCGCTCCCCTCGCGGTGCGCGAGCAAGAGGGTGTCGACATCGCCAAAGCCGTGGGCTGCGACCAAGACAACGACGTCGATGTCGCCGCCTGCTTGCGCCAGGTCGATCCCGCCGCTTTTTCGCAGGTCGTGCCGCCCATTCCGCCGCTCATGCACGTGTGGCGTTTGCCCTTCGGCAGCACCATCGACGGCGACGTCCTCACCGAGCAGCCACTCGAGACCATCCGCCGCGGTGAGCACAACCATGTGCCCCTGATCGCCGGCAGCAACCGCGAAGAAACCAACCTCTTCCTCGCCGTCGACCCCGTGCTGACCTGCTTCGATCTGCGCCTGCAGCTCGAGGGATTGCTCGGTTCGTCCTTCGAGAACAACGACGTGCGCGATCAAGCCATCGACGACGTCCTCGACGCCTACGACTGCGGCTCCCATCTGGTCATTCGCGATGTCTTGGTCGAGGCCAGCACCGATCTCGAGTTCACCTGCCAGGCCCGCCGCCTCACGCGCGCGATGGTCGCCAACCAGAGCGAGCCGGTGTGGCGTTACCAGTTTCAAGACCACGCCAACTTCGGCGCCTTTGCCCCCCTCGGTGCCTTCCACGCTTGGGAGCTCTTTTACGTCTTCGACGCCTTCGACACCGGCCTCTACCTCGCCAACGACGGCGAGCACGAGCTTGCCCGCCTGCTGCAACGCATGTGGGGACGCATGGCCAGAGACGGCAACCCCAACGGACCCCAGGGCAGCAACGACGACCCCGGCTGGCCCTCTCTCATGCCCGGCGTCGACGCCGTCATGACCTTCAACGAAGATCCCTTCGCCGACTTCGGCGGCGCCGTCGACGTCGGCATTCACGGGGATCCCGCTCCCGAGTGCGATGTGTGGGATCGCCTCGACGCCCTGCCCACGCCCTGAACGACACGGAGAAGCTCATGGCCTGGGATGCAAGCGGCGGCGAACACGCGCAAAAAAACGTGCTCGGCGGCGCGCTGGCCTCGTGCAGCAAGAAGCCGCTGACGGGTTGGTTTCGCGACGGCTGCTGTGCCACCGACGCCAGCGACCACGGACTGCACGGCGTCTGCGTGGTGTTGACGGCGGAGTTTCTCGCCTTCTCCAAAGAGCGCGGCAACGACCTGAGCACGCCGCGCCCCGAGTTCGAGTTTCCCGGATTGGTGCCGGGCAACCGCTGGTGTCTGTGTGCGGCGCGCTGGCAAGAAGCCTTCGCGGCCAACGCACCGCCCCTCGTCGTCCTCGCTGCCACCAACGAGAAATCGCTGGCCGTGGTGCGGCTCGAAGACCTGCTGACCCACGCCATCGACGCCGCCTGAGCTGTGGGCCTTGCCTCTTTGACCATCGGGCTCACGCCGGGCTGTCCGGCCGGCATCGGTCCCGAGGTGTGGGCCCAGGCCATCGCCCAGCTCGCGCCCACGTTGACGTCGACGACGCGGCTGCGCTTTTTCGCGAGCAAGGCGCTCTTGCTCGAAGGCGCCCGGCGCGCCGGCTTGCAAGCCGAAGTCGACGTCCAAGGATCTGAGGTCGCCGTCGTCATCGGCGGACAGCGGGTGGAGATCGCCGTCGCCGACGCCGACGATCGCTGCGCCCACAGCCAAGTCCGCGTGGTCGACGACGACGCCCTTGCTGGACAGCGCGACGCCCTCCTGCGCGCCTGTGCCGCGGCGGTGCGCGGAGAGATTCAGGCGATGGTGACCGGGCCCGTGCGCAAGGCCGCCCTTGTCGTTCACGGCCGGCACTATCCGGGGCAGACCGAGCTGGTGCACGAGTTCCTCCACGACGACGACGGCCCTCCGCTCATGGTCTTTGCTGGGGCTGCGTTTTTGCTTGGCTTGTTCACCGTGCATGTGCCCTTGGCTGCGGTGCCTGGGCTCGTGCAGACAGCGTCCCTCGAGCGGGCGGTGCGTCGCTTGGCCGAGGCAGCGCGGGCGTTGCTCGGGGTCTCCCGGCCTCGGATCGCGGTGCTTGGGGTGAACCCCCACGCTGGCGAAGGCGGGCTCTTTGGCGACGAAGAAGAGCGGGTGGCGCAGCCCCTGCTCGCGCGCTTGCAAAACGAAAGCGGCTTCGACGTCGACGCTGTCCCCCGTCCGGCGGACGGCTTCTTCGCCGACGTCGCCCGCGCTGCCAAAGGCCGGTCGGTGGGGGCGCCCGTGCACGCGGTGTTGGCCATGCACCACGACCAAGGTCTCGGGCCCTACAAACTTCTGTGCGGCGGCGAAGGCATCAACATCACCTGGGGATTGCGCGTGCCCCGCACCAGTCCTGACCATGGCACCGCCGACGCCCTCGCCGGCACGGGAAAGGCCGATCCTTCCTCGACGATTGCGGCGGTGCACACGGCCCTGCGTCTCGCCCGATCCTGAGCACCGCAAATGCGCCCCAGCGGGGCGATCTGACAGCGCGTCAGCGACGACGTCCATCCCGCCGACGGCCTTGGGTCGCGCGTGTGAGTGCACGGCACAGCGGCTGCTCAGGCTGAGGGCGCCATGAACGTTCTGAACCCTCCGCCGGCGCCCGTCTTCCGCTCTGCTCGGGCGGCCCTGTTGGCTTCCCCAGGACGGGCCGACTTCGTTGAAGGCGAAAGAGGGCCATCTCCGCCGCTGTCGTCGGCTTTGGCCGAGGTGATCGAGGCCGTGCAAGACTCGATGAGCGCCCGCCTCGATGTGCTGCGCGAGCGGGTTGTTCAGGAAGCCCAGGCGGTGGCCCTGCGATCGATGCTCTGGCTGGGCGCCATCATTTCGGTCGCCGCTGCGTGGTTGGCGACGGTGATCGCCTTCACCATTTGGGTGAGCGCTGCGACCGGTCCCATCTTGGCGGCCTTGTGGGTGGCCCTGATCCACATCGTCGCCGGCCTGGGTTTCTTCGTGGCCATGCGTGCCCATGCCGACGAAGCCGGGGGGCCTGGATGATCGAGCCATCGCCCGGCGCCATGGTTTTGCTTAGCGCTGCCCACGATCGCTTGCGCCGTGCCCTGGTTCGCTTCGATGAGGCCACCCGCGAGCGCGCCGTCGTCGCCAGCGCCGGGGTCGGCGTCGCTGCCGCTGCTGCGGTCGAAACCGGCGTCATGCGCATCGAGGGCATGGGGCGAGACGCCGTGAAGACGTCGGCCTGGATGCTGCTTGGCTTGGCCTTCGGGCTGGGCTTGGCGCTCGGCCGACGACCGGCAAGAGAAAAAGCCTTTGGTTTGAGCGGTTGGCGCGTCTCCAACGGAGTTTGGTGATCCACGACGCTGGCGCTCACGTCCAGCTTTGACGACGGAACGGAACGATGAACAAGCTCACGACCGGAGCCTTGCTCGATCGCCTCGGCTTGCAACAGAAACCCAGCGCTTCCGCTCGCGCCCTCACCTACGGCGCCCTGTTGCTCGGTGGCGTCGTCGTCGGCGCCGCCGCCGCGTTGTTCCTTGCCCCGAGGTCCGTTCAGGCATTGCGCCAGGATGCGCGACCCAAAGCCGAGCAGCTCGGCGAGGCCTCGATGGCGCGGGTGCAGCGCCACGGTGGTAACGACGGGGAAGCAAGCCCCAAGGGCGAGCGCGTCGAAAACGGCACCTGACCCCAGCAGCGGCGGAGGATCCCATGAGCGAAGCGCAGCAACCGGACGAAGACGACGTCGTTACCGCGGACTTCGTGCCTGCGGTTTTTGCCGAAGGAATCGCCGAGCTGGCGTGGAGAGAGGTGCCGGAGTTGGCCGCCGGTGGCCTGCAGGCGATCGATGTGCGCCTTCGGCGCTTTGTCGCCGAACAACCCGGGGTCACGCTGGCGCTCGCCCTCGGCTGCGGGTTTCTCCTCGGTCGCCTGCTGAGTCGTTGAGAGTCCACGCAGAGCAGCGACAACGCTTGGCAAGGAAAAGATCATGACGTCGACGGCCTTGCACCAGGCTTTGCAGAACCTCCACCGCGAGCTGGCGGCGACGACGGAGCTCGACGCGGAGTCGCAGGAGCTCCTCGACACCGTGCTCCGCGACGTCCGACGCTCGCTGGAGGCCAACCTCCCCCACCAACCCCACGTCGTCGACGAGCTGGAAAACGCGGCCCTCTCTTTCGAGCTGCGCCATCCGGCCCTGGCGGCGATCGCCCAAGAGCTCGTCGAGCTCCTGCGCAAAGCCGGCGTCTGAAGCCCGCTCTGTCCCCTGACGACGTCGTCTCATCGAGTGCTGGCCGACGTCGCAGGCTGTGACTGCCGTCGCGGCGGCGGTGCTTGACCCTGGGTCGTGTTCCGAAATAACCCCCGGGCCTTCAGCTGCACGAGGGAGAATACATGGTTGAGCTCAAGGCCAAGGTCACGCTCGCGAAGAAGGGCGACTCCGCCCACATTTCCATCAAGCAGCTCATGTGCACGCTGAAGTGGACCAAGGACGTCGACCTCGATCTCATGGTCTTTTACAAAGCCAAAGACGGTCGCACCGGCGGCGTCATCTCCGACTCCTATCCCGGCGGCAGCCTCGGCAGCCTCAACTCCTTCCCCTTCATCCAGCTCTCCGGCGACGCCGGGGTGGGCGCCAAGGGCGGGGAAAACGAGGAGGTGGTGCGCATCACCAAGCTCGACGACATGCTCGAGGTCTTCATCTGCACGCTCAACTACACCGACGCCAGCAACAAGAAGGATGTGTCCTTCGACGCCTACGACGGCAACGTCACGGTGATGGACGACAAGGGCGAGTCGATCCTGATCCCGCTCAGTGCCAAGGAGAAGGGTCACGTCGCCGTCATCGCCAAGATCGACAACAGCAGCCCGATGGGTGCCAAGCTGGTCAACGAGAACCGCATCGTCGACCTCGGCACTTTCATTGGCAGCATCCCCGGCGCGGGCATCCTGGCTGGTTGAGTTGCTGGTCCCCGGGGCTGGCTTTTTTCTTTTCGGCACGGGGGCGATGTGAAGCTGAGCGAGCTCAAGACCGCGATTTTGAAACATGGCGTCATCGACGCCGACGAAGCCAAAGAGGTGCGGGCTCTGCTCTTTGCCGATGGGACCATCGATCGCGACGAGGCCAATCTTCTCTTTGAGGTCAACGACGCGGTCTCTGGGAAGGCCAACGACCCTGCCTGGCAGACGCTCTTCGTCGAAGCGATCACGCAGCACGTCCTCGCCGACGAAAAGAGCCCGGGGGTTCTCGACGCCGACGAATTGGTCTGGCTGATCGGCAACATTCAATCCGACGGCGCCGTCGACGGGACCGAGCTCGCTCTCGTCGTGGAAATCTCGCGCTGCGCCAGGAGCACGCCCCAGGCGTTCCAGGACTTCGCCTTGCGCGTGCTCAAGCAGAGCATCCTGGCCGACGGCGTGGTCGACGCGGCGGAAGTCGAGATGATCAAGACCGTGATCTATGGCGAGGGCTCGGATGGCGGTGCCGGCGTGTCTCGTGCCGAGGCCGACTTCCTCTTCGACATCAACGACGCCGTGACGGGGAAGACGAACGACGCCGGCTGGCAGAAACTGATGGTCGACGCCATCAGCGCCCACCTCTTGGAGGACGACACCTCCCCCGGCGTTGTCGACGAGGCCGAGGGCGACTGGCTGATGAAGCGCCTCGAAGGCGACGGCAATTTCGATGACGCAGAAAGGGCCATTCTCTCCAATCTAAAAACGAATGCGAAATCGATGAGTGGGAAGCTCAAATTCGCGTGCGAAACACACAAGATCTGACCGGGACACTCCGACCGCGCGACGCATCGCTCGCCCGCTGCACGCGCAACAGTCACTCCTGACGACGAGGAAGCCATGACCGAGCTCAAGAAGAAGGTCACACTCAAGGCGAAGGGCGAAGAGGCCTACGTCTCGATCAAACAGCTGCTCATCTCGCTGAAATGGTCGACAGCAGTCGACCTCGACCTCGTCGCATTCTACAAGGCTAAAGACGGGCGCGTCGGCGGCGTCTTCTCAGACAACTATTCCGGTGGATCGCTGGGAAATCTCAACAGCTTTCCTTTCGTCCAGCTGTCGGGCGACGCTGGTGTCGGGGCCAAGGGTGGGGAAAGCGAAGAGACTTTGCGGGTCACCAAGCTCGACGAGCTCGCCGAGCTGTGGATCTGCGCCCTCAATTTCACCGAGGCTGTGGCGGGTCGCAACACGCCCTTCAGCGGCTACAACGCGCTGGTGCAGCTGGTCGACGACAAAGGCGAGGGCGTCGAAGCCCCCTTGTCGTCGTCGGAAAAGGGTACCGTCGCCATCATCTGCCTCATCGACAACAAGAGCCCCATGGGGGCCAAGATGGTGAGCCACAACCGCGTCGTCGACATGGAAACTTTCCAGCGCGAAGTGCCGGGTGCCACCGATCTGAAAATCGCCACCAAGGTGGTGCTCAAGGCCAAAGGGCAGTCGGTCCAACTCAAGAAGAAGGGCGGCGGCTTCGGCGAAATCTCGGTGAACCTGAATTGGAACCAAGGCGGCAAGAAGGCCAGCGGCGGGTTCCTGTCGCGCATGATGAGCGGCGGAGGGGGCGGCAGCATCGATCTCGACCTCGGGTGTTTGTTTGAGCTGTCGCTGCAGGGCGAGTCGATCAAGGGTGCCGTTCAGCCGCTGGGCAAGCGCTTTGGCAACTTCGAAAATCCCCCGTTCATCTCCCACAGCGGCGACGACCGCACTGGTTCGTCGTCGACGGGTGAGACGCTGCGCATCAACGGCGAGCGGGCCGAGTTCATCAAGCGTGTGCTCGTCTTCACCTACATTTATGAAGGGGCGGCGCGTTGGTCCCAAGCCGACGGCATCGTCACCATCAAGCAGGGTGGCGCTGCTCCGATCGAGGTTGCTCTCGATACCCATCGCGACGGCGTGATGATGTGCGCCATCGCAATGTTCGAAAATACGGGTACTGGATTTTCGGTGAAGCGCCTGGTCGAGTATTTCCCGGGCCACGAAGAGATGGATCATCACTATAAATTTGGTCTGCGCTGGACCGCTGGTTCAAAAGACTGACAGCTCTAGGCGCGAGTTTTCCCGAAAAACGGGAGGTGACGAAGGGTAAGGATTCGACGACGCCACGCAGCCTGGTGCGGGACTTGTTCACGCCGGTGCTCTCCGTCCAATACCCACCACCCGCCCCCGCCCTTTATTGGTGGATCCTCACCCGTCCGTCTTGAGGACGGGGTGAGGATCCACACTCAAGTTGCTGGTGCACGTCCTTGAAGGTGGAGTTGTTCATGCCGCTGTGATGGCCGTGGCAGCCACCCCACCCGTGAACGCGTACCAAGATGTAGGCCTCCGTCTCCGCCCTCAGCACGAAGCGGCGCCGTCCTCAAGACGGACGGCGTGAGGATCCACGGTTGAAGCATGACGAGGCTTGGAATGTCGCGTGAGACGCGGCCGGCATCGATGCCCGAAGTCCAGACGTGCCCTCGCGGCCGGAGCGCGAGGGCACGTCTCCCGACGGCTCGACGGAGCCCCAGCCGGAGCACTGGCGTCGAGCCGTCGGTGTTGGCGCCGGCAAACCATGACACCCAACCGGCGGCGGACACCAGCGGCACCAAAGCAGATCTGGCGTACGTCGAATGTGGTTGACGGCGAAGACAGAAACTCGGTGAAGCCGGGGAGGCTGCCCCTGCGCCGCGCCTCGGCCTCGAGGAAATTCCCGGCGCCGGGCTCGATCAATCAACAAGGAAACCGCCCTAGATTCCTCCATGGGTTCCCCCGTCTTGACCAGCCCCGCGGTGAGCAGCGCCCAGCGGCGGCGGGGCACGCGCACCAACGCGACGGCGCAGGCTCTGGCGATGCGCGGCATCAACCAACGCAAAGATTGGTTCGCCGACGCCTACCACTGGCTGCTCAACGTGAGCTGGTCGGTGTTCGTGCTCATCATCGTCGGCGGCTACCTGTCGGCCAACCTGATTTTTGCAGCCATCTACACCTTGATCCCTGATGCGATCAGAGGGTCAGACGGCTTTGTCGACAACTACTTTTTCTCCGTACAGACCTGGGCCACCATCGGCTACGGCGGCATGGTCCCCAACTCCCACCTGGCCAACGTCGTCGTCGTCGTCGAATCCATGATCGGCATCTTCGGTGTCGCTCTGCTCACCGGATTGCTCTTTGCCAAATTCTCCCGGCCGGTTCCGCGCGTGCTCTTCGCCAACTGTGCCGTCGTTTCAATGTACAATGGAAAGCCGACCTTGATGATCCGTTTGGCCAATGAGCGCCTGAGCCAGATCGTCGAAGCCACGGCCCACCTGACCCTCATCCGCGAAGAAACCACGCTCGAGGGGAGCAAGATGCGTCGCCTCTACGATCTCAAGCTGGTGCGCGACACCCAACCCCTGTTCCGGCTGAGTTGGACCATCATGCACGTCATCGACGAAACCTCGCCCCTGCATGGCCTCAACGACGACGACAGCGCCGCCGCCAAGGACGTCCGCATCTCTTTGTCGGTGATGGGCTACGACGCTTCCGTCGGCCAGACCGCGCACGCCAGCACCATCTACGGACCCGCGGAGCTGCTCTTCGGCGCGCGCTACCTCGACGCCATGGACGTCGTCGACGGTCAGCTCGTGCTCGATTTCGGCAAGTTCCACGACACCGAAGACGCCCCGCTGTCGACGTCGCAAGCGCAAGCTTGAGGCCTCAAGGCGGGGGAAGAACGTCGGCGAAAAAAAGAGGCGCCCAAAAAGGGCGCCTCTTTCCCAAACACGAACGAGCGGGGCTCAGAAGCCCATGCCGCCCATGCCGCCCATGCCACCCATGCCGCCCATGCCGCCCATGCCGCCGCCGCCGCCGCCACCGGCCGCCTTGGCCTTCTTCTCTTCGGGCTCGTCGGCGATCATCGCCTCGGTGGTGAGGAGCAGGGACGCGACCGAGGCCGCGTTCTGCAGCGCCGAGCGGGTGACCTTGGTGGGATCGATGACGCCCGCGGCGATCATGTCGCCGAAGGTCTCGGTGGCCGCGTTGAAGCCAAAGGGACCCTTCTCCTGGGCAACCTTGTTGACGACGACGGAGCCTTCCCAGCCCGCGTTCTGCGCGATCATGCGCATGGGTTCTTCGCAGGCGCGCTTGATCAGCTTGACGCCGAAGGCCTCTTCCGCGGTGAACTTCATGCCTTCGAGCACGGAGAGCGCGCGCACGAGAGCGACGCCGCCGCCGGCCACGATGCCTTCTTCGACGGCCGCACGGGTCGCGTGCAGGGCGTCTTCGACGCGCGCCTTCTTCTCTTTCATTTCGACTTCGGTGGCCGCGCCAACCTTGATGACGGCGACGCCGCCGGCCAGCTTGGCCAGGCGCTCTTGGAGCTTCTCGCGGTCGTAGTCAGAGGTGGTGTCTTCGACCTGAACGCGGATCTGCTTGATGCGGCCCTGGATGTCGGCCTTCTTGCCTTCGCCGTCGACGATGGTGGTGTTGTCCTTGTCGACGGTGACCTTCTTCGCGCGGCCGAGCATCGCCAGGGTGACGTTCTCGAGCTTCTCGCCACGGTCTTCGGAGATCATCGTTCCACCGGTGATGGTGGCGATGTCTTCGAGCATGGCCTTGCGGCGATCACCAAAGCCGGGAGCCTTGACGGCGGCGACGTTGAGGGTGCCACGCAGCTTGTTGACGACGAGGGTCGCCAGGGCTTCGCCTTCGACTTCTTCGGCGATGACGAGCAAGGGCTTGCCGGCCTGACGAACGGCCTCGAGCACGGGGAGGAAGTCCTTCATGTTCGAGATCTTCTTTTCGAAGATCAGGATGTAGGGGTCTTCGAAGGAGACTTCCATGCGCTCGGCATTGGTCACGAAGTAGGGCGACAGGTAACCGCGGTCGAACTGCATGCCTTCGACGACTTCGAGGGTGGTCTCGAGGGACTTGGCTTCTTCGACGGTGATGACGCCTTCCTTGCCAACCTTCTCCATGGCTTCGGCGATGATCTCACCGATGGTGTCGTCGCCGTTGGCGGAGATGGTGCCGACCTGAGCGATGTCCTTCTTGCCCTTGGTGGGCGTGGACATCTTCTTGAGCTCGGCGCTGACGGCGACGACGGCCTTGTCGATGCCGCGCTTGATCTCCATGGGGTTGTGGCCGGCGGCGACGAGCTTGCTGCCCTCGCGGAAGATGGCCTGGGCCAAAACCGTGGCGGTGGTGGTGCCGTCGCCGGCGTTGTCGGAGGTCTTGCTGGCGACCTCCTTCACCATCTGAGCGCCCATGTTTTCGAACTTGTCGTCGAGCTCGATCTCTTTGGCGACGGTGACGCCGTCCTTGGTGATCGTGGGTGCGCCGTAGCTCTTCTCGATGATCACGTTGCGGCCCTTGGGACCAAGCGTGACCTTGACGGCGTTGGCGAGGGTGTCGACGCCACGGAGCAGTTTTTCACGAGCGCGAGCATCAAAAATAATCGTCTTGGCAGTCATGGGAATCTCCTGAAAAAATCAGAACGTTCGGAACAGAAAATGTGACGGTGATTCAAGGTGAAAACGCCATCGGCCGACGAGAGCTAGGAGGCGGCGAGGAGCGGAGCGAGCGTACTTCCTGTACGTGAGCGAGCACCGCAGACGCCGACAACGCCATCGTTGGCCTAGGGCCCAAAGATCAATACTTCACTTCTCGATGATGCCCAAGAGATCGTCTTCTCGAAGCAGCAGCATGGTGTCGCCGCCGATCTTCACTTCGGTCTCTGAGTACTTCGAGAAGAGCACGCGATCGCCGGCCTTGACCTGCAGGGCGCGGACGCTGCCGTCATCGAGGATGCGGCCAGTGCCTGTGGCGACGACTTCGCCTTCGAGGGGCTTCTCTTTGGCGTTTTCGGGGATGATGATCCCGCCCTTGGTGGTGGTCTCGGACTCGACGCGCTTGATGAGGACGCGGTCGTGGAGCGGACGGAGCTTCTGGGCCATGGGGTTCTCCTGATGTGCCAAATGTGGCGTTGGAATGCGGTGTCGCCGAAATTCTACGATCTGAAACTCTTTGGCACTCGCCGGAGCCGAGTGCCAAGAGAGTCATAGCCTCGCGCCGCGGGGGGTCAACCCCGATCCCACCGCAGCCTTCATCCTGACGCGGACCCACCCAGAGAATTCACCGACAGCGCTTCGCGTGTCGGTGAATTCTCTACAGGTTCATCGCCTGGCGGCGATGAATTGGGGTTGGGCTGCAATGTGCGGGGAGCGGAGAGTCACAGCGGCAGGTTGTTTCTCGTCATCCAGCGCTGCAGCCGAACGCGCTCGGGGCTCTGCGGCCGGGCCGCCAAGAACGCCCGCAGCTCCACCGCCGCCAGCGCCGGGGCGCCATCGCGGCGGTAGGCCTCGGCCAGCGAGCGCCGGTCATCGATGCGGGCGGGATCGGCGGAGACGACCTCCTCGAGCAGGGCGCGGGCGACGTCGGAGCGGCCGGCATCGAGAGCCAAGCGCGCGCGGCGGCTGAGCTCATCGAGGCGCTCCACCCGTTGCTGCGGCGTCGCGTTCTTGCGCAGGGGCGGTGCCTGCAAAAGCCCGCGTCTCTCCAGCGAGGCGAGCAGCGCGGGAGCAGCGACGGCAACCACCACGCAACCGTCGACGTCGGCGGCTATGTCGTCGATGAGGCGACTGGGATCGAGGAGCTCGTCGAGAAGCTCGGTGCGACAGGGGTGCGAAGGTGCTGCGTGCAAGCGGTCTTCGAGGGTCGCCGCCGGGTTCGCGATGCTGCTGACGTCGACGCGGGAGGGTCCTCGCCCGCTCGAGACCGCAAGACCCAAGAGGATCACCAGCACGCCGAACAACCAAGCGCGCAGCGAAGGCGGACGCCCGTCCGCGGCGGCGGCGTCATCGGGGGCTTGCAGCACGCGGGTGCGGGTGGGTTGCTCGCTCGAACGGCCGACGGCGTCGATGGCCGCGAGGCCGCGGCGCACCAGAGGCGCTAGATCCACCGCGCCGCCGACGTCGTCGAGGATGTCTTCGACCGCGCGCGCGAAGGCTGCCATGTCGGCGAAGCGTTGCTCCGGCTCGAAGCAGAGGCTCTTGAGCACCAGGGCGTCGACCCGGCGGGCCACGCGGGCATCCAGGGGGACGACGACGCTGGGCGCGGTGACGTCGGCGCGCTCGATCCGGGCGAGCACCTGCTGCTCGTTGTTGCCGGCAAAAAGAGACCGCTGGCACAAGAGCTCCCAGAGCACGACGCCAGCGGCGAACTGATCGACCCGGGCGTCGACGGCCTGGCCGCGCACCTGCTCCGGCGCCATGTAGGCGGCCTTGCCCTTGAGGAGGCCCTTGCGGGTCAGGGTGAGACGCGAGGACGCGTGGGCGACGCCGAAGTCGATGAGCACGAGCCGGCCCGAGCGATCGATGAGGACGTTTTGCGGGCTGATGTCTCGGTGCACGATGGCCAAGGCGGCGCCGTCGTCGTCGCAGGCGTGCACGTGCTCCAGCGCTCGGGCCAAGCGCAGGGCGATGGTGAGGGACTCAGCCAAGGTCGGCGGCGACGCTCCTGGTTGCTGCTGCAAAGCGCGTTGCAGGCGGGCGAGGCTTTTGCCGTCGACGAGCTCCATGACCAGCAACAGCTCTCGGGGTTGGCCACCGGGGTTGTCGTCGTAAAGGGCAAAGGTTTTGACGACGTTGTCGTGGTCCAATCCGAGCACCAGCCGGGCTTCGTCACGGAACATTTCGACGAAGTCCGGATCGCTGCTCAGCGGGGGATCGAGGCGCTTGATGCAAACCACAGCGTCGTCGTCGGCCCGTCCGCGCCAGATCTCGGCCATGCCCCCGCGGGCGATGCGCTCGTCCAGTCGCCAGGGCCCCAGTTGTCGAGGCCCGTCGTCGCCCGCTGGTTGCGCCGGGGCTCGCATGCTTCAGGGCTTCGGCGGCGACGCCGGCACCGCAGTAAGCTCGCGCAGCCGCTTGATGAGGTCGGGCAGCGCTTGCTGTTGAAAGCTGGCCAACATCGCGTCGGGCAAGGGGAACTTGGGCTTGGCGCGCAAGCGATAGTTGACCTTGGTTTTTCGGCCTCCGTCGAAGGCGAGCAGGAGCCAGGCGCCTTCATTGATTTCGTAGTCGCCGGCGACGAAGGAGAACTTCCGCATGTACAACTGATCGGGCTCGACGACGTGCACGGCTTTGCTGACGCTGGTGAGATCGCTCAGCGGAAAGGGCAGGTCGGCGACGACGCGGCAGGTGGTGGTGAAGGCGAGGTCGCTGCCCTCTCGCGCCAGCTCTTTGCTTTCGACAATGCGGGGCATGGTGCGCACGTAGTTGTTGCAGTGGGAAACGAGCTCCCAGACCCGAGCGGGGGGAGCGTCGACGACGGCCTCGACGACGGCAAAGGGGAGGTCACTGCCGGCCACTTTCTCGCTCCAGATCTTGATGTCGTCGGCGGCGCGCACCGACGTTCCCCCCAAGAGCAGCAGGAGCAGGCCCGCGCGGATCAAGAAAGGATCTCCCGGATCACCGTCGACGACTGCGATCCGCCGCTGCCGATCGAGGTACGCGGCGAGCCCATGGCCGACAGGATGCTCATCAAGACGTCGTTGGTGTTGCGGCGTCCGAGGATCTCCGATCCGCGCAGGTGCACGCCGGGGAAACGCATGGCCCCGCCGGCACGGCCGCAGAGCACGATGGGATAGTCGGCGACGGAGTGGGCCAGGCCTTCGGCGGTATCCGACGTCGCCAACCACAAGGAGTTGTCGAGGACGTTGCCAGCGCCTTCGGGCATGGCGCGCATCTTCTGCATCAGGGACGAGAAGCACTCCATGGTGTGCACCGTCGTCGCATGCACGTTGTCTTGGGCTTCGGGGACGTCTTGGTGCGTCAGGTCGTGGTGTCCCGCCGTCATGCCGGGGAAAACCGTGAAGCCGACGGAGCCGGTGAATTGCATGGTGGCTACCTGGCGGATGTCGCAGGCGAAGGCCATCGCGAGCAGGTCGGCGTGCAGGTCGACGACCTCGCGCAAGGTGCCCGCCGTCGCCGTCACGGGCTCGGGCAGCGCGCAGGATCCCGTGATCTCGGGAGGCAGGGCCAAGATGCGGCTGCGCAGCTCGCTGACACCGGTGAGGTGGGCATCGAGACGTTGGCGATCGTTGCGCGACAGGCGCGGTTGCAGGCGTTCGATGTCGCCTTTGACGAGGTCGAGCACGCTGGTGCGCAAGGCGTTTCTGGGATCGGTGTTGTCCGGTGCGGCGAAGGAGCCAAAGAGCTGCGTGTAGACGTCGGCGGGAGAGCGGGTCGCCGGCTGCGGCTCATCGGGACCGCGGTGGGAAATGAACTGCAGCGTGGGGCCTTCGCCGTCGATGATGTCGTCGACGGTGCGCAAGTTGAGGACCGGCTTGCTCTCGGAAATGCCGAGATCGCTGTGCAGCAGGTTGTCGATGGAGGGGCCACCAAATTTACTGGAGAAACCGCTGTTCGGATGCGGGAGAGAAATGAATTCGACGCCGGACAACATCCCCGAAACACCATCGTGGTGACCGCGCGGACCCCGGGCCTTGATCTCATAGTTGGTGACGACGTTGACGTAGTCCTTCACGGGCTGCAGGGGGGCCAGGGCGGGGGAGAGGGCGTAGCCAGCACCGGTCGACGTCGGCACCCAGCGATCGAGACGCACGCCGTTGCCCCAGAAGAAGACGCCGAAGCGCTTGGGCAGGGGAATTCCCTGGGCCAGGGCGATGCCGTGGCGATCCATCATACACTCGAGCACGGGCAGAGCCAGCATTGCTCCACCCAATCCACGCAAGAAAGTTCGGCGTTTCAGTTGATGACGGCGAATCATGGCTGCACCTCATCCAACGTGTTCACAAAGCCGAAGGCGTCGGAGGTGACGATGGCGATCAAGCCTTCCTGCAGGCGCAGACCCGAATCGATGAAGGCGCTGTCGACGTCGTACAAGGATGCGTCTTCGCCGATCTCCTCGAGGTGTCCGGTGCCATGGCGAAAGAGCCCGCGCACCAAACACGAGACCATGTCGCTGCGGCCATTGAGCAGGGCCATGAATTCAGCGGCGCCGTCGGCGGTGACGCCGTCGAGTTCGGCGGAGGCATCGATGGGCAGGCCGTTTTCGCGGAAGCGGTGCCGCCCGAACTGGTCGAAGTGCTCGAGCGAAAAGCCCAGGGGATCCATGGCCGCATGACAGGCGGCGCAGCGGGGCTCGGTCTGGTGGGCGATCATGCGCTCCCGCGTGGTCTGGGGCGCATCGGTGACTGCGGGCTCGGGCAAGGTGGTGACGACGTCGTTGGGCGGCGCCGCCACCGCGCTGCACAGGATTTGCTCGCGCAGGAATTTCCCGCGCAAGGTCGGCGAGGTGCGGTCGGGATGGGCAAAGCGCACCAAGAAAGCGCCCTGGCTGAAGATGCCCGCGCGTCCCTCGCTGGCCGGCGGCGTGACCTTGGTGAAAAACACGCCCGAGCCGGGACGATCGAAGCCGTAGTAGTCGGCCAATTCGTCGTTGACGAAGGTGTCCTTGGTGGTGAGCAGCTCACGGGCATCGACGTTGCGGTCCCAGACGACGTCGTCGATGGTGCGCAGGGTCTCCTCCACCATCTGAGCGCGCACCGTGGTCGTCAGCGCCGGCTCGGGGCGGTTCAAGGTGGGCAAGAGCGCAAACTGCAGCTTCTCGGCGAAGTAGGCGCGCAGGGCTTCTTTGGCGCGGGGCTCGGTGAGCAGCGCGCGGGCTTCGGCCTCCAACGACGCCGGCGACGACAGCGACCCGTTGTCGGCGGCCTCGAGCAACTCGTCAGAGGGCGGCGCGGCGGTCAAAAAGAAGCTCAAGCGCGTGGCCAACTCGGTGCCGGTCAGGCGGGCGGCGGCGTCGTCGGTCTCCCCGGTTTCGACGATGTAGATAAAATACGCACTTTGCAGCAAAGACAGTGTCAGGTATTCCAGGCCTTTGTCGGGATTGCCGTACGCCGCGGCGGCCGCCACACTGATATCGGTGAACCTGACAACTTCGGCCGATTCCAATGTACGCCGAAAGGCCCGTCTGCCCAAGCGCGTGGCCACTTGGGCAAAGCAGGCGCGGTCGTCGACGCTGGCTGGGGTGCACACGGCGTGAAGGGGAGAATTGGGATCGGCGACGGCAGCAGCAGCGGCGGCGGCGGCACTGGCTTCGTAGCTGTCGACGACGGCGGCAGAGAGGGCGAGGTCGCCGGCTCCCACGGCGATGAAGCCGTTCAGGGGGACGTCGGCTGGGGGAGCAGAGGCTTCGCGGGCGGCGGTGCCGAGCAGGTCTTGGACCGCGTTTTGGTATTGGTAGGCGAGCAGTCGACGCAGCCGTGCCGGGGCGGGGGCGAAGGGCTGGTCGGGACGGGGGGGGCGCTCGCTCAGGGATCCCTCGCCATCGCCCGGTAGCGGCGCGGGCGGTCGATCGACGGGGGGATCGGGGGCGGCCGCAGGAGCGGGAGCCAGTCCGCACCCACCAGCGGCCAGCGCAAGGGCCCACAGTGCGAAGGCCAGGGCGGGTGCCAAAGGTCGGTGCATCATCCCCCGAGGGTCTGACAGATTGAGCGGAACTGCACCCGACGAAGGCCCGATGGCCAGCGCGGGCATCCCACACTGCCCGCGTTCAGAACGACGGAGCTTGCACCGAGACGCTGTCGAGGCCTTCGCCGCCGGCCAAGATCACGGTGTCACCCAAAATGGCCGAAACGTGGGTGCGAGGCCGAGGCAGGGGCAGGGTGACGACTTCGCCTTCGACGGGGTCGACGACGAGGTCTCCGTCGACGATGGCCACGAGCGTGTCGTCGGAGAGTACCGTGATCGAGGTGGCGGCGACGGCGAAGGGCGAAACGGTGCGCAAGGGTGTCAAAGCCACGCCAGCCACCAGCAGCAGCTGGTTGTCGACGCTCAGAGCGACGACGTCGTCAAAGCGGCGACCGATGGCCTGGACCTCGCCGAGACGTATCGGTGTTTCGACGTCGTTTCGCTGATATAAAAAGAGGCTGTTCTTGTTATCCAATACCAAGGCATTCCCACCAAGCAGGACTTCGACGTCGACGACATCGACGCCTGCAGTGCTGCCTTTCACTTCGCCTTCATCGCTGAGGAGATCGACACGGTTCGTGGCAAACAGCCAGTAGTCTTTCAATGACTTTGCGGCGAAGGCTCCGCAGGGCTCTGCGGCAGGAACGAGCACGCGCCGGCGATCCCGGTCAGCGTCGATCTCGTGGATCTCAGCGAGCGCTCCCGCCTGGCAGCCGCCAACGACGACCACGGACCCGCCTGCGGCGACGCAGCCCGGTCGAGAAGCGCCCGCAAAACGTAGCTCGGACAGGGCCAAGACCCTGAAGCTGTCGTCGAGCACATAACCGCTCTGGTTCGAGGTGCTGCCGCCGACGACGAAGACCCGCCCCTGCTCGTCGGAGCTGAAACAGGCGTCAGCGCCGATCTCCGGCGGCAAAGGATCGAGCCCACCCACCACGTCGACGGTGCTGAGCAACAAAGGCACCGACAACACCGCGCCCTCGTCGTCAGGCAGCGGCAACACCGCGCTGGTCGCCCGGGCTTGGGGCACACCATCCAAAAAGGCCAAGAGCTCAAAGCGCGCCGACGTCGCCGCCGGATCGAACGGCAAGCCCGTGCCACTGCGCGGATCCCCCCCATCGGGGTCGCCGACGTCGGGGAAATAGTTGAACGACAGGCCGAGGCGGTCGTCGTCGTCGGGGACGTCGTTTTCGAGGACGACGGCGGGGTCGACACCATCAGCGACGCGCACGCGCAGCTCGACGTCGAACAAGCGCACCTCCTCGACGCAGCCCGTGAGCAGGCTCAGGACGACGAGCAGGCCCACGACTTTCATGGAGGAGCGCCGAAGGAAACTCCGATGGTGCTGTCGATCTGGCGCGTGGCGTACACCAAGGCCCCGATGACGACGACGACGACGACGACGACGGCCCCTGCGCTCACTGGGATCCAGGGAAATTCGGCGGCGGCTTCGACCGACGGCGGTGCAGCAGGGACGCTGACCGGCTCGGGAGCAAAGATGCCGGGCGGCGCGCCGCCTCCGTGGAGTGCGGCCTTTCCCTCGCCGCGCACCCAGGCGACCAGCTCCCGGTCCGAGGCGAAGCGCGCCTGGCGCACCGCAGCGGTGGAGCTCAGGGTCAGCGCCCACGGTTGGCCGTCGACGACGCCCGCAGCGACGACGACGTCGACGTCGACGAAGCCGGCCAGCCGTCTCCAGGCCGTGGTGGTGAAGGGAACCACCGGCGTCAGCCCCGGGCCAGCGGGCACCAATGATCCCTCGAAACCCACGTCGATCTCGGCAGGCAGAGAAACCCCCGCATCGATGTCGACGACGCGGGTCAGGCTGCGGCGGGCCCCCAGCTCCAACCAGAGGCGGTGGCGCCCAACAGGAACAACGCCGGCCGCTTTCAACGGCGTTGTCCCCAACACCCGCCCCTCCAGGTAGACCGTGGCGCCAGCGGGCATCGAGCTCACATTCAGCCCGCCGACACCGCCTGCTTTGACGTCGTCGGTGGCTCCCCTCAGCAGGGCGCGCATCTTGGGCGGCGTGCGGGCCGGCTCGAGCGCCAGGCCGGGGTGCACGCGCAGAGCCTGGGCGAGGTGGAAGCGCGCCCGCTGTCCGTTCTTCGTTTCTGCTTTGCCCGTCTCTGCCGGCCCCGCGAGACCAACGAGGCGTTGGGCACAACTCAAACGCGCCCGCTCCAACAAATCCGCTTTTTCGAGGGAGAATTCGCCGTCCTTCTCCAGCTCCTCAATGAGATCGTCGAGCAGGGCGACAGAGTGTTCGTGATCCAAAGCGGCGAAGGCCTCATCGGCAGCAGCGAGGGCGGCGCGCTGGACGACGATGTCTCCAGCGATCCCCTGCGGACCCCGCAAACGGCGCCCTAGGCTGGCCTCGTCGACGACGTCGTCGCCGGCCTCCTGCAACCGGCTTCGAACCTGGGAAGCCAAAGCCTGCGCCGCGGGGTCCTCCCCGGGAACGGCCAACACCGCCACCCGCGCCCACGACGGCGACGACAGCAGGACTGCGAGCGCCAAAAGGATCCGCTTCGAAGCCACCGCGCGGCCCAGCAGCTCTCAAAGACGCATGGGCATGACGACGCAGAGGTGCCGCGGTTCGTCGACGCCGACCAAGAGGCCCGGCGACAGGTTGTCGGTGACCTTGAGCAACACGTTCTTGTCGTCGAGCGACGCCAACGCTTCGACGAGGTAGCGGGCATTGAAAGCGACCTCGATGCTGGCGCCGGCGTATTCGACGGGGACGTCGTCGGAGATTTCGCCGGTCTCGGGGTTGGTGCAGCTGACCACCAGCTGGTCTTTGCCGAGCACGAGCTTCACCGGCTGCATCTTGTCCGACGCGAGCACGCTGACGCGCTTGAGGCTGTCGACGAGGTCCTTCTGGGCGACGCGCACGACCTTGTCGGCGAGCTTGGGAATGACCTGCTTGTAGTCGGGGAACTGGCCTTCGACGAGGCGCATGCCCAAGACGGTGTTGCCCTTGCGCACCACGCAGTGGTTGTCGTGAAAACCAAGCTCGACCAGCGGGGGACCCTCAGCATTGGGATCGGTGGCGCCGTCGAGCACCCGCTTGAGCTCGCTCAAACCTTTGCGCGGCAAAATCACCGGACCCCGGAGCTTGAACTCGCTGGCGCCGACGAAGGTGCGCTCGATGCGAACCAGGCGGTGGCCGTCGGTGGCCACCATGGTGAGGGGGCCGTCGACGTTGCTGGGGGGCTCGAAGTAGACGCCGTTGAGGTTGTAGCGGGTCTCGTCCTGCGAAGCCGCGTACAAGGTCTTGTCGACCATGTTCACCAGCAAGGTGAGGTCGACGGACACGAAGGTCGCGGACTCGTAAGCGGGCAGGGTCGGAAACTCCTCCGCCGACAACGCCATCAGCCTGGCCTTGGTGCGCCCGCTCTTGACCTCCACATGCTGGTTGGGCAAGCGCTTGAGGACGACGTCGGGGCCCGGCAACACCCGCACCATGTCAGCCAAGGCGCGCGCCGGAATGGTGACCGCACCCGGCGAAGTCACCTCGCAGGGACGAGAAGCCCTGATGCCTACGTCGAGGTCGGTGGCGGTGAGCTGCAAGCGCCCGTTCCCAGCGGGGTCGGTGCCAGCGTCGAGCAGCACGTGGGACAACACAGGCATGGTGTTCTTGCGCTGAACCACGCCCTGAGCGAGGGAGACCACGCGCGAGAGCTCGGCGACAGAAATGCGGAGTTCCACAAGAACCTCAAGCGAGAGACGACGACGACGGCGCTTAGCGGGTACGGCTCTCGCCCACAACGGTCTTTCCTGGGCTTCTGCAGGATGGCTGCGTTAGAAGAGAAGAGGGTTTAGGGAATTGAATTAGCGTCCTCGTCTTCGGGGCCTGTGGGATGTGGGGAAGCCCAGCCCGACGCGTTGCATTGCCGCTCGGGCGGAAGGGGAGCTGGGGAACAATGCCCAGCCCTGGCTGCGCGAGGTGGGGAACAACACCCGGTTTGCGCTTTCCACAGTTTGCACGCGCAAAGCCGCCGCAAAGCCGGACGTACTTTGCGGCGCTCCAACCGTCACGCTGTGCCGTCGCAACGGCAGCGAGGGGACGCGCTTGAGCAGCGCCAACGTCTTCAGCAGGAAGCGCGTTGTTGTCCGCAGGCGCGAGAGATGGCTCGGCAGGCAGCGAGATGTGGTTTGGAACGATCTCGATCTCTCCGGACTCGTCTGGCGCGGGGCAGCGCGCGGCGGTGCTTGGCACCAGGCCTGCGATGGGGACGTCGCCGACCACTTCCGTTCGGCCCAGGAGAAGACCATGAAGCCACAGAAGCAAGCTGCGCCCGCCGTTGTCCCCGCCACCGAGACCCGCGCCAAGAAACGCTACAAGGAAGTTTGGCTCGTCGAAGAGCATCCCAACCGAAAAGCCTGGTGGACCCGCGTCGGCGTGGCCTTCGAAAACAAAGATGGCAGCTGGAACCTTCATCTGTCAGCGGTCCCCGTCAGTGGCAACACGCTGCAGGTGCGAGATCCACGGCCCGTCGCTGCCGAGGACGTCAACGATGAGCCCGCCCAGGTGGCAGCTTGATCGCCGTCCTGGTCGCCTTGGCCCTCACCGCGGCGGTCGACGACGAAGCGGTGAAGAGCGGCAAACTCAGCGGCGACATGGTTGATCTCAACCAGGCCACCGCCGTCCAGCTGTGCAGCCTGCCTGGCATTGGTCCCAAGAAGGCGGAGGCCATCCTCGCGATGCGCAGCAAACGTGCGTTCACGCGCCTGACCCAGCTGCTCCAGGTTAAGGGCATCGGACCAAAAACCCTGGACCGTCTGAAAGCGCGGGTGCGAGTGGGGCCGCCGCCGCCGCCGCCGCTGCCTTTGCCAGGACTGGTGCCCCTGCCCGTTCCCGAGGCCCACTGAGCTGCGGCTGCTGGGCCCGCGCCAAGTCGCCAAGATTGACGCGGGTCCGGTGCGGGGTTGGTGAGTCCGCCATGAGGGTCCTGTCGTATCGTTGCCGAGACGAAGGAGGCAGCATGCGGGCGGTGGTGCAGCGGGTCGCCGAGGCGCAGGTGGGCGTGGACGGAAAGACCGTGGGGTCGATCCCCGGCGGGCTCTTGGTGTTCCTGTGCATGATGGCTGGTGACACCGGCGACGACGAAGCCTGGATGGCCAACAAGCTGGGCTTGTTGCGGGTCTTCGTCGACGCCGGGGGCAAGATGAACCGCTCGCTGCAAGACCTGCTGACGACCCCGTCGCCTGCGGGCGTGCTTTTGATCAGCCAATTCACCTTGGCGGCGGAGCTCGGGCCCGGCCGGAGCAAGGGCAATCGCCCTTCCTTTAGGGCTGCAATGTCGCCCGAGGAAGCGGCCGCAGCGATCGGACGCATGGCGTTGGCGCTGCAGCAGCGCGGTTTTCTCGTCGCATCCGGCGTCTTCGGCAGGCACATGCAGGTTCACTCGGTAAACGACGGACCCGTCACTCTCTGGCTCGATAGCAAGGCGACCCATGGTTGAACCGCGCCGCCACGAAGCGGAACTGTTGGAGCTTGAGGCGGCGCTCAGCGGGCACGGCCTGAGCGCCGTCCACACAGCCGCCTTCGTCGCCCATTTCCGACTGCTCCTGCGCTGGAACCCGACCCACAATCTCACCAGGATCCTGAGTCCTCGCGAGGCCGCCGTGTTGCACTACTTGGACAGCGTGTTCCCGCTGCTCGCGGCACCGCCGCCGCCAAGCTTGTGCGACGTCGGCTCTGGTGCCGGTTTTCCAGGACTGGTGGCCGCCGTGCTTTGGCCGTCGACGGAGGTCGTCCTGGTGGAGCCAGCCCGGAAGCGGGCGAGCTTTCTGCAAATCGCCGCATCGGAGCTCGGCTTGAAGAATGTCCGGGTGACCGGACCGAGCCGGGTCAGTACCCACGCACGCGTGCTCAGCCGTGCAACCTTTTCGGCGGGCGCACGCCATGAGCTCTGGGCCTACGTCGCTCCCGGGGGGTCGCTATGGGCCTGGACGACCCACCACGATCGCAGCACGTGGGAACGCGAAGCCGCCACGTGGTTGCCGTCGTCGACGGAGTGGGTTCCCTATCGGTTGCCGTCCCCTGCGGAGGGCGTGGAACTCGCCCACGGGCTGCTTCGCCTCCACCGCGCATCGGACTGAGATGTGGGAAATTCGCGGGGAAAGATGTTGGGTTCCACGTGGAACGATGGGAGGTCGTCTGAAAAAAAACATGTAAATTCAGCACACTACGGCACGACGGCGAAGAAGCATAGGTTTTCGGCGCTGCAACGCCAGCCGACGTGTCACGTGGAACACTCCGTGGATTCTGCAATGTTCCATGGACAAGGGGTCGGCGACGTGAGAGAGAAAGCCCGACGTCCACCACGGTGGAGGCGAGGAGCGAATCGATGACAAGACGAGCGCGGGTGGTCGCCATCGTGAATCAAAAGGGCGGCGTTGGAAAGACGACCACATCCGTGAACCTCGCGGCCTCGCTGGCGGCGCAGAAGAAGAAGGTGTTGCTGGTGGACATGGATCCCCAGGGCAACGCCTGCTCGGGACTCGGGGTTTTTGCCGCGCCCCAAGAAAAAACCCTCTACCACGTGCTCCTGGGTCAGGCTGGTTGCGACGAAGTGCTGCGAGCGACCGACGTTCCTGGTCTGTTCCTCGCCCCCGCCAACACGCAGCTCATCGGAGCCGAAATCGAGTTGGTCTCTGAGCTCGCGCGGGAAACCCGGCTCAAGCGGGCGCTGACCAAGGTGCGGCACGACTTCGATGTCATCTTGCTGGACTGTCCGCCGTCGCTGGGTTTGCTGACGGTGAACGCGTTGACCGCCGCCGACGGCGTCCTGGTGCCCCTGCAGTGCGAGTACTACGCTTTGGAAGGCCTCTCGCACCTCCTGAAGACCATTGAGCTGATCCGGGGTTCGCTCAATGAGCGTCTGGAGCTCGACGGCATCCTTCTCACGATGTTCGATGCTCGCAACAACTTGGCGCATCAGGTGGTCGAAGAAGTCCGCCAGCACCTGCCAGGCAAAGTCTGCGCAACCATCATTCCGCGGAATGTTCGCCTCTCCGAAGCACCCTCCCACGGGAAGCCGGGCATTCTCTACGACATCGGCTCTCGTGGCGTGCAGGCGTACATCACGCTTGCCGAGGAACTCAGCCTCCGCTGGGCCCTGAACGCCAAGCCCGACGCCGCCAGCGCCTCCGCCTGATCGAACGACTTTGCCCATGGGAGAACACGTGGAAGCAGTGAACGACAAAAGACGCAGTCTCGGCCGCGGCCTCTCGGCGCTCATTCCGCCGAAGCCCCCAGGAGATGATGCACCGCTCTCAGGGCGTGGGGCGCTGCAGCTGCCCGTCGAACAGATTCTTCCTGGTGACGGCCAGCCGCGGCAGAAATTCGACGACGTCTCGCTCTCCGAGTTGGCAGAGTCCATCCGCGCCCACGGGGTGATTCAGCCCATCGTGGTGCGCAAGCGCCCGTTGGCGCCAAATACCCATGGCGCTTTCAACGCGGCGCCGCAGCAGTACGAGATCATTGCGGGAGAGAGACGTTGGCGCGCAGCGCAGAAGGCTGGGCTGAAATCCATCCCGGTGGTCATCAGCGAGGCGGCCCCCAACGACACCTTGACGCTGGCCCTGGTCGAGAATCTCCAGCGAGAAGATCTCAATCCCATCGAAGAAGCCGAGGCCTTCCACCGCTTGCACGAGAACCTCGGCTACACCCAACAAGAAATCGCGGAGGTCGTTGGTAAGGACCGAACGACCATCACCAACTCCCTGCGGCTGTTGAAGCTGCCGGCGGCTGTGCGCCAGCAGGTGCTTTCGGGTGAGCTGACGATGGGTCACGCGCGGGCGCTCTTGGCGCTTGACGATGGGGCCGAGATCGAGAAGCTCAGCCGCGAGGTGGTTGCTCGCAAATGGAGCGTGCGCCAGACGGAGAAGGCGGCGTCGCCGGCAACGCGCAAGAGCCGGAGCGGGGCTCGAGAGACAGAAGCAGAGCGGGATGTCCGCCAACGCCTGCAGCGAGCGCTCGGGACGCGGGTTGATCTGAAGCAAAAGGCAGGCAAGGGAGCCTTGACTGTCCATTTTGCCTCCTTCGCTGAGCTCGATTCCTTGCTGACCCGCTTCGGCGCGTGACCGGAACCCCACGGGCTGCGTCGCCTTTGCTTCAGGATTCTGTTGAGTTGGCGTCGTCGTCGTGACACCAAGCCGCCGTCGGGATCCGCGAACCGACGATGACATCTGCCCTCGCGGACGAAGACGGAGACGACGAAATGGCCCTGATGCGCAAGGAAGAGGCAAGCGTTCCCGGTGGCGGCGTGGCGATCGGAGCCCCCCACACCATCCTCGGCTCCGAGTCCTCCTTCGACGGCAAGTTGGTCTTTCAGGGAAGCGTGCGCATCGAGGGCAAATTCGTCGGCGAAATCACGACGGATGACGTTTTGCTCGTCACCGAGAGCGCCGAAGTCATCGCCACCCTCAATGTTGGCACTCTCGTCTTGAATGGAACGCTGCGCGGCAACGTGCGGGCGAAGAGGATCGTCGAGCTCCATGCTCCGGCGCGTCTTTACGGCGACATTGAGACCCCCGCGCTTGTGATCAACAACGGCGTGATGTTCGAAGGCCACTGCAAGATGGAGGCGTCCGTTATGCCAATGAACAAGCCAGAGATCTTCAAGGTCGTCGCCGACAAGAAGAAGGACTGATCCCGCGTCCCATTGATGATCGAGCGCGAGCGAGGCCAGGAGCCGGCGAGGAGCGGGACGAGCGTACGCCACGTCCCCGTCATGAAGAAGGAAGCCGTCCTCGAAGAGTTCGCACGCGCTGACCTCGTACGCGTTCACGGGTGGGGTAGCGGCTGGCTGCCACGGCCATCACGGCATGAACAACTCCACCTTCAGCGGTCTTGAATTGTGCACCTGTTCGGTTGATGCTCGGCCATGGCCCGACCCGTAGCCGCCGACGCCGAAGCCACCAAAGCCCGCATCCTGGCGGCGGCGACGCAGCTGGTATCGCTGCGGGGCATCGATGGCACGACGGTCAGAGACATCGCCGCGGGCGCCAAGGTGTCGTTGGCGACGGTGCTGCATTACTTCGGCAGCAAGGACGGCCTCTACAGCGCCGTCGTCGAGGCCATGGACACCGAGCTTGGCACCTTGCGCAGCGCGCTCATCGCTGCGGCAGGTCCGGGCCGAGATGCCGAGCAGATGCTCTCGGCCATGGTGCGCCAATCGTGGCGCTTCGCTCTTGAGCACCGCATGGCCCATCGAGTGATTCTGCGCGCCGTCCTCGACAACGGCGGCATGCCCGATGAGCGCATCGAACGCTTCGTGCGTCCCTCGCTCGACGACGCCGAAGGCATTTTGGTTCCCCTGCTCGGGGTCAGCGGGTTGCAGGCGCGCTTGGCCTTGCAGACCTTGGTCATGCTCACCGCGCGCTTCGCCATCGCCGGCGACAACGAGCTGTGCTTGATCACCCGCGCGCCCACCATCGCCGAAGCCCGGGACCTCGTGGGTGAGCACCTCGTCGACGTCGCCTGCGGCTTGCTCCTGCGGAGGTCAGCGTGATCCCGCGTGTGTTGATCCTGCAGGGCGCGATGCTGGGCGTGGTGGCTTGTGCCGAGCCCTTCTTCGACAGCGACATCGGCGTCGAAGGCGTCCCCGTCGACGAGGGAGCTCTGGCCGGCACCTTCGCGCTCAAAGGCAATGGCGTCGATCAGGCAGACACCATTTTGGGCAAGGTCGACACCGGTGGCCGCTCTTTCTACCTCTCGCGGCGCACCTTCAACGCCGAGACCAAGGTCTACGACGAGACCCTGACCGCTTGCTTCGTCGAGAACTTCGAGACCGCCGGCCTGCAGACCACCAACAACCCCGCCGCCGTCGCCGCCATCCCGCCGATCCCCGCCACCATCAACGTCGACCACGCCACCGGCGCCTACGTGCGTTCGACCTTCCGCGAGTATTGGGCCATCGAGGGCCTGAACGACGAAGAAGAGCTGCCCTCGGACCCCAGCGACGACGTCTACTACGACTCCGACGACGACGGTCACCCCGGGGCCACGGTCTTTACGCAGGGACTGGTGCCCAACGGCGAGGTCTACATCGCCCAACGAAAGACCGTGTCGGCCACCGGCGTGGTGCGCGGCGTCGACCAGAGCTTCGGGCTGCTGGCCTCGAAGAAGGAGGGCATCACTTTGGCCGCCAACAACAACCTCTTGCTCACCGAAGCCCAGCGGGTGCCCCACCCCGATCCCAAAGAGTCGTGGTGGATGGAGATCCGCCTCGCCGACGACGGCAACTGCGACGACGTCGTCAACGCCCGCGACGACGGCGACCTGCCGATCCGCCGTCCCTTCTGAGATGAGGCGCGCTCTTGTCCTGATCGCGTTTTCGCTGCCGGCGGGTTGTATGCCCCGCGAAGGCGACGCCCGCGATCTGGCGGTGGCCTCCAGCACCCAGGCCCGCGCCGTCGTCGACGATGCCCTCAAAGATCTGGCCGCCGGTCGCCTGGCAGGGGTGCTCCCGCTCTTTTGCGATCAGAGTCCCAAAGGCGTCGCCCGGGCCCAGGAGCTGGTGGCCCCGCTGGTAGGTCGCTCCGACGTCGTCATTCGCCGGGTCGAGCCGGCCTGGGTGGGCACCGAGCCCTTCTTCTACGTCGAAGTCGCCGACCCCTCCCGCTCCTTCCGCCACGGCTTCGGCGTGCGCGTGCGCGACGGCTGTCTTGACCGCGCCGTCGGCGCCACCGTGTTGCCCCGACGCGCGGCGGGCAACTCGCGCTGAGCTGAGCAGCGCGCGCCACAGCGTCGACGTCGTCCAGGCTCCGCTGTACCGTGCGCCATGCAGGTGGCCTACCTCACCGACGTCGAAGGCTCGTGGAACAAACTGCGCTCTTTCGTCGACGCCACACCCGGCGTGTCCTTCGGCGATGACGGCCGCATCCTGGTGGCCGACGGCACCTGCTTCGTCTTTGGCGGCGACGCCGTCGATCGTGGACCCTGGTCGCGGCGGGTCACCCAGGCCTTGCTCGAGGTGAAAGATCGGCAGCCCGATCGGGTGGTGCTGCTTGCTGGCAACCGCGACATCAACAAGCTGCGCCTACCGCGGGAGCTCGAGGGCGCGGTGCCCAAGAAGGCCACGCCCGAGATCGCAGCCCTCGCCCAAAGCAACAAACCCGAGCTGCTGCGTTGGATTTTCGCCAACACCATGGGAGCAGCCCCTGCCTTCGAGCACCGCCGCACCGAGTTGCAGGCCAGCGCGCAACCGGCCAGCGACGACGACGTCGTCCGCTCTTTTCTGGCCGATCTCCTGCCGCCGGGGGGCCTGCACTTTCGCTACCTCCAGCGCTGCCAGCTGGCCTTTCGCCTGGGCAAGACCCTCTACGTGCACGGCGGCGTCGCCATCGAAGCCCTCGGCAAGATTCCCGGCGAACCCGACGTCGACGACGTCGACGGCTGGATCTTCGGGCTCAACCACTTCTTTCGCGCCCAGGTCGCGCTCTTTGGCGAACAGCCCATCGTCGTCGCCGCCGACCCGCGCTTTCTGCCCCTGATCCTCTATCAGGCCCCGCTCAAAGGTCTCGGACGCAACCCCGCCAGCGTCGTCTACGGCCGCTTCGGCAGCGATTCCTGGAACAACCCGCGCCTGCCGAGCAGCGACACCCTCGCGTGGTTGCAGCAGCGCGGCATCGCCCGCGTCGTCGTCGGGCACACGCCCTGCGGCGATCTGCCGGCCATCTTGCGCGGCGGCGACATCGAGATCGTGTGCGCCGACAATTCACGAAGCCGCCTCGACGTCGGCAACACCCTGCTCATCGACGACGAGCGCATCCAGCTCGACGCCCGCACCGCCCTCGACGATGGGAGTGAACGTCGCCTGCGCTTCACCTTGTCCATCAATGAGCCCACAGAAATTGGACGGCTCACCACCGATGGCCACCTGATCAAGGGCTTCGTCGACGACGACGACGGCCTTGCTGCCCTGCTCTTTCGCTTCGATGCCGGTTTTCAGATTCGCCAGTCGGCGGTCTTGCGCGCCGAGCTTGGAACCTTGCGTCCTCCCGTCGACGATCCGCCCGCTCCCGAGCCCGCCCCCGCGCTGCCCTGAGCCCCCAGCATCGGGCGCCGTGCCGGTGCTGCGTCGACCAACGGCGACCTTAGACCCAGAGGATGTCCTGCTCGCGTCGCGCCTTCCTCGTCTCCGCCGCCGCCACCACGGGCTGCCGCTTGGTACGCGACTCCATCGTTGCGCTGCCGCGACCGGCGTCGTTGCGGGCCGCCTGGCAGGGGCTCGCTGGTGCCTTCAGCGACGGCGGCGTGACCGTCATCGAGGCCAACAACGCCGCCTGGGCCGTGCGCTGGGAGCTCTTGTCGGGTGCCCGTCGGTCCATCGACGCCAGCTACTTCACCGTCGACGACGACGTCTTCGGCTTGGCCTTGTTGGGCCGTTTGCTCGAGCGCGCCGAGGCGGGCGTGGCGGTGCGCTTGCTCATCGATGCCCGGGGCAGCCAGGACCTCGCCGCCAACGCCGGCGACCACCTGCAAGAGCTGGTGCAGAGCGGCGCCGACGTCGAAGTCTTCAACCCGCCCTTGTCACAACTCCTGCGGGCCCTGCTCGACGTCAGCCCGACCGCGCTGGCCTGTGGCACCCACAACAAGATCCTCGTCGTCGACGGCACCACCGCTCTCACCGGCGGTCGCAACATTGGTCACCTGTATTTCTCCACCGCCGCCGAACACCCCGAGGCCTTCGTCGACGCTGACCTGGTGCTCGATGGTCCCGCCGCCGTCGCCGCCGTCGCCTCGGTGATGAACGACGAGTTCGAGGCCCGTGCCAACGAGAGGGTGCACGCGGACGTCATCAACCTCGTCTCGCGCCGCCAGGAGCTGCTCTTGATCGCCGCCGCCATGGACGCCTGGGTGCGGGGCTTGGTGCCCGGGGGGCCCCTGGACGTCGTCGCCGCCGGCCTCGAGGAGGCTGCCCTCGGCGACGACTCCCTCGGCGACAGGCCGGTGGATCCTGCCGCCGTCGACGCTGCTCGCCCGCGCTTCTTCGAACTCGCCGGGCTGGGTTCGCTGTGGTCGACGGTGCCGAGCCCCGCGCCCGGAGCCCGGCATTTCTCGGCCGAGACCCAGGTGCTGGCCTCTGCGGCCCGCGTGCTGCGACGAGACAACACGGTGACCGAGGCCCTGGAGCGGGCCATCGAGGGCTCTCGCGAACGCATCGTGCTCGAGTCGCCCTATTTTATTCCCAGTCCGCGCTTGGTGCTGGCCCTCGAAGACGCGAGCCGTCGTGGTGTCGAAATCCACCTGCTCACCAACAGCCCGCTCTCGTCGGACAACCCCGCGTCCCAGGCCTTGTTCATCGACAGCTGGCCCGAGATCGTGGGTCGCGTGCCGCGGCTGCGGGTCTTTGCCGGCGCCACCGCCCAGACCCTGCACGCCAAACGCGCCGTCTTCGACGAACAGCTCACCTTCGTCGGCAGCTACAACCTCGACCCCTTCAGCGCCTCCGTGAACAGCGAGCTCGTCGTAGCCACCTGGTCGAAGCCCTTCGCGGCGGCGACGTCCCAAGCCCAGGCCCGCCGCCTCGCCGACGGATCCATGGTCGAGTACCTCGTCGAGCGCGACGGCGGGGGCCTGCCGCGGCGCGCGCCCAGCGGCCAGGCCAACAGCGGACGCGTCTTGGTGCGCTTTGGACCCGAGCAACACACGCCGCCGCGCCAGCTCGAGCGCCTGCGCGCGCTCAAGGCCTTGATCCTGAGCCAGCGCGGGCTGTGGGACTTCGAAGTGCTGGCCTGGTGACGACGTCGATCAGCCGTGGTCGGTTTGCAAGTCAATGACCAGGGGCCGGTGATCGGAGGCGTCGGTGTCTTCGACGTGGCCGCCGACGACGGTGGTCTCGAGGGGCTCGTCGATGAGCACGTAGTCGATGCGGCGATCGGAGAAGGTCGGGGCTTCGTCGAAGTCCTTAATGACGTCCTTCATGCCAAGGTCGAGAAAGGAATCCACCGCGGCGTCGAGGGGAGACGCGTTGAGGTCGCCGGCGACGACGACGCCTTCGCCGGCGCTCTCTTCGATGTGGTGGGCCAGAAAGCGCGCGTTTTCTTCGCCGGCCCAGGGAAAGACGTCGGCGTGCAGGGTGACCGTGCGCAGGTTGTGGTCGCCAAAGCAGAGGCCGGCATCGAGGGCCACCCGCCGCTCCAGGGCGTTGTCCCCGGGCAGCTGGATTGGAGTGGCGTCGGCGAAGGGCAGCCGGCTCAGCAGGGCGACGCCGAAGTCGCCGCCTCCCTCTTCCCGGGCCGCGGCGTAGGCGTGCTGCATGCCCAGGCGGTTGGCGAGCTCGGCGGCTTGGTCGACCCGGCCGTCGCGGGCGGTGTCGCGGTCGACCTCCTGCAACGCGACGATGTCGGCGTCGAGGTGCGCCAATACATCGCCGACGGCGTCGAGTGACGAGGAGCGGGTGGCTCTGATGTTCCAGGTGACGATGCGCAGCTGGTCGGGCGGGGTCGCGCCGTCGCAGGCGCTCAGGTCGGGCGCGATGAAGGTGTTGTCGGGCGCGGCGCAGGCGGCGGAGGTGGCGATGGCAACAAGCGCGAGGGGGAGGATGCGGGCCATGAGCCCGATTCTGGGAATTGGGATCTTGGGGCGCAAATGCAGATCTGGTGCACGGCGCCCCAGCAAAAGTGCCCCAGCCATCGAAGGCGCGCGCTAACAACCGCGCTCGTGATCGACACGCACGTGCACCTCGACCGCCTCGACGACGGCCCCGCGCTCTTGCAGGCCGCCGTCGACGTCGGCGTCACTGGACTGGTGTCCATCGGTCTCGATCCCCGCTGCCCCCAGCAGCTGCGCGGACCCCTGCCCCCAGGCCTCGAGGTGAAGACGGTGTTGGGCCTGCACCCCCAGGAGGTGCGCGACGCCGCCGACGTCGACGCCGCCTTCGCCGTCTTGGAGCGCCGCCTCGATGCCGAGCCTTCGGTGGTGGGCATCGGCGAGTGCGGGCTCGATGCGCGACCCGGCATCGGCAACGCCGCCCTGCACCAAGAGGTGCTGCGCCGTCATCTGCGCCTGGCCCGACGTCGGGGGCTGCCGGTGGTGCTGCATGGCGTGCGACGAGATGGGGCCCTCCTTGCGACCCTCGACGACGAAGCCGGCGTCGACGGCGTCTGGCATGGCTTCTCGGGATCCAAGGAGACCCTGCTTGCGGCGGTGCGCCGGGGGCTCTTCATTTCCGTGGGCTTTCTCGCCTTGAACGAGCGCGCCCGGCGATTGCGCGAGGCCGTGCCCGCCATCCCCGAGGACCGTTTGTTGGTCGAGACCGACGCTCCGCCCTTGGCCCCCGCGCGGATCAAAGACGTCGTCGCCGCCGTTGCCCGCCTCCGGGGCACCACACCCGAGCACATCGCCGCCTTGACCAGCGCCAACGCGCGCCGCCTTTTTCGTTTCTGAACCCTTGCGGTCCCGCTCCGCGGAACCGAGCAGTCGCTATTCGGCGAGCACGGCGTCCACGGCGAGCTGGTAGGTGGCCGCTTCGTCGGGCGTGACAAAGCTGACGCCGACGCCGTTGGGTCCAAAGCGAGCGCCGTTTTGCGCGGCACAGTTGTATTCGCCGACGGTGGGGCTGCAGGAGCTGCAGGGAGACACGCAGTTGTCGAGGGCCGCGTAGCTCAGGCAGGTCGGCTGAGACATGTTGCAGCGCAGCTCGACGGCATCGACAGGCAGCCCCACCGCGCTGCGACCGGTGAGCGCCGCATAGAGGGTATAAATGTACAGCAAACTTCCTTCGGCACCGGGATGTTGGCTGTCACCTGCATAGAACTCGGACTTCTGCGCCGTCGACGGAAAATCACCAAGAATGTGGCGCCAAACTCGACCAGCAGGAATAAAACGGACGCCCTGACTATTGGCGTATTGTTTGATTGCATTGTGCAGGTTGTCGAAGCCCGACGGATACACGCCGAGTACATGAGCTGTGGCCATGATGGCGAACTCGGACCCAGCACCTTCGGCCAGCTCGCGGAAGTCCTGCCAGCATCCAGCATCGCCCGCATCCTCACCGATGGAAGGCAGCAGAACGACGACGTCGTAGATGCCCGAGCTGGCGGCGGCGGCGACGCTGGTGTCGGCCAGGAAGGATTGACAACCCACACCGATGATCTGCGCGCGGTCGACGGTCAACACGCTGGCCCCGCCGTTGGCGACCCTGGACATGGATTCGAGAGCCGCGCCGATGTTGGACGCGTCGTTGGCATTGTCGGCGAAGCCGAGCTGGCTGTTGCCGATGAGCAAGACCGTCAACGACGACGGCGGCGCTTCTCCTTCTCCTTCTCCTTCTCCTTCTCCTTCTCCTTCTCCTTCTCCGCCGTCCCCTTCTCCTTCTCCTTCTCCTTCTCCTTCTCCTTCTCCGCCGTCCCCTTCTCCTTCTCCTTCTCCTTCTCTGCCGTCCCCTTCCCCTTCTCCTTCTCCCTCTCCCTCTCCCTCTCCTTCCCCTTCTCCCTCGGCGGCTTCGCCCTCACCTTCACCTTCGTCGCCTTCACCTTCGTCGCCTTCACCTTCGCCGACGTCGCCTTCGCCTTCGTCGCCTTCGCCTTCGTCGCCTTCGCCTTCTTCACCGTCTTCGCCTTCCCCCTCGGAGCGGTTTGGGCCGCGGGGACAGGCCAGCAATCCGAGCAGCAGGGCGGAGGACAAGATCGATCGAAGCATGGCGGCAACATAAAACACCGGACCCGGCGGCTGCACGCCGTCGCCGCACCCTGGCCCGTTCCGCCTGTGTGCCCCGGCTCGTCTGCTCAGGTGTTGTAGAGCGCGCGGGTGACGGTGAAGTCCACAGGCTCGAAGGGCTGTTCGGCGTCGCGGCGCATGGGGTGTCCCTGCCAACCATCGGGAAGCAGAATGCGGGTGAGGGATGGGTGGCCCTCGAAGACGACGCCGTAGAGGTCGAAGCCTTCGCGCTCGTAGTTGTGGGCCGCCGCAAACACCGACGTCAGGCTGCCCACCTTCTCCGCGGTGTAGGTCTTGAGGCGCGCGTGGCGCTGCTCGCTCATGGAGTAGACGAGGAGGTGGATCTCGAAGCGCTCGGCGCGTCCAGTCTCTAAGAGGTCGACGACGGTGAGATCCAGGAAACGGATGTAGCCCTGGCCATCGCGCAGTGCCGTCGCTGCGGCCACAAAAGACGACGTCGGCACCACCAAGGTGGGGATCCCATCGAGCTCGGTGCGCATCAGCGCACCGTCGACTCCGACCCGCTCGGCGAGGGTCGGCGCTGGCGCGGCGGCTTCGGGGGTCTTGGGATCGGTCATGGGGCTTGGCTAGCGCGCTGCGGGGAAAGACCAAACCCCGGGATGATCCCCGATCTCGCTGAACTTCGACCGCGGAGCGGTCTCGTTCATCGCCGTCGGGGATGCTCTTCTGGGAGGTCTGGTGCAGACCTCCCCCCGCGCCGGCGGAGCCGGACGCGGGGCCC
>JAHFED010000085.1 GCA_023248635.1 Myxococcales bacterium
GCTTGCTCGGCGAGAGGGACGCGATGGCGCGGCGAGCGGCGATGATGTCGGGGTGGTTCATGGTCGCCATTGGGTCACGACGGCGCCCCGGCGTCAGGACCGACACGGCGAGGATGTACGATGGATCTGGGCGGAAATGGCATCTCCTCCACATCACCGCGAAGAAGAAGCGAAACGCAAAGTTGAAGGCGATCCGGGAAGAGCTTCGACGTCGACGGCATTTGCCTGTCGTCGAGCAACACCGGTGGCTCTGCTCGGTCCTCGAGGGACACACGAACTACTACGGTGTCCAAGGGAACTGGCGGAAGCTCAACGCTTTTCGGTGGGAGGTCTGTCGTGCTTGGTGCCGCTCGCTGGAGCGGCGCAGCCAACGTGCACGCTGGACTGATCATCAGCGCTACCGCTTCCTCCTCCGCTTCCCGCTGCCGCAGATGAAGATCGTCCACTCGTTCACGGCGGTGCCGTGATCGGCAGACCCAAGGTGGGAGCCCGGTGCGGGAAACCTGCTCGCCGGGTTCTGTGCGGGGGGCCACCCGAAAGGGTGGTCCCTACCGCGACAGGCTGGCCTCCCGGGGTTGGCGTTGTTGAGCTGCCCGGTGCTCGTGCTCGGCCGGGCTGAGGTACCCGAGCGCGGAGTGCATTCTCGCGCGGTTGTAGAACACCTCGATGTAGTCGAACACCTCCCGTTTCACGTCGCCAGCGCTCTCGAAGTCTTCGCCGAGCTCGGTCTTGAAGGTCCCGAAGAAGCTCTCGACGGCGGCGTTGTCGTAGCAGTCCACCGCCGGCTCATGCTGCAGATGATGCCGTTGACGTCGAGGGTGCGTTGGTAGTCCTCGCTGGCGTAGGGGCTCCCCTGGTCGGTGTGATGAAGCAGGCCGCGTGCGGGGCAACGCCGCTTCAAGGCCATCCGCAGTGCCAACAGCGCCAGGTGTCGGTCGTTCATCGCACTGAGGGCCCAGCCCACCACGAGGCGCGAGAACAGGTCGATGACGACGGCGAGGTACATGAAGCCCTCGGGCGTCCGCAGATAGGTGACATCGCCGGCCCATCGCTGGTTCGGCGCGGTCGCTGTGTGCTCCTGGTTCAAGAGGTTCAACGCGATGGGGAAACCGTGGTTTGAGTCCGTCGTCCTCGTCCATCGTCGTCGACGCTTGCCCGCGATGCCCTCGACGCGCATGAGCCGGATAACTCGCTTGCGGCTCACGAACACGCCTTGCCTTTTCAGCACCTGGTGGAGCCGCGGGCTCCCGTAATTCCTCCGCGACCTTTCATGTGCCTCTCGGCACAGAACGCGGAGGCGGCGGTCATCGCCGGCGCGCTTCGACTCCGGTCGCCGACGAGAGGCATAGAACCCACTCCTCGACACCCCGAGCACGCGGCACAGCGCGGCCACCGTCACCGTCGCCTTCTCCGCCTCGATGAACGCGAACTTCACGCGTTCTCCTTGGCGAAGAAGGCCGCCGCTTTTTTTAAGATGTCACGCTCCACCTTCAGGACGCGGACCTCTTTGCGCAGCGCCGAGAGCTCCGCCTTCTCGTCCGTCGTGAGCGCCGCGGCCGAGCCCCCGCCAGCGTCGACCGCCGCCTGGCGCACCCAGTTGTAAACTGAGGCGGGATGAACGCCGAGGTCATGCGCCACCGTGGCCGGTGGGCGCCCTTCTGCCACAAGCCGCAAGGCGCCAGCCTTGAACTCCTCGGTGTACTTGCCGCGTCGCGTTGTCTTGGCCCTCGCCGTGGTCTTCATGCTCTTCATGGTCACCCTTGTTTCGCATCGAAAGGTGTCCACCAAGACGGATCAATTTCAGTTCCGGGCCACACGAGACGGGCGACACGAGAAGAGTCATGGAGGCGACGGACTGGGGGCCGGAGCTTCGTCGAAGTCGGTGAACAACGCGGCGACGCCCGTCGCGATGCCGATCGTGATGGCCGCTCCGCCAGAGACCCATGCAAAAACTGCGGCCGCATCCGCAGCGCTCGCTTTCTCGTCGAACGTGGACGTCACGAAGGTGCCGGGCCCGTCCTTGTATTGGTTGGACGCGTCGACGAGCACGGCGTTGAGGACGCCAGACGCGCCCGCCGCCAGGGCAAGAACGCCGGTGGTGACGACGCCAGTGATCGCGACCCAAGGCTTGAGCGGCGGCGGATTCAAGCGGCGCGCGACCTCGAGATCGACGCCACGCACCGCACCTTTTTTCAAGGTCTCATCGGGAAAGAGCTCGGCGACGGCGGGGCCAATCGCGCCGAGCAGCTCTTCGCCGGAGCCCATCGCGAAACGGCGTGTCACTTGTTGCGTCGGTGCCTGTCCGTCCGTCGCCATGCGCTTCAGCGTGAACAAGCGCTCGTCGCCGATGCGCGCAATCCCACCCGTGACGAGCACGTCGACGCCCAGCGCGTCTCCGATCTCCGCGAGGCAGTTCGTCGACGCTTCGCACGACGTCGCCTGGCGATCGGCCTCGTGTTGAAGGAGGTCGCGAATCTCGTCTGTTGACACGACCCGCGTGTGCTGCAGCTTGCGCAGCTCCGCGGTGAGAGCGTGCGACAGCAACGGCCCCCAGTGCGGCGGAAGATCGACGAGCTCGAGCTGGTCGACCGCCACGGACGTCATGGGGTTCTTCATTTTCTTTTCGACGAGCTTCCCTGCGTCCGCTGGCGCGCTCGTGGCGGTCTCGCCGCTGGGCGAACTGGGCGGAGGGGCCGGTGCAGGTTCAGCCGCGGCAAAGGCGAGGGCTGCTGCGAAGACGAACATGCATCGCAATAACGCGTTCGGCTCTCGTGCCACAACACGGTGCGCGCTAATGTTGTCGCCCATGATCATCCACCATCTCCGTTCGAACGTCGTCGTCGTCGTTGCGTTCGCCGTGTCCCTGATCGGATGTTTGGCGGATCGATCGCTGCCCGCAGGCATCGGCGCACGTACCCCATGCGTGAGCACGGCTGATTGTCCCCAAGATCACGTTTGCCCGCTGGCCGGGGCGGCCGAAAACGGGGCAGCGCTTCCGTCGGTCTGCGTGCCCAGAAACGCGCCCGCGTGTGGCAACGCCGTGCGCGACGAGGCCTCCGGCGATCGCCCGCAAGAAGAGTGTGACGACGGCAATCTCATCGGCGCCGATGGATGCCGCGCGAACTGCACCCTCGAACGCTGCGGCGACGGCATCGTCGATCGGGCGCTCGGCGAAGTCTGCGACGGCCCGACGCCCGACGGCGAGGTGTGTCGCGCCGACTGTCAGAAGGTCGAGCGCTGCGGCGACGCGGTCGTCGACGCGGACAACGAGGAGCAGTGCGACGACGGCAACGAGAATCCAAACGACGGCTGTGACGCCTGTCGGACGACGCGTTGGAAGATTGACGTCGTTACCGGCGCGGGGGCGGGCGGCGGCACGATCGCGCTCACGAGCTACCTTGAGCCGTCCGCTGCGGTCGATCGCGAGGGGCAGCTGTTCGTCGCCGATCTGGCCCACATCGACCGCATCGATGAAGAGGGCGGTCGCGTCGACATCGTCGTCGCTGGGACCCGCTCGTTCGGATTCTCCGGCGACGGCGGTCCCGCGGCGGGCGCCCAGATTGATTCGCCCCAAGGCCCGCCGGCGATCGATGGTGCTGGCCGCATGTTCTTCGGGGACACGGGGAACCAGCGCGTGCGCGTCGTCGATCTCGACGGGACGATCCGCACGATTGCCGGCACCGGCGCCGTGGGGCCCCCACAAGATGGGATTCCCGCCCTCGTCGCCACGTTCTTCTTCCCCTTCCAGGTCGCGCTGGACCATGAAGGCCGTGTTCTCATCGACGACATCGGCAACTGCGCCATCCGCCGCATCGAAGCGGACGGCAGCATCAACACCGTCGCGGGCGGCGACTGCGAGGCTGGACCGTTCTTTCCCTTCGGCCTTCGCCAAATCGCAGTCGGGCCCGACGCTCTCTACGTGGCCGACAGCAACACCAACATCGTGTGGCGCGTCGAGCCCGCGGTGCCGGCGAGCAACGCCGTCATCGAGCCAATCGCCGGCACGGGTGAGGCGGGCGACGACGGCGACGACGGTGCGGCGACCGACGCGCTCCTCAGCGGTCCCAACGGTGTTGCGGTCGATGCTGCAGGCCGCATCTTCATCGCCGACACCGGCAACCACCGCATCCGAGTCGTCGATGGGCAAGGCGTCATCACCACCTTCGCCGGGACCGTTCGCGGCTTTGGTGGCGACGGCGGCCCGGCCACCCTCGCGCAGATCGATACGCCGGCCTCGCTGTCGATCGACGACGTCAACTCTCGCCTGATCATCGCCGACAACGGCAACGCACGCGTCCGCTCCGTCGAGCTTGCGGCGACGCCGGGCGCGATTCGGACGCTGGTCGGCGACCCTGGCCGGGTCGTCCCAGCGGTCCTTTCGAGCGCGGGTCGGTTGGCGGCAGATGCGCAGGGTCGCGTATATTCGTCGGACGACTTCAATCAAGTCGTGGTTCGGGTGGACCCGGCGACGGCCAACGATGAGGGTGTGACGACGGTGGCGGGCACCGCGCACCCCGCGTTCTCGGGCGACGATGGTCCGGGCGGCCAAGCAGGGATCGACTCCCCGCACGGGCTCGCGCTCGACGCGGCCGGCAACCTCTTCATCGCCGACCTTGGCAACCGTCGCATTCGCCGCGTCGACGCCTCCTCGGGGATCATCACGACGGTCGTCGGAAACGGCGAAGCGCACGATCCCGTCACCGAGAACGTCGGCCCAGCACTCTCGGTGGATGCCGGCTCCGTGGGGGCCATCGCCGTGGACAGCCGCGGCCGCATCTACTTCAACGACCTCTTCGAAGACGGCTTCGTGCGACGTGTCGACGACGACGGCGTCGTTCGCATGGTGATCGGCGACGGCAGCGGGCCCGGCTTCGTCGACGCCGACGTGGGCATCGAGGCGCGCATCGGGCACGTCGAGGACTTCGGCATCGATGCTTCCGACCGGCTCTACATTGCTGACGGAGACAATGGACGCATCCGTCGCTACGACCCCGACACCGATCGCGTCACCACCATCGCCGGCACGGGCGCTGAGGGCTTCAACGGCGACGATCAGCTGGCAACGCTGGCCAACCTCGACGTACCGGTCGCGGTGGACGTCGACGCCGCTGGCAACATCTTCATCGCCGACGGCGACCTCTTTTTCGCGCCCAACGCCGGTGCCGCGCGGGTGCGGCGCGTCGATTCAAATGGGATCATCCACACCGTGATTGGCGACGGCAATCGACGTTCAGATGGCGACGGCGGGCTCGCATCTGCCGCGCACGTCACGCGTTTGTTCGACGTGGCGGCGGCGCCGAGCGGAAGACTGTTCCTCGTTGATGCCAACGAGCACAACTCCGTCTTGCGCATCGTCGACGACGCCCTGTCTGGAACGGGCATCGTCGACGCCGTGCTGCGCGACGCGGTGTTCCCTTTCGGTGTTGGCAGTCTCGACGGCGGCGCGCTGGCCCAACCGAGCGCCCTCGCGACCATTGCGCCGGGCGTGGCGCTGACCGCCGGCGGCAGATCGGGGGTCGTCGAACGCGTGCGCGACCCAGGCGTTCTGGGTGGAGGGTCGGGCGGCACCATCGACGTCGTTACTGGCGACGTCGAGGGACTCGTTGTCGGCGCGGATCCCTTCGCGCTTGATGTCGGCGGCGTGGAAGAGAGCCGCGCGAGCTTCGCCGCAGCGTTCGGTGACGCCTGTGGCATCGCCTGGGATGCCGCCGCCTCCTTCGCCTACGTTTCGGATCGAGCCCGCGGCGTTATCGAGAGACTCCGCGTCACCGACGCCGCCGATCCCTCAACGTGGACGATCGAGCTCGTGCCCGCGGTGCCACCTCTGGTGGGCCCATGCGGCTTGGCGGTGGATCCCCTCGACCCCCGTACCCTGATCGTGACCGACGCCGGCGACCACACGGTGCGTGCGCTCGACATCGACACCGGAGCCAACGTGCTCGTCTTCGGCATCTCCGGGGTTGCCGGTCGCCTCGACGACTTGCTCTTCGCCCCGCGTGCGCTCGCCTTCGAGCCGACGTCGTTGGGAGCCGTTCTTTTCGTCGCCGACACCGGCAACCACCGCGTGCGCAGACTCTCGCTCAAGCGCGATCAAGGCAGCGGCGCCGTCGTCGACGTTGAGGACGTCGTCGATGTCATTGGGACTGGCGAAGCGGCGTCCGCCGGCGATGGCGCTCCGTCGGCGAACTTCCCGGTCGAGTCGCCGCGCGGCCTCACCTTCGACAGCTTCGGAAATTTGTTCGTCACGTCGACGCGCGCGGTGCGCGTCGTCACCCCTTCGCCGGCTGGCCTCGTCGACGGCAGCGGCGAGGTGCTCACGATCTACGGCGCGGCGCCCCGCTCGGCCTTTCCGGAAAGCAGGACGTTCTGCCTGAGCGGCATCGAGCTCAAGAACGACGACGTCGTGCGCATCACCGACGCTTGTCAGGGCTACCTTCTCGAGCTCACGCGCGTCGCCAACTAACGCGCGTTCACCAGTCACCAGGATCGCGGGGACGAGAGCTTCGCCACCAACGCCTTCGCGGATCGCGAGGCCGAAGCCGTCCGCGCAGCGAGCCTCGAGGTGTGCCCGCTGCTGAAAGATCCCACGGTGCAAGCGCGCCGCGAGCGTTACCGCGCCAGGGGATGCAACAGCGCGACGACGACGCTGTTGACCGCCTTCGTGAGCGAAGGCCTCGCGCCGAGCGCTGCCACCTGGAACATCGACAACCTGTGTGCCAGCCGCGCTCCGACGGCGACGACGCAGAGATAGACCCAAGGGAGCAGCGGCGTCGTTCGCTGGCGGTGAGGCACGTCAGGGTGCCCCACCTCGATGATGGGTGCGGTGGGCGCCGTCGTCATGGGAGCCCCCTACCTTTGGCGGGACAACTGCTCAGCGACGGCCGCTGGATCGTCGACGCTGACCAGCAGTTGCTTCAAGTCGACGGGGAAGCCCAACACGCGCGCGCGTTGCCCAGCTGCAAGATCGATCGACAGGACGCGATCGCCTGCACCATTCACCAGCCACCTGCCGGCGAAGCCGTGAACGCCTCTGCTGATCGGCGCGCTGTCGAGGCGCTTGACGGCCGTGACCGATGAGAGCGGAAAGTGGGCGACGAAGGCCCAACCCATGCGCACCGAGACCTGATCGCCGACAATTTCCAGAAACGAGCGCGAAGGCAGCAGCAGCAGCGCCGACGACAACGCGCGGTACCAAGCGTCAAAGCGGATGGGAAAGGTCGACGTCGTCATCGGTGGACTCTAGCCAATCGAATCCCACGGCGCTGGTTCAGCGACGACGCTGTGCTGCCTGTATCCGTCCGGTGATCACCGTCGGGACGATTGGGGTACCTCCTCATAGTTCTGCGGGATGACCACCGCGTCCCTCGGCATCGATCGCTGGCGGCACATTGTTCAAGACCTGGAGCGCAGCGGGCTTGCGCCGAAGGACTACGCCCGGCGCAATGGCCTCGCCGCCTCGGCTCTTTACTACTGGCGCCGCAAGCTGGCCGACGAGCCGAGGCCGGTGCCATCGACGTCGTTGGCCGTCTCTTTCGTCGAGGTCCTGCCCGAAAGACAGCCCGAGGCGCCGGCGGCTGCGCTGTACCAGGTCGGCCTTCGCAACGGTCGCACGGTCACCGTCCCGCCGGTGTTCGATGACGCGGTCCTTGGACGACTGCTCACCGTCGTCGAAGGAGGCGCCTGATGCTGCCGGGTGGTCTCCGGGTGTGGGTCGCAACCGCGCCCGTAAACATGTGCAAGTCGATCGATGGCCTCGCTGTCGTCGTCGCTGAGCAACTGTCGAAGGATCCGAAAAGCGATGGCGTCTTCGTCTTCGTCAATGGCAAGCGCGATCGGGTGAAGCTCTTGTGGAAGGACCAGAGCGGCTGGTGTCTGCTCTACAAGCGCCTTGATGCAAGGCTCGTGGTCCGGCCCTTGGACGCAGGTTTGACGACGATGGGAACCGTCTCCATCGACGGTCGGACCCTTGCGACGTTGCTTGAGGGCGTGGCCCGCGTCAGTCGAGAACGAGCAAGAAGTATCGCCAAGAAATCTCGGGCCCGCGCCTTGTCGGTGATCGAGACCATGTCTATTCCAACGACGTGATTTCCGAGCTTCTCGTCGAGAATGATGTCCTGCGCGAAGAGAACGCGCGGCTCAAGGCATCGAACGCGCGGCTGAAGAGGCTCTACGACGAAGTCGCCCTCGAGCTCACGTTGCTGAAGAAGCAGCTCTTCGGCAAGAAGGCCGAGCGCATCGACGAACGTCAGGCCCAGCTCGCATTCGACCTTGTCACGGGGGCCATGGCGCGGCTCGCGGCCGGCGACGAGAGCGCCGCCGAGGATGCCAAGAAGGGGCTCGAGAAACTCCGAGACGAGCTCAGTGGCGACAAGAAAAAGGCGAAGAAGACCGGACACGGCCGCAAGCCGTTGTCGTTGACCGACCTGCCGATCGAAGACGTCGTCATCGAGCCCGCCGAAGTCGCGCTCGTGGGCGGGAGCGGGCTGGAGAAGATCGGCGAGGACGTCAGCGAGCACATCGATCGCCGCCCGGCCTCGCTGATTCGTGTGCGCGTCATCCGCCCAAAGTACCGGGTCAAAGACGCTGCGGTGTCGTCGACGCCCGAGGCGCAGTTGGCAGAGCTGGCCGCGGATGAGGTGCTGCCGACGACGAACATCGTGCAGGCCGAGATGCCCGACCGTGTGCTGCAGAAGTCGAACGCCGGGCCCGGTCTTCTGGCCCATGTGCTGGTATCGAAGTTCGCCGACCACCTGCCGCTGCATCGCCAGGAGCGCATCTTCAAACGCGAAGGCCTCGCGCTGTCGACGTCGACGCTGTCTGATTGGGTGCAAGGGTCCACGGCGTTGTTGTCGACCATCGTCGAGGCGATGTGGGTCGACGCCCACGACGCCCCCATCGTTTTGTCCGACGCGACCGGCGTGCTCGTCCAGGCCAAAGAGGAGTGCAAGCGCGCCCACTTCTACGTCGTCGTCGTTCCTGGACGATCGGTGCTCTTCCGATTCACGCGGCAGAATGACGGCGACACCGTTGCGGAAATCCTCGGCGGTTTTGGCGGCAAGATTCAGGTCGACGCATCGAGCGTTTACCACGAGCTCTTCCGCCAGGACCTCGATCGCATCGAAGTTGGATGCTGGGCCCATGCGCGGCGGAAATTCTTTCAGTGCCTCGAGGTCGACCGCGATCGCGCGATGATCGGCATCGGCTTCATCGGCCTGCTCTACGACGCCCATGACGCCAGCGTCGTCGACGGTGTCGTCGATGCGGCTCGTCGGCGAGAAGGCGCAAGGCTGGTCCTCGACAAGCTCTCCCTTTGGTTGCAGCAGGAACGCCAGCAGGGGGACCCCGAGAGTCCAATCGTCAAAGCCTGCAACTACGTCCACAACCAATGGACGCCGCTGCTCCGTTTCCTCGACGACGGCCGCTTGCGCCTGGACAACAATCCCGCCGAGTTGGAATTGCGCCGTCAAGCGGTTGGGCGGAAGAACTGGCTCTTCGTCGGCAGTGATTCGGGGGCGGCGGCGAACGCGACCGCGGTCTCGCTGATCGCCAGCTGCGCCATGCACGATGTCGAGCCGTGGGCCTACCTGCGGGATGTTCTGACCATCCTGCCTGCCTGGAAGAAGAACCGCGTCCTCGAGCTCGCGCCCCATCAATGGCGGAAGACGCGCCAGCAGCCAGAGACCCAGCGGCTCCTCGAGGCTCAGCGACTGATGGGCAGGGGCGGGGATCACGGCGAAGAAGATGCCCCGGAGCCACCGCCGACGTCCTGACGGTGTTCACCGGACGGATACCTGTCGAGAGCGCATGCTCGATGACGTCGACGGCGGACCAGCTCTCGGCCGCCGCCTGGCGCACGAGCTCATCGAGCCGCTTCAGCAAGCCCGGCATCTTGAGAGCCCGGCACAGGAGCCGTACTTGCTCGGTGGTGATGGCGGCCTTCGATGTGACCTTCATGCGGCACCTCGCGCCGTCGACGTCAGCAGCGCATCGAACGATGCCACCGATGACGATTCCACCACGATGTTCAGCGCCGCCGGCACCAACGACAGCAGCGGTGACGACGACGGCACCGGCACGAGCAGGACCGTGGCCAGCGCTTCCCCGGTGTCCAGCGCATGGGTCACGCGCCGCACGCACTCGTCGCGGCCAAGCTCGATGATGCCGCGGAGGATGCGCGCCATCTTGCGGGCCGCATCCCGTGCCCCGTCGTCGTCGACAAGCCTCTGCCACCACGCAGGAAACGGCGCGCCGAGCTGGGTCATCAGCGTGCCAGCCACCTGGCGCACGGCCTGCGGCTTTCTCGAGAGCTCGTCGAGGTAGTGCGCCGCGTAGTCGATGTCGCTCTGGCCCTTGGGCACGCGGCGACGAGTCACCGCTTCGCCGCGCGGACCGACCATCTCGACGTCGGAGACCCCGGCGTGCGTCGTCACCATCAAGCGCGCCCATGAGGACGGCACGGAGTAGGTCGACCCCTCCACCGTCACCGTCGCGCTCTTCGACACCGGCGTCGATGCGTCCGTTTTGCGCGGGTCGAAGGGAAGCGTGACGGCGTGCAGCTTGGCGCCCTCGGCCGCCCAGCGCGCCTCAGCATCGGGCTTCGCCCAGAAGCGCTTCTCGACGTCGGCGAGCACCTTTGCGCTGATGTCATCGAACGTCTCGCCCGACGGCAATGGCACCATGCTCTGCAAGCGGATGTTCTTGCCGCGCGACTCGACGCCGCCTTTGTCGTGTCCCTCGTAGGGGCGACAAAAGCAGGCCTCGAACACGTAGTGCGTCGTCGCCGCCAACATGCGCGGCGTCAGCTCGCGCTCGCTCCCGACGAGGTGACGCCGCACGGCGGCCTTGAGGTTGTCGTACGCGCAGCGGTCGGGCACCCCGTCGAAGTGCGCGTAGGCCCGCACGTGCCCATCGAGGAAGCAGACCTGGTCTTGCCGCGGATACACCCGACAGAAGTCTCGCGACGACGCCATCAGGCGCATCACGAACAAGAACCCCGTCGTCTGCACCCCGTCGAGCTCGACCTCGACGTCGAAGAAGTCGACCTCGGCAAGGTCACCCGCCGGATACTGGAGCGGAATGAAGACCTCGGCGGCCGCGCGACGCCGCTCGGCCATCAACTCCTTCACGATCGTGTAGCCGACGTCGACGCCACGCTCCTTCAGAAGCTCGTGCGCCCGCTGCGCCGTCAGCTGCTGCTTTTTCGCGACGGCGGTTTCGGCGATGACCTTCGGCAGCTCAGCGAGCGCTGCCTCACGTCGTGGTGAGGGGCGAGCGGCGGGCTTGCGCTTGCCCGGCGCCACGTCGCCGTCGACGTAGCGGTCGACGGTCCCCCGATCGACCTTGAACGTCCGCGCCGCCCACCGGCGGGAGTGGCCAAGAACAATGACTGCATGGCGAATGGCCGCGACCTGGTCCATCTGAAGCATCTCCCAGCGGAGCAAATTGCTCCGCGCTGGGGTGGCTGCATTTCAGACCGGCGACTGGCTGCATTTCAGACCGGCGCGTGCATCGTCCTCCATGAAATAGCCGGCATCGGAGAGCTGCTTCATCGCCTCCGCAATTGTCATCGCGGCCTTGGCCTTGCCGGCGAACTTGAGCTTGCTGTTGGCCGGCTTCACCTTCTTCACGTCCTGGACCTCCGTGGGCGGGTGGCTGCGCCTCTTTCAGAAGGTCCTGAGCCCAAGATCTTCGTGGGCCATCGAAGCGCTGAGGTCATCGTCATCAAAGCCGGCAGCGGCGCATTCTACGGCTGGTGGGTCTGGATCAGGGTGGTGATGTCGACGGCGGTGATCGCCAGTCCTTCGCTCTGCGCCGTGAGCATCACCGAGCGCGCCGACGGCTCATCGATGACCTTGAGCTTCATCAGGATCGCCGAGGCTTCGGCGTAGTTCTTGACGACGTGGTGGCCAGTGAGACGGGCGGGGTCCACGGTTTTGACGTCGTGCATGATCACGGCCTTGACCTGCGTCGGGAACATGTCGCGGATGCGCTTGTAGACGTCGGGGTCGCGGTGGTTGGTGTCGCCGAAGAGCACGAACTGCTTGGTGGGATCGGCGCGGAAGAGCTTCTCGATGTCTTTGACTTTCTCGTTTTCGGCGACCCACGGCACCGTGGAGACGCCGGTCTCGATGTTGCCGACGGGGAGATTGTTGCGGGCCATCCAGGCAGGCACGCCGACGACGCGGGCCGGATTTCGCGCGGTCACGTAGGTGACGTCGCCGAGGGCGCCAGTGCCCTGGGGACCTTTCTCCAGCAACTGCAGCAGTGCAGCTACGCCAGGGTATGCGTTTGGCGTGGGCTGGCCGCGCACCTCCGGTGGCATCAAGGTCTTATCGATGTCGGAGACCACACCAAGCTCTGGGGCTGTCGTCGTCGTCGTGCCTTTGCGTTCGCAACCGGTCCAGGTGCGGATCGAGGCGATGTCGGCGGTGGAGAGAGGTTGGCCCGAGACGGCGAACTGCAACTCCATGGCGCCGGCTTCGAGTTCCTGCCTTTTCAAGTAGCCGTTGCCGTCGTCCCACTGTGCCGCAGCGCCGATGACCTCGGCGTCGGACCAGGTGCGGCCGCTGCTTCGCTGGTACTGGTCCTTGACGTCGGCCAGGACACCAGCAGCAAAGCGAAGGGCCGTCGGCGTCGGCGTCGTTGTTGGCGCAGCCCCCGTGAGGTCGTTGGCGCCCTTCTGCAGCTCAGCCCTGCTGAGGTAGCCAGGGTTCGCGGTGTCGTGGAGGGCGGCAGCTGCAACGAGCTGGTCGACGGTCTTGGTGGAGTCGAGCCCGCTTGCTTTGAGCACTGCTTCAGGGACCGAACGGCCGACTTCGAAACCCTGAACGACGCGCATCCCCGCCTCCCGCCTTGGTGTGTTGCCCTCTGGAAGGGCTTGGCGGGTTATCGGTGTGGGATGTGGGGGGTTGTGTGTGCAGGTAGTCCTGTCCCTTCCGTCGGGTTTGCAGTGACCCATCGCCCAGGGTTCTCCTGCTTGGCTATTCGGTTGTGTGCACGTCGTCGATGCCAAGCACGTCTGCCAAGGCGCAGCGCACAGGGTGCATGACGTCGTCGGCAACTCGGCCCAAGCGAATTTGGATACGGACTGGGTCGATGCACCGAATTTGAAAGACGTCGACGACCGATTCCTTGGAAAGGCCCGCCGTCTTGAGGTCGACGACGGGCACAAAGAGCCTTCCAGTTTTTCTGGCGGCGTCGGTGATGGGCAAGACGACGACCAGGCCAAGAGGGTTCGTGTCGCTGACGACGAGGCAGGGGCGCGTTTTCTGCTGCTCCTTGCCCTTGGAAGGGTCCAGCGAAACGAGCACCACGTCGCCTGGCGCAAAATCAGCCATCGACGAAGTCCTCACCGTCGATCCCAGCCCACGCCTTCTCAGGGGCGCTCTTGACGTAGTCGGCGAATGCCTGGGTCATGCGCTTCTTGCGGCGCTCTGCCCGCGAAGGCAGACGCTCAACAACGAGGCGAGTCCCATCAATGGCAAACGCCAGCCGATCTCCCTCGGCGAGTCCGAGGGCGGCCCTGACCTCGGCAGGGATGACCACCTGCCCCTTCGTGCTCAAAATGGCGGTGAGCATGGTGCACCTCCTGGGAAGCGGGCTGCGACAAACCCACGTATGCAGCTTACGACTTACGAAAGCGGAAAGGAAGTGGCCACATCGAAAACGGCCAGTGCGGCCTGCGGCTTTCACAACACAGCCCCTCCACCGTGGCCAGGCATCGCCTCAAGGGTTCCTGAGCCGCCGGCAGATCGAACCGGCAGGGCGAGCACTCGCTCAAGCTCCCGACGTTGCCTGATCAGTTCCGGACTCCGCTCCGCCGGCGTCGTCAACACCACGGTGATGTCGGGGTCCTCCTCTTCGACGTCGCAACTGGCGCCATCGACCAGGATCTGCAGATCCCGCAGTTCAAGCCGCCCTTTCAGGTGCAGCGCCGCACAGACACCACGCACCGCGTCATCGTTGGCCGCGAGGAGCTTTTCGGTTTGGCGTCTTGCGGCTGCAAGAACCCGATGGGCATTGAATGGCCCACCGAGGTCGCGGGATACTATGTCAGCAACTTCGAGGTCGACACCTCCTCCCACCTTTGGGTCTTCGGCTTTGAGACCACGGTACCTTCCTTCGGCCACAGGGCCGGCAAGCGAGATACAAATATATGAAAATTTGTTGTTGATTTGACTGATTCGATCGGTGCCTCGGAGCCACCTCTCGAATTCTGGATCCGGAATTGAAGCGTGAGGGCCCGGGACCTCAAGATCTTTCTCGTTGGGCAGAATTGCCAACGTGACGTACTTAACAGGTGCGTTAAGAAGCACGGACAAAACCGCATGACCTGCTTCATGCAGAGCAACGTAAAATGGCGGCCTATCCAGTTCTTTAGTAGTCATGTCCAAGGGTGCGCAGGCCGGCGGTGACGGCGGTGCAGGTGTCCAGGGTTTGGGGTCGGGGTCGTCAACCCGCACCGATGTCGATCAGGTCGCTTCAATCGCTTCAATCGCTGAGGCCTGCCGACTGCACTCAGCACCGAGGTCAGGGTAGGCGTCAGCAATCGCGTCCAGCACCGCCATCTTGATGTCGACGTAGGCGCCCGCGCTTCCGACGGCGCCGGCTGTTCGAGCGAGGTGGTGCTCGTAGCCGGTGCAGCAATGTCGCACGTAGTTGACACAGATGCGGTCGAGGAAGCCGCGGTCCGACGACTCGGCCGCCATTTCGAAGTCCGAGCGCCCGCCGTGCAGCGCGTTGTAATGGTTGACCGCCCGCCGCAGCAATTCCTCGTCGGGGAACACGGGCACCTCAATCTTTACGCCCGAGACGTAGTCCTCGGTTTGCTGGCGCTTGGTCTCGACCGCCTTCGTCGCCGCTGCCCTTCGCGGCGCGCGGTCCTTCTGGATGGCCTGGAATTTGTCGGTGGCTTCCGCGTTGACGACACGAACCTGCGTGTAGAGCGAGACCCGCGGTCCGCTCTTATAGTGCATATTCACCGGCGTCCTGTCCGGCGCACCCAGGAGATCCTCAATAAGAGCGTCGGTCCAACCGCGAGCCTTGAGTGCCTTCTTTGAGAGGTACAGCGTCTTGATCGTCGTCGTCCCCGCGTCGGTGCTCGTGGTCACGGGTCTCCTTGGGTGCGGCTGGTGTGCCGCTGGACCATGCGCACCAGTCTGTTCCAGACCACCCCATTGAAGTTGGATGGCTGGATTCCGAGATAGAGTCTTCCCAACGCCGTTTTTCGCATTCAACCTCTGCATGACTCTTCTGAGTCAGATGTTTTTTTTCTTGGGAGCCGAGGGCGCCATGGGACACGATCACTTCCGGTATCGCCGGCAAATAAAGCTCTTCACGGCGATGGGGAAGTCGTGAGCCCATGTTGGCGGCGTGCAAAGATCGCCTCGACCTGCTTGAGGGTGACCTCGGGGTCGACGAAGTCGATGTCGGCCCCGACCGATCACCGCTGCCGGAGAAAGGTGACGCCTTCAGAGGCGCGGGTCAGAGCGACGTAGGCGAGGTTGCGGTGTTCCTGCAGGTGCACCGCCTGGTCCACCCCATGCCTGGGTGTGACCTCGATGATGAAGACCCGCGGGGCACCCAAGCCTTTCGCGGAGTGCACCGTAGACAGGTTGATCGAGCGAGCCCGATACCCACGCGTTGATGCGGCCTTCGATGGCCCAGAACTGTGGCCATCGACATCGGCATCGAAGATGAAATTCGTCGGCAAGCCCTCGGCCTTGATGCGCCGGTCAAGGGTCACCAGCACATCGCGGTACCGGCACAGGATGAGGTCGCCTGGGCGAAACTGGCGGTGGCGGTGTCCAGGGTCGGAGATCGACGAAGTCGATGATGCCGACGAAGTCGATGATGCCGACGAAGTCGATGATGCCGACGAAGTCGATGGCGCCGGTGTCGGAGTTCATGGTGCCGGTTGTCCCACATGTAGGTGGGGCCAAGGTTTCCTCCCTCTAAGACTAGCTTTAACATTCGAATCCTCTGAGACTAGCTTTAACATTCGAATCCGTCCTTCGTAGTCCGTCCTTCTGACCTCGTTCTTCGAACAATTTCAAGTTCAGCAAGGCAACATCGTAGCTCAACAAGGTCGAAATCAGACTTAAACAACTTCCAGCTCGACATCGTTAACCATGATTAGTTGAAGGATTCCGCTGCGAAGCAGCGTTTGTCTCCTTTGAGTTTTGAATATCCGCCTTTCGGCGAAGCCGTTTGCGAGTTCTCAAAGGCGCTAGACACAGACGACAACAACTTCGTCCTTCATCGTTTCGCCGAAGGCGAATTGATCCCTTCATCCTACGAATTCGTCCTTTGCCGAAGGCCTTGATCCTTTGATCCTGCCGAGGTCAGAGTTCGCCGAAGGCGCCTTCATCGTTGAAGCGGATACCGAAGGCAACTTGATCTGTTGATCCGAATTGAAGTTCGTCGTTTCGCCGAAGGCGAATTAACTATCTATCGAGAAAGCTCTTGGGTTGTCGACCGAAGATGAAATTTGTTGATGTCTGACTTTCGCCGTTTGAAAATCCATATTCGCAACAAATAAACAGCAAACCTAAGTACCGCAGTAGCCTCTGAATTTGCGAAGGCCAGACGGCAACGGATCTCAGACGAGGTACATCAGATAATGAGCTGACTGAGGTTAACTCGTTCTTGATCTGCCGTGTCCTGCAAAGCGATCTGTTTCAACCGCGATAAGCGCTTATAGATCTCGCGTCCTGCTTCGCAGCCGATCGGCACCACCATCAGGGCTCTCTGCTGTAGGGCTTCGTCCTCCAGCAGGAAGACGCAGTCCGAGTCGGCTGGGGAGACGAAGTTGTCGCTGTCAGGGGGAAGGGGCTGGGAGACTCGGGGGGCGAGTTTGGCGACGCCTGCTGCTTTGGTTGTCGGCACGGTCTTCGTTCTCGGCTTTCGCGGAGCCATTGTCGGCTTTGGCTTCGCCGTGCGCCACAGTGGCCCATGGAATTGAACAAGGTGGGTGCGGGCCTTGGCCATGCGGACCATGCCATCCAGGTCCTCTTGCGTGGCGTGCAGGAGTGGCGGCGGATCGCCCTTCTTTGGATGTAGCCCTTTATTGACGTAGTTTGAAAGCCCGACAGCGGAGTCCACTTCGGTCGTGTCTCTCCATTCTCCAGGCCATCTGGCCACGGCGTCTGCTGGCGGTAACTCGCTTTGGCCGTCGTTGATCAAGCTTGTCAGATGGAAATGCCACTTGGTGCCGGTGTCGACCACGGCTGGCTCAAAGCCAAGATGGTAGTTGGCAGTCCAACCTTGGAATTCTGGTGTTTGGTACAATTCCTTGACGGTTTTCTGAAAGAAGATATTTCTGGTTTCAATTTCCGAGCACCAAACGTCTTTTCTATCGATGCAAGCGGCAATGTGGCTTTGGTCTAGATGCAGGACCGTTGTGACAACAGTTTTACCATCGGCTTTGGCGGCCTCAATAAGCTTGCGCAGGTGTTTTCTCTGCTCCCACTTGGTAGGCCCGCCGCAGCGGCCACAACCGGTCACGAAACATTTGAGTGTCCTCATGGCCGGCACTGGTGCGATCTTGGCCCCGTTCTGGTCTCGTTTGCGTTCCAAAACGGCTTCGCCGGTAATTCCGTTGACCCACGTACCTCGGAGCCCGCAGACACTGAGGGCATGTGCAGAACCAGTGTTGCCGTTGTTCTCATTCGCTTTGATAAGGCGTTTCTGATATGCATCTAATTCGTCGTTAGTTGGCTTTAGTTTCGATGTCTTGGCCCCTCCACTTGGTCGTCTTGGGGACCGTTGTCGCGTCGAATCTATATTATTCGGCTTCGCAGCGCACTCTATAGCTGGGATCTTCTTTGTCATATCTTAGGTCTCCTTCGGCGTCGATTAGGGCGCCGTTTCTAACTGGTTCAGTTTATAACTTTGGCCCTGCTAGCGCAAAATTCGGCAATTGCAGCATCGGTGATTTTCATCGACGTACCCACGAAAACGATCTTGATATTTCCGGCTTGAACCAATCGATATGCACCGGCTCGGCTGGTGCCCAAGATCTTTGCTGCACCTGCAATTGAGTGGACGTCGCGTAAATATTGCGGTCTGGGACTTGGCATTGGGGCTCTCTCTCTCCTGAGACTCGGTGTCTCGGAGCGAGGGTCCACGGCCGTCAAGAGGATTGGCGGGCTTTGCCCACTCACGACTCCGGCGAAGCCGAGTTCGCCAAGGCCAAAGCCGCAGCGTCGGCTTCGGCTCTGTACTTTCGGCGTAGGTCCATCCCGTAGCCGCCGTTGGTGGCGACAGAGACCACCGCCTTTGGCTCCGCCACCGGTGGCACCGCCACGTCAGCCAACAGCGCCTCGGTCTCAGCGAGGTAGCGCGTCTCCCAGACCGGCTCTGGCTCTGGCTCTGGCTCCAGAGCCAGCACCGAGGCCAGCGACTCGCTCAGGGCCACTACAGTTCGCCCCAGCACCCCTGCAGGGTCGTCCATGGAAAAGGTGACGTCGTTGGCAAAGGCACCCACGAGGCCCCACGCGCTGGCTCCGCCGTGTTTCTCAGCCGCGGTCAGTAGCTCTCCCCACGGCCCAGCTACCCAGTCCAACAGCAGCGCTGCGGCGGCGTCACCGTCGTCGCCACCGTGGTGCAGCATCGCCAACACCACGATGTAATTGTCGACTTCGACTGCGTCGGATGCCCAATACCGGACGAGTCTTTGGCTTGGGTGCACAGGCTGTGCAGCTGGTCCAACTTCGGGGTCGACGAAGTCGAGGGCGCCGCTGGCGATGCGAATGCGACTGCCAGCAACTTCGACTCCCAGAACTTCGGCGTGCTCAGGCTGTGCAGACTCAGCCTGGGCCGGCTCATCTTCGCCGTGCACAGGCTGTGCAGCAGAAACCGGCGCCCTGACGGGCAACGCCTGCCCAGGCTGTGCAGCAGCGACCTGCGCAGCATCGGGCTCATGCCCAGCCTGTACAGCCTGGACGATGGCCCACCCAGCCTGGGTGATCGCTGGGCTGGCCGTTTGCCCCCTGCCAGCGAAGACCACCGGCGTGCACAGGCTGTGCAGCAGCGGATAACGGACCAGCAGTTTCCGCAAAACTCGTCGCTGGGTTGTTCCACCCATAAGGTCGTAAAGACTGCTATATTGTCCGCTGGTTCTGATGGTTGTTGGTATGCGATCTGGTCGCGAGTTGTCGTCATTCTCACGGGCCTCGTCGTGATCGGCGCCACTGCCAGCGCTATCCAGCACTGGCGGGATGTCGTTTTCGGCTTGCGCCTTGGCCAACGCCAATTGCTGACGTCGTCCATCCATACCTGGACATGCTGTGGCGTCGATAACCGCGGTGGGACTCTGCGTGCTCATGGACCAGGTCTCTGTTGGTGGAGTCCTTGTAGCTGCCGGTAAATTGCTCAGATCGAAATGATTCACACAAGTACCTTGTTATTCATGAGAGCTAGAATCACAATTCACCAAAGCAGAAGTCCAAATTGTTGCGATCTGTAAAGGGTCTCACCGATCCGATTTCGCAGATCCGCAGCAGCCGCTGGCCAGCCCACCAGAGGTGCGGGTGTGGGGATCCCAGTAGCCATTCCTCGTCGTCACCGAGTGCTGGTTGCTGGTTTCTCCGGAGCGGGGCGCGGCGCCTCAATGACGCCGTGCTTGCGGTCGACTGTCAGTCCGTCAGGTCAGTCTGCCTGACGGGCTCCGCTGTCAGCGTCGCGCTCCGCGTTGCGGAGGTCGTGGAGGGTCCCAGCCACGATCTCGCCGGCCCGAATCGCCGGCATGCCGAGACCGTGGAGTTCCTTGGCCAGTGCGCGCATCGCATATCGGGAATTCTGGTCGATCTCCCCGCTCGTACACTTGCCGGCCACGTCCCACAGATCACGCAGGTATTGGCTGGTAGGCGGCATCGTCGGCCGCGTGAAAGATGCGGCCTCCTCGGCGAAGTCGCCGTTGAGGCGGTACTCGGACGCCAGCCTGGAGCCAGCGTTGGCTGCGGTCATGCCCCTCGCGTGCATCTGCACGACCCGGGGATGCATCGTCTCGCAGATCAACGGCCCCGCCCAACCTAGAGAGCCGAACCGCTAACGGGAAGCCGCCATCAGGTTGGCGACGGCTGCCGCGCGGTTGAGGTCCAGCTCGTTCTTACGCGCCCCGCGGTAGCGGGCCTTCGTTCCTTGAATGGCGC
>JAHFED010000021.1 GCA_023248635.1 Myxococcales bacterium
CCGCTTCGCGGCCGCCGCCTCCTCGCTGGAGGGCGTTCGGAGCCATTGCATTGGCTCCGTAGATCACCGCCGGACGACGACGTCGATCCCCCCGTTGCCTATGCGGATCGGCTCTCTAGGCCTCGTCAACGTCGCCGTCGGGCGGCCAAAACGGGCTGCTCGCCGCTATCTCCCCCATGGACCTCGTCCAGGCCATCCGCTCCCACGCGCGCTTTCCCGCCCTGCTCAAGGAGGGCGCGCTCGACCTTCCAGTGCTCAAAGAGCTCGCCCGCGACGTCGGCACCACCGCCGGGGTCGTGCGCGATGTGGCCTTGGGGGACGCCGCCGCCGTTGCTGAAGCCATCCGCAAACACGGGGAGAAGCAGCGGCAGCTGGCCCAGCGGGCGACGTCGGACTTTGGTGCCGTCGCGCAGGGCGGCGGTCTCGGCGCGGGCATGGGGGCGCGCGCGCTGGCCTTGGCGCCGCGCCAGGGGGTGTTGGCGGGTCTGCGGGAGCTGGTCGATGGCGTTCGCGGTGTGCAGCCCGCGCTGGCAGACGGCAAGATCGAGCTGCACGAGGTGTGGGAGCTCATCGAGCTGCAGCGCGATCTGGGTGGCATCACCAAGAAGGAGCGCGCGGCCCTGCACACTCTGCTCGGGGAGCACGGCGACAAGTTCGCTCCCCTCGCGCGTCAGACCCTGGAGCGCTTTCTCGCCCTCGCCGATCCCAACGCGCCTGCGAAGACGCCGCCGACGCCCCTGGCCCTGCGCACCTTGTGGGACAGCGACCGCGCCTCCTTTCCCCTCACCACCGCTCTGGTGGCGGCCCCGCCGGCCGATGCCGCGCACCAAGCCGCCCGGCTGTTTTCGACGACCACCAGCGCCGCCCAGAAGACGGCCGTCGACGTCGCTCTCTTCTACCGCCAGTACCCGAGCAACGGCGGCGCCCAGATCGTGGCCTTCCACTCTCAGTGGGCCACCTGGGACACGCTGGCCAAGAACCCCCTGCAAGCCTTTCTCTACGAGACGACCAAGCCCTTCAACGACGCGGGCCAGCCCCGGGGTCCGCGTTGGCAGGCCTATGTGACGGCCATCGAAACCGGGGCCCCCGCCGCCGTCGTCGAAGAAGCCTTCTTGCGCGCGCACATCCACGACTTTCAGACCGTGCTCGCCGAGCCCAAGTTCGAGCAGCTCTATGCCCTCTCGCAACCCCACTACCGCAAGGTCATCGACGCCTACGTCGACACTTTGCAAACCCTCGAAAAGAAGCTCGACGACGGCGTCGACCCGACCAAGGTCGCGCGCTCGCTCATGCCCCAGACCTTCCGCTGCCTCTTGAAGCGGGGGACCATCGGCATGATGTGGACGCCGCAGGTCTTCTCCCAGACCTTCAATTTCGCCAATCCGACGACGAGAAACATGTGGCGGGGTTTCTGGGACATCGCCAAGAACGTGCTCTTTCACATCGGGGTGAAAGCGCCGCCGGCGACCAAGCTCGCGTTCACCCTCACGGCAGAGCAGGCCAAGGACCTCAAGGCGCGCACCGGCATCGACTTCAAGGCCGGGGAGCAAACGCTCGACAAAGGAGCGTTCAAGAAGGCCCACTTCGCCGAAGCCGAAAGACGCGAGCACCCCGTGGGGCCGCCGAAGTCCTACCCACTGCGCTTCGAAGACTTCCTCGAGCAGCGCAAAATGCGCGGGGCGTCGATGGCGGGGAGGGACGGCACCTTCTCCGCCGCCGACGTCGAGGGCGTGCTGCGGCAGGTGGAGGGCCGTCGCCGCTCCCAGCTCATCGCCGAATTCCACGCGGCTTATCCGGTACCCCAGGGGGGTATCCTGCAGTACTCGGCCAACATGCTGGCGATGAACGGCGCCTACGTCGAAAGCGCCATGTTTGGTGACTTGCCCAACCGCATCACCCCCGTCGACAACGACGGCAAACCCAAGAACGCCCTCTGGCAGGCCTTCGTCGACGCCTCGGTCTCTCACCAAAAAACCGGCGCGCCCTCCCAGGAGCGGCTCGAGCTCTTGTGGCTGAAGGCCCACATGAAGGACTTCGAAGCCGTCGACACGCCCGTCTTTCGGGCCAAGCTCGACGAGTTCTGGATGGAGGCCGCCCTCGATCCGGTGATGGCGCCGATGGCCATCTACACCAAGGCCATGCTCTTGGGTCGCACCGAGTTCGAGAAGTCGACGAAGCAGGGTGTGCCCGAGGAGGTCGCCTTCGCCCACAGCCTCAAGCACTTCGTGACGACGATGCTGGAGTTCCGCACCTTTCCTTTCTGGCAAAGCGACTTGCGCGAGCTCGGCCGGCTGCTCTTCGACAAAGAGACCCGCCAGCAGCCCGACGCCGATGACCGCGGCCTCGCTTCGGACAAGGCGCTGATCGAGCGCAGCATCAGCGGCATCAAGGACATGTTCGCGCTGGCTCGCATCGTCGCCGCGGGCGCTCGCATGGAGCAGGTCGGCGGCGTCGCCGGCGTCGATCGTCGGTCGGTGGACCAGATGGTCGACCTCTCTTTGGTGCTGCCGAAGGAAAAGCTCGCCCAGCTCGATCCCCGCATCGTCGCCTTCTACGCCAACCCGATGAATTTCGACGTCACCACCGGCGTCGAGATGCCCTGGTTGAACCGCATCGTGATGGGCGGCATCGGCTCCTTCGTCGCGCAGCAGGGTCAGATCCCCGATCGGCAGCGCGGCTTCGAGGGCTATCCGCTCGAGATGGAACTCTACCAAGACCCCCAAGGCGCGGTGCATTGGGATCGCCACGTCGTCGTTGACGGCAAACGCCGCACCCTCTTCAACGCGCAGTTCGAGGTCACTGACGTCGACGGCAAGAAGATGCTCAGGGAGACCTTCCGCGTCGCCGGCCAGCAGGTGGCCCTCTTTTTCAACGCCGACGTCAAAGACGGAAAACTGGTGCTCAGCCTCGACGAGGATCGTTCGTCGAAGATGGCCCGCACGTCGGACATCACCTTCACCACCTCGCCCAGCAAAGAGGGCCTGGTGACGACGGGGGCCTACGTCGGTACTGGCATCGACTGCACCGGTGCCGTCACGTTCAAGATGAGGCCGAAGACGCCGTCTTGAAGTTTGGATGCTCAAGACGCTGGCGCGTCTTGAAGTTTGGATGTTCAAGACGCTGGCGCGTCTTGAAGTTTGGATGTTCAAGACGCTGGCGCGTCTTGAAGTTCCGTCGGGTCAGTCCGCCAAGACGTAGAGGAAGATCAAGGGCGCGACGATGGTGGCGTCGGACTCGATGATGTACTTTGGACCTTTTACTTCGAGCTTGCCCCAAGTGATTTTTTCATTGGGAGTAGCACCAGAATAAGAGCCATAGGACGTCGTCGAATCGCTGATCTGACAGAAGTAGGCCCACTTCTTCACGTCACGCTCAAGATCTTGTACGAGCATGGGTACGACACAGATGGGGAAATCGCCTGCGATTCCGCCGCCGATTTGAAAGAAGCCGATGTCGGTCGTCTTTTGGCGCTCCGTGTACCACTCGGCCAGCGTCTGCATGTACTCCAGGCCGCCGCGCAAGCCGGAGTAGCCCCTGAGCACGCCCGAGATGACGGCGCCGACGTACATGTTGCCATTGGTGGAGTCTTCCCAACCTGGCACGAACATCGGCAGGTTCTTCTCCGCCGCCGCCAGCAGCCAGGAGTGCGCCGGATCGATCTGGTAGTTGTTCTTCAACACGCCCGAGAGGAGCAATTGATAGAAATATTCATGAGGGAAGTAGCGTCTTCCATCTTTTTCTGCGCTGCTCCACAGCTTGTGCATGTGGTCTTCGATGACTCGCAAAGCCTGATCTTCAGGAATACAGGTGTCGGTTACGCGATTGAAACCTGCTTTGTAGAGATCAACCTCATCTTCCGCCGACAACGAGCGGTAATCCGGCACCCGCTTGTAGTGCTTGTGGGCGACGAGGTTGTAGACGTCCTCCTCTAGGTTCGCCCCTGTGCAGGTGATGGCGCTGACCTTGCCCTGGCGAATCATCTCGGCGAGCGAGACCCCGAGCTCGGCTGTCGACATGGCCCCGGCCATGGTCAGAAACATCTGACCCCCGGCCTTGAGATGATCGACCCAACCCTGGGCGGCGTCGACGACGGTGGCGGCGTTGAAGTGCCGGTAGTGGTGCTTCATGAACTCGCGGATGTGAGCCGGCGAGAAGGAGGCAGCAGGCGACGTCGTCATGGGATCCTTCGTTTGTGCCGTGCCAACGGCAGAAACCATCAGCACTGAGAGACGGCGACCTGACACGCCTGCTTGACGTCGTCAAAGACGGCCGGCGACGACGGGGACCACCAGGCTTGCTCCCAGGTCGGGCAGGGCTTGGGCGTGGGTCGTCGTCACAAAAGCCTGGGCGCCGTGCTCGTCGATGCTCTGCAACAAGCGGGCGGCGCGGCCTGGATCGAGCTCGCCGGCGACGTCGTCGAGGAGGAGCAGGGGCCCTTGTCCCCGCTGGTGGGTGAGCAGGCGCACGCTCGCGAGCTTGAGGGCCAAAACGAGCGCGCGGGCCTCTCCCTGCGAGGCGAGGAAGCGCGCCTTCTTGCCCAGCTTCAGGAGGATGACGTCGTCGTGCTGGGGTCCACACAGGGTCGATCTCTTGCGCTTTTCGATCTCCCGTCCGCGGTGCAGGCGCAGCTCGAGCTCGGCCTCGAGATCGGCGGACGAGCGCCCCGTGACGTCGCCATCGGCCACACCCGCCGCATAGCGCAGCTCCGCGGCCAAGGCGTCACCTCCCAAGGCCCGCGCCTCGTCGACGAAGACGGGGGCCCAGCGCGCGCAGGCCTCGACCCTCAAGCGGGTGAGCTCCACCGCAGCGCTGACGAAGGGCGGCGTGAAGGCGGCAAGGGCGTCGTCGTCGACGATGGGCTCTTTGAGCAGGCGGTTGCGCTGGGCGAGGGCTTCTTCGAAGCGTCGACTGGCAGCAGCGAAATGGGGGAAGAGGGCGAAGGCGAAGCGATCCAGGCCGGAACGTCGATCACTGGGTCCGCCGCGGATCATGGCGGCGTCGTCGGGGACGAAGCTGACCACGGCGAGGCGGCTGGACAGCACGGCGACGTCGCGCACCGCCTTGCCGCCAATGGTGGCTTTGCGACCGCGGGGCTCGACGCAGACGACGACGTCGAGGGGGCCGTCGAGATCGAAGCGGGCCTGGATGCGTCCGAGCTCGCGCCCAAAGCCCACCAGCTCGCCCGCGCGTTCGAGAGGCCGCAAGGGCCGCAGCGCCGCAGCCAGGTGGATGGCCTCGAGCAGGTTGGTCTTGCCCTGGCCGTTGTCGCCGACGAGGACGGTGAGGCGCGGGTGCGGGCGCAGCGTGACATCGAGCAGGTTGCGGACGCCGTCGACGTGGAGCTCTTGCAGGATCACCGGGGCAGGGTTTTTTGCGCCTGGCGGGCGGCCTGCACTGCGGTGTCGCCGGCCGCCGCACCCATCTTGATGACCTCGTCGTAGCGCTTGCGGGCCAAGGCCAATTCGGGCCCGGTGCCGGCGTCGACGTGGGCCGCGGCGAGCCTCAAGAGGTAGTGGGCTTTTTCGCCCTCTTTGGCGGCCATGGCCAAAGAGAGCAGATGCTGCTTGCGCTGTTCGTCGACGGCGATGATGTCTTTTTGCTGGGCGCCAGAGTCCCGCAGCAGCACCGAGAGGAAGTCGAGGGCCTGGGCGGTGTGGATGGTGGGCGCGGCTCCCTCGGGCAGCATCTTTCTGAGCTCGAAGATGGCCTGCTGCCTTTTGCCCTTGGTCGACAAGCAGAGCGCCAGGCTCACGCGGGCCTCGGGCGCGACGGGCGCACCCTTCTCGCTGGCGGCTTCCTTGAAGAGCTCGATGGCGCCGTCGGCATCGCGGTGCAGGAAGAGGCGCGAGAGCCCCAGGCGGTAGCGCATGTCGGCGGCGACGCTGCCCTTGCCGTCGACCTCGAGGTAGGCGCGACGGGCCAGGTCGAGCTTCTCGGGGTCTCCAGCGAGGGCGGCCTGGTGCACGGCCTCGAGGGCTTCGTCGACGTCGATCATCGCCGTCCTCTTAGCATGGCTGGCTCTCTAGAGAGCCAGCAGATCCCACGGCCCAAATCCTCTGCGTCGCGGTACTAGCCCCACGTCTGACCGGGTGCTCGGCCCGCGTGGGACGTCGACGAGGCTCGCCATGTCCAGCACCGATTTCGCGCACCTGCACCTGCACACCCAATACTCCTTCCTCGACGGCGCCATCCGCCTCAAGGACCTGATCAAAAAGACGACCGAGCTGGGTATGTCGTCGGTGGCCGTAACAGATCATGGAAACATGTTTGGCGCCCTTGATTTCTATCAGCAGGCCAAGGCCGCCGGCATCAAGCCGATCCTCGGTATGGAGGCCTACGTCACGGGCATCTCAGGCGAGAACAAGCACACCGACAAGGAGAAACGCGAGAATTTCCACCTCGTGCTGCTGGCCGAGAACAACGCCGGCTACGACAATCTCAAGAAGCTATCGACCCGCGCGTTCACGCACGGAAAATACTACTATCCACGCGTCGATCGCGACTTGCTCAAAAAGCACAGCGAAGGACTGATCGCCCTCACTGCTTGCCTGGGCGGCGAAGTAGGCAAGAAGGCGGCCAACGGCGACCGAGACGGCGCCCGTGACGCCGCCCGCGCCTTCAAGGACATTTTTGGTCCGGAGCACTTCTTCTTGGAGGTGCAGCCCAACGGCATCGAAAAACAGAATCAGGTAAACTCCTTCCTTGCCGAGATGGCGAAGACAGAAGGACTGTCACTTGCTGCGACTAATGACTGTCACTATGTCACGCGAGACCAGCACGAGGCGCAGAACATCCTGATGGCCATCCGCCAACAGCTGCCCTGGGGCGACCCCAAGCTGCACAAGCACGAGACCGACGCCTTCTACATCCGCTCTGGCGAGGAGATGTGGGGACTGCTGAAACAGGACCACGCTGCCGCCTTCGAGCAGAGCTGCGACATCGCCCGGCGCTGCAAGGTCGATCTGCAGCTGGGCAAGCACTATCTTCCCCCCTTCCCCATTCCATCAGAATATCCAGATGAAGCCGGATTTCTGAGCGAGCTTTCCTACAAAGGACTCGACCGGCGCTTCACCGAGATTGCCTACCCCGTCGACCGCGAACAGTACCGGGCCCGGCTGCAGACTGAGCTCGACTGCATCATCAAGATGGGTTTCCCCGGCTACTTCCTGATCGTGCAGGACTTCATCAATTGGTCGAAGGAGAACTTCGTCCGCGTCGGTCCCGGCCGAGGCTCTGGCGCCGGCTCCCTCGTCGCTTACGCCCTGCGCATCACCGATCTCGACCCCTTGCCCTACGACCTGCTCTTCGAGCGCTTCTTGAACCCCGACCGCGTCTCGATGCCCGACTTCGACGTCGACTTCATGCAGGAGGGCCGCGGCAAAGTCATCGATTACGTCGCCCAAAAATATGGCCGCGATCGCGTCGGACAAATCGCAACTTATTCGGGCATGAACCCCAAGAGCGCCATCAAAGATGTCGCCAGAACTCTCGGAATTTCATTTACGGAGATCAACGAGCTCACCAAACCCATTCCACCCATCTTCGAAGGCAAGAAGCTCGACTTTGAGACCGCGCTCTCCTACGCGCCCCAGCTCAAGAAGCTGGCCGAGACCGATCCGAAATTCAAGCAGGTCATCGACGTCGCCCGCACCCTCGAGGGCCTCTTTCGCCAGGCTGGCATGCACGCCGGCGGCGTCGTCATCGGCGAAAAAGACCTCGTCGAATACGTGCCTTGCTTCTCGGGAAACAATGGTGAGTACGTCACGCAGTTCGACAAAGACAAAGTTGAAGCCGCTGGACTGGTAAAGTTCGATTTTCTGGGTTTGAAGACGCTGGATGTCATCGAATCCTGTGAGCGTCTGGTCAATGCGCGCATCGAGCGCGAGAACCAGTTGGCGACCCGACCCGAGGGTATCGCCGAGCGCCAGCTCGCCGCCCTCAAGCACCCCCACGCGCTGCGCATCGCAGATCGCAAAGACGGCGACACCATTCCGCCCTTGATCGTCGACGTGCTGCATCTCGACGAGGACAAGGTCTACAAGCTGATCGCGTCGGGAGACACGCTGGGCGTCTTCCAGGTCGAGTCCTCGGGCATGCGCGACATGTGTCGGCGCCTCAAGCCCACCTGCTTCGAAGACGTCGTCGCCGGCGTCGCCCTCTACCGCCCCGGTCCCATGGACGCCGGGATGCTCGACGAGTTCATCGAGCGCAAGCACGGGCGGCGCAAGGTCACCTACCCCCACCCTCTCTTGGAGTCGGTGCTGCAGCCCACCTACGGCACCATCGTCTACCAAGAGCAGGTGATGAAATCGGCGCAGGTGCTGGCTGGCTACAGCCTCGGCGGCGCCGACCTGCTGCGTCGCGCGATGGGCAAGAAGGCCCAGTACGAGATGGACAAGCAGCGCGCGATCTTCGCCGCCGGCTGCGAGAAGAACGGCATTCCGACGCAGCAAGCCACGGAGATCTTTAATACCATTGATAAATTTGCTGGATACGGCTTCAACAAAAGCCACTCTGCCGCCTACGCGCTGATCACCTATCAGACTGCGTATTTGAAATGTTTTTATCCCATCGAGTTCATGGCCGCATTGCTCACCACCGAGGTCAGCTCGACCGAGAACGTGGTCAAGTACATCCAAGAAGCGCGCAGCCACGGCATCGAGGTCCTGCCCCCCGACGTCAACGTCTCGGAGATCTCCTTCAGCGTCGACTACGTCGTCGACGATGCCCTGCGGCTGCGTCGAAAGAACAAGGGCACCGTCTACGGCCGCATCCGCTTTGGTTTGTCGGCGGTGAAGGGCATGGGCGACGCGGCCCTCGAGGCCGTGCTCGAGACCCGCCGCCGCGTCGGTCGCTTCCAGTCTCTCTACCATTTTCTCGAAGAGCTTCCGGCCGGAAAAGTCAATCGCAAGGTGCTCGAAGTTCTGATTAAATCGGGATCATTGGATTCTCTGGGACGTCCCCGCAATACCCTGCACGCGAGCATCGACGACGCCCTCTCGGTGGCCGATGCCAACCGGGCCGATGCGGCGTCGGCGCAGTTCAGCCTCTTTGGCGCGGCGACCACCAAGCGCGCAGAGGTCTACAAGGACGTCGTCGAATGGCCGCACAAAGAGAAGCTGCACAACGAGCGCGAGGCCGTCGGCTTCTACCTCTCGGGCCACCCCCTCGACCGCTACGTCGACGACGCCCGCAAGTTGGGAGCGGTGCCGACGTCGGAGCTGGTCACCTTGCGTCACAACAGCGAGGTCGCGGTCACCGGCATCGTTGCTGCCCTGAAGGAACGCAAGATGAAGACCGGCGACGGACGCTGGGCTGTGGTCACCATCGAAGACACCTTTGGCCAGGCCGAAGTGCTGTGCTTCTCGAAAGTCTACGAGGTCGCCGAAGCCCTCCTGAAAGACGGCGAGCCTGTGCTCGTCCGCGGCAAGGTGCTGATCGACGACGTCGACGACGATGGCAAACAGCTCATGCCCAAGATGCGCGCCGAGAGCGTGCAGTCGCTGGCCGCCGCCCAGATGCAACGCACGCGCTTTCTCGACGTCACCATCGACATCACGCCCAAAGATACCAGCCGCAAGCCCGCGCCCGCGCTGACCCCCAGCCCCGCCGACGACGTCGTCGACGACGCTGTGCTTGGCACCCTGGAGCGCATCTCGGCGGCCTGCCAGTCCTACAAGGGTGCCGTTCCCGCTCGCTTCAAGCTGGAGATGCCAGCCGGCTACGTCGTCGTCGTGCAGTCGGGCGAGACCTGTCGCGTGACCCCGAGCGAAGAGTTGGTGGCTGCTCTGCAGCGGGTGAAGGGCGTGGTGTCGGTGGTGCGCAGCTGAAGGCGAAAGCGGCCGCCTGACTGAGGGCAGGGAACCATCGTTTCCCCGGATGCGACTGCTCCGAGGGTGGCGACTCGGACGGTGTGCTGGGCGGCCTTGCCCCTGCCTGGCGCTGTGGCGTCGACGTCGTCGGGTCCAGGGGTGACCTGCACGTCGTCAGCGGTCTGCTTGCAACGCACAGGAAGCCGGGGGACAATCGGCCCCTGTTCGTTCATCGAGGTCGTCGATGCCTGTCGTGAAAAGCCGTGTTTCTTCCCTTGTGACTCCCGTCCTCCTCCTGGTGGTGGCCGCCTGCGAGCCCCTGACGTGCCAGGGCCGCGTCGTCGACGTCGCTGGCGGGGGATTGGTGACACGGGTCGACGACATCCCCGACCTCCCGCCCAAGTGCGCGGGAGCCAACGCTCAATTCGTCGGCGACGTCGACGTCATCAACCAAGCCCAGCTCGACACCCTGCTCGGCTGCACGACCGTTCAGGGATCGATCATCATCCACGACAGCACCGACATCACCAACATGGGGGCGTTGGTCACGCTGCAGTCCATCAACAACGGCTACTTCCTGGCCTTCAACAACGCCGCCCTGACAGACATCCAGCTGCCGGTGCTGCTCACCGTCGACGATGGCTTTGCCGCCATCGAGAACCCCGAGCTGTTGACCGTCAACCTGCCAGCCGTGACCTCGCTCGAAGGCGACCTCACCATGCGCAACAACCCCAAGCAGACCCAGATCGCGGTCCCCAACGTCGAGATCATCAAGACCGCCATCATCGTCATCGAGGGCGTCGCCAAGAACGTCTCCTTCGGCAACGTCATCCTGGGCGACCTGCCGAGCCTCACCAGCCTCGACGGCAGCTTTGAAACCTTGGAAACCATCGAAGGGGCGCTCGAGGTCTACAACACCGGCCTCACCAACTTCGCCGGGCTCGAGAACCTGGAGCAGATCCTCAACCAGGGTGGGCTCGCGCAACCCCGCACTCAGTTCCGCTTCGACAAGCTGAATCCGGGCCTGGCCATCGGCATCGACTTCGACGACGAATTCAACATCGTCCCCGCCGGCAATCCCGCCCTGGTGAACTTCGCGGGCCTCGAGTCCCTCGACGTCATCGTCGGCGACGTCGTCGTCGGCTTCAATCCCGAGCTGGTGAATTTTACCGGCCTCGATGACATCAAGATCGTGCAGGGTCCCGTCGTCGGTGGCGTGCAACAGAAGGGCAATCTCTTCGTGATGGAGAACGCCAAGCTCACCAGCTTCTTGGGGCTCGAGGGCGACGACAATGGCGACAACGACGACGATGGGCTGGGGGTCATCAACGGCAACGCCTTCATTGGCTTGTATTTCAACCGTTTCGGCAAGCCCATCGCCGGCGGCAACGACGCCCTCGTCGACCTCGACGGCCTGCAGTCGCTCATCACCATCAACGGCGACCTGGTGCTGGCCTTCGCCCCCGCCATGGAGAGCCTCAATGGTCTCGACAGCCTGGTCACCCTCGCCGGCGACCTGACCTTCCTGGGCACGAACCTCGACAACCACAAGGGCGCGCTGGTCCTCACCACCATCGGCGGCGATCTGAACTTCGGCCAACTGCTCCGCCAAGACGGCCAACCCTTCAATCCCGACGAGGAGATCGACGAGAACAAGCTCACCGACGTCTTCGACAAGGCGACGACCATTTCCACGGGGGTGATCTTCGACCCCGCCCTCGGCCAAAACGGCTTTGACCAGCTGACGACGATCAACGGCAACCTCATCGTGGCCTTCTCCAACATCAACGATCTGCAGATGAGCGACGACGACGGCCCCGCCAACGACGGCGTCGACGCCGCCAACCTCACCACGGTGAACGGCAGCTTGATCCTCTACGGCAACGCGGCGCCCGACACCCTGCAGGGCGTCGAGACCCTGAACGCCCTGGGCGGCCTCGTCGTCAACTTCGCCATCGACGCCTTCGGTGAGCTGCAGCCCTTCGACAACGACGGCTTCAACGACTTCAGCGACCTCGACACCGCCCTGGGCACCGGCGGGCTGATCATCGGCTTCGACGACGACATCAACGACGCCGCCTTCGCCACGCTGCCAGACTTTGGCGACATCGCCGGCGACGTCGTCTTGGCTTCGGTGGACAACGCGGCCAACCGTGGTCCGGCGAACCTCGGCGCGCTGAACGTCACCAACATTGGCGGCGACCTGGTCGTTTGCGCCATCAAGAACGGCGACGACGCCCCCATCGAAGGCGACCTCGACAACCTCACGGCGCTCAACCTGAACGCGACCAACAACGTGGCCGGCGACGTCATCGTGGCCTTCTGCTCTCAGCTGACCAACACCGACATGACCGTGGTGAACATCGGCGGTTCCCTCGAGCTCACCGGCTTGCCGGTGGTCGTGAACATCGCGAATCTGGATACGCTCACCACAGTGGGCGAGCTCTTGGTGCATGATTTGCCGCTGCTGACGAACATCGACCTGTCAGGATTGACCGACGTGCAAAGAAGGCTCTCAGGTGGTCAGCCCACCAGCGGCAATCTGGAGCTCGTCAACAACCCGGCCCTGGTCGACTTCGACTTCAGCCTCAACCAGGTGGCCGGCACACTGCGGTTGGTCGACCTGCCGGACCTGGTCGACGTCGACGGCCTCACCGGCATCAACGCCGTCGGCGGCGACCTCGAGATCATCGATTGTGAGACCGTCAACAACACCGCGGGTCTCAACAACCTCAACAACGTCGACGGCAAGCTCACGCTTCGTCGGCTCAACAGCATCAGCAATGTGAACCAATTGGCCGGCGCCAATGATCTGAATTTTGACCTGCTCGCATCGGTCGGCAGCATCGAAATCACCCAGATGAACGACCTCAACGATCTGGCGGGCCTCGAAACGCTGACCACCGTCGACGACACCATCTCGATCAACGCCAACCCCAACCTCATCACCCTCTTCGGGTTGCAGGGCATCACGCGCATCGGCCGCAAGTTGACCATCGCCGACAACCCGCTGCTCACCACACCCTTCTTCGACGACGACGATCAGGATCGCGTGGTGGACTTCGACGACAACGACGGCAACGCCGGTGAGCCCGAAGACCCCGATGGCACCGATGAGTCCGGCCTGGTGTCTGAAGGACGCACGGGCGCCTTGCTCTCCATCGGCGATCCCCTGGCGCAAGACGAAGACGAGCTGGGCGGTCAACGCGGGGTCATCGAGCTGCGCAACAACCCCCTCCTCGACGAGCCGGCGTTCCTCACCGCCGTGCGCGACGGCCTGCAAGACAACTACGAAGGCCTCACGCTCACGTGCGGCAACGAGGGATCGGTCGACCTGATCGACGCCGTGGCCCGGACCTTCGCCGCCGCCTCCTGTGCCAACGTCCAAGGCGACCTCCCCTTCAGCGGCGCGGAGGGCGGCGAGGGCGAAGGCGAGTAGGCGCCCTCGCAAGCCGACGACCTCCAACGCTCCGGTTCTCCACCCTGATCCCGCGTCCGCTTGATGTTCGACCGCGTTCCGAGATGGGAAAGACGCGGGATGATGCGCGTGAAGCGCGCCCGCGGAACGCGGAGTTGGTGGGGGGCCCCGCGTCCGGCTCCGCCGGCGCGGGGGTCTGCACCAGACCTCCCAGAAGAGCATCCCCGACGTCGATGAACGAGACCGCTCCGCGGTCGAAGTTCAGCGAGATCGGGGATGAGACGTCGACGTCGGTTGGTGGGGTCATCGGGCGGGCGCGGCAGGTCAGCGCGTCACGCCTCGGGGCCAGCGTTGCTCTGCGGTGGCTCGAGCTTGGGCTGATCGGGGGCCGGCGGTTCCGCGCGCATGGATCGCCAGAGCTCGCGCGGCCAGGCGAAGACGCCAATGTCGCGGTTCTCGGCGGCCAGCACCACGCGGTGCGGAATGTCGACCAACAAGGTCAAGGCGACGAGGGCGCACAAGCCAGCGCCCACCAGCGAGCCGCTGACGACGAGCAGCAGCTCGGCGGCGACGACGAGGAGGAGCAGCATCCACTCAAAGACCAGGGAGCTCATCTGGCTGCCGCCGGGGAGCAGCCCGTGTTCTTTCAGCTGCTTCTTGGTGTCCTCAGGCAACAGGCCCAAGACGGGTACGGCCGGCAAGAGCACGAGCAACACCAGGGCGCGGACGAAGAGATGCAGGCGCTCGACCCGATGGTGGTGCACGCGATCTGGGTCGTAGTCGACGACGGCGCCTTCGCGTTCGTAGGGCCCCGGCTGCCAGGGCTCGCAGCGATACACGTGCTGCCGCCCCTCGAGCGTGTAGGTGCGGATCACGAAGCGCACGCCGTCGACGACGAGCAAACAGGGGCGGTGCTGGCTGACCAGCACGCCGTCGATGGCGGTCGCGGAGTAGACCACCAGCCCGCCGTCGTCGCCGTAGACGAGCTGATCGCCCTTGTCGCCGATCAAGCGGCCGGCCGCGTTGCTGCGCTTGGCGCCGACGATGACCGGAAGCTCGCTCACGCTTTTGACCCCTGGGCGGCATGGGCCGCCGAATCCATCGGCGCTCCGGCCCCCGGCCCCAAAGCTGCATCCTGCGGCCTGCGCGCTGAGCGAAGCGCGTGACCCTGCCACATGCCCTGCCGGGTCGGCAGCTGTCCCATCTTGAGGGTGAAGCCTTTGCCCAACCCCACCGGCCCGACGCCCTCGCTCGCCTGCAGTGACAGGCCGTTGACGTCGAGGATCTGCTTCAGACGCCCGGGGGACAGGAAGGTCGCCGGGTCGTGGGTCCCCTTGTGGATGAAACCCAAGAGGTCCTCGCCGAGGGTGATCAAGATCAGGCGGGCGAGCCAGGTGTCGTTGATGGTGGAGAACCACAGCACGCCACCTGGTCGCAGCACCCGGGCCATCTCTCGCACCGCCGCAGCCGCTCCGCCCACCGCGAGCGGGAGGTGCACCAGCACATCGGTGCAGACGGCGACGTCGACGCTGGCATCGCGCAGGGGGAGTTGCAGGGCCGACGCCTGGGCCAAGGCGGTCCTGGCCATCCCATGCGCGCGTCCGGCCAACAGAGCCTGACGGGCAACGTCAACGCCGATGACCTCGGCCCCGCGCTCGCCCAGCAGCTCGGCCACGTAGCCGCCGCCGACGCCGACGTCGACGACGACCTTGGCGCGGACGTCGATGCCATGTCGATCGAGATAGGCCGCCCGCGCCGGCACCATGGCGTGCAGCGGCTGGAAGAAGGGATCGCGCGCATCCCACCAGGCGCTCGCCCGTTCGTCATAGATGTCGATGACGTTGGTTCGAGCCGGCGCGCGAAAGCGGATCACGGAGACGACGTCGGCGGCGTGCGCAGCCGATCGAGCAGCCGTCCCAGCGCGTCCACGAGCGCGTTGCCCACCAGCGGCGTGGGGCTCACGAGCAACACCATCGCCAGCGTGAAATTGTGGGGGCCGACGACGGCGGCGATGACGTTGTCGGGGGCGATCACGCTGGTCCCGATGGCGTAGCCCACCAGCTCGAGGGGAATGAAGGCCAGCACCGACCAACGCCAACGCTCCAAGAAGGGCACGGGGCGCAAGAGCAGGGCGAGCGGCAGGACATAGCCCAGGTAACAAGGCACCACCTGCCACCAGTTCTTGAACCAGGCGATCGAGAGCGCGTGCCCCGTGGCGTTCATCGCCACGCCCAAGCCCAAAAACACCAGCAACGACAGGCCCCAAGTGCGTCGGGGCAGGAGCGCGAGCTGCGCACGGCAGAGGGTCAGCAGGCGTTCGACGGCGCTGTCATTTGAGCGGGGCATGGGCAGACGGTACGACCCCTTTGTCGCGTTGTGTGCTGCTTGTCTGAAAACGGACTGCGGTTAGGTTTCGAAAATCAGCCTCGAGCTGCCCGGAACCAACCGACCGCGCTGTCCGCCGGTCGCGACGACGTCGACGCTCTCCAGGCTCTCTGGCGGCGGCGGCAGTCAGGAGTGAATGTCATGTCCGAAAAGACCAGCCCCGAGCTCCAGCCGCTGCCTCTCCTCCCGCTCCGAGACGGCGTGCTCTTGCCGGGCACCATCGCGACCATCCCCGTCGGGCGTCCCGCATCCGTGGCTCTCGTCAACGCCACGACCATCGGTGGCCTCGTTGCCGTCGGTGTGCAGCGTGATGCGAGCGTCACCGATCCTGGCCTCGCCGACCTCCACGAGATCGCAGTGCTCGCGCGCATCGCCAAGGTCCAGCGCATGCCCCGCGGCTACCAGGTCACCCTCGAGGGCATGGCCCGCATCCAGCTCCGAGAGCTGCAACAGACGGTCCCTCATCTGGTGGCGACGACGCAGGGTTTGCTCGAGCGCGCCGACGACGATCTCGCGGCCCGCGAGCTGCTCGAAGCCCTGCGCAGCGAGCTCGCCGAGGTAAAGGAAAACGCCAGCGGCGTCTTCGCGCGCGCCATCGATTCCATCCTCGAAGAGAAAGACCCCGGTCGCCTCGCCGACCGCGTGGCCGCCGCCATGGGCCTGCCCGTCGCCCGCGAGGTGCAGGTGCTCCTCGCCGTCGATGTCGGCGCCCGCATCGAAGAAGTGCTCAAGCTCGTCGTCGAGCAACGCACCGCCGGCGAAGTGCGCCAGAAGATCGACACCGAGGTGCGCAAGGAATTCCAGAAGGGACAAAAAGAAGCGATCCTGCGCGAGCAGATGAAGGCCATCAAGCGCGAGCTGGGCGACGACGACAAGAACGACGTCGACAAGCTCAAGGAGCGCCTCGAAAAGGCCGACCTGCCCGACGAAGTCAGAAAGGTCGCCGACCGCGAGCTCTCGCGTCTGCAAGGACAGGCCAGCGGTCCCGAGCAGGGCGTCATCCGCAATTACCTGGAGTGGATCGTCGATCTCCCTTGGAAGGTGAAGGTTGAGCAGACGGCCACCATCGATGACGTCGAAAAGAAGCTCGACGAAGACCACACCGGCCTCGACGATGTGAAGAAGCGCATCCTCGAGCAGCTGGCGGTCATTCAGATGACGGGCACCGCCAAGGCCACGATCCTGTGCCTCGCCGGCCCTCCAGGTGTAGGCAAGACCAGCCTCGGCCAATCCGTTGCCGACGCCCTCGGCCGCCCCTTTGTGCGGGTGTCGCTGGGTGGGGTGCGCGACGAAGCGGAAATCCGCGGGCACCGCCGCACCTACGTAGGCGCCATGCCCGGACGCATCGTGCATGCATTGAAGAAAGCCGGCGCAAAGAACCCTGTCTTTTTGCTGGATGAGATCGACAAGCTCGGCAAAGGTTGGGCAGGCGATCCCGAGGCGGCGTTGCTCGAGGTCCTCGATCCCGAGCAGAACAGCACTTTCACCGACCACTACATGGAGCTGCCTTTCGATCTCTCTGAGGTGCTGTTCATTTGTACTGTGAACGACCTCTCACAGTTGGCCCCGCCGCTGCGTGATCGGCTCGAGATCATCGACATCGAGGGGTACACGCTGCGCGAGAAGCTCGCGATCGCCAAAGACCACCTCATCCCGCGCAAGCTGAAAGAACATGGGCTCTTGGAAGATCAGCTCGCCGTCAGCGACGACGTCTTGGAGGCCATCATCGCCGGTTGGACCCGCGAGGCCGGCGTGCGTCAGCTGCACAGAGAGATCACCAGGCTCTGCCGTCAGGTCGCGCTGCAGGTGGCCCGATCGACGGACAAGAAGGCCGCCAGCCTCGTCGTCGACAGCGTCGACAAGCTGAAGGACCTCATCGGCAAGCAGAAGCACTTCGACGAACGCAGCGAGCGCACCACCCTCCCCGGCGTCGCCGTGGGTCTGGCCTGGACGCCCGTCGGCGGCGACATCCTCTTCATCGAGTCGAGCCGCATGCCGGGCAAGGGGGCGGTGACGCTCACCGGACAGCTTGGCGACGTGATGAAGGAGTCGGCGACGGCGGCCATGACCTACGTGCGCAGCAACGCCGTCGAGCTCGGGGTCGATCCCCGCTTCCTCGCCGAGAGTGACGTGCACGTGCACATTCCGGCCGGAGGGACGCCCAAAGACGGGCCGTCGGCGGGTGTCACCATGTTCACGGCGTTGGTTTCCCTGCTCACGGGTCGCAAGGTGAAGCCCGATCTGGCGATGACCGGCGAGGCGACGTTGCGCGGCAAGGTGCTGCCTGTCGGCGGCATCAAGTCGAAGCTCCTCGCCGCCCATCGCGCAGGCATCACCACAGTGCTGCTGCCCGCGCAGAACGCCCGGGACCTCGACGATTTGCCCGGCGACGTGCGCGCCAAGCTTACCATCCACCTCGTCACCGACATGCGCGAGGTACTCGAATTGGCGTTGGAAAAAGACGTGGCCACCCTCGCCACCACGGCCACACCAGCCGCAGGGGGCGCGCACGCGTAGGGCGGGTCCGAGCTGCCGTGCCCGGCGCTGGTCGTCGGTTGCGTTGGGCGCGATCCACCGGTCGCTTGTTCTTGGTGACGCGGAAGCGGGCAGTCACAAAGAAGCAACCCTGCGCACGGATCAGTCGACGTCGACGGTGGCTGCGGCGCTGCAGGTCAACGTGGCTCCAAACACGGATTCCGATCCCGCCAAAGTGGCGGCGAAGACGTAGTCGCCGTCGACGTCGAAGGCGAAGGCGAACTGGGCGCTGCCGCCGCTCATGTTGACCATGCGGGTGCGGGCGTTGGCGTCGTCGTTGGCCGGTGCCGTGCGCAGGGCGATGACCCCACCGTTCAGCAGGGTCTGGGCGTCGCCGTCTGCGGGATCGCCGCCAGAGCAGGTGACGACGGCGTCGCCGACGACGTCGACGACGACGGCACACACGCCAGGGATGGGCGGGGGCGCTTCGCGTTCGTCGAGCCCAAGGACGGAGCGTTGCACCGACAGCGCGCCAGCACTGGCGGTGAGTAGGTTGTTCGCGCCCGTGGGTGGCAGCCCGACGTCGATGGTCACTTGCGCGCTGGCCTGTCCATCGACGACGTCGGCGGCGGTGGTGCTGGTGGCGCTCTGCAGGGTGACGCTGCCGATGGTGTCGTCGTTTTCGATGCGCAACACGACGGCGACCTGCAGGCCCACGGTGGTCTCGTCGACGTCGTCAGCGGGGAGTACGAAGGCGTCGGGCAGGCCAGCGAAGAGCAGCGCGGGACCCGCAGGATCGGCGGGCTCTTCGACCGGGGGCGCGCAGGCCACACCCGCGCTCAGGACCAAGGCAACCCATGTGAGGCGGCGGATCATGGGGACTCCAACAAGAGCGCTTCGACTTCGGCGGCGACGACGGTGGGGTCCGTGTAACCCAAGTGCAAATGACGGATCTGGCCCTTGCTGTCGAGCACGTAGGACGAGGGCAAGCTGGTGAGACCGACGCGTTCGCCGAGCCCCCTGTCGTCGACGAGGCTGTCAAAGGACGGGGCGATTTCGGCCCACGCTTTGCGGGCGGCCTCGATCTCCTGGGGCTCGCGGTTGACGCCGACGACGACGACATTCTTGTCTTTGAGCCGGGCAGCCAGTTTGGACAGCTCGGGCAGTGAGCGCCGGCAGGGCCCGCACCACGAAGCCCAGAAGTCGACGACGACGACGCGGGTTCCTGGGCTGCGGGCCAGGGCTGCGACGTCGACGCGGCCGCGTCCTTCGAGCTTTTTCAAGCTCACAGAGGGAAAAGCGTCGCCGCGCAGGCGAGGCCGCAGCTGCTCCGATCGGCCCACGACATCGACCAGCGATCCGAGGCCGAGCAGGCCCATCACCGCGACGACGACGAAAAAGCCGATACGCGCTCGCCGCGGGGTCGGCGCTGCTCCTTTCACGGCATGCACGGAAGCCCTGAGCCAAGCCAAGAGCACCGCGACCCCCGGTCCCCAGGCGACCACGCATTTCACGACGAAGCGCGCGACATCAACCTTGCCGTTGACGACGACGGCGAAGGAATCGACCGCCCGGTGGGGCAACCACCACAGCTCGAGGCCGGCGATCGCGAGCAAGCCGCCGACCCCCTTGGCCAGTGCCAGCAAGACGAGCAAATAGGCGGTGGCGATGGCCGCGCCGACGACGCGTCTCTTCAGCGCCCACGCCACGCAGCCCACCACGGCGGCGGCGCCGACGATGACAGCGAAGTCCGTGCGTCCGGCCCGCAACACCACGTCGAGCAGGCGCTTGACGATGATGAGCGGCGCCTCCGACGCCAGAGTGAGCAAACGGTAGACCTCGACACCCGCGATGGCGCAGACGACGAAGGCGTAAACGAGCACGGGCTCGATGGGATGAGCGCGCCGGTCGTCGATGAGCGCGTTGAAGGCGCGCCAGGGTGATGCGACCACGCCGCCGATGCGGGCCGCCGCCGACGTCGCTGGGCCCGCCGCTTTTTCGCTGGGGACCTGGGTCATGGCGAACCTGTCTTGGTCTTGGCGTTGGCGATCCGGCGCGCGCTGAAGAAGCGCTTCAGCACCGCGCTGCATTCGTCCTGCAAGAGTCCGCTCTCGACGACAAGACGGTGGTTGAGGCGGGGATCGCGAACCACATCGGCGAGGGATCCGCAGGCGCCGGCTTTGGGATCGAGAGCGCCAAAGACCAGTCGATCGATGCGCGCGTTCACCAGCGCGCCGGCGCACATGAAACAGGGTTCCAAAGTCACGTAGAGGGTGCAGCCCGTGAGGCGCCAGCGCGACAACGACGACGACGCCACTGCGATGGCCACCAGCTCGGCATGGGCCAGCGGATCCTGATCGCTTTCGCGGCGGTTGCGACCGACGCCGACGACGACGCCTTCGTGCACGATCACGCAGCCCACGGGCACTTCGCCCTCGGCGGCGGCCTGATCGGCGAGCAGCAGCGCCTGGCGCAGAAAGACGTCGTCGTCGGCGCTGCTCATGAGGGCGGATCGAAGGGGTGCAAGTGATGCAGCGGACCGTCGCCAGCCCCAAGGCCGGGCGCGCGGGCGATGGCGGTGTGCACGTAGGCGATGGCGCCTTCGACGGCGTCGTCGAGGCCTTGTCCAAGGGCCAGGCGGGCGGCGATGGCCGCCGACAAGGTGCAGCCAGTGCCGTGGGTGTGCCGGCTGCGCAAGCGCGGGCTCTCAAAGCGTCGACTGCCATCGGGTGTGACCAGAAGGTCGACGACGACGTCGCTGGTGCCATGTCCCCCTTTCACCAACACGGCGCGAGCACCGCGTTTCAGCAAGAGGCGAGCAGCGCGCAATCCGCCGTCGTCGACGTCACAGCCTGCCAGGCGTGCGGCCTCGGGCAGGTTGGGGGTGAGCAGGCTTGCAAGTGGCAGCAAGCGATCGAGCAGCAGGTCGACGGCGTCGTCCTCCAAAAGGGCCCGGCCGCTGGAGCTCGTCAACACGGGATCGATGACCAGGGAACGAGCGCTTCCCCACAGGGCATCAGCGACGACGTCGACGGCGGCGCGGTCGCCGAGCATGCCGGTCTTGATGGCCCGCACCGGCAGGTCGTCGAGCACGGCCGCGATCTGGGCGCTGATGATCGCCGGCGGACAGCAGTGCACCGCGCGCACGGCCAGTGTGTTCTGGGCGGTGATGGCCGTGATCGCCGAGGCGCCGTAGCAGCCATGGGCAGCGAAGGTCTTGAGATCGGCCTGGATGCCCGCGCCGCCGGAGGAGTCCGAGCCGGCAATGGTGAGGACCACGGGGACGTCGACGACGGCAGCCATTCCCCCCGTTCCTAACACCTTGTCCATCGTGCGTCCCGGCGTCGTCTTGACGCTATTGGACCACGGGCACGCGGGCCTTGGCGTTCAACTTGTTCACCAGGGACGTGCGAGCCACGCGGGTGATCACGGCTCCGATCAACAGCGCGGCCCACACCACCGTCGTCGCCGTCGTGCGCCCGCCGGTCTGGTTGTACACCAGCAGCAACATGCTGCCGACGAAGAGCACGCCGTACTGGACGTTGAGCTGACGGACGCGCTTGGTCCACGCGAGGATCTGCAGGTCGGGCGCAGGCGGCGGTGGGGGCGGCGTGGGGCCGGCGGCCGGCGTCGAAGGGCTCGAGACGTTGGAGTCGGTCATGGCCCCATGCTCACACTGGACGTGCACACCGCAAGACAGGTGGGGCCCAAGCTGTGCGCCCGCGCACCCGCGCGCGGCGGACGACGTCGTCGAGGACAGCGGGCCGGTGGCGCAGTAACACTCAGACGTGATGCGTCCTGCCAGCTCACAGCCCTCGCGCATCGTGGCCCGGCTCTTTCTCGCCGTGGGCCTGCCCGCCGCCGTCGTCGTTGTCGTGCTCGGGGCGCTGTCGTGGCGCACCACGCGCGGGGCCGTCGAAGCCTCGCTGCAGCGGGAGCTGGCCGCCGCCACCGCCGTCGCCGCCGCCACCATCAACGCCGCCAACGCGCGCCAGGTGCTGCCTGAAGAGCAGGAGGAGTCGCGCACCTACAAGCGGGTCGTGGCCCGGCTGAAGGCGCTGGCGTCGTCGACTGGCTCGGTGCGCATCATGTTGGTCGACGCCGCCGAACGGGTGCGGGCCGACAGCGACGGCGTGCTGCGCATCGGGGATCCGGCGCCGCGGGTGGCTCTCGATCGGCTCGAAATCCGCCGCGCTCTGGCCGGCAAAGCCGCCGTCAGCGTGCCTTTCACGGGCCCCGATGGGCATCGCTACATGGCGGCCTACGCGCTCGTCCCCGAGCAGAGCGGCAGCATCGACGGCGAAGCGGTTGCCGCGGTGCGCGATGACCAGCGCCTGGTGTTGGCCATGGAGGCCCCCGCCGCAGCCCTCGACGCCACCTTCGCCGTCGCCCGCACCATCACCATCCTCGTCGTCGCCGCGGTGTTGCTGGTGCTCTTGCTCGCCGTCGTCGTCGCCCGCACCATCACCCGGCCGCTCTTGTCGCTGTCGAACTCCGCTGAACGCCTCGCCGCTGGCGACCTGCGCGAGCCTCTGCGTGTGCCAAACGGCGATGACGAGGTGTCGCGCCTGGGCACCACGCTCGAGGCCATGCGCAAAGCCCTCGTCGACCGCGACGCCGATCGGCAGATGATGCTCGCCGGCATCGCCCACGAGATCAGAAATCCCCTCGGCGGCATGGAGCTTTTCTCGGGCCTGCTCGAGGAGGGCGTCGCCGAGCTCGACGACGACAACGTGGGCCCTGGCGTGAAGCAGGAGCTGCTCGAGCAAACCCGTCGAGTGAAAAAAGAGCTGCGCTATCTGACGGGCGTGGTGAACGACTTCTTGGCCTTCGCGAAAGATGCCCCCGCCGACCGCGCCGACGTGGGCGAGGTGGATCTGCGGGCTTTGCTCGAAGACGTGCGCTCGCTGACCGCCAGGCCAGACCGCGCCGCCATCGTCGTCGTCGTCGAAGACGTCGTCGCCTTCGCGCTCGATCGCAACCGCATCAAGCAGGCCCTCTTGAATCTCGTCGAAAACGCCCTGCAGGCCACGCCCACAGAAGGAAGCGTGACCCTGCGCGCCAGCGTCGACGACGGCGCCCTGCTCTTGGTCGTCGAAGACACAGGCAAAGGCATGGACGAGACGACGGCGAAGCATGCTTTCACGCCCTTTTTCACCACCAAGGAAAAGGGCTCGGGTCTGGGTCTGGCGCTGGTGCGCAAGCTCGCCCGCGATCAAGGCGGTGACGCCCGCATCGAGAGCACACCCGGTCGGGGAACGCGCGTCCTGCTGCGCCTCGCTCGGCTCTGATCCCCCAAAGATCCGATGGCGCGGGCCCTTCGGCGTCACCGAGCAGCCCCCCCAAGCGACCCAGGATCCGGTGTGCGTTCCCCGCACGCTTTTCGAGGCATATGCCTTGCTGTGTCTGTGCCACGAGCCAGTTCTGCAGTTTCTGAGAGGGAGGGGAGTCTGATGCGTCCACACAGCAAACGAGCTCTCGTCGTCGCAGCCGGCTTCTGCGTCGTCTTCACCGCCGCTTGTCCCGGCCGACCGGCTCTCGATGCGGGTGTCGAGGAGCCCACCGTGCCCCCCGCCCTCGTCTGCGAGGCCTGCGATCTCAACCATCCCATCAACGCGGTGCTGGCGTCGTCGTTCGTCGCGCTCGGGCTCACGCCGCACTTGGCCACCAACGATGAGGTGTGTCGGCGCGCGGGCTTCGATCTGCTCGGACGGCCCTTGACGACGACGGAGCTGAGCGACTGCGCGGGCGCTGCCGATCTCGACACGGCCTTGCTCGCGCTGCAGGGCAGCGATGACTACCTGCTGCAATCCCAGCGACACTGGGCCGATCGCTTCGGCACCGACGACGTCGTCGTCGACTTCCGCGCCACCGTTGCGCTGTATCAGCGGGTCGACGCCCTGCATCGGGGCGAGCTCCGCTACGACGATTTCGTCGTCGACGTGCTGCGCCAGTCGGGCTTGATCAACGCCGACTTCACGGGCCGCGAACGCGTGCGTCGGGTGTTCCGGGCGTTGCTGCAGCGAAAGCCGAACGAGGCCGAAGAAAACGCGCTGGCCGGATTGTGGCGGGCCTGGGTCATCGACTTCGGCGGCCTCACCGACCCCGACCTGCCCATCCCCCGCAACTACGGCTACGTGATGGCGGGCCTGTGCGAGCCCCTCGCACGCTGCTCGACGGAGCTCTGGGGCGGCGCCGTCGTCGACCTCTCGATGATCGCCGAGGCCGATCGCTTCACGCCCCTGTATGAAGACCAGTTGGGCAATCCCGAAAACGCCGAGATCAACGCTGCGCTCGGGGCCCCCGGCGAGCTCTTTGCCCGCCAGCCCGAGACCTATGAAGCGCAGGCCGACGCCATCCTCGATCGCTTCTTGGATTGGGACGAAGGCGAACGCGACATCCGCACGCCGGGCTTCCTCTTCCCCGCGGTGCGCGCCGTCGTCGCTGACCAGCTGAGAGAGACGGGTGACGTTCCCGCTGCCGAGCGCCTGGTGCTCACCTCATTGCTCTACATCCAGACCAGCGTCGTCGACGACGGCGTCACCCTCGATGGCGACGAAAGCAACCGTCCGCACCCGCTCTCGGTGGGACCCACCAAGCCGATCATCGGCGAGGCCTGGATCGCCAGCCTGCAAAACACCAGCTCCTACGACTACGGCACCTGCGACCCGCGCTTCTCCGACGGGTTCAGCTTTTCGATGCTCTACCAGAGCTACAGCGACGGCCTCATCAACGCAGTTCAATACAACGAGCTCATGACGGTGTTGCTCCAAGCCCGTGGCGATCGCGGACGTCTGCAACCCACCGGCGAAATTGGCGAAGATGGCGTCACCGAGCTGGTCGGCTACGACTACGGCTACACCTTCGTGGCCCGACAGCTCGGTGGATGCCCCGGATTCGGCGCGGTGCGCAGCCGCCCCGCCGGCGTCGCCTTCGCCTCGGTGCAAGACGGCATGGCGGAAGCGTTGTGTGCGCCCGAGCTGCTCGATCGCGTGATCCCGCCCGGACGCCCCTCCGTCGATGACGTCACCAGCGCTGTGTTTCAGGCATTGCTGCAGCGCGCGCCGAGCGCCGAAGAGCGGGAGCTCGTGACGAGCGGCTCGGGCTGCGCCGTCCTCGACGACGGCGACTGCGCAGCTCCCTTGCTCGCCTCGCGCTTGTGCGTCGGCATCGCAGGGACCAGCGAGAGCTTGTTCCGATGATGCGCCGCTTGAACCATCTCCTCGCCGGGCGCGGCCCCTGCTCCGTGGGGTCCCCCCGGAGCGCCGAGCTGCGGGAATTCACCGACAGCGCTTCGCGTGTCGGTGAATTGTCTACAGGTTCATCGCCTGGCGGCGATGAATTGTCTACGTGCGCTGCCTTCCTCCGTTGTGCGCAGGAGCTCTCATGATGTCCATCTCTCGTCGTCACCTGCTGAAGGTGGCCGGTCTGGCGGCGGTGGCTCCGACGCTCTTGCTCGGCCGTCGCGCCCGCGCCAACGCTGCCACCGGACAAGTGAAGCACGTGCTGGTGTTGAACCTGCGCGGTGGCTTTCGCAGCCACTGCACCTTCAACGCCGTGGGCAGCTTTCAACACAACCCCTTCGGCTCGCAGAGCAGCGTCGCCGGTACCGAGTGGACACTCGGGGCCGCCTGCGGCGCGCGCTCCTATGCCTCGAGTTTGGGACAGGTTCCAGCCTTCGCCGACGTCACCGATCAGGTTTGCGTCCTGGGCTCGGTCGATCAGAACCCGGGCGGCCCCGCGGAAATCGATCACGTCGCCGGCCAGCGTCGCGTCGGCACCGGTTTCCCCGACGGCGAAAACGGCCTCCTCTCCATCGTCGGCGCCCACCATCCGCTGTACCGAGATGGCTTCAACGCCGACGTGTTGCCCCCCGTCGAGATCGGACCCTCGGAGTTCGGCATCGGCGTCGGCGACTACGGCGAACGCCGACCCCTCACCTTGTTCGGCGTGCAGTTCGGTGGCGGCACCGGCGCGGGTACGACGGCGGGCTGGCACACCGAGCTGCGCAAGAAGCTCGACGAGCGTTTTCTGGCCAAGCGCTCCCGCGCCTACCAGCGCAGGCTCAAGGCCTTTCGTCTGGCCAAGGAAAACGCCGCGCTCTTTTCGGGCATGCTGCAGGACCCCCGCCTCGACATCGTCCGCAGCCCCGACGCCGTCGACGCCGGCGTCAGCAACGCCGCTCTCCTCGAGGTGTTGGGCAACCACGACCTCACAGAGATTGGCGATCCCCAGCCGAGCATTTCCTGGGGTGCCGACATCGCCCTCGCCCTGCGCTGCTTCTCCTTGGGCTCGCCGATGGTGACCGTGGCTCGCGATGTCTACGACATGCACGACATCGAGGCCGACGCCTACGCGCCGCGCAGCGAGGACTTGGTGCGGCAGCTCACGGGCCTGCACTTCTTGCTGAAACGCATGCCCTACCCCGAGGGAGGCACCTATTGGGACAAGACCCTCGTCGTCACCACCAGCGAGTTCAGCCGCAACAACACGCAGCTGCTCACGGGCTTCAACACCGGCAACGGCTCGGATCACGTGGGCGACGCCGACGACCCCGCGCGCAACCAGGCCATCGTCATGATGGGGGGCGTCGTCGCCGCAGCCGGCAAGCTGATTGGCGCCACCGACGACGCCATCAAGGCAACCGGCGACGTCATTGCCAGCCGCGATGTGTTGGCCACTGTGCTCGACGTGTTGGGGCTCGATCCCACCGAGCACCTCGGCAGCAAAGCCAAGGCGATCGCGCAGGTGTTCTCATGAGTCGCGTCTTGGCTTCGCTCTCCCTTTTGGCGGCGCTCAGCGCTTGCCCGGTCGATCCCGTGGTCACCGACATCGACGAAGCCCGGGCGCTGACGGCGACGGCCAAGTCGAAGTTCCCTCGCGTGGTCGATCTGCACCAGAAGATCGTCGCCCGCTCCTGCGCCCCCAACACCGGGGTCTGTCACAACACCAACAACTATCCCGAGCTCGCGACGCCGGCGTCGTTCCTGGCTTCGATCAACGCTTGGTGCAACCTCGCGAGTCCCGACCCCGCCCAGGGCTTCGACCTCTGCGAGCGCGCCGGCGACGTCCTCGTCAGCGGCAGCTTTCAGTCCGAGGTCGCTCACACCGAACGTCAGCCCGACGGGGGTTGGCAGCTGACCCTCCGCGACCCCGCCCCCCGCACCGACGACGTCGCCCCCGTCCGGTTCAAGTCCGCGCTCAACGAGCTGGTGTTTCAGCCCTTGCCCGAGTGGGGCGTGACCATCGCCATGGTCGAAGGCTCCACCCAGATCTCGTTGAGCATCGCCATCGAAGAGCCCTTCTTCGCCGAGCCCTACATCGACGAAGCCCTCACCGCGCTCGTGCAGGGCGATCAGAACGGCAACGGGGTCTTCGGCGCCGCCGACGTCGACGACGGCGTCAGCGAAGCGCGGGTCGGGGCTACGGTCATCGCTCCCCAGTCCCTGCTGCGCAGCTATCTGTGGGGACGCATCACCGGCACGGTGCCAGGCTCGCGCATGCCCCTGGCCAACCAGGCTCTCAGCGACGACGAATACCTGGCCTTGGCCTGCTTCATCGAAGGCTTACCCGCCAACGGATCCTTGCCCGCCACCGACGCCGCCATTGACTACGACGCCTGCGCCTTCGCCAAAGAGCCGATCCTTTTTGCGATCAAGGACTGAGCAAGTCGGCGCAGCCATGGCGCTCGCGCACCCGATCGATCTCACCGGTGAGGTCAGGGGAGCGCATGCGGGATTCGATGTCGTCGTCGTTGATGCCCAAAAACTCCATGCCCGCGGTGCGCGAGAGCGCGAGTTCCGCGCGGCCCCAGACCGTCAGGAGGAACTCGCGCCACTCGGCGTTGCTCAGGATGCGCTCGTAGGTGGCTCCGTCGTGCACGCGCGCGTGCTGGAGGTAGACCTCGAGATAGAGCATGAAGGTCAAGATGCCGTCGCGCTCGGACACTCCGCCGTCGCGATCGTATTGGTCGTTCATCGCCGCAGCGACCATCAGCGAGTTCACATACTGCGTGAACTCCTCCATCAGCGAATCGAAGAATTGATCGCCGATGGCACCGGCGAGGTAGGTGTCAGCGTAGAAGTCGTCGTCGTTGGTGTATTGGTGGATCTCGCGCAAGGGGAAAGTGTCGAGCACCGGCAGGTCGAAGACCAGGTCGGCGCGCAGCACGTAGAGCGCTCGATCGAAACCACCGCGTTCAAAGTCGAGCCCATGGCCACACTCGTGCACTGAGGTGCTCAGCGAGCGCGCGAGGGCGGAGAAGTCGGCGCGGTCCTCCGCCGACGTGAAGTCCTCCAGGCAGTCGAAGCCGCCACTGCGTGTTTCGTCGATGATGTAGCGGCCCACCGGATAACGCGCTTGGAGCAGCGCGAGAGCGGTCGAGTCCCAGGCCGAGGGTGCGTAGCTGCGTTCGAGGGCGTCGACGTCGGCATCAGCGGCGGAGAGATCCTCGACGTAGCTCGCGTCAGGGCATCGTGGCTCGACGTCGTCGCCCTCGCCCTCGCCCTCGCCGCGATCCTCACCTTCGCCTTCGCCTTCGCTGCGATCCTCACCTTCGCCTTCGCCCTGCGATGCTGGTGGGCCATCGGCCCCACTGCCGGCAGCGGAGGGGTTTCCACGACCGCACGCCACCAGAACCAAGGTCGGCACGAGCCAGAGGGCCTTGGCCGCCCGGCCTGAGGGCAGAGACTGGTGGCCTGAGGGCAGAGACTGGGCCGCCCGGCCTGAGGGCAGAGACTGGGCCGCCTGGCCTGAGGGTAGAGAATTTCGCATGCTTCGCACTAACGCGCGCGCCTTGCCCAGCTCATCCGTCGCTCGCGCCCCCAGGCTCGGTCGGTTGCCGGTCACGGGTGTCGCTTCGTCACCGAGAAACCCTGCGCGATGGGTCAGTCGCTTCGGAGCAGCACGCGCCGCGAGCTGACCTGCGTGTTGCCGTCGACGTCGCTGGCTGAAACGCGCAGCACCACGAAGGTGTCGCGCGGCACGTCCCCCAGCTCGGCGGTGTAGACGCCGTCGCCGTTTTGTGCCCCGATGGGGATCGCGGTGAGCGTGCGGGTGGCGTCGCTGGCGAGGTACCACTCGGCCGCCACCGAGCTGCGATCGACGCCGGACTCGACGTCGATGACGCCGAAGCGCAGCTGGTTGCAAGCCGTCAGGTTCTCGCCCCGCCTCGGCGTCGAGATCTGGATGACCGGCAAGAGGTTGTCGTCTTGGTAGCGAAAGCCGGTCTCGCTGGGAAAATCCACGGGCGAGCCAAGATCGACCCAGCGCGCGATGCGCAAGCGTTCTTCGTCGGTGAGGCCCGGGATCTCAGGATGAACGGGCAGGTCGACGTCGTCGTCGCGGGCTGCATTGGTTCGACCGTCGAGGCGCTCGTTGTAGGCGACCCACACCAGCAACGACTGCCGCGCCTGGGGTACGCGGATGTATTTGCTCAGCTGCGGCGCCTCGAACATCAGCGCGTCGCCGACGACGAAGTTCTCGGTGAGGCGGGCGTAGGCGTCGTCGTCGCCGCTGCCGTTGAGCACCAAGCCTCCGCCGGGATCGGCGCCGGCGCTGTGGCAGGCCACGCAGCGCGCCTGCAGAATGGGTTGCACGTCGCGGTAGAATTCGACGTCGAGGGGAGCGCCGCCGTTGTCCTCCACAGAGAGCGAGCCAGCGGCACCGGGTCGGAGCAGGGGCCGATGTGACACCAGATCCCACACGCCGCCCGCGACGACGTCGTCGGCAGCGTTGACTCCGGCGGCGGTGGCGTAGTCGACGGGCTCGCGGCGTCCGGCGGCGGTGGAGGCGAAGTCGACGGGGGCGATGGAGTGGGCGTGGCAGCCGCCGCAATCGGCTCGCTTTTCACCAGGGCGCAGCGCGCGCCAGGTCAGCTCGCTCACCACCGTCATGCCGCGGCTGTCGAGAGACTGGATGATCATGGGTGTGTCGGCGGGCACCCGCGCCAGCCACGAGGTATCGACGTCGCCGGCGGGATCGTTGGTGCCGGGCTTGCGCACCGGGAACTCCCCGAGGATCTCCCAGCGCTCGCCCATGCCGCTGGCGTAGCGCTCGACGACGGAGGTGAGCCGCTGATCGATGCCGCCATGGTTTTGGTCGCGCAGGTAGCGACGGATGGCGTCGAAGTCGTCGGCGGTGTCTTCGCTTTCGGCGTCGATGAGCTTGGTGAAGGGTCGCGGCACGATCATGACCACGCGCACGGCTTGGATGTCGTCGTCGTCCATGACCCCGGCTTCGGCGCCGTAGACGCCCCAATTGCCATCGCCCTGCGGACGCTCTGCGCCTCGCTGTCCCCGGAAGGAATCGAAGGGAAGGGCGCCCTTTGATTCGACTTCGGCGTTGTTGTGCGTCTCTCGCGTCAACATCGAGCTGGTGCCCATGAGAGCCACCGGCAAGCTGGGATCGAGGCGGTCGTCTTCGGGTGCGGTCTCGGGGACGCTGACGCGGTGGATGGGGCGATCGACGCCGTACATGCGCCGATAGGAGGCGACGGCGCGGGGCCAGATCTCGTTGAAGCGTTCGTCGTCGACGATCTGTGTCAGGTCCGAAGGTTTCTCGACGGGGGCGCCGGTGGGACGCAAGCAGGCCCGCGGGATCTCGGGGTCTTCGAAGTCCTCACAGGTAAAGCCGGAGTCGCAGTCGCCGTCGTCTTCGCAGGCGGGCCCGCGGTCACAGCCGTTGCCCTTCTCGCCGTCGACGGGGGCGTTCAGCTCCTTGCTGGGGTTGTCGATCAGGTACACGCCCGAGGCGAGGGGAGCGAAGCCGTTGTGGCTCTCGAAGAAGTTGACGTCGCCGGTGGAGTAGGCGGTGAGGAGTGCGCCGCCGGGCGCGACCGAGGGCATGGAGTATTTGCCCGAGCTGCCGGGTGCGGGGGAGTCGTCGGGGAAGGTGTGCGTCGTGATGATCTCGAGGCCGACGCGCTCGAAGTGGCGCGCGCTGACGTCGAAGCCGTTGTAGGGGTAGCACTGCTCCGAGTGTCCAAAGGTGAAGGCCGGCACGCCCGGGGCGATGGGAAAGCGCGCGAGCACGCCGAAGCCGTAGTCGAAGCTGGGGTAGTAAAAGCCCGTCACCACGTCGTCGTCGGGGAGCTGCGTGGCGAAGTGATCGATCTCGGTGTTGCGATCGTGGGGCTCGGTGACCTGGGCGTAGCCGGTGCCATCGGGGTTCATCGAGAAGAGGGAGGTCATCGAGTAGATGTCCTTGGTGGCGGCGTCATGCCACGACGAGAACATCAGGCGTCCGTCTTTGAGCACCACCGGATGCTGCGCGAGGTGGAGGTTCGAAAAGTCGATGCGCTGCAGGTTCGACAGCTCGCTCGTGTTCAGGTTGCCGTCGTGGTCGTCGACGACGAAGAGCTGCTGCAGGGCCGAGTGCACGGCGGGCTGGCTCACGTCGGTGAAGATTTCTGGATGAAAAGCGATCAGCCCCGCTCGGTTCGACAGGAAGGCGATGCGTCCGTCGGTGAGCTGAACGGGAGCCATGTCTCTGACGCCGGCGAAGGTGCCGAGGTCCGCGGCGTCACTGTCGTTGCCTGCGTAGCGACGGCTCTCGAAGCCGTCGTCGAAGGTGAGGCGGATGGGCTGAAACAGGGGATCGTCGCCGGCGATCTTCATCTTGAAAATGAAGCTGGCCGTGGCGCGGGTGCGCGCGTCTTCGAGGCGGGAGTAGTAGACGAACTGTCCGTCGAAGGAGATCGAGGGATCCATCACGCTGCAATTCGCGTCGGCGCAGTCGACGAGCACGCGCTCCTCGCCGTCGGGTTGGCGCAGCATCAGGGATGCCCCAGGAGCGATGTTGTAGGCGTCTTCGCCTTGGGGAATGGCGACGAAGCGCGCGACGGCAGGATCTTCGACGTTGGCCGTGGTCAGCGGATAGCGCACGTAGACCAGGGCAAAGGTGCCGGTGTCGGCGTTGGCATCGAAGCCGGCGATGGGGTTGGGTGCGGCGGTCTCCGACCTCGCATCCACGTCGCCGCAGCGCCCCGGTGCAACCAGCACGTCGCCGGGATCGTCGACGGGCGGCGGTTCAACGGGTGGGGGATCGTCGATGGGATCGTCTCCGCCGCCGCCTCCGCCGGGGGGTGGGGGCGGGGCGCAGGCCAGGACGAGTAAAACGGCGAAGAGCGAACGAGATCGCACGGAGCGCTCCATCTGTGCCGCTCGACTTCGGCCGACGGGGCCGCGGCAGCGGACGAAACGAAGCTACCAGACCGCCGTCGTCGTCGCCGCGGTGGCCTTGTGACCTCAAGGGCGAAGCAACTCAGCGTTGTGCTGGCCAAGGGTCGGGGCGCGCACGGTGCACCCTGGGGCATCCACGCCGAGCCCAACGAAAGCAAAGATGCGGCCGCCGATGTCGACGTCGACGCGGCGGGCTTCGGCCAGGGCTTCGGCGGGGGAGAGTACGGGTTCGACGCAAGCATCGACGGCGGAGAAGATGGTGGTCCAGGCGGCGGTGGTTTTTTGCGCAATCAGCTCGACCAGCAGAGATCGAATGTCGGCGTCGAAGTTGCGCGTGGCTAGCTCGGGTTGTCCGAGCGCTGCACAAAACGCGGCCCAAAATTTCGGCTCCAGCGCGCCCACCGAAAGGAAGCCGTCGCTGGTCGGGTAGATCCCGTAGCAGGGCACGGCCCCCACCAGCAGGTCGCGGCCGCCGCCGACGTCTTCGCCGACGAGGGTGCGCGCCAAGACCATCGAGAGCAGCCCGGTGACGCCGTCTTTCATGCTGACGTCGACGACGGCGCCCACACCCGTGCGAGCCCGGCCCACGAGAGCGGCACAAATCTGCATGGCGGCCGGCCAGGCCCCAGCGGCGAGGTCGGCGACTTGCACGGGCAGCACGACGGGAGCCGCCATCAGCGCGTAGGCCCCCGAGCGGGCGACGTAGTTGATGTCGTGGCCAGCCCGCAGCCGAAGAGGACCTGCCTGGCCGTAGCCCGAGATGGAGCACACAACGAGTCGCGGGAATTCACCCAACATCGAAGCCGGCGAAAATCCGAGCTTTTCCATGACACCGGGCCGGAAGCTCTCGACGACGACGTCGGCGGAGCTCAACAGTTTTCGGAATTTTGCAGCGCCGTCTTCGCTCTTCAAATCCAGGGTCACGCTCTTCTTGCCGCGGTTGAGGGCGTGAAAGAGCACTGAGGTGCCGTCGTCGAGCAGGGGTGGGGTCCAGCGCAGGTAGTCGCCGCCCTGGGGGTCTTCGACCTTGATGACTTCGGCGCCGAGGTCTGTGAGCAGCTGCGTGCAAAAGGGACCTGGCAAAAGGCGGGAGAGATCGAGGACGCGGACGCCGTCGAGGGGACCAGGCATGGGCTCTCCGGGGCAGAAAAAAAAAGAGGCGCCCGGTTCGACCTGGGCGCCTCTCGTGCATCTCAACGCCGACTCAAGCGAGGAGGGTCTGCAACTTCATTGCGAGGGACATGTCGCCTTTGACCTTGATCTTGCCCTGCATGAACGCCGACGTCGGGTTCATCTTGCCGGTGGCGATGGCCACCCAATCTTCGGGCTTGGCGACGGTGATCGTGCACTTGGCCTCGCCGTCTTTCTTCTCGATGTAGGGACCGGCTTCCTTGGTGAGGTCGGCGAACCACTTGCCGCCGTCGTCGCCGCCGATGTCGAAGAGGTAGGTGCTATTGATCTTCTTCGCCTTTTCGTTGGTGATGCGGGCGTTCATTTCTTCAAAGACCGTGGTGATCGCGGACATCGGGTCCTCCAGTGCGTTGTCGTCGTCAAAGACCGAGAGTTCATCGCCGCCAGGCGATGAACCTGCAAACAATTCATCGCCTAGGCGATGAACCTGTAGACAATTCACCGACACGCTCAGCGCTGTGGGTGAATTCGTGTTTGGGCGCCATGATTGACAAAAATGTCAAGCGCACCGTCAGACCGTAGGAGGAAGGCTCTGTGGTGTCAACCAGACGGCAGAAGGCTATCCCCCCCTCCATGCCCACGCCTTTGCTCGCCGCTTCTGCCCTCGTGTTCGTCGCCGTCGTCGGAGGCTGCGATCCTGTGCTGATGCCCCACCAAATGCCGGGGCCGCCGGGGTGCGGCAAGCGCGATCCAACGGTGGCGGGTCCGTCGACCCTGAGCGTCGCGCAAAACACCACGCTGAAGAACCAGGGGACACCGGGTCTCGTCGTCGACAACGAGCACGGTGGGAAGGATTGGACCTTCGTGCGTCAGGCCGGCAGCGTCTTTGGCGAGACCGAGACCGCCGAGATCTTCAGCTTCGACGCCGAGGGCTTGCTGGTCGGTCAGCGCACCGAGGTGCGCAAGCACGTCGGCAAGTAGGCAACGTCGGCCGCGGTGAACTACCTCGCCCACAGCTTCCCCTACGTGTTTCACGACGACCAGCTCGCCTGCTGGCGGGTGGCGGGGACGTCGTTGCCCGACTGGCTGCGCGTCATCGACAAACAGGCGCGCTTGCGCCCCGAGGTGCTCGCGCGGGCCCCTCGCAACGACCCCCGTTTCCTGGCGATGACCCAGGGGGCGCAGCGTCACCACGACGACGATCTGCGCTTTCACCAGCACGACGCCTTCGATGCCCTGTCCCACGACGTCGCCGCCGGCATTCGCCTGCGCTTCTTGGGGCTCAGAGCCAGCACACTCGGACATGTGCTGGTGGAGATGCTGCTCGACGCGGCGTTGCTGCAGCAGCACCCCGCGCTGCTTCACCGCTTCTACGCCCACATCGACGCCCTCGACGACGTCGTGGTCGCTGCTTTCGTGCGCCAGACCACGGGGCGCCCCCTGCCTTTGGCCGAGCTCTTCCTCGCGCGCTTTCGCACCAGCAGGTTCCTCGCGCTCTACACCACCGACGAAGGCCTCTTTGATTGCCTACGCGGCGTGTGGAGGCGCGCAGACATCGGCGAGCTCCCAGACGAATTCGTCGACGTCGTCGCTGCCACCCGTGGCCGCGTCTCTTCACTGGTCGGGCACTTCTTTGGCAGCGTAGGTTGAAGGATGCAGCGTTACTTCGGCGTCGACGCGGGTCCCTTTCGGCTGGCGCTGCCCCTGGCATCGGTGCGGCAAATCCTCGACGTCGGCGCCGGCGACGCCGTGCTGGATCCGCGGGCCCTCGGGGTCATGCCCCACAGCCTGGCTGAGTTGTTGGGGGAGGCCCCGACGTCGACGCGGCCAGCGGTCTTGCTCTTTGACGGCACCGATGACCCGGTGGTGCTGACCTGCTGTCGCTTGCGGGGCGTCATCGATTCGGCGCCACCCCGTCCCCTGCCCGAGACCGTCGTCTGCGCCTGGCCTGGACTGCTGCAGGGCACCCTCGACGTCGACGGCGGCCTGGTGCTGGTGCTCGACGCCCGGGTCCTGATGGGCCTGGTCGAGGCGCGCGCATCATGATTTTCTCCTCGCCACGCGTTGCTCCTCCGCGTGTACCCCCCAGAATGCTGGGCTCGTCATGATGATGCGCGGTGTGCTGGTGTTCTCCGCGGGGGGGCTGCGGCTCGGGGTCGCCATCGCCGACGTCTCCCGGCTCGTCGTCGAGGGCGACATTGCCCCGGTTCCCTTTGGACATCCCGGTCTCGCGGGGATCATGAAGGTCGACGACGTCGACGTCGCCATCGTCCCCGTCTTCGATCTGAACTGCTTGGCGCCCGAGGCCCAGCGCCCACCGCGCCAAAAACCCGGGGCCACCGTCGCCGTCATCCCCACGGCGCGCGGACCCGTGGGGCTGCGCCTCGACCGCCTCTTGGGCACCGCCAGCGACTACGACGCCGCAGACACCGAGCCCACCGCCATCCCCGACGCCTTGCGACGCACCCTGGCAGGGGCAGGCCGACCCCGAACGGCCAGCGTCGCCGTCGGCGCTGAGGTCTTCTTCTTTTTCAGCCCCGAAGCCTTCATCGCTGCCGTGGGCCTGTGATCCCGGGTCCGGATGATGTTTTGATGTTCAAGACGCTGGCGCGTCTTGATGTTGTCGGCTTCGGCATACCCAGTGTCCTCGCGGGCGGCACTTCTTCCGCCGCGCCTCGCTGGCGATGAAGCCACGAATTCATCGCCGCCAGGCGATGAACCTGTAGACAATTCACCGACACGCGAAGCGCTGTCGGTGAATTTCATCGCCGCCAGCCGATGAACCTGTAGACAATTCACCGACACGCGAAGCGCTGTCGGTGAAATCAAGATCATCTTGGGATGAACGGCTCGCGTCTTCTCCCACCCGTCGTCAACGCGTCCAGTCTTTGATCGCAAAGACGTCGAAGTGGGGGCTGCCGGGTGGCTGGTTCGCCGGGAAATCCAGGTGGTTGTCGTAGGACCAGGGCCGGTTGGGCGCGACCTTTTGTCCGTTGTGTTTGCCGCGCAGGTAGACCGGGGCAAAGCCGACGACGAAGGAGCCGTTGACCGTGGCGTCGAGGCCGCCCCAATCCTCGAGGAAGCCCGGGAAATTCTCGAAGCCGCCGTTGAATTCACTGCCAAAGGCCTGGGGGTGTCCGGCGAAGAGCTCCAGTGTGTAGACGGTGGCTGTGGCCTGCCGATCCCATTTGTCGCCGCGGGTGCCGTTGTTGTCCGAGACGCTGGGCCGCCCCCACGGCGTCGTGGCGTCGTCCCAATTGCGCGAGAGGAAGCGCACCTGGTCGCCGGTGATCAGGAAGGGGACCCAGGGGCTCGGCAGCTCCGACACCGGCGTCAGAGAGGGCAGCGAGCTGTCGTTGATGTCGCCCCAAACGTAGGCCGGGATGTTGGTGGAGACGGTGAGGCCCTCCTTCAACGGATCGGTGCTGACGGTCTCGTTGCCGATGAAGCCGGCGTGGACCACACGCACCACGTTGGCCCTGGCGCCGCCTTCGAGCCCGTCGGCGCCGAGGTTCCAATCGGAGCAGGGCACATGCTTGAAGGGCACGAAGGGCAACGCCGCGTTGGTGGGGGGGCGCACCATCTCGGCCTGCCACACGTTGAAGGTGCCCCGCTCCACCGCGGGCGGCGTCGTCGCGCCATCCCGAACCAACGCGAGGTCCGTGGTGCACAGCTCGTAGGGCAGCGAGGGGCGCGCCACCGCACTCGCCAATCGACTGGCCTGTCGGGGTTGGGTGATGACGCTGCCGGCCACGATGGGGGGGGCGGGGACAGAGGGCGGCAGCGACGCTGCGGCGTTTTCGTGTTTGCCCTGCTTCGGCCACACGTTGTCGCCGCCCGCGTAGGTGCTGCTGGTGCCAAATCCATCCAGGCTCCCCACCCAGGTGTTGGAGATGAAGACGACGCCATTGAAGGCGCGACCGCTGGCACCACTACAGGTGCTTGGAAAATAAGATCCAAGCTCACCTTTTGTGCAGGTTTTTAGCGCTGAACGAAAGGCCCGCACATTGAAGTTGATCGGCAAAACCCGCGAGCGCGGATAGCGCAGCGTCATCTGGCTGTCATACACCGGCTGGATCATGATCTGGGGATCGATGAAGCCGCTGCGGGTAGAGTCGAGGATCTTGTGGCGGATGGGTTCGACGGCGGTGGGCAACACGCCGCCGCAGGTCGTGTCAAAGACCGAAAGCAACACGCCTTTGTCGTTGCCAGCCCCCGCCGTTCCCGCCGAAGGTTTGCTGGCCCCACAGATCTCGGCCGGCACCGAGTCAGCGAGCAGATCTTCGTTGCTGGCTGCGGCGGCGGCGTTGGCGTCGTCGGCCCAGACCCCCGGCACCACCTCGGCGTCGGCCAAGGCGTCGGTGTCATCAGGGCTGTCGGTCTTCAGGTTCTTCATTGCGCCGTAGGAGACCACGGGTTTGTTGGCCTGAGTTGTATCATAGATCATTTCTCCGTAATACGAATCAGCCAGCACTCCAAATCGATAATAGGAGAAGAATTTAGGGATCTCCTCGGCGTTGGTGGAGGAGTCCCAACCCCGAGCGGTCTTGAGATCGGCCTGGCCGACGGCGAGCTCGGTGGTGAGCAGGCGCTCGGTGGGCTGGGCAGAGCTGGTGATGGTGTAGTGCCCGGGGTGATCGGACCAAATGGGCGTCCCCGGCCAGCCACAAGGATCCGCCGACGACGTCGTTCCCTTCAAGAACCACACGCCGTTGAGGATGCGCAAGTCCGCTTTGCAAGAGAGCTTCTCGCTGGCGACGGCGCCGTCGTCGTCGGGCATGACGGGATCCGTGAAAAGGCGCGAGGTCCCGGTGTTGGCGAAGCCAGTGGCGTTGGTGGCAGCGTCGGCGGCCAAGCGCCCGGGCTGCACGGCCGCACTGGCCTGGATGGGCAGTCGCAGGGGCCTCACTTTGTGGTCGACGTCGAGCAGGTGGCGGGTCCAGGTCGACGCCGCGTAGTCGGCCCAGGTCGCAAAGCCGTGCGCCGAAGCGGGGATGCTCCCGTGATCGTTTTTGCCGGCGCCGGTGCCCGCGAGCTCGACGAAACAGCTGTCGACGGCGTTGTTGGCGGGCGGCGGCGTCGTCGGCCCGGCGGCCGTGGGCTGTTTGCTCGCGTTGGTCCCAGGATAGTTGGAGTCGGGGCAAGAGGTGCCCCCCTTCCACACCCAGACCTTGGCGTCGCCGTCGTCGACGAAGAGGCAATCCGGATTCTTTCCGCTCATCGCTCGCCCAGAGGTCGTGAGGTTTTGCAGGTACAGGCCGCCATCGGTGCTCGACACGCACACGTCGCCGTTGACATGGATGCGGCCGCGCACGACGGACTCGGGCGAGGGAAGCCACGTCAGCTTCAGATCAGAAAAGACAAAGAACTGGAACATTGCGACGGAACCAAGGGTCAGTGTTTGCAGGGTATCGCACCGAATTTTGGTGCCATTTTTCTGGGCTGACACTTGCAAACCAATGTCGCCTTGCAGGGCACTGATGCCGGCGAAGGGGCCGTTGGGCAGCGGGCGCGGCGCCGGCGTGTTCGTCAGCTCCACCGAGAAGCCATCGGTGGTGAAGCCCGGCGGCGTGAGCTTCGGGAGCCCGCTGGTGCAGCCGGTCGCTGAGCCGGCGGCGACGCACACGTAGTTCTGCATCCCCGTCGACGTCGGGTTGGTGGTGTTGCCCAGATATTCTTGGGCGATGTGGATGACGCTGCGGGCGAGACCGTCGCAGGCGTAGAAAGCCTTGCGCCGCCCGATCATGTCGTTGGTGACCACCACCGACGAATGCAAGGCCGCGAGGGCGGTGGCGAAGGAGATGCCGAGCAGCACCACGAGCACCAGGATGAGCGGCAGGGAATAGCCGCGCACAGCGCTCCGGCCGGGCGCCTCATCAGGCGGGGAGGGACTTCGGTGGCAATGCAAGTGCGAGCGCCTCGAGGTGGAAATCACTCAGTGGTACATCGTGAACTGTTCGTCGAGAGACCGGCTTTCGGACGTGCAACGCCCAAAGCAATGAACACTAGAGAAACGTCAGTAGATTTCGCAGGAACGCGCGACCGATGGTCGGCCGCAACACGGTCTTGGTCGCGCTGCGCGAAGGACCGTCGAGCAGACGCCGGGTGGAGGTGCCAACGGCGTCGTTGTCGACGCCGCCGACGATGATGCCGATCTGCAACATGCGCAGGGTGTCGACGGGAACATCTTCCAGGCGGCCTGAGTCTTTGGTGTCACCGACGGCGTTGCCAAACCACTCGTCGTCGTTGCTGTTGTCGTCGAAGATGATGCCGTCGCCGTCGGCGTCGTAGCCCTGCGCGACCTGGAAGTCGAAGACCTCCTCGGCAGCGACGATGCGCTCCGAGGCGGCGATGACGCCGTCGTCGTTGGTGTCGAGCTCGCGGATCAAGCGATTGTCGGAGTCGCGGTACCAGCGCTCCACCGTCGCCGCTACCACGAGCCCACCGACGAAATTGTCCTGGTTGCCGGGCATCCTCGACAAGCTGTCGTCGACGGCCATGCCACCGCCGCCGGGTGGAAAGGTCACGCGACAGTTCGAGGTGTTCGAGTTGTTGGACACCGCGACGCCCCACTCGTTGCCATCGGGCGTGATGATCGTGAGCTTCTTGTTTTCAAACGCGGCGGTGTTGCAGCACACCGTATGGGTGGCGGCGTCTTTGGCGAGCTCGAGGACGGAGCCAGCGCCGGGGCGCCCGACGATGGCGCACTCGTCGACCTCCGGCTTCGAGCGAATGATGATCAACGTGTCCGAGTCGGTGGTGGAGTTGACCGCCTGCACGCTGGCCCAAGGCCGAATCCCCTTGCCGCCCGCACCCTGGGTGCTCGACACGAAGAAATCGATCAGATGCTTGGCCTGGTCGTCGACGATGGCGACTTCGCGCGTCTGGGCCAAGGTTCGCGACACGCTCAAGACGCTGCTGATCGACGCCGTCGTAACGATCACGGCGATGGCGCTGGCGACGACCAGCTCAATCAGAGAAAAAGCGCGCGCGGCGGTGCGGTGATCGCTTCGGGTCGCTTCTCGCCGAGGCGAAAGCGCGCACTCACCGAGCAGCGACTCTGCGCGACTGATCAAGTGCGATCCGTGGTGAGAGAGAACTTCCGCGCCCGACCTTGGCCATCGGTCCAGCGCACGACGACGTTGATGCGGCGCAGCCCAGTGACGGGTGTATCCGCCTGAACCACCCACGCCGTGGTGAAGATCCCGCCCGCCGGCACCACCGCGCCGTCGATGTCGTAGCGAGAGCCGGCCACCTCGACGTCGCTCGTGAGCTGGGCGGCCCCATTTGGCAGCACCAAGAGCTGCTCGATCTGGCCTTCGGCGAGATGGAGAGCTTGGGTCAACATGCGGTGATCCTCTTTGATCTGGCGCGAGGTGCCGATGGCCGAGACCACACCGGTCAACGCGGTGATGAAGATCGTCGACGAGAAAATCACCTCGAGGAGGCTGAAGCCCCGGCCCTCCCCCCGGTGAGGCCCCGCGGCGCCCATCACCCAGCACCCTTCACGCGACGGGTGACGCCGGTGATCGGCAAGACGCGCAAGGTCCCGAGGCTCGCGCCCGTCGAGCAGTTGTTTTCGACGGTGCGGATCTTGGCCGCCGTCGTCGCGTTGATGCTGCCATCGGGCTGAAACACCAGCTTGCCATCACCGGTGTCGAAGGCGCAGGGCTTCGCGCGTTTCAAGGTCAGCGACGTCGACGAGACGAGGGTCGTGAGCGCGCAGGTGTCATAGGCCGTAAACGTGATCTGTTGGCCGGCGACAGCGACTTCGACGCAGCGACGCGAGGTGCGCGCGAGATTGCGAGCGCGCTTGAGGGCGTCTTCGACGACGATGAGGTCCCCTTGGCGTTCGAGCCTCGTGGTGATCCCCTCGAGGCGCGGCAATGCCAGGCTCGCGAGCACGCCGACCATCGCGACGACGACGATGAGTTCGAGGAGCGACACAGCGCGGAGTTGACGGGGCATCGGTCAACGTTAGCGGAGCCCTTCGCATGTGTTGCAAGTTGTACGGATCCGTTCTGAGGGGAGGGCAGAAAGTCAAGCTGAGACAGAAATGGTGGAGGGGACGCCACCGCGTTGGACGGGGTGACTGAGGGCGACGCGCCACGGGAGAGAGCGTGGTGCGAAGACGCCAGAGAGACCATCGGCAGCCAGGGCTCAGAACTTGACGGGTCGCATCTTCTTGATCTCGACCTTCTGCTCGTCGCCTTGGCCGCGTTTCAGCCGGGCCTTCGGGTCTTTCTCCAGCACCGACTCGAGCAAGCCGGTGACCTTGGAAAAGTTGTTCATGTAGACAATCGACCCCGGCTCGAGCTCGATGGCTCTCTTCAAATGGGCCAGCGCTTCGTCGTGGCGCTTCAGACGGATGGAGAGCACGACGCCCAGGCGGTTGTAGAGGGCCGCCGCTTTGGGGTTCACCCCAATGGCCTCTTCCAGCAACTTGGCGGCCCGGGCGTAGTCGCCCCTCCCTTCGGCTTCGCTGGCCTGCTCAAAGAGCACCAGCTCGCGCGCCTGCGGGCCCTTCACCGGTTTTCCCTTTTGGGCCGTCCCCAAGCCCTGAAAGAGCTCCTTGTAGGCCGGGACCGTGGGATCGAAGTTCATGGCCAGCTTCGCGTTCATCAGCGCTGACGCAGTGCGGCCCTCGGCCTGGTCCTTCAGCGCCTGTTCGTAGATGCGCTCGGCCTTCTTGCGCAGCTCGAAAGGAACCGAAGACGACGACGACGGCCTGGGCTTGGCGGGCTGGGGGGGCGCGGTGGGAGACAGCAGGCCCTGCCCTGGCAGGGGCATGGGTGGAGGCAGCGTGGCTTTGACCTCGAGTGCCTGACCAGGGAGCGGCATCGGGCGCGGGGGTGGTGCGGGCTCGGCTCTGGGGGGCTCGGTTTTGACGACGACGGGCCGCAGTTCTTTGCCCTCAGACCGGGCGGGCAACTCCTGTGCAGGTTCGGGCAGGGGGCTCAGGGCGTCCGAGGGCAAGGTGAAGGGGCGTGGAATGGCTTCGGTGCGCGGCGCGGGCTCTTCTTCTTCGATCTCAGGGGCGGGGGGCAGGGCGGCGTCCGCCGGACCGGGAAAAGCGCCGGTGACTTCGTCGTAGATCCCCTTCGAGCCACCCAGAGGATCGTTGCTGACGCTCTCATCCTCATCGCCGAACGAGGCGCTCGCGCCTTCGTCGCCTTCGATGGGCCGCGCTTTGTTGCCTTCGTCCAGGTCGTCCAGGGGGGCGCCGTCGGCGGCGTCGGCGGCCTGGGATCTGGCGTCACCGAGCCCGGTGGGATCCTTCAGGGCTGAGGCGAGCGAGCTGTGGGCCTCGGTGGGATCGTCGAAGCCGACGTCGGCTGCGGGGGCGGCTCCGGCTGTGGCCGCGATCACACGAGGCGCGCCCCCGTCACCGGCGACGCTGGGGACGCTCTCGGCAAACACCGAGGATGCGTTGTCAGCCTTGCCCCAGTCGTCATCGTTGCCGCCTTCGCCCGCCTGCAAAGACGCGAAGCGAACATCGTCGAGGATGCCGGCGTTGCTCCTGGGGAGCAGGGAGATGGGGGCAGGAGCCGGGCCGCGGGCTGGAGCGCCGTCGGCGGCGTCGACGATGGGTGTCGCCGCCGGTCGCCGACGGGCTCCCGAGGCCAGCTCGATGTCGCCTTCACTGCGGGAGCGAACGAGCGAGGGCTGGGCCTGGGGGGCGCCCGCGAGGGCCTCGATGTGCTCCATGCTGGCAACCATGGTGGCATCGCCCTCGGGCGGGCCGCGGCGGGACCCAGGCGCCCGGGCCCGGCCTGAGGGCAGAGAGTTCTTGGCGGCCTTGGGGGTGCGAAGGGCCGGGGCCGCTGCGGCGGAGGCCTGGCGCGGGGCCGCCCCGTCTTTCTGCTTCTTGTAGCCCTTGAGGCGAACAAAGCCTTTGTCGGCGAGCAAGGCCAGCGCGGTCTTGAATTCGCTGTCCTCCATCGCGGCTTTTTTCTGGATGCGACCGACGCTGCGCTTGCCATTGACGAAGCCGAGCACGTGCCGCTCGAAGGGCGTGATGCGCATGCTCTGGCCCGAACCTGCAGCGACCTCGGGGATGGCATCGGCGTTCATCAGCTGGGCGACGGCGCCGCCGACGTAGAAGCGGGCCTGAGTGACCTCGCGTTGGCTGACGCCAGCATCGTTGCTTTGAAAGGAGCGCACCTCGTCGCCTTCTTCGTGGCTGACCTTGCCGAGGATCATCGCGTCTTCGCCGAAGTCGACCTTGGGGCGGTTCTTGCCAAAAGCGCGGCTGGGGGGCGGGCGCTGTTCGCGTTCGTCGTCGGTGATGTCGTCGCCCAGAAAGCTCGCGTCGAGAATGAAGTCGCAGCCGGGGCAGATGAACGCCCCGTCCTCGACGACCCGGCCACACTTGGGACACTCCACCGACAACCACTCCGACTGGGCTCAGACACCGGATGCACCAGGCCCAAGACGTCAGCGCGCCAACTTACACGAGCAGGTTCACCGCGTGTTCAACCAACATCGCCGGCCGTCTGCTGCTCCGGGGTCGCCAAGCTTGAGCGCGGGGGGAAACAGCGCTAACCGGGCGCATCTCGACGGAGCGTCCATGCGATCGAACTCGGTGTCGTGCTTGTTTGTCGCCGGGGGCCTGACCCTGGCCTCCCTGGTCCACGCGCAGGGGGCGCCACCAGCAGACAGCGCCACCGAGCCGGTGGATGCTCCGCCGCCCGTCGTTGCCGCACCGCCGGTGGTGGAGGCGCCACCGCCCCCCGTCGAGGCGCCTCCTGCTGTGCCGGCGCCGCCTGTCGATGTACCGCCGCCCCCGCTCGCTGCCACCCCTGCCGTGGCCGCGGGCCCGGCGCGTTCCCCCACCGCTGGTCCGCAGCTCGAAGGACCCCGCGACGGCTTGCCCGATTGCCGCGCGAGCGCCGCGGCGTGCGCGAAGAACGAGCTCTTTGCTCTGTGGCCGCGTCTGCGGCTGCGCACCGGCTACGAGCTCGTGCAGCCCGACAGCCAGATCCTCACCGTCGGACAAAACGACGGCTTCTTCATCGACGAAGCCCAAGTTGGCGTCGACGGAGCCTTCAAGGACGACCTGCGCTTTCGCTTGTTGATCGACGTCATCACGCTGGTTCCCGGTGGGGCGCCCAACGATCCAGTGCAGTCCGTCAACGCCGCCGTGCGGGATGCCTGGGTGGCCTGGATTCCCTCGGATTGGTTCTTCGTCTCCGCCGGGCAACAGTTCATGCCCGAGGATTTGGAGGGCGCGACGTCGCTGGCCAACTTGCCCTTCGCGCGCCGCTCGGTGGCCAGCGCCGGCGTCCGCCCGGGGCACGGCTTCGCGGTCTCGGGTCTGTCGCCGTCGCGGCAGCTCGGCGTGGTGGCCGGCTCGACGGAAAACGCCCGCTTGGGCCCGGTCGGTCTCGAGTACCTGTTCGGCATCGGCAACGGCAACGGCCAGAACATCGCGGGCAACGACAACAAGCTGCCCGCCGTCTACGCGCGTCTGGGCGTCGCCTACGAAGACGTTGCCCGCGTCGGCGTCGGCGGCCGGAACAACCCGCGCACCGTGGGGACCCTGCCCAACCTCTTCAACGAGGTCGACAACGTCGGCTTCGTCGACGCCAGCGTCAAGCTGTTTGGCATCAGCGCGGCGGGGCAGGGCATCTTCAAACAGACCGCGTTTGGCACTTTGTTTCCCGAGGCTGGCGACGGATCCACCGACGTCGGCATGGGCGTCTCTGCTTGGATCTTCGCCGACGCACCCTTTGGGGTTTCCTTGTGCGGGGTCATCCCGGCCTACCGCTTCAGCTACTACGATCCGAGCTCCACCTTCCTCGACGATCAGCTCATCGAAAACAGCCTCGGCGTGCGCTGGAACGTTCCCGTCGAGCACCTGCCGCTCTCGCTCTTCGTCGACGGCACCCTGTTGACCGAGTTCGGCGACAACGTGCGCGACCTCGACAACGCCCGTCTCACCGCCCTGCTGCAACTGGAGCTCTGATGTCGTCGACGACGCCGGCTGTGGGGCCGCCGCCCCTGGATCTGCGGGAATTCGAGAGAGCTTTTCAGGCGCTCAGGGCCGGCTACCAGGGCGCCGCCGACAACCCGCAGGGCTTCGAGCTCAAGGACTGCCGGCATTGCAGCAGCTGCATGTTCTGCGTCGGCTGCGAATCTTGCTATCGCTGCACGCACTGCAACAACTGCAACCAATGCAGCAATTGTACGCATTGTGCGGAGTGCGAGGGTTGCCACCAGAGCGCCTACTGCAGCAAGTCAAAGCGCTGCGTCGGCTGCAAGTACCTCGAACACTGCGACTCCTGCGCAGATTGCACCTATTGTTTCGCGTGTGTCGGATTGTCGAAAAAAGATTTCCATATCCTCAATCAGCAATACGATAAGAGGACCTACTTCGATCTGGTCGCCAAGCTTCGAAAAATCTATCGTTGAGCATGGTTCGCGAACGGCATGTGGGCCGGCGGTTGTGGCGGCGACGCAAACGCCGGGCTGCCACTGATCCCCAGCCCGATGAGGGTGCAGCGAGCGCCTCCCCCCTCCCCGGACAGGCCATGGCCGACGACGACGACGACGCCTCTGTGCCCGTCACGGTGGCGGTGCCCAAACGCGGCTTCTTCGCTCGCCTCTTTGGCGCTCCACCGGTGCCTCCGTCCGATGCCTTCGTCACCGACCCGGTGCAAGAGATCCTGGCCCTGCCGCGGGGGCCGGCCCGGCTGGATGCCTTCGAGAAGAAGCTGCAGCAGCTCGCCGTCGGCAGCGCCGAGCACAAGAAGGTCGCGCTGGGCTTCCACCGCGAGCTCACCCTCTTGGTGAGAGACGCCGGCGTCGACCTCGGCCTGTACGAGTCGCGGGTCACCGCTTGTGCACGGGCGTTGATCGAAGCCGGCGAAGACGAGCGCGCCGGCACCCTCTTTGCGAAGATCGGACGTCGTCACCAGGCCGCCGAGCTCTTCGTCAAAGCTGGCGCCATCGACGCCCTCGAAGAAGCCCACGCCGAGCTCTCCTTCGCCGAGGGGGGCCCCAAATTCGACGCGCGCTTGAGCTTCGAACGCTTCGAGGCCTTGTTCCTCGTCGGGCTGCGCGACGATGCGCTCTTGGCCTTGCGTCAAGCTGTGAAGCTCTGGGACCACCCCGTCTACGCCGAGGTGCTGCAGGGCTTCTTGGGCCGTTTGCCTCCCCCCCGTCGCCTGACGCTGCAAGCTGGTGACGACGTCGTGCGGGTGTTTGGCCGCTTTCCGCTGGTGCTGGGGCGGGGCGAGGACAGCGCTGTGCGCATCGACAGCCCCCTGGTCTCGCGCGCTCACGTGCAGATCGAGAGGGCGACCAACGACGCGCTGATGATCAAAGACATGGTGTCGTCGGGAGGCACCAAGGTGTGCGGCGTCGTCATCCACGGCGCCGGGCTCTTGCCAGCTGCGGGACACATCGACCTGGCCGGCGTCGTCGTCGATGTCGAACGCAGCAGCGAGCGCCTCTTGTTGCGCCCCCAGGCGCGCCCACGGCAGGTCACGCTGGCGCCCTTTGGCGAGGTCCTCGACGACGACGTGGTCGGATTCCGCCTCACCCTCAGCGACGATCGGGTGCGGGTGGGCATCGATGCACGGGTGCGCTTGAACGGCGAGGTGCTGCGCCGAGAGACCCTCCTGCTGGCGGGGGACCGGCTGCAGGTCGGCGGACGCACCTTCTCCGTCGTGGGAAGTTCGTGAGCCTCGCCTTGCCTTCGACGACGTCAATGCGTATGACCCGTCGCGTCAGGCCCTGTTGACTCGGCAATCAATGGGGCGGCAGCAACGACAGACAGACGCAAGTCGAGGTGCGCGGTGGTGTTCCCGATCCTGTTCTCACTGGTCACCGTCGTCGTCGTCGGCGCCGCCTTCTCCTTCATGGGCTTGGCGCTGGGGCGCATCGCCTCGATGATCAACACCGGCACCCGCGACGAGTCACACACCGATTTGATCCGCAGCCGCATCAACATGGTGATCCAGATTGTCTTTGGTCATAAGAAGACACTCGAAGATCGCACCTCTGGATTGCTTCACATCGCATTCATCTATGGCTTTTTCATCCTTGGCATCGGCCATACCGAAATCGTGCTCGAGGGCCTTACCTATTTCATGAAGGCCTTCGGTAAGGAACCATTTCTCTATGAGAGAATTCCGGGGCTGGCTCATCATCATGCTTTGATTCAATTCTATCACATCACCCAGGACTCGATGGCCTTCCTGGTGTTGACGGCAGTGGTGATCGCGTTGTGGCGACGTTGGAGCGGCGCCGTTCCCCGCCTGCAACCTCGCTCCGCCGACGCCGAAGCCATTTTGTACTTCATCGGCATGTTGTATGTGACATTTTTCATGCTCAACGGCACCGGTCACCTGATGCACGATGACTTTATCTGGCACTTCGACTGGTCCCAACCCTTTAGCTCGATCGCGGCCTATCCTTGGACTATCGTGACGACGATGACAGTGAAGTCCTGGAATTTCTTTGCCTGGTGGATGCACGTCTTCACCTTCCTGTTGTTCGGCTGTTACATCCCACTTTCCAAGCACATGCATCTGGTCTTCGCCGGACCGAACACCTATTTCTTTCAAAAGGGTGCCTACGCCTGGCGCCAACCCGCCGTCGTCGCCGTCGAAAAGCAAAAGCCCCCCCAAGAGCGCGCCCGCCCCATGGGCCTGCCGCCCAAGATCAACTTCGACATCGCCGAGAAGTTCGGCATCGACCGCGTCAACGAGCTCCCCTGGAAGACCCTGCTCGATGGCTTTGCCTGCACCGAATGCGGCCGCTGCAACGACGTCTGCCCGGCGCACCTGACCCACAAGCCGCTCAAGCCCAAGAAGGTGCTGCACGACCTCAAGGTCAACTTGAAGCACAACGGTCCAACCCTCTTGCAGACGCGGGATCTCTTTGGCCGCCCCGTCGAGGCTCTCAAGGACCAAGAGGCTGCTCTCGAGCTCTTCCCCCTCATCACCAAAGAGCCCCAGGACCAAAGCGACCCCCTCGCCGTGCGCCCCCTCGATGGCCTCTACAAGCACGTCGACGGCCAGATCCACGTCGACGAAGCCTGGGCCTGCACCACCTGCGGCGCCTGCTTCGAGGCCTGCCCCGTGCTCATCGACTCGGTGCCCGGCGCGCTCATTGGCATCCGTCAGTCGCTGGTGATGATGGAGAGCGACATGTCTCCCGAGGTGCAAAACACGCTCAAGAACATCGAGCGGCGCGGCAACCCCTGGGGCCTGGGTCAAGACAAGCGCATGGACTGGGCAGAAGGGCTCGATGTGCCGGTGTTCGCCGACCTCGTCGCCGAGCAGCCCGATCGCCAGGTCGAGTACCTCTTCTGGGTCGGTTGCGCGGGCAGCACCGACGACAGCGCCAAGAAGGTGCAGCAGGCCCTCGTGCGCATCTTGAAGGCCGCCAAGGTCGACTACGCCGTCTTGGGCTGCGAGGAAAAATGCACCGGCGATCCGGCGCGCCGCCTCGGCAACGAAGCGCTGTTCAACCAGCTCGCCCAAGAGAACATCGAGACGCTAAAACAGTATAAATTTAAGAAGATCTTCACGACATGTCCACACTGTTTCAACAGCCTGAAACAAGAATACGGCGAATTCGGCGTCGACTACTCGGTGCAGCACCACACCGAGCTCCTCGCCGAGCTCCTCAAAGACAAGCGCGTCCCTCTCGACACCAAGTCCAAGCTCGAGGAGCACGTCACCTTCCACGATCCCTGCTATCTGGGAAGATACAATAAACAATACGACGCACCGCGCGAAGTTCTCTATGCAATCGGCGACAAAGCCAAAATCAAAGAGATGAAGCGCAGCAAGGAGTCCAGCTTCTGCTGCGGCGCGGGCGGCGGGCGCATGTTCATGGAAGAGCACATCGGCGAGCGCGTGAACGTCAAGCGCACCGAGCAAGCCATGGACACGGGTGCGACGACGGTGGCGGTGGGTTGTCCCTTCTGCAAGGTGATGATCACCGATGGCACCAAGACCAAGGACGTCGAAGAAAAAATCAAGGTCAGGGACATCGCCGAGCTCTTGGCCGATCGCCTGCTCGCGCCGGCGCCCGCGCCCCGCTGAATATGCGCACGCCTCGCGTCGAGAAGGCCTCCGGCCGGGCCAAGGGGGGCACCCCTGGACCCCTGCCCTTTGTGTAGACGCGTCTAAGGCGAGGAGATCTTGAGCAGCGGCGCCCCGTCGCGCACGACGTCGCCGACCTTCACCAGCACTTCGACGACGACGGCCGCTTTGCCCGCCCGCTGCGCCTGGGGTCGCAAGCGCGCTTCGAGGGTGCGGATCTCGGCGCGGACGTTGTCGAGATCGGCCTTGGCGGATGGCACTTTGTCGACGACGGCGGCGAATTCCTTTTCTTCACCGCGCAGGGTCTCGAGCTTGCGGTGCAGGTTGGCGTTGTCGCCCTCGACGATGACGACGACGGTGTCGGGCTTGAGGACGTCACCAGGTGCCACCGGTACTTTCTGGGCGCGGCCGCTGACCGTGGCCCGCAGGATCTGCACCGCGACTGCTGCGCCGGGCAGGCCGGCATCGACGACGACAGCGGCGGGGATGCCGGCATCAGCTTGCACGGCGGCGCCGGCGTCGACGGCCGCTGGGGCGGCCCCGGCGTCGACGATCGGGGGAAGGGCAACGAGGGCGCCGGCGTCGGTGGAAGCGATCCCCGCATCGACGGCTGGGGGGGCGCCAGCGTCGACGAGGACGACGGGTTCGGGGGCGCCCAAAAACGCGCGGTAGATCCCAAGGACGGCGCCGCCGACGACGACGACCGCGACGAGGCCGGCGACGAAGAAGGCGAGGCTGCCCCTTTTGTCGGGGGCGGGGGACGGGGTGGGGCCTGGAGCCGAGGAGAGCACCAAGGGCTCGATGGCGACGTCGGGGGGGATGGTGTTGCCGAGGTCGTAGGGCAGGGGCGGAGCTGCCACCGGCAGAGGAGGCACCTCGAGATCGCTGGCCACGACCATCGACGGGGCGCCCACGGCCATCGTGGGGGCAGCTTCTTCGACGTCGCTGGGGCCCGCAGCAGCGGGCCTGCCACCGGCCGCATGGACCACGAAAGTCAGGATCTCGTCGCCGACCTCGATGCGATCGCCGTGCTCCAGCACTTTGCGCTCGACGGAGAGGCCGTTCACGATGGTGCCGTTGCGGCTCTCGAGATCCATGATCACGAATTGGTTGCCGAGGTACTGCACCTTGCAGTGCCGGCGCGAGACCCCCGACGCCGCCCGCAGGACCAGGTCGCACTCCGAGGAGCGGCCGATGGAGACGGTGCCAGCGCCGAGCTTGATGGTCTTGCCCTTGAACTCGCCCTGCACGACGACGAGCTCGCTCTCTTTCTCCAGATTGCCAGAGAAGAGCAGCGTGTTGCCGTCGTCGTAGACGGGCTGCACCGCCGGTGCAGGCACGGACGAGGGTCGGCGCGGCAGCGGAGGCGCCGGCGGCGACGACTGACGCGGCGCGGTGGCTTCGGGGACAGGAGGGGCACTCGGCCGCGGACGGGGCGGCGGGCGCGGAGGAGGACGGGGCGGCGGCTTCTCCGTCATGCCCAGCGAGGATAGGCGCCGGCCCACCGGGGGGCCAGAAAACAAGCGGGGCGCCGACGTCGACGACATTGCGCCCGGGTCCTCAGTCGGCGAATTCACCGACAGCGCTTCGCGTGTCGGTGAATTGTCTACAGGTTCATCGCCAAGCGGCGATGAATTCACCGACAGCGCTTCGCGTGTCGGTGAATTGTCTACAGGTTCATCGCCAAGCGGCGATGAAATGCCCAGGGGCACAAGGCCTGCAAAGCCGACGGCGGACAGGAGCACGCGTGCGCCAATGGATCACCCTGCTGTGCGTCGGCCTCTGGAGCGGGTGCTCCTGCGATGACGCATCCCTCGGGCAGCTGGTGCCGCTGCTGGCCCGCGACGTCGATCGCCTCGCCTTCGCCGACACCTTCGTCGGCGGCTCGCGCTCCCTCGACCTCACCCTCACCAACGTCGGCACCGCCAACGTTTCTCTCGATGCTGCGCGGCTGCAACCCGCGGCCTTCGACGTCGATGACGTGGCGGTCGATTTCCTCGAGCCGGGGCAGAGCCTCATCCTCAGCGTCACCTTCACACCCTCCCAGCCCGTGGACTTCGCCGGGGCCCTGAGCCTGGACAGCGATGGCGGCGACGTCGTCGTCGTCGTCGACGGCACCGGTCTCGCTCCGCTGCTGTGTGACGACGGGCAGGAGTGCACCAACGAGTTCTTCGACCCTGTGCTCGGGGCCTGCGTGCGCAGCGACCGCGAGGGATCCTGCGACGACCGCAGCGCCTGCACCGAGGGCGACCGCTGCTTCGCCGGCGCCTGCGTGGGAGACGCCCTCACCTGTGTCGACGACGTCGATTGCACCCTCGATGTCTGCGATCCCGCGCGCGGCTGCGTCTTCGTCGGCGACGACGCGGGTTGTGTCGACAACGACCCGTGCACCCTCGATCTCTGCGACGCCTCCTCGGCGGGCAGCGGCTGCACGAACCCGCCCGCGCCCGACTTCACCCCCTGTGGCGACGTCGAGGAGTGCGTGAGCGTGTCGCTGTGCATCGTGCAGCAATGCACGGCGGTGCCCATCCCCGAGGGAACGCCCTGCTCCGACGGCGACCTCTGCACCGCCGACGATCGCTGCACGGCGGGCGCGTGTGGGGGCACGCCCTTTGACCGACCGCCTGAGGTGCTCAGCGAGACCTTCCGCATCCTCCGCCAGGGGCCAGCGGTCCTGGTCGGCGACGCGCTGATCATCGGCGCGCCGACGAAGAAGATCGTGCGCCTCACCCCCGAGGGCGGGGCGCCGTCGACGTCGATCCCGGCTTTGGCCCGCAGCGAGCGTCTGGTGCGGGGCGGGACCCACGTCGCCGGGCTCGGTCGGGTGCCCGGCAGCGGCACCAACGGCGTCGGCAGCGCCGGTTTCGTCACCGTGGTCGACGTCGCAGACCTGGCGCACCCCGCCCTCGTCGGCTCGGTCGCCGTCAGCGGCAGCGAGCTCGTCCTCTTTGGGGCGTCGGAGAGCCAGGTGCTGCTGTGCAACAACTCGAGCCTGCTCGCCATCGACCTCGTCACCCTGGCGACGACGGCGCCCGAGGATGACGGGCTGTGTGCCTTGGCAGCGCGCGGACCCCCATCGAGCGTGGTCTTTGAGGGCACGCACGCCGTTATCGGTCCGGGACCCGATGACATCACAGTCACGGTCGCCTTCGTCGACGTCGACACGGTCATCCTCCGTGATGTGGTGCCGCCGCCGGAATACCTTCGCGCGCCGCGGGAGCAGCTGCTCGATGGCAACCGCGCCGCCGGCTTCAACGGCGACGCGCGCGGCCAGGTGCTCTTGATTGACCTCGACGACGTCGGCGCTCCCGTCTCTGCGATCTTCGACGCCGCTGTGCTGGGGTCCCAGGCCTTCGCGGTGGCGCTTCAGGAGCCCTGGCTTTATTTCGCGACCGCCGAGGGCTTGCGGCGCGTCGATGTCAGCCACATCGACGCGCCCGTCGTCGATGGTTGGGGCGTCGACGTCCCCCCACCGGGGCTGACGACGTTGTCGGTCCCCGTCCTGGCCGTCGACGACGATCACTTGGTTTTCATTGACAGCGCCGGCACGGTGCAGGCGGCCAGCGCGCTCGGATCGGCGCTGGTCGAGGCCTTTGTGCTCAGCGCCCAGCGTCCCTTGGGCTTGCTCGTCGACGGCGATCGCACCCTGTTGAGCACCACCAATTCCGCGATGGCCTACATCGACGACGACACCGACGACGCCCTCGTCGACAGCGCGGTGCTCGTTCGTGGGCTGTTGGCCTCCACGCCCGTGCTGGTGAGCCGCCTGCAGGTCGCTCACGCCCTGTTCACGCCCGTGCTGCACCCCGACGACGGCGCCTTCGCCGACAGCGGGATCCTCGGGGTGGACGTCGCGGGGCGTCGCGACCTGCGTGCTCCGCTCGAGCCCAACGATGGCCGGACCCTGGGCCGCGTGGGCCTGTTCGAGAACTTCGCGGCCTTCGGCTTTGGGCTCAGCGTGGTCTGGCCCGAGCGCGTCTCGTCGCTGGCGGCGCCCGTGGCGAAGGGCTGTCTGGGCGCGGCCCTCGCTCAACCGGCAGAGGCCGAGGGCGTCGACGGTGAGCCGGCGGTCTTTGCCTTCTCGCTGTCGATCTGCGTCGGCAGCGGCGTTGACGTCGTGCCGCTCGGCAGCGTCGCGACCCCCTTTGACCGCAATGACGTCGCGGTGGCGTCATCGGTGCAACACGGCGAACGCGTGTCCTTCATTGGCGCCGACGAAGCCGTTCTCGTCGACCTGAGTGATCCCCTCGTGCCCGTGATCGTCGCTGCTGTCGAGCTCCCCGAGCTGGAGGGGGCGCAGTTTGCCAGTGCCGGCGCCGACGCCGACGCGTGGATGCTGGCTTTCACCTACCTCGACGGCGGCCCCCCGCGGGTGGTGCTCTACGACGTCGCTGCCGGCGCCGTGCTGCGGGAGTCCTTCGACGATGGCGCTGCCGAGGCGCTGAACCAGACGGTGCGCAAGCGCGTGCTCGGCGTGCGCTGGCCGCGGGCCTTCTTGAGCTCCCACGACGTCAACGAGGCCGCCGAACGGGGTTGGTCCATCGCGGCCTGGGACATCGAGAGCGATCCCCCCGTCGTCGTCGACACCTTCGCGATCAGCGGCGAGCCCGTCGACATGGTCATCGACGAGGAGCGGTTGATCGTGTCGCGCGCCGACGGCCTCACGGTGATATCGCCCCCCTGCGGTCCCTGAAAAAATGAAGCTCGCCATGGTGTGTCCAGCGCTCGACGAAGAAGGCAGCGTCGCCAACGTCGTCGCGGCCTTCTTGCTGCAGTCCGAGCGGCTGGGACACTCCGCGCGCTTCATCGTGGCCGACAACGGCTCGATCGACGCAACCAAAGAGAGGGCCAAGGACGCCGGCGCCGTCGTCGTCGTCGAACCGCTGCGGGGCTATGGGGCCGCCTGCCTGCGGGGCTTGCGCGAGCTGCAAGACGAAGACGCCGTCGTCTTCGTCGACGCCGACGGCGCTTGCGATCCCGCCGATCTGCAGGCCCTGTTGGCGCCCCTGGCTTGGGCCGACCTCGTCATCGGCTCGCGCATCACGGGCGCGCAGGTCGGCCGCGTCGATGTCGGGGCCCTGACCGCGGGGCAAAGGGTCGGCAGCGTCGTCGCCGGCGTAGCCCTGCGCCTGCTCTACGGCAGCACCAGCAGCGATCTCGGACCCTTTCGGGCGGTGCGGGCCAGGGCTCTGCGGGAGCTCGCCCTTGACGATCGGGGCTTTGGCTGGACGGTGCAGATGCAGGCCCGCGCCGCCCGCCAGGGACTGCGCGTCGTCGAGGTTCCCGTGGCCTGGCGACGACGACGAAGCGGGCGCTCCAAGATTTCTGGCGACCTGCGCGCCTCCTTCTCGGCCGGGCGCATCATCCTGCGCACCCTCGCCCACGAGCTCTGGCGGCCGGGGCAGGCGCGCCCGCCGGAGTGACTGGGTGGGCGCTGGCGCGCCGGCAGGACTTCTGAGGTAGGGTCGCGGCGTCGTGGAAACGTTGATTTTGTTCACCAAGGCGCCCCTCGCCGGCAAGACCAAAACGCGCCTCGCCAAGGAGCGCGGTGACGACGCCGCGCTGCGCTTGGCCACGGCCTTTCTCAGCGATACGGCGGCCCTGTGCGGGCGCTGGCGGGCGGCCAAGAGCGCCGTCGACGCCAACCGGCGCCTGGTGTTCTACGTCGACCCCCTGATCGAAGATCCCATCTTGGTCGACCTCGCCTGGAAAGCCGGGGCGCGGTTGGAAGAGCAGCGGGGCAAAGACCTCGGAGAGCGGCTGCGCCACGCCTTCGACGCCGAGCTCGCGCGCGGATCTCGCGCCGTCTGCGCCATCGGATCGGACTCGCCGACGCTGCCCCTGCACCTGCTCGATCATGCCTTCCGGGCGCTGCTGTGGGAGCGGGTGATCATCGGTCCCACCTTCGATGGCGGCTATTGGCTCGTGGGAGCACAGCGCCCCGCACCCAACCTCTTCGACAACATTCCCTGGTCCACCGCCGCCGTGGTGGCCCGCACCACCAGCTTGCTGCGCACGCAAGGGCTCGCCGCCCACCTGCTGCCCTTTTGGTACGACGTCGACGAAGCGAGTGATCTCGAGAGGCTCGTCTGGCACCTCAAGGCCCTGCGTGCCGATCTCGGCAGCCACGGCGACAGCATCCAAGGCCCCGATGGGCCCGTCGCCCCGGCGACCTTCCAGGCCCTCGTCGACATCGGCCTCGTTCATTCCACCCACCTCCCGACCCCCGCCCCCGGCGGAACGCCTCTGGAACCACGATGATCAAACACGTTCCGCTGCTCTTTGCCCTCGTCGTCGCTGGCGGCCTGGCGGCGTACACCTACCTCGAGCCCACACTGAACTGGGACGACTCCCCCTTGCTCAGCGTCGAGCGCAAGCTGCTCGACCTCAAGTTCAAGTGGCGCGGGCGCCTCGAGATCGACCCCAAGATCGTGATCGCCGCTGGCGACGAAAAGACCATCGCCCACTTCGGCCTGTGGGGATCGTGGGACCGCGAGCGCTATGGTGTCATCATCAAGAACCTCGTCGACGCCGGCGCCGACGTCGTCGCCTTCGATATGGTCTTTGCCGATCCGATCGGCATCGATCACGAGCACACGAAGAAGATCGGCGCGCTTTTGTCGTCGTCGAAGCTGTCCGATACCGCTGGCGGCATGGCGGTGGCGGCGTCTGAGGGTCACGCGCCGGGTGCTGCCGAGCTCGCCCAGGTGGCCATCAACGCCAAGACCATCGAAGACCAGTTCACCAGCGCCACCGACGGCGACCAGCTGCTCACGGCGGCCTACGAGGAGTACTCGACCCGCGTCGTGCAAGGCGCGGTGATCAACACCGATGCCGAAGACGGCATCAGCCGCAACGCCGACAGCTACGGCAAAGAGCTCGAAGCACTCGATGTCTTCTTGCTGCGGCAGTACGGCTACAGCCTGACCGTCACCGAGATGTCGGAGAAGTCCAAGGCGGGCGGCTCCGAGGCGGTGGTGGCCACTCTCGACGTCCAACCCGGTGGCAAGGCCTCGGATCTCGACGCCATCATCGAGGTCAAGGGCGAGCTGGTCCTGCCCAAACCCGAATTCCTCGCAGCGGCCGGCAACGTCGGCTTCTTCTCCGCCTACGTCGACCCCGATGGCGTCTTGCGCCGCTTGCCGCTCGTCTACCGCATCGGCGACGTCTTTTTGCCCACACTCTCGGTCTCGGCGGCCGCGGCCTACTTTGGCGGCAATCCCCTGCTCCTGGCCGAGCCTCTGTACAAGCGCGGTCTCGCAAAGGTCGGATTCCCACGCGAAGACGGCACCGTCGTCGAGGTCCCGGTCGATCTGCAGGGCCGGCTGATGATCAACTACTACGGACCTTCGGGACCCAACGACGCCGCTCTCCCCGACGACAAGCGCGGCGCTTTTCCCCGGGTCTCGCTCTCCGACGTCTTCTGCGCTGGCGATCGCACGCACACCGATTGCCCCCCCGAGCGCACCATGGACCTCGAGGGGCTCAAGAGGATCGTCGGCAAGAGGGTGGTGCTCGTGGCCGTCACCGCCAACGGCACCTTCGATCAACGGGTCACACCCTTTTCGCCCAACGTGCCCGGGACCGAAGTCCACGCTGCGGCCATCCAGAACATGATTGATGGCCGGGCGCTGAAACGGCCCGCGCTCTACGTGCAGAGCGAGATCATCCTCATCTTGGTGATCGGGCTGCTCTTTGGACTGATCCTGCCGCGCATTCCCGTTGCCGGCGGCGTCGTCTTCCTCGGTGCTGGGCTTGCCTTGTGGTGGGGCATCGACTGGAATCTGCTCTTCCCCAAGAACGCCTGGTTCTACGACACACCCATCTTCCTGCAGATGTTGACGACGTGGTCGGGGGTCACCGTCTGGGGTTATCTGACCACGGGCCGCGAGAAAGCGGCGCTCAAGCGTGAGTTCTCCACGGTGCTCTCGCCCACGGTCGTCGACCAACTGCTGAGCAATCCGGCGCTGGCCGGCCTCGGCGGCTCGGAGCGCGAGCTTACGGTGATGTTCTCGGATATTCGCGGTTTCACGACCATGTCAGAGAAGCTCTCTCCAGAGGGACTGACGCAGTTCTTGAACGAATACCTCACGCCGATGACGGAGATCTTGATCGAGCACGAGGGAACCCTCGATAAATACATGGGTGACGCCATCATGTGCTTCTGGGGAGCGCCCATCGCCCAGAAAGACCACGCCGCCCGCGCCGCCGTCACCGCCGTCGAAATGCTCGAGAAGCTCGAGGAGCTCAAAGCCAAGTGGCACTCCGAAGGCAAGCCCACGATCGACATCGGCATCGGCCTCAACTCCGGTCTCATGCGGGTCGGCTTCATGGGTTCAGCCCGCATGCGCAACTACACCTTGTTGGGCGACAATGTGAACCTCGGATCACGATTGGAAGGAACCAATAAGAACTACGGTACTCACATTATTGTGAGTGAGGTGACTTACGAGCAATGCAAAGAGGTCGTCCACGGCCGGCTGCTGGATGCCGTGCGCGTGAAGGGCAAGAAGGAGCCCGTCAACATCTACGAGATCATCGGCAAGGGACCTATGCCCCCCGACGTCGCCGCCTTCGTCGCTCCCTTCGAAGCCGGCCTCAAGCTCTACAAGCAAAAGAAGTTCACCGAGGCCATCGAGCAGTTCAACGCCGCCGTCGCCGCCCGCCAGCCCACCGTCGGTCCCAAGGGCGATCCGCCCAGCGACGTCTATCTGGAGCGCTGCCAGCACTTCATCGAAGAGGCCCCACCCGCTGAATGGGACGGCGTCTACGACTTCAAGACGAAGTAGCCGCGATGAGCTTGCTCGATCGATTTGGCAGGATGGCGGTGGTCGGGACCGTGCTCTTTCGCGAAGGCGATCCCGGCACCGAGCTCTACGTGATCCAGAGGGGGCGGATTCGCCTCTCACGCTCCATTCGCGGCGTCGACAAGACCATGGTCGAGCTGCCAGCGGGCGAGTTCTTCGGCGAGATGAGCATCATCAACGACAAGCCGCGCGCCGCCACCGCCACCGTCGTCGAAGATGCCCAGCTGCTCGTGCTCGATCCCCGCACCTTCGAAGCCATGATCAAGGCCAACACCGAGATCGCGGTGCGCATGATCAAGAAGCTGACCGGGCGCCTCGACGTCGCCAACCAGCAGATCGAGAGCCTGCTGCTCGGCGACGCCAACAGCCGCGTGGTCAATGCTCTGCTGCAGCTGGCAGAGAGCGGTGTTCGTGCCGATGATGGATCCATCCGCATCTCCGTCGACGCCGCCGCCTTGGCCGAAAAGACCAACGTCGACGACTCCAAGGTCGCCGAGCTCTTGGCCCGCCTCGGGCGCTCCCGCTTGGTCATCGGAAGCGGGGGAGCCCTGGTGGTGCCCGACGCGCGCAAGCTCGCCGAGTTCCTCGAATTCCTCGAGATGCGCGAGCGCTTCGGCGACGTCGGCGGCTGACCCGAGGGCCAGCGAGCTCAGCGCGCGCGGGTCTGGCCCCACTGCCACGCCGACGTTCGACCCTTGTTGGGGCGCTGCACCTGCGCGAAGGCGATGCCCCGATCGATGCAGGCGAAGACGGCGCCGCGGTCCTGGTCGACGTCGACAAGGGTGCCCGGCACCACCGACGAGGTATCGAGCTCCGTCAGGCGCGGGCCAAAGAGCTTGAGCACTTCAGGCGCACAAGCGCCTGAAGCTGCCGGTCCTGTGCCGTCGATCTCGACCACGGTGCCGGGCCACGGTTGCATGGCGCGCGCATGATTGAAGACCTTGCGCGCCGGCTCGGTGAAATCGAGCCGCGCCTCCTCTTTCTTCAGCATCTCCGCATAGGTCACGCCTTCGTCGGACTGGGGCACACGCGGCAACGCTCCTTCGGCCAGGGCGTCCACATGCTCGCGCAGCATCGAGCCCCCGAGCGCCGCCATCTTTTTGGTGAGGGAGGCGGCGTCGTCGTCGTCGTCGATGGCCAGGCGTCCCGTGGCGTAGATGTCGCCGGCGTCGAGGGCTGCCACCATGTGCATCAAGCAAACGCCTGTCTCTGGGTCACCGGCTTCCAGGGCGCGCTGGATGGGAGCGGCACCCCGCCACCGCGGCAGCAGAGAACCATGCACATTGACGAACTCGCGCGGGGGCAGGGCGAGCACGCGCTTGGGAATGATCCGCCCGTAGGCAGCGACGACGGCCAGATCGACACGAAGGTCTGAGAAGGCGGCGAAGAAGGCGTCGCCGTCGACGCTGTCCTTTTTCAGGGTCTGTGGTTGCAGGATCGGGATGCCGCGATCGAGCGCGAGCTTCTTGACCGGCGGCGCTTCGAGCTTGTGTCCGCGCCCCTGGGGACGATCGGGCTGGCACACAGCGACGACGACGTCATGGCGGCTCTGTTCGAGCAACGAAGCCAGGCAGGTGGCGGCGAGCTCGGGGGTACCGAAAAAAGCGAGTCGGGCCAAGGCAGGCTCCCAGTGGAAGGAGCCGCGACCTTGCCCGACGCCGCCGTCGCTGTCTTCGGGCTGCGTTCGCTACTTCTGGGCCGCCGCCGATGGCTTCTCTTTTTTCAATGCCAGCTGCTGGTCGATGCTCTTGAGCAGGGCGTCGGCGCGGACCTCGCCCTGCGCGCGGGCCTGGGTGGCTTGCTCATGGGCGGCTTCGAGGTCGCCGGTGCTCAGCAGGGCGACCGCCAGACCGAAACGGGCAGCCACGAACTGAGAATCGATGGCCAGCGCATGTTGAAAAGCATCGCCAGCGGCGACGTGGTTGGCGAGGCGGCCTTCCGCGCGACCGAGCTGGGTCCAGGCAAAGGGATTCTGGCCGTCGAGCTCTGCCGATCTTTTCAGGTGCTCGCGCGAGGTGACGAGGGTCTGGCGGGATCGGGTCGGATCCAGCTTCTGTTGGTCCTCAGCGAGGCGCAGCTCACCGTGGCCGAGCGCCAGATAGGCGCGGGCGCTCTTGGGATCGCGCAACACGGCCTTGTTGTAGGCGGTGAGGGCCTTGGACAAGTCCTTGGCCACGCCAGCCACCGGCGGAAAGGCGGGGTCGAAGCTCTTGCCGTCGTCGATGAGCTGGGAGACAGCGACGGAGTCGGCGGATGCGCCTTCGGTGCGCTGGGCCAGATGGTTGGTCATCTTGGTCACCAGGCGGGCGCCGATCTCTTCGTATTGCTGAAAGGCGGCGGCGATGGGCCCAAATACGCTCTCGCTGACCAGCAGCTGGCGGGTCTCGACCTCGAGCACTCGGGCGTTGACCTTGATCTGACCGCTCTTGTCGTCGCCGACCAATTGCACAGAACCGATGACGATATAGCGCGCGTCGACCATCTGGCCGATGGCGAGAGCCGAGTCCTCTTCGAAGAGGCCGGTCTGGTTGCGGGCCAGCGCGTTGACCGCCTTGTCGAGCTGCGATTCCTCGACGACCTTGAGCGCCTTGTCGTTGACGATCTTGTTGATGATCGTGTCCGACGCCCCTTCGCCATAGTGGTTCAGGTTCTCTTCTTTGTTGAGCACCTTGAAGGGAAGGACGGCGACGACGGGGGCGCGCTTGGGGTCCTTCGGCGCGGCCTCGGCGCCACGAGAGACGGTGCAAAGGAGGGCGGTGGCGACGAAGGCCATGAGACGCAGCATCGGGACCTCGAGGGACGATGGACCGCGGGAGGATAGCCGGACGCCAATGCCGGCGCACCAAGGCACCTCGGGCGTCAGCGAGACGGCGCCCAGCCTCGGGAAGCGGGCACCAGCCAAAGCCACGCGGCGATGAAGGCGAGCCCCCCAAAGGGCGTCACAGCGCCGAGCGCCTTCAGGTTGGTGAGGGTCATGACGTACAGACTGCCCGAAAAGAGCAGGACGCCGACGCAGCAAAGCACCAACCCGACCCCGGCCTTCGTCGTCCTCGTCGACAGCAGAGCAAAGGCCGTCGCCAGGAGGGCATGAACAAGGTGGTAGTGGGCCGCCGTGTTCCACCACTGCAAGCGCAGCGGGCCGTCGACGGCGGTCTCGAGAAACCCCTTCAGCCCATGGGCACCAAAAGCGCCCAGGACCACCGCCAGCGCGCCCAAAAGGGCGACGACGGCGAACATTCTGGCTGCACTTTTTGCTGTTGGGGCCGACGGCGCGGCTTGATCTGAGGGATCAACAATCTGCACGGCTTCACCCATCAAGCTATGCTGGCGGCGTGTCTTTTCCGCAGCTTGTTTTTCTGGCTTACCTGCTGTTGGGCATGGGCACCACCACGGCTTTGTGGTCGAGCAACCAAGACGAGCTCGATCTCGCGATCTCCATGGAGCTCGACGACGACGCCGACCATCCCCTGTTTCGGATGTTGCTGACGGTGTTCTTCGTGCTCGCGTGGCCGATGGTGTTTTGGGACGCCTTCTCCAAACGCTGAGCGGCGATCGCGTTCGCCGTCCTGAGGCGCGCCCTCCCATTGACCGATGACCTCTCCGCAAGGGGCCTTTTTCGTCTCTGGGCCTTTCGGCCCGGCCCCCGGCGGTCTAACCAGCTCCTACCTCTGGACCCGGGTGCAGCCATGCGCGTCGTCGTCGTCGTCGGCCTTGTCATTGCCCTCTCGTCCTGCCCCGCCAGCAAGCCCATCGCTCGCGCCCACCGCGTCGCCAGCCGCGCCGAGCTCATCGGCGGACCGCGGGCCCTCGGCGAGATCGGCGATTGGATGATCGAAAACGGCAAAGTGCGCTTCATCGTCCAAGACGCGGGCTTCTCCCGAGGCTTCGGCGTCTTCGGCGGCGCGTTGCTCGACGCCGACTTGGTGCGCGAGAGCACCGGCCGCGGCAACTCCGAAGGCGGCGCCGGCAAAGACAACTTCGGCGAAATGTTCCCGGCTTTCTTCCTCGAGGCGCTCGAACCCCGCGAGGTCGCCGACCCCAACAACCCCGGCCAGCTGCTGCCTCCCATCGCCATCGAAAACGACGGCAGCGACGGCCAGCCTGCGGTCCTCGTCATCCGCGGGAACGGCGGCGACTTCATCGCCCTGACCCAGCGGGTCAACGAGCTCCTGCTCGACGACAGCCGACAGACGCCCAACCTCTTCCTCGAGAGCCGCTACATCCTCGAACCCGACGCGGGTTTCCTCAAGATGACCACGCGCGTGGTGAACGTGAAGGCTCCGGCGGCCTCCATCGAGCTGCCCAATTTCAAGTTCGGCGACGCCCAAGTCCCGACCCCCTTCGGCGACGTCGTCCTCTTCGGCGGCGGCAACAAGGTCTTCACCCCTCATCCGGCTGGCTTCGACGTGCGCTTCACCCTCGAAGACATCTACGCCGACAACGACATCCAGCTGCCTGCGCTGCCCGGCATCACCGCCGAGTTCGTCGCCTCCGCCGGCAAAGACGTTTCCTACGGCCTGCTCGCCGAAGCCCCGACGGCGCCGACGACGAATTTCGTGCAGAGCAACAGCGACCAGTTTCCGGGCGCAACCGATCACTCCATCCACATCCCCTTCATCGCCAGCGCCTTCACGGGCGTGTTCCAGGTGTTGCCGCCGCCGGTGCTGACACCCAACGACGGCGTCGACGGCGGCAGCGATGAGATGACCTACACGCGCTACTTCATGGTTGGCGACGGCGACGTCGCCAGCATCACGGACACGGTCTACGCCATCCTCGGCGACGAGACCGGCAGCCTGACGGGGCGGCTGCGCATGGACGGCTCGGGCGAAGGCATGGTTGGAGCCTCGATCATGGTCGTTGGTGCCGACGGCGCGAAGGTCACGCAGATGAAGACCGACGAAGGCGGCCGCTTCTCGGCCAACCTGCGCCCGGGGACCTACACCTTGCGCACCGTGATGGAGGGCTTCGCGACGCAGACGACGGAGGGCGTGGCCATCAAGGCGGCCGCCGACACGCGCGCGGAGCTCACGCTGCCGCAGCCAGCCACGCTCGTGGTGACCGTGGTCGAAGGCGGCGTCGCTGGCGGCCGCGTCCCCGCCAAAGTGAGCCTCATCGGACAGGTGCCGCCGGAGCACATCGGCGAGCGTCCGCGCGACTGGCTGTTTGACCTCAGCGTCGGCGAAGAATTTAGATACACCGATCTCGTCGACGACGTCGCCGGCGATCCCAGCACCCTGCAATACATCGAGCATTTTCAATACACGACCGACGGCACACTCACGATGAAGGTGCGCCCCGGCACCTACAAGGTGGTCGCTGGTCGCGGTCCCGAATACGACCGGGTCGAGCAGGACGTCATACTCGACAGCGGCACCACCAAGACGCTCACGATGGAGATCAACCGCGTGGTCAACACCGACGGCTACGTCGGCGCCGACTTCCATCTTCACACCGTCTTCTCGCTCGACAGCAACGCGGGCCTGAAGGACCGCATCGCGAGCTACGCCGGCGAAGGCGTCGAATACGCCGTCAGCACCGACCACAACTTCATCGTCGACTACCGCGCGACCATCGAGAAGCTGGGGCTCGAGCGCTTCATCAATTCGTCGGTGGGCCTGGAGCTCACGACCATCGATCGCGGGCACTTCAACGGCTTCCCCCTCGATCGGGGCGACGGGTCGCTCCTCGCCGACGACGACGAAGACATCGCCAACACCATCAAGAGCCGCACCTACGGCAGCTTCGAATGGGCTCTGCGCGATCCCGCCGACATTTTTCAGGACCTGCGACAGCTCGGTCGCAAGGACTCGTCGGGCGCCGTCCTGCCGATCATCGTGCAGGTGAACCACCCGCGCGATTCAATCCTGGGCTACTTCGACCAGTACGGCGTCAGCGCTGACACGATGGAACCCCTGGGCCAAGGCGGCGCGATCCTCGGGCCGCAGACCGCGACCCACCCCGAGTTCGGCGCCGATCGCTTCTCCTACGGCTTCGATGCCCTCGAGGTGTTCAACGGCAAGCGCTTCGAGTTCTTGCAGACCTTCAAGGTGCCCCCGGGGTCGACGCGCGATCCGGTGAGCTGCTGCCCCCTCACCCCCGGCGACGTCGTGCGGGACCTGCAAGCGCCCGAGTGCAGCGACGACGTGCCCAGCGATCAATGCAACTGCGCGTTGAGCAGCTGCCAGGGCGACGTCGCCGGCGCGGCCTGCGACGCCCGCCAACAGGCCCAGCTCGCCGCGGGTCGTTGCAATCCGGGCGGACGCGACATCGCTTTCCCCGGCGTCGTCGATGACTGGATGCGTCTGCTGAGCACTGGGCGTCACATCGTTGGCACCGCGAATTCCGACAGCCACGAGGCCGAGAAAGAAGAGCCGGGCTCACCGCGCAGCTACATCCGCGTCCCCAGCGACAGCCCAGCACAGGTCTCCCCCGACGACGTCGTCGCGGCCTTTAACGCCGGTGATCTCCTGATGACCAACGGGCCCTTTGTCCGCGTCGACGTCGGCGGCAAAGGCATGGGCCAGACCGTGACGGGCGCCAACCTCACGCTCAACATCAACGTGCAGCAAGCCCCCTGGGTCAAGGCCGACACCATCCACATCTACGCCAACGAAGAGTTGGTGAAGACGGTGGCCTTCGAGGGCAACAAGACCTTCTCCGTCGAGGTGCCGCCCTTCACCTCCGACGGCTTCTTGGTCGTCGAAGTGTTGTCGACGGCGCAGTCGGCGTCGCTCTTTCCGAGCGTGTATCCAAACGAGGTGGCGCCGGTGCAGTTCACCGACGTCTTGGGTGCCCTGGGTTCGTCTTTGGGGTTGGCCAGCGTCGAAGGCGCCCTCGAGCCAGAGCTCATCTTCGTGACCACGCCGTACGCGCTCACCAACCCCATTTGGGTGGACTTCGACGGCGACGGCGCCGTGACGCCGTCCCGCAGCATTCCCAACGTCGACGAGCAGGGGGCGCAGCAGCCGCAAACCGTGCGGGAGACGCCCACGGTCAGCCCTCGCGTCTTGGTGACGGTGCCCACCGAGACCGAGGCCAACCAGGCCGCTGCGCGAGCCGCCTGGGACGCCCTGCCGATCAAGAGAAAGCTCGCGCTCAAGCGCCTGCCCCAATGGCTGTGGCCCTCCAATGATCCCCGCGACATTCGGCGGGTTCTTGTCCAGTTTGTCCGCCACGCGCACTGAGCATTGTTCTTGTGCAATCAGCGCTGGCAGTGGGGGCACCAGACCGTGAGGCGCCCCGCCACCGACGTCGACGCCAGCGTGGTTCCGCACCTCAGGCAGGGAAGTCCCGCGCGTTCATAGACCGAAAAGGGCGAGGCGGCGGTGCGGCTCTCGTAGCGCCAGGCCAACTCTTTTTCTGCGGCCGCAATGCCGCCATACAAGACCTCTTGAATGGCTCGATGTAGAGCATGAATTTCTATTGTCGTGAGGGACAAGGTCGATCGCCGCGGATCGATGCCAGCGCGGTGGAGGGCTTCGTCGGCGTAGATGTTGCCTAGGCCAGCGACGACGCGCTGATCGATCAGGGTCGCCTTGATGGCTCGCCGGCCTCGCAAGCGCGCGGCGAGGGCGGCGGCAGTGAACGCGGCGTCGAGAGGCTCAGGGCCCAGATCGGCAAACAAGGAGTTGGCGTCGTCGGTGACGTCGACGTGTCCGAAGCGGCGCGGATCGGTGAACACCAAGCAGCGGCCGTCGTCGAGGAAGAGCCGCAGTCTCACGAAGCGTGCGCTGTTGGCATCAGCAGCGTCGACGACGTGGAGGTCGCCGGTCATTTTGAGGTGCACCACCAGCTTCACTGCAGCATCGGTGTGGAGCGTGATCCATTTGGCGCGCCGGGTGACATCGACGACCCGCCGCCCGACCAGTCGCTGCAGCGCACCGCTGCGCACCACCGCAGGATCGACGACGTCGACGATCACGATGCGCGCTCCCCTCACCGCACCCTCACCGTGCAGTCCGTGCAGCAGCCGTCGACGAACGGTCTCGACTTCGGGGAGCTCGGGCATCCCTGAGCTTCGGGTTCACGAGGGTGCCGAGCAAGGGGCTCGAGCCCTCGGGGAATGCACCGACAGCGCTTCGCGTGTCGGTGAACTCTCTGCCCTCAGGGACAGGTGCGAATGGTCTCGATGTCGGCGTGGACGTCGTAGCCCAGGGTCGGCGAGGACAGGAGTGCCGCTACGCGCAGGCCTTCGACGGAGACCGGCCCGCGGGAACCAAAGAGCACACGATTGTCTTCGTGCTTGCCGCTGACGATGACGCAGCCCGGAAACGCCTCGGCGAAGCGCCCGGTGATCAGCTCCATCTGCTGTGGGCCGACCAAAGCGATGTTCAACACGGCCACCCCTCCATCGGCGAGCACGCGACGGGCGTCTTGAAAAAAGGCGCGAGAGACCAGGGCCGCAGGAATGCCTTCGCCGGAAAAGGCGTCGAGCAGAACAATGTCGTAGCCAGCGCGGGCGCGGGCCAGAAAGCGAACGCCGTCGCCGGTGTGCACCTGCAAGCGCGGCGACGCGGGGAGGCGAAAGAAGCGGCGGGCAGCGTCGACGACGACAGCATCGATTTCGACGGCGTCGACGACGATTTTGGCATCGCGCCCCAACAGCAAGCGGGGAAAGGCGCCGCCGCCGAGGCCGACGACGAGTGCGCGCTGTGGATGCGGCGTCAATTGGAGCGCCAGTCCCGCGAGCCGCACGTATTCAAAGACGATGCGGTCGGGCTTGTGCGGATCGAGAGCGCTCTGATCGTTGCCGGCGACCGCGTCGAAGCGCAGCACCCGCAGCCCATCTTCTTCGACGACGAAGACGCGCTGGATGGCGCTGCGTTCGTCGAGCAGCACCTGCCGTTGCAGGGCTGGTTCCGCGGGGTGGACGGGGGCGACGTCGGCGCTCACCCGGCGAGCTCGGCCTTCAGGGCGTCGACGTCGGCGGGCTCTAGGCTGGTCGAGTTGGCAGCGATGGCGGCCAGCAGGTCACCCGTGATGTCGGTGTTGGCCGGGATCCACTCCGCGGCACAGCAGGCGTGCAGGTAGCCCGCGCCCTTGGTCACAAAGGAGCCGGTGTCGACGTCGCGCTCGATGGCGACGCGCAAAGTGCCCTTCTCGATGGCCTCGTTGCAGGAGATGCAGGAGGAGCGCGAGGTCTTGGCGCGCTCGGCGTAGGGAAAGGTGCTCGGCTTCTGGTTCTTCCGGTTGGCAGCGATCTCGGCTTCGAGGGCCGCGCGGTCGGCGACGACGACGTCGGTGGTCTTGAGGGCCTCCTCGAGCACAAGGGGCTTCTTCTTCGCCGCGCAGGACAAGTGGTGCCACTGGTACGACGGCTCCCCGCTGCTGGAGAAGGCGTTGATGACCTCTTCGCCCAGCCGCAGGTCGCCCTTGGCGATGGGCTTCTTGCAAGTCCGGCACGCAGCCCGGCCAGATTTGGCTTCTTCGATCTTGTGGCCCACGTCGGCTCCTTCGGTCTTTGACGTGCCAGACCTTGGCGCGTTTGCAGCGTTGGTCGGCGAGTTTGACGTCGACGATAGCCCGCAACCATGATGCGTCCACAACTGCGCGGCGCTGCGGGGTCTGAGAGCCGCGCAGCACCCCGGCAGACGGAGGCGGCCGCAAGTCGCACCGATGGGCTGCCGGCTGCAGGAGACGTGGTGAAGGAAGCGCGCGAGTTCTCGGTCCTCGGCCCGCTCATGGGTGGCTTCGGCAGCCAGGCGTTCCTGGGCTGCGTGCACGCCGTCGGGCCCGCGGGTCCGCTGTTGAAACCCGCGGTGTTCGTCTTCATCCCCGACGACGTCGTCGCCGACAAAGAGGCCTTTCGCAAGGTCTGGGCCGAAACCGAGCTCGCGGGCGAGATCGACCACGTCAACGTCATCGCCGTCATGGGGCTGGCCCGGCTCGACGAAGGCTACGCCCGCGTCGTCGAATACGCCGACGCCGAGAGCTTGCGCTCGGTCTACCGGCGCGCCCAGACCCTGCGAAAACCCATGCCCGCCAGCGTCGCCACCGCCCTCGTCGCCGACGCCGCCATGGGGGTGCACTACGCCCACGAGCTAGGCGACAGCGAGAGCGGGCAGCCCTGGGTGCACGGCGGCGTTCGGCCCGAGACGTTGCAGATCTCCTTTGCCGGCATGGCCAAGGTGACGGGTTACGGCGCCCAGGTCCTCGCCGACAGCATCCGCAAGAAGGGGCTCACCGGCCTCATCACCCGCGACACCTACAACGCGCCCGAGCAGGCCGAAGGGGGACGGGCGTCGGCGACGGTGCAGTCCGACGTCTACGCCCTGGGCTGCGTGTTTTACGAGGCGTTGACGGGCAAAGCGCCGTTCTCCGGCGACAAAGACCTGGCCGAGGCCATGATCAAAGACGAGCTCTCACGGCCCGGGCTGGTCGGCGTCACCGCAGCCATGGGCGAGGTGGTGCTGAAGGCGACGCAGAAGGCGCCGTCGTCGCGCTACGCCACCGCTCTCGATCTGCGCATGGATCTCTTCGAGCGCTGTGACCCTTCCAACGAGGGCGACGTCAAGCGCTACCTCGACGAGCTCTTTCCCCCCAACGCCGTGCCGCGCGCCACGCGCATCCAGATGTTGAAGGCCGCCCAGCAGACGCCGCCAGCGGCGACGGGGCGCTTGCTCGTCACGATGCCCGCCGAGATTCACGTCGATCACAAGGCGCGCGAGGCGACTCCCGACGACGCCGAAGTGGAATCGAAGATCGGACTTGAGGTCGAAGATCTCTCCGACGTCGACGATGCGCTCGTGCAAGACGCCCACAGCGAGGCTGCGGCCCAAGCCCTGGTGCAACGAACACTGCAGCGCGAGGGAGCCGCACCCTCTTGGTCCGCGGCACCCACCAAGCCGCCGGTCGTCGCGGGAGCTGGCGAAAGGCTCGTCGACGATCGACGGCCGCCGAAGCTCGCTCCTCTCCCGGCTCCTCCGCATCCGCAGGCGCAGGTGGTCTACAAAACGCCCGCGGGCCTGCTGGTGGGCATCGGCCTCGTCGGCGGCGTCGCCATCGCCTTGGCCGTGGTGCTGGCGACGATGAGACCACAGGCGCCGGTGCCCCTCGCCCCGCCCGTGGCGGTGGTGCCGGCTCCGCCGCCGCCGCCGCCGCCGCATCCCCTGCAGGTGGAGCCCCCGCTGCAGCCGCTCTTGGCGTCGACGCCCGTGACGCCGCCCCCGCCGCCCCTCCCCAGGGGGCCGGGCAAGATCGTCATCACCTCCGAGCCCGCGCTGGCCCTCAGCGTCGACGGCAACGACGCCGGCAACGGGTCGGCGACGGTGGAGGTGCCCGCCGGCAAACACAGCGTGGTGGGCAAGGGTTTGGGCACCAGCATCAAGCGCAACGTGACCGTGAAGTCCGGCGGCACCGAGACGGTGAACCTGGTCATCGAAAAAGGCAGCATCGCCATCGAAGCACCCGCCGGCTGCGACGTCTTCGTCGACGGCACCCGGGTCGGAAAAACGCCGCTCGATCCGATCTCCTTGGTGCAGGGGAGTCACAACGTCGTCGTGAAGCAGGGCGTGGTCGAGTACCGGCGTACGGTGCCCATCCAGCCGAACCAGGAGATGTATCTCCAGGTTCAGTTCCACACCGACTGATCGCTGCCCGAACGCGACGACGTCACCATCTCGGACCGTTTGAGCTGTGCCAACGGCTCAAACCAGGAAGCACTTGCGCCGTGCCAACGGCGCAAAGCAGGAAGCACTGTGGCGACCCTGGGATCAGGCGACCGCGGGCTCTTGGGGCTCGACGTTGATCATCGTGACCTTGCCGTCGGCGGTGTGGACCTCGCGGCGCGAGACCTTGGCCTTCTTGCCGACGACCTGCTGCAGGTCCCAGATGGGCCCGGCGAGAAAGGAGAGGGGATCGTCGGCGAAGGCCGGCGCGTTCTTTTCGAAGGCCGCGTGGCCAACGAGGTTCAGCACCCAGCCCGTGGTGAACGTGCCCGCGGACAAGAACCAGCGCGGTCCAAAGGGAACGAAGAGCAGCAAGCCCGCGGCGCCGCCGACGATCATCGGAATGCCGACGATGTGGAGCTTGCGGTTGGTGTCATCGAGATGGGTCGACTCGTAAAAGTGGATCGCGCGGTTCCAGCGTTCGACGACGCCGCCTTCGTGCTCGGGGTGCGCCGCGCGCCACTCTTTCTCGAGTCCGCTGAGGCCCTTGGCGAAGAGCGCCAGGCTGCCGAGCTTGGCACCGGTGAAGAGCGTGGCCATGCCGGCGACGCTGTAGGCAACATTGCGGGCCTTGGCGCCGGGGATGGATTCCAGGAGCTTGTCGAGCATCGGTTTCTCCGGTTCAGCTGGGGGAGGCGGTTTTCTGGGATACGGCGTCGAGGATGGCCTGCTTGACCTGATCGGGGGTCTTGCCATTGGTGTCGACAACGACGTCGAAGGCGCTGCGGTCTTGGTAGTTCACGCCGTAGAGCGAGAGCAGGCGCGTCTTGTCGTTGTCGTCGCGCCCCGCGATGCCCGTGACCTTCTGCGCGAGCACGTCGAGACCCGTCACCGCGGAGCCCTGCAGTCCGTCAACGAGCTTCTGCAGCGCCACACCCAGGGGCACGCTGTCGTCGAGGCCCGCGAGAATGCGCGCGGCCTGGGCGCGACCGTCGACGATGGCCTGCTTCTGGGCCGACGTCGACGCTGCTGCTTCGGCGGGCTTCCACACTTCGCGATCGAGATAGCGCTCGGCCTGCACGCGCGGAGCGGCATAGAGATACACGCTGACGATGTTCTGGCGGCCCAGGCCCTCGAGGAATTGCCCCAGGTGACCGGCGAGTCGGGACTCGAAGACCGAGACATCGATGCTGGCGCCGTCGGCTTTGGTCAGCGACGAGGTCGCGATGGCTTTGGCAGCGCGGAAGTCCAGCTTGACGTCGACGTCGTCGGCGCTGCCGAGGTGTGGATAGTCCGAGAGCGCGACCTTTTTCGTGCCCCCCTTGCCATCGTCGACGTCGACGGATTTCCCCGAGAGCATGGCGCTCATCTGTTCGATGGTGAGGCCATTTTCCTTCGAGAGCGCGCGCAAGACCGAGCCGGTGCCCGTGCTCTTGCCGCCGAGGTCGCTGACGACGCCGTCGGCCGCCGTGCCCTTGCCCGTGCATTGGTCGCCGGCGATGAGGACGATCGGCTTGGTGCCCGCCGTCGCCCACTGCTTGAGATCGTCGATGGCGTTCTTGCCGACGACGCTGCTGAAGGCATCGGCGAAGGAGGCGTAGCGGGGCTTGCTGTGGCTGGTCATGAGGGCTTCGTGGGGCTTGAGCGTGCCCGGCTTTTTCGCCGTCGATTCCTTGCGCGAGTCCGAAAAGAGAGCCGAGACCGGGCCCTCCGTCGTCGTCGTGGTCGGCGCGCGCGGGGTCTCGACCTTTGGGGTGTGCACCGCGCTCGTCTTGGTCGTCTTGGTCAGCTCGACGGCCCCACGCTGCGGCGACTTGGGTCCGACCTTCATGTTGTCCGACATCGATCCACCTCGAGAGGCAGCATTGCCAAACCAAGTAGCGACGTCGACGGCCCTTTGGCTTCCTTCCCACTTGTTTACATAGCGAACGCTGTAGTCTGCGGTCCGTCCCTTGCCGTCGCGTCCAGCGAGCCAATGCAATTCGATCACGATGGCGTTAGACCCCTTTGCGCCGTGCCGAGCGGCGCCAAGCAGGAAGTACCGCCATGAACGCGATCCGCCTCGCCGCCGCCCTCGCCCTCGCCCTCATCTGCGCTGCCTGTCCTCCGAAGCCGCAGGACTCGACGTTGCCTCCTTCTGGCCTCGCAGGCGTGCCAACGACCCCCATCCCGATCGAGCGGGACGCCCAGATGCCCGCTGGCCACCCGCCCATCGGCCAGGGTGACGACGGGGCGCCCTTGGCAGCCAAAGACCCCACGCTGCCCAATTTTGGCGGGATGGGCGCCCCGCCCATGGGCGACGTCGCCGAGGGGATGGGCGGTGGGGTCGTCTTCAGCGGCAAGGTTCTGGAGAAGCTCGACGTCCCGACGTACACCTACATCCGCGTCGCCGTTCCCAGCGGCGAGGAGTGGGTCGCCGTTTCGACGATGAGCATCAACGTCGGCGACACCGTCACCGTCAACCAGCAGATTGTCATGGAAAACTTTCCCTCCAAGGCCCTCGGTCGCACCTTCCCCAAGCTCGTGATGGGAACGGCCGTCGTCGGAGGTTAGTTCTCTGCCCTCAGCCGGGCGGCCAATTGTCTACAGGCTCATCGCCTGGCGGCGATAACTTCTCTGCCCTCAGGCCGGGCGGCCAATTCGGCCAGCGCACTTCGCCAGCTCACGGCTTGAGCGCCACCTGCAGGACCTCGGCGATTTGCTGGGCGTGGGCCCGGATGACGGCGGCGTCGTCGCCTTCGACCATCACGCGCGCCTTCATCTCGGTTCCCGAGTAGCGCACGAGCACGCGGCCCCCGGTGCCCAGGGCTCGTTCGACGTCGTGGATGCAGGCCATCACGCTGGGCAGCTCTTCGAGCGGCACTTTCTTGGCGACGACGATGTTCAAGAGCTCTTGAGGCGAAGCCGAAAACACCGACGCCAACGCCGACAGCGGCTTTCCGTCGCGCAGCATGGCGGCGACGACGGCGAGGGCGGCCACACACCCGTCTCCGGTGGTCGCGTGATCGAGGAACACCACGTGCCCAGACTGCTCGCCGCCGAGGTTCAAGCCGCGCTCTTTCATGCGTTGCACGACGTAGCGGTCGCCCACCTGCACCCGATCGACGGAGACGCCGACGTCTCTGAGGCTGCGCTCGAGGCCCACGTTGCTCATCACGGTGGCCACGATGCAGTCCCCGGCGAGCGCGCCCTTTTTGTGCAGCTCTCGAGCACACAAGGCCATCACCGCGTCGCCGTCGACGATCTGCCCCTTTTCGTCGACGACGATGACGCGGTCGGCGTCGCCGTCGAGGGCCACGCCGAGGTGGGCGTCGTGCTCGATGACGGTCTTTTGCAGCAGCTTGGGAAAGAGCGATCCACAGCCGTCGTTGATGTTGGTGCCGTCGGGGCCGGTGCCGAGCTCGATCACGGCGGCGCCCAATTCGCGAAAGACGTGGGGGGCCACGGCGTAGGCGGCACCGTGAGCACAGTCGACGACGACCTTGAGGCCCTCGAGCGTGAGCTCGTTGGGGAAGGTCGCCTTCAAGTGCACGATGTAACGGCCCTTGGCGTCGTCGATGCGGAAGGCCTTGCCGATGTCGCGGCCGGTGGGCGCGTTGCGCTCGAGCTCAGCGGGATCGAGGATCAGGCGCTCGAGCTCTTCTTCGACGACGTCGGGGAGCTTGAAGCCGTCGTGGGCGAAGACCTTGATGCCGTTGTCTTGGAAGGGGTTGTGACTGGCCGACACCACGATGCCGGCGTCGGCACGCATGGAGCTGGTGATGAAGGCGACGCCAGGGGTGGGCAAGGGTCCGGTGAGCATGACGTCGACGCCCATGGAGGTGACGCCGGCGGCGATGGCCTGCTCGATCAGATAGCCCGAGACCCGCGTGTCTTTGCCGATGACGACGCGGCGGTGCAGGGCCTGAGACGAAGCCGGCACCAAGGTCGACGTCGCCGACGTCATCCCGCTGAGCTGTCCCCGGCCCAGGCGCCCTTTTCTCACGAGGAAGGCCAGGGCGCGGCCCAGGCGCATCGCTACGTCCGCCGTCATTGGGTGGACATTGGCCTCGCCGCGAATCCCGTCGGTGCCAAAGAGAGTGCGGGCCATGTGCTCAACCAACCTTTGGAGAGGGTTTGACGACGGGCTGTTCGCCTGCGCCGACGCCGTCTTTGACTGGTTCTGGGGTTTTGCCGATGGCGACGTCTTTGGCGCGGGCTTCATCGAGCAGCGCGTGCACGCGTGCCGCCCGTTCGGCGCTTTCGTCGAGGACAAATTGCAAGTCGGGGGTCTGGCGCAGGCGGATCTTGGTGCCCACCTCCTTGCGCAGCGCGCCCTTCTGGGCCCGCAACCCCTCGAGCGCGCCCTGTTTTTGGGCGTCGCTGCCAAAGACGGAGACGAAGACCTTGGCGAAGGCGAAATCCGAGGTGACCTCCACCGCGCGAATGGTCACGAAGCCGGGCAGGGGATCGCGCAAGCCACGGGACAGACGCTCGCCGAGCACCTTCTGAATCTCCTCGGCGACGCGGGCGGTTCGGATCGACATGGCGCCACCAAAGCAGACGACGACGACGACGGCAATCAGAGCGATCGCCACACCAGGCTCGGGCGTTTCAGGGCCTCGTCATCGAGACGGGCAGCGAATTCGACGGCGCTGACCTCGGCCCCGGCTTGGGCCCGCCCCAACAGATGCAGGAGGTGACCCAGAACTCGAGGCGGCGACGCGCGCTGCAAGAGTGTGCGCAAGAGTTCGGGCGCTTGGGGGCTCCTCTTGCTGAGCCGCTCGCCGGCGGCGTCGAGGATGAGGGGCAGGTGGGCGAAGGAGGGTGGCACAGGATTCCCGAGCGCGCGGTGCAACAGCAGCTGGCGCGGCGACGACGACAGCAGATCCTGGCCCCGCACCACCTCGTTGACGCCCGAGAAAGCGTCGTCGACGACGACGGCCAACTGGTAGGCGAAGAGGCCATCGCGTCGACGGATGATGAAGTCCCCGACCTCGGCGACGACGTCGTGTGTGAAGACACCCTGCCAAGCGTCGTGCACGATGGGATTGCCGAAGCGCTCGACCAGGCGATCGACGCGCACGCGCAGGGACACATGGGGGGAGTCTTTGTCGACGCCCGAAGGGCCCACGGCGCGGTGGCGGCAGGTGCCCAGATAGACCGGCCCTTCGTCGCCCAGATGGGGTGCGGAGGCCGCCAGATCCCGGCGGGAGCAGGTGCAGGCATAGACCAGGTCGTCGTCGATGAGGCGTTGCAGTGCTGCTTCGTAGGCGCGCGTCCGAGCAGACTGAACCATCACGTCGTCGGGGAAGCCCAGGCCGAGGTCGGAGAGATCGGCAAGGATGCGTTCGCAGACCCCCGGTTTCGTGCGGGCGACATCGAGATCTTCGATGCGCAGCAGACAGCGACCGCCACGCAGGTGGGCGCGGGACCAGGCGACGACGGCGGCGAGGGCGTTGCCGATGTGCAGATCGCCGGTGGGCGAGGGGGCGTAGCGACCGGTGTAGAGACCGTGCGGGGTCATCGTCGTTGACTGTCGGTGGTCGGCTGCCAAGTGTCGACCATGACCAGCTCCCCCGAATCAGCGCTGTCGAAGGCATTGAGGCGTCGGTACCTGCGCTTCGCTGAGCTCCAGCAGCACCTGAAGGAGCTCGCCGCGACCTATCCCGATTTGGTCCGCGTCGAGCGCATCGGCAGCTCGACGGCAGGGCGGCCCCTGTACGTCGTCGTCGTCGGCCGCGAACCCGAGCGCGCGCGCCCGGCGCTGTGGATCGACGCCAACATGCACGCCAACGAGTTGCTCGGCACCAACGTCGCACTCGCCTTCGTCGACGACCTGCTGGCCTTGCACGCGGGTGACAACCGCCATGCCCTCTCCAACGCCGTCGTCGAAAGGGCCAAGGACGCGCTGGTCTATGTGATGCCGACCATGTCCCCCGACGGGGCCGAAGCCATCGCCGACGATGGCCGCTTCGTGCGCAGCTCCCTGCTCGACGACAAGCCCTCGAGCCGCCCGCGCTGGCGCCAAGTCGACATCGACGGCGACGGACAGGTGCGCCGCATGCGTCAGCTCGATCCCTGCGGTGCCTTCGTCGAATCCAGGAACGTGCCCGGCCTGATGTTGCCCCGCGACGTCGACGACGACGGCCCTTTCTTCTCCCTCTACCCCGAGGGCGTCATCGAGAACTACGACGGCGAATCCATCCCGCCTTGGCGCTTCTTCGACGACAACCCTCTCGATCTGAACCGCAACTTCTCCGCCGGATGGAAGCCCGAACCTGCCCAAGAGGGTGCCGGCAATTTCGCCGGGAGCAGCCCCGAAGCCCGAGCGGTCATGAGCTTTGCGTCGTCGAGGCCCAACATCTTTTTCTGGCTCAACCTTCATACCTTCGGCGGGTGTTGGATTCGTCCCCTCGGCGATGCCCCCGACAGCAAGCTCGCTAGCGATGACCGCGCCATCTTTCGCCTCATCGAGGAGTGGACGAGCGCCCACGTCGGCGTTCCCACGGTGAGCTCCTTCGAGGAGTTCTGTTACCAGCCCGAGAAACCCCTCGCCGGCGATCTGTGCGACTACGCCTTCTTGCAACGCGGCGCGTTCGCTTGGTCCGTGGAGCTGTGGGACCTCTACCAGCGCGCCGGGCTCCCTCGCACCAAGCCCTTCGTCGACGTCTACGGCCACCAGAGCCGCGGGCAGATGGAGGTGCTCTCGCGCTTCCTCAGCTCGCTGCAGGCTTCGCCTTTGATTCCCTGGAAGACGGCCCAGCACCCCCAACTCGGCGAGATCGAAGTCGGCGGCCTCGATCCCCGCTTCTCCATGTGGAACCCTCCAGAGGGCCCCCTCGTCGACGACGTCGCCTGCAAGCATGCCGCGGTGTTCTTTCGCCTGCTGTCGCTCTTGCCGCGCCTGCACGTCCAGGTTCGGCGTACATCCCTGGGTGCCGACACGGCCCTGCTCGAGCTCACCATCGAAAACCGCGGCGGCATCGCCACCTCGGGACCGACCGGTGCTCAGCACCTGCCACACAACGAAGCGTTGCGCGCCGTCGTCGTCGACGCTCCCCGCGTGCGCGATGGCTGTGTGCGGGTGGTGGGACACCTGGGCGGACACCATGCGGGACGCTTTGGCGGCGACACCACCTGGCCCTACCAAACGACCGGCGAGCCAGCCCGCAAGACCGTGCGCTTCGTCGTCGACGGCAACGCTCCGGTGCGCCTGCGAGTCGGCTCGATCCGCACCGGCTTCGTCGACGTCGAAGGCTGACGGTTGATGTTCAAGACGCGCCAGCATCTTGAACATCCAAACTTCAAGACCGCTTCCTGGCTCTTGCAGGATGCGCGCGCTGCAAGGGCACGCGGTCGATGTGCGGCTGCGCGCGGAGCAACGTTCTCACCGGCGCCGTGGCCCGCGCCGCGAGTCGGTTGCCGGCGGCCAGGGGGGATGATGGGCGAGCAGGACACGAGATGGCTTCGTCGAGAGTGAGAATCGTTCTCAACATTCCACCCACCACCCGCCCCCCGCCCTTTAGGGAGGGGCCCAGCTAACGTGGTCTAAAAAATCTGTCAATGATTATCTTCTGCGGGAGATATCTTTTGTCGCTGAGAGATCATTTCCAATGCGGAAATGATCTCCTCCGGATCACCTGTGATCTCATCCCGCATCCCCTTGATGTTCGACCGCGTTCCGAGCTGGGAAAGACGCGGGATGATGCGCGTGACGCGCGCCCGCGGAACGCGGAGTTGGTGGGGGCCCCGCGTCCGGCTCCGCCGGCGCGGGGAGAGGTCTGCATCAGACCTCCCAGAAGAGCATCCCCGACGGAGCTGAACGAGACCGCTCCGCGGTCGAAGTTCAGCGAGATCGGGGATCATCCCAAGTCCAGTTCGGGGCGGGGAGCGCGCGCGAAGCCGAGTTGGGTGGGGGCGGTGGGGCCCCACCGTCGTGCATCAGCTGCGGCACCCTCCAGGAAGAAGATCCACGACCTCGGTGAACGAAGTTCAGCGAGATCGGGGATCAGAAGTCGTCAGGAACGATCGAGCGGCCGTCGTCGTCGAGCTTCTTGGTCGCGCTGTCGACGTCGACGTCTGGTGCCGTTGGCATCTTCGAAGTCGCCGTTTTTGGCAACACTTCGCCCTTCTTCTTGAGATCCTTGGCGCGATCGAGCGTCTGGGCCGGATCCAGCACAGTAACAATCTCGATCTCGGCGATGTGTGTATCGTCTTTCTTGTCGCCCAAATACACGCTGTCGACGCGGATCTGCACTTCGACGACGCCGCGCCGGTGGATGCCGACGTAGGTGACCGCCGGCTTGTTCTCGCAGGTGAACTCGATGTGGTCGCCGATGGAGTCGATGCCGAGCGCAGAGAAATCCACGCCGGCGGCGCTGTCGCCGAGGTCGGCTTCGGTCTTGGTCTGGATGCTGCCGCGGTGCACACGGTTGCGATCGAAAAAGCTGCGCTGGTTGGTGCCGTCGCCGCAGTAGATGGCGATGGAGCCGACGTCGACGGCCTTTTGCAGGCGCACTGTGAGGGTTTGTCCGATGCCCGTTCCAGTGGCGCCCTCTGCCCACGACGTCGCCAGGTCGTTGTCGGTGGCCTTCTGCGGGCTGTGGTTGCTGTCCAGCGTCGATGACGCCGTCACATCCTTGATCTGCACCGTACTCAGCTTGTCGCCGCGGAAACGGATCTCTTCGCCGTAGGTCCAGGTGAGCTGCTTGTTGCCGGCGAGCAGGATGCCAAGCCTCTTGTTGTTGACGCGCACCTTCTCGCAAAGCGCGCCATCGAGCTGCACATGGAACACCGGCTTGGACGCAGCGCCCGTGCCCTGGAGGATCACGATGCCGCTGCCGAGGTCCGTGGTGGCGATGTCGTGGCGGTAGCAAATCACGCTCTCGTCGCGGCCGTCGCCGTCGAGGTCGCCGGTGGTCAGATCGAGGAGCACGAAGGCGGTGGTGAGCGCGTTCAGCCACGGGCCATTGTCCGCTGACGACGCCGCCTGCCCGGGCGCGCACACCAGCGCGACGCCCAGCAACAGCATGCAGAATCGGGGACCCATGAGGGTCAGTATGGATCGCCTTCGCGGCCGGTCAACTTCAGGTGCCCCAGCCCAGGCAAGGCAGAGGCGATGGATGCGGTGGCGAAAAAGTACTGTAATTTCGAGGACTAACGTCCAACAATCAGACGGGGGCCAAAGAGTCGGGCGGTGATGAGCAGGAGCAGCGCGGCAACGATGAGCACCGAGCCACTGGCCAAGGCGACGTCGACGGCTGCAGTGGGCTCCCCCCGAATGAGGCGCATCATCAAGATGCTGTGGCCCAAGGTCGGTACCAACATCATCGCTGTCGTCGGTTGCTGCGGGAACATCATCAACAGTGCCCCCGGGATCGTGGGCGCCACCATCACCATCGAGATGGCGGCCTGCGCGGTCTTGAAGGTCTTGCACAAGGTCCCGACGAAGACCTGCAGCGCAGCACCCAGCAGCACCATGGGCAAGAGCAGGGCGACGACGGCGACGGCGACCAGGGGCGGCAGCGAGATGTCGAGATCGACTTCGGCAAAAGGAATGACGGCGACGGCGACGACGAAGCCGGCAGCAGACACCGTGACGCCGAGCAAGCCAAAGAGGGCAGCAACCGCGACTTTGCCGAGCACCAGGTCCACCGCTTTGACCGGGTTGAGCAGCAGCGCCTCGAGCGATCCCCGCTCGCGCTCACCCGCAGTGACGTCGATGGCGACGTAGGTGCCGCCCATGAAGCAAGAGAGCAGCAGAAAAAGCGGCATCACGCCCAGCAAGAGCGCGGTCTTGCCCTGAGGAGTGCCGACGTCGCGGACGCTGACGGCGACGGCCTGGTTGACGAGGGGATCGATGCCGCGGGCGACCAGCCGCAAAGCGCCGACCTGTGCGCTGTATTGCTGCAGGGACCGGCGCAGGCGCGACAGAAGGATCCCCGACGACTGCCGTGATTCGTCGACGATGATCTCGACCACCGCTGGTCGCCCGTGGCGCAGGTCGTCACCAAAAGAGCTCGGGATGACGAGGACGACGTCGACTTTGCCGTCCCGCACCGCTTGTTGGGGATCTGCGGGGGCGTCTTCGACGACGACGCCGGATCGGGCGAGCTGCGCCAAGAGCACGGGTGCATTCTCTTTGCCGACGACGGGAACCTTGGGCGCCTGCTGCTTCTCTTGAATGTCGCTGAAGAGAAAAAAGAGCAGAACCAGGCTCAACGGTCCCATCAGCGGCATCAGGAGCGCCGTCGACACGGCCCGCCGATCCCGAGCGTTGTCGGTGGCTTCCTTGCGGATGACGGTGCCGATGACGCCCATCAAAGACGCCAGGTCACGCCGACCAACACCTCGGTCGACGCCTCGGCCCCCAACAAGGGCACGAGTAGCGCTGACGCCTCGGTGGCGACTTCGACGCCCACAGCGAGGTCCCGCATGACGAAGTAGTCGATGCCGCCGCCCAAACGCGCGCCGACGTTGACGTGCAGATCGCCGTAGCCGAGCGGCGCCCCCAAGGCGGTGACCAACTGCGCCGACGCCCACGGAATGAGAGGCGCATCGAGCTGCAACACGCGGTAGCGCGCGCCCAAAGCGAGGTTGCCGTCGACGAAGCCCGGCGACAGCACCGGCCGCAGCGAGGTCATCAAGCTCCAGTTGCCGTCGAAGGACCAGTCGAAGTCCGCGCCCAGCACCATCCCCGCGGGGGGCGTCGCCTTGGTCGCTACGTTCAGGCGCGCGACATTGACGGAGGCACCAGCGACGCCTTTGATGAGCAGATCGCCAGGCCTCACCGTGTACGCCGACGCCGACGCCGACAGCAGGCCGACGACGACGACGACGAGGAAACGCCAGTGAGCACCGTCGATCCCTTCTGGCGCGCCAGCGCCCGAAGAAATCACTGTTGAGCGCCCTTCAGGAGTGCGGACTTGCCGAGGTAACGCGCCGCCGTGCCGAGCTCGTCCTCGATGCGCAGCAGGCGGTTGTACTTGGCCACGCGATCGCTGCGGCTGAGGGAGCCGGTCTTGATCTGCCCCGAGCCCGCGCCCACGGCGAGGTCGGCGATGGTGGTGTCGGCGGTCTCACCCGAGCGGTGGGAGACGATCGAACGGAAACCCGCGCGGTGGGCCATGTCGATGGCCTCGAGGGTCTCGGTCAGCGTGCCGATCTGGTTCAGCTTGATCAGAATGGAATTCGCCGAATTCTGTTCGATCCCACGCGCCAGGAGCTTCGGATTGGTGACGAAGAAGTCGTCGCCGACGATCTGGCATTTGCCGCCCAGCTCGTTGGTGATCTGCTTCCAGCCGGTCCAGTCGTTTTCGTCGAGGGGGTCCTCGAGGGACACGATCGGATACTTGCCGAGCATGTCCTTCCAGAACCCAATCATTGCGGCGCGATCGATATCTTTGCCGTCGAAGGAATAGGTGCCTTTGGCCTTGTCGAAAAAGCTGGAGGCGGCGGCGTCGACGGCGAGGGCGATGTCGGTGCCGGGCTTGTATCCCGCGGCGCTAATGGCCTCGAGCAAGGTGGTGAACGCGGCCTCGTTGTTGGCCAGGCTGGGAGCAAAGCCGCCTTCGTCGCCAACACCCGTCGATGCTCCCGCCTTCTTCAAGATCTTCTTCAAAGCGTGAAAGGTCTCAGCGCCCATGCGCAGTGCTTCCTTGAACGTCGACGCACCCAGGGGAACGATCATGAACTCCTGGATGTCCAGGGAGTTGTCGGCGTGGGAGCCACCGTTGATCACGTTCATCAGCGGCACGGGCAGCACGCGCGCGTTGGTGCCGCCCACGTGGCGATAGAAGGGGACGCCGTGGTCTTCGGCAGCTGCTTTGGCGGCGGCGACGCTGACGCCGAGGATGGCGTTGGCGCCGAGCTTGCCCTTGTTGGGGGTGCCGTCGAGCGCGATCATGACGTGGTCGAGACCGTGCTGGTCGTCGGCGTCGTAGCCGGCCAGCTCGGGGGCGATGAGCTCGTTCACATTCTTGACGGCGTTGAGCACGCCCTTGCCGCCGTAGCGTTTCTTGTCGTCGTCGCGCAGCTCGACGGCTTCGTGCTCGCCCGTCGATGCCCCCGAGGGAACCGCGAAGCGACCCTCCGCCCCCGAGTCGAGAATGACGTCGACTTCGATGGTGGGATTGCCACGCGAGTCGAGGATTTCCCGGGCCTGGACGTGGATGATGGCGCTCATGGTCTCTCCGCTGGGGTGGTGTCGTCGACGGTGTGGTTGACCCGCCTGAAGCTTCTCTCGCCTGGCGGCGAAGAAGGCCCGGTGGGTACCATGGAGCGATGTTGTGGTGGAAGCCGTACGAGCCCCTGCTCGAGCAAAAACCCGTGGCCGGCGACGTCGCCATCGCCGACCTCATCGCCAAGGAGCTCGTCGAGCTGCTCGAAGCCTTTCCGCCCGCTGAGGACGCCGTCGACTGGACCGATGAAAACGTGGCCCGGCGCTTTCGCGGACGTCTGGCCACCCTGCCCCGGCTCGATGCCCGCTTCGTCGCCCAGCTGCTGGCCCTGGTGCGCCTCGATCTCGAGCATCAGCACGATCAGATCGATTGGATCTTTCGCAACGGCCACCACCGCGATGCCTGCCCAACGCCCTTGCACGACGAAACGCTGAAGCTCTTGTGGCCCGTCGTCGTCGAACACCTCTACCAGCGCAAGGAGGAATGCCGCGGCATCCTCAAAAGGCCGCAGCTGATCGCCATCTGCGTCCAAGCCGAGGAGCGGTTCCGCAAGCGCGCCCTGCGCTTGTCGTGACGCGATGGCACCGCGGCGGCGGTCGGATAGCTTCGTCGTCGTCGTCGCCTGTGGGAGGGCATTGACGGAATGGCCAAGCCTTTTGCGAGCTTGACGCAGGGACAACCGGGTGGTGCCCTCTGGTCCAGATGTTCCTCTCCAAGATTCCTCTGATCGTCGATGGCGGGCCCAAGGGTCTGATCAAGCGGCTCTTCGTCGTCGCCGTCGCCGTCGCCGCTCTGCTGGCGGGCGGTTTGATGGCCCACATCGCAGTGCTCGGGAATGAGCTGCCCGATCTCTCCTCGATGGAGAACTACGATCCGGCGCTGACGTCGAAGGTCTTTGACCGGCACGGCAACCTGGTGGCCCGCTTCTACGAGGAGCGGCGCACGGTGGTCGCCATCGAGCAGATTCCCGAGCATGTGAAGAGAGCGTTCATCGCCGCCGAAGACGAAGATTTTTACAATCACAAAGGCATCGACTACTGGGCCATCGTCCGCGCGGTCATCTACCAGGCGCGGCACAAGCTCATCGGCGGGCCCCAGTCCGGTGGCTCCACCATCACGCAGCAGACGGCGAAGACCTTTCTGCTCACGCCCGAGCGCTCGATGTCTCGCAAGATCAAGGAGATGATCTTGGCGAAAAAAATCGAGGAACGATTCTCAAAAGACCATATTCTCTATCTCTATCTGAACCAGATCTATTTCGGCAACGGGGCCTACGGCGTCGAAGAGGCGGCCCGCACCTACTACGGACGCTCCGTCGACAAACTGACCATCGGCCAGGCGGCAGTGCTGGCATCCATCCCCAAGTCGCCGAGTCGCATCAACCCCTGGGCCGATCCCCGGCGCGTTCGCGTGCGCCGCGGCTACGTGCTCGAGCAGATGAGAGCCAACGGCTTCATCGATGAAGCGCAGGAGCAGCGCGCCAAAGAGGAGCCCGTGCGCGTCGAGGTGGCGCCGCCCGAATTTCTCGACGTGGCGCCCTACTACGCCGAAGCCATCCGGCAGGTCCTCGTCGACAAGACCTCGCCAGAAGAGGTCGCCCGCGGCGGTCTCACGGTCTACGCCGCGCTCGACGGAGGCCTGCAGAAGGCCGCCAACGTTGGCATCGACAAAGGACTGCGCGAGCTCGACAAGCGCCAGGGCTACCGCGGCCCCCTGGTGCGCCTCGATCCAGACGTTGCCAAAGAGCTGCTGGCCCTCCTCGACGATGAACGGGGCAGACGCTTCCCCGCCGACGAGACCCCCGATCTCAAGCTCGAAGCCGCCGAGGGCCGCGCGATCTGGGACCTCGCCCGGGTCAAGCACGACGACGTCCAACGCATCCTCAAAGCCGCTGCCGCGCAAGACGACGACGACGACGACGTCAGCGATGCCGAGAAAAAGCTCGATGCCCAGCTGGCAGCCAAGGCCGGACTTTCGACGTCGCCCGCGCTGCGCCAGGTGCGCACCACGCGTCTGAAAATCGGATCGCGCGCAGGCGCTGTCGTCAAGGAGATCGACAACGCGGGCAAGAAGGTCGTCGTCGACCTCGGCACCACCGACGCGGTCATGCCTTTTGCGTCGATGGCCTGGGCGCGCCCCTTCTCCCCCGAGAAATCCACCGAAAGGCCCAAAGCTCCCTCCGACGTCGTCAAAAGAGGCGACATCGTGCTGGTCAGCATCGAGAAGATCCTGCCCGGACGCGCTTCGAGCAAAGACAAAGGCGGCAAGGTTTCTGCCCTCAGCCCGGGCGGCCCAGGCACCAGCGCCAAGGCCGCCGTCGTCGAGGTCGCATTGGAGCAAGATCCCAAAGCGCAGGGGGCCTTGGTGTCCATCGATCCCGCGGACCACCGGGTGCTGGCCCTGGTCGGCGGATCGGACTTCGCCGCCAGCCCCTTCAACCGCGCGACCCAGGCCGTGCGCCAGGCGGGGTCGTCGTTCAAGCCCTTCATCTACGCCACCGGCATCGAGACTCGGCTCTTCTCGTCGGTGGGCTTCCTTGAGACCCGCGCCGACGGCAGCGTGTCCCACCGCTTGATCACGGATGCCCCCAAGGTCTTCTTCGACCGGTGGACGGGCAAGAAATGGGCGCCCCAAAATTCGTCGGGCCGCTTTCTCGGCGACATCACCACCCGCACCTGCCTCACGCATTCGGTGAACACCTGCAGCATCAGCATCCTCGAAAAGGTGGGCATCGACGCCGTCCTCGACGTCGCCGCCAAAGTGCACCTCAACCTGGCCGAAGAGCCCTTCCCGAAAAATCAGACCCTCGCCTTGGGCACCGGCGGCGTGCACCTCCTCGACCTCGTGAATGCCTACGCCGTGTTCCCCGACGGCGGACGCTGGGCGCCACCGGTCTTGATCGAGAAAGTCAAAAAGCGCGACGGCTCCATCTTGTTCGAGGCGCCGCCCCTCGAGCACACCCAGGTCTTCGCGGCGCAGACGGCCAGCATCATGGCGGACATGATGAAGTCCGTCGTCGAGAGCGGCACGGCGATGCGCGCGCGCGAGCTCAAACGACCGGTAGCGGGCAAGACCGGCACCACCGACGAAGCCCGTAGCACCTGGTTCGTCGGTTTCACGCCCGACATCGTCACCGGCGTCTACGTCGGCTTCGACGACAACAAGACCCTGGGCCGCGCCGAATCCGGTGGACGCGCCGCCGTACCCATCTGGATGCGCTTCATGAACGTCGCCGTCGCCGACCAACCCGCTCACGATTTCGTGCTCGCCGACGGCGTGGTGCGCAAGAGCGTCGACATCCGCACCGGCCTGTTGGCGCGCTCCGAAGCAGCCCTGTTGCCTGGAGAGCTGCCCGATCTCGAGCTCAACGACGACGGCGACCCCATCCCCAAGGTGCTCCCCGCGGGGGTGATCGCGGAGGTGTTCGTGCAGGGCACCGAGCCCGTGCAGACCGCCGACGACGCCCCGCCTCCGCCTCTCGAGCTGCAGGAGCGTGGCGGGCTGGCCCCCTGATCGCGGTTCAGCCGAGCTCGACCAGCACTTTGGGCGGCATCAGCCACGAGAGCTCGCCGTGCGGGCGCGGGAGGTCGTCGAGCTCCAAGAGCGCAGCGCCCGCTTTCTTCAACGAGGTCACGGGTACGCGATCGCCGGTGATCGACAAAGCCAGGGCGCGATCGAGGTGGGGCGCATGGCCGACGCACACCACTTCTTCGTCGGAGTGAACGAAGGCGAACAAGGCGTGAAAGAGGGCGTAGGGCGCGGCTTCGGGCAACAAGGCCTCGGTGACGACGATCTTGTCCTTGCTGAGGTCGAAGGTCTCGAGCGCCAGCTCAGCGGTCTGGCGAGCGCGGACATAGGGGCTGGTGACGACGCGGGTGGGGCGACAGCCGACGACGAAGAGCCCCTTGCAGGCCTTCTTCGCCTTCTTGCGGCCCTCCTCGGTGAGCGCACGCTCCGGATCAGCGGGGCACTGCGGATCGGCCCGGTCGTGGGCAATGCCGTGGCGAAGAAAAATGACACGCATGGTCGTCGTCGGTGCCCGACCCGACGCACCAAAGAAAGAGGCTCCCGAGGGGGAGCCGCTGTTTTCCTCATCTTTCGCTCGACCCGCGGGTCATCGGCACTTCAGCGCCGCAAGGTGAAGCGCGAGGTCGCCTTCTGTGTGTTGATGAGCTCGCCGGCGTTGTCGTACTTGTTCCAGCGACCTGCCAGCTGCACCTGCAGCTCGCCCGGCTCCCCATCGGGAGCTTCTTCGACGACGACGTCGACTTCATCGGCGGGGGTGTCGAATTCGTCGAACACGTCCATGTCCTGGCCCGTGCATCCGAGCAGGTAGACTTGGGCGCCGTCGGCTTCGTAGGCGGAGAAGGTAAAGCGGCGGTTGGTGCCGGCGACGAAGAGGTCGCTGGCGTTGGACGCGCTCAACATCAGCATGGCGGCGCGGTTCTCGAGCTGAACGACGGACTCGATGGAAAGGTAGTAGCCGTCGTCGTAGACCGCGAGGCGGTCTGGTGCCTGGTTGATGCCCACAGCCGGGCCGACGTCGCCGCTCAAGAGGCCATCACGGACACCGACGAAGGGGGGGGCAGCGTCGACGTCGTTGGCGTCGAAGTCTTCGCCGGTGTCGTCGACGGTGGCGTCGAGGTCGTTGTTGTCGATGAAGTCGTCGAAGCCGCGCGATGGCTCGGGTTGGTACGTGCGATCGACCATGCACCCCGTGGTGGCCAACAACACCGCGCCCAACGTGGTCCCGAGCAGCATTCGCATTTGCATCGTGTTCCCCTTTCGACCGGACCCGACGATCGGGCCTGTCCCGCAACGGTACGGACAATCCAGGCTGGATCCGAGAAGTCGGCCGGACCTGTCTCGTTTTCGATCATCGCTCCAGAACGAAGCTCGCCCGCGCCTCTCGCACGCTCAGTGCCCCGTCTGCAGGCGCTTCCACAAACCAGCGGCCCACGACGTCGACGTCAATGTCACCGGCCTCGCCACCTTGGTTGGCTTCGACCACGAGATCGACCTCGTCGGCGGCGGCATCGTATTGGTCGTAGACGTCGATGGCCTGCCCGACACATCCGAGCAGCCCGATCTGGGGCTCGCCGGCCTGGTAGTCGTAGTAGTCGCTGAAGCTGAAGGTGGTGTCGGTGCCCGGGACGAAGAGCTCGGCAGCGTTGGACGCCGACAAAAACAGCATGGCGGCGCGATCCGAGAGCTGAACCACGGCGTCGACGGCGAGATAGGTGCCGTCGTCCCAGGTGTTGATGCGCGTCGTCGGCGTGTTGATCCCCTCGGCAGGACCGATGTCGCCCATCAGATGTCCCTCGCGCACGCCGGTGATCTGCGCCGTGTAGTCAGCAGGAGAAGGCGCTCCATTGCCTAGAGGTTCACCGCTGCATCCGGCCACGCTGATCGCCACAACACCGAACAACAATGAACGCTGCATATTGTGTCCTCCTTGCGAACCTGACTTCCGGCCATCGGATGTCTGGTGGAGGACCAATCCAAGCCCGGTGCCAACTATCCGGCGTGGCTACGACGTGATCGCGCCCAACATGGCCCCGCAACGCCGCCCCTGCTTCGACGACATCGACAATTGTGCCTCGGTCGCATCGAACCTACGACGAAGGACCGCCCTGGCGCGCTTCCTCGTTCTGCAGGTCGCGATTGGCTCTGATGCTGCAATCGGCGTCGCGGGCGCATCACAATGTGATGTTCATACATTGATCTGCGCCTTCATCAATATATCATGGTGATGTCCCAGAAACCCAACGATTCCATTTGGGTCACTTCGGCCGCACACCCATTCAGGGTTTGGGCAAGGCGACAAAAGTCGGGGAGCCTCCGCGCAGGACCAACATCTTCAACAACTTGCCCGTCGCAACGCGGTCGACGGCGGTGACGAAGCCCTCGCGATCGCCGACCCCCGCGCCATTCACGTCGACGACGACGTCGCCGGGTTGCAGTCCCGCTTCGGCCGCTGGTGAGCCCGGCTGGACACGGACGATCACGGCACCTTTCTGCTTGGCCGTGAGCTCGAGGCGCGCCCGCAGTTCGTCATCGAGGGTGTCCACGCGGATGCCCAGACGCCCCGCTTCAGCTTTGCCCGCGCGTTCGTCGCGGCGAGGCTCGTCGTCGTCGTCGGATTCGACCTTGGGCGGCGCGCTCAGCTTGACCTTGGCCGAGCGCAGCTCACCGTCGCGCAAGAGCTCCAGCGGCACCGTGCGGCCCACCCCCGTCGTCGCTGCCAGCAGGGGCAGGTCGCTGGAGTCTTCGATGAGCCGCCCATCGAACTTCACGATGACGTCGCCAGGCTTCACCCCCGCCTGAAAGGCCGGACCGCTCGCAACGACCTGAGACACCAGGGCGCCCCGGGGTCGTTCCAGCCCCAGGCCGGAGGCGAGCTCGGGGCCGACCCGCTGGATGGCCACGCCGATCCAGGACCGATCGACCCGACCCTTGTCCTTGAGGTCCGGCAAGAGCTTCTTCACCAGGTTGACGGGGATCGCGAAGCCAATCCCCTGTCCGGAAGCGTTGATCGCCGAATTGATGCCGATGACGTCGCCGGCGAGGTTGAGCAGGGGTCCACCGGAGTTGCCCGGGTTGATTGCGGCGTCAGTCTGCAGAAAGTCGTACAGGCCCTGCCGCCCTGAGGGTGCGATATCTCGTCGGCTCTTCGCCGACACGATCCCCAACGAGACAGACTGGGACAGCCCGAAGGGGTTGCCGACGGCGACGACGAAGTCACCCACTTGCAGAGCGTCGCTGTCGCCGAGGCTCAAGTGGGGCCAGGGACCGCCGGCGGGGTTTTTGCCGTCGAGCTTGATGAGGGCGACGTCGGTGCGAGGGTCGTCGCCGATGACGGTGGCGGCGAGCACCTCGCTGCGGCCGCCGACCCGCACCCGGATCTTTTGGGCGCCTTCGACAACATGGTGGTTCGTCAGGGCGTAGCCGTCGGGGCTGATCAGAAAGCCCGTGCCCTGTCCGCGCTGCTTGAAGTCGGGAGCCTCAAGGCGAAAGAGACGTTGCGCACGCGGGTCGAGGGAGGAGTTGACGTCGCTCTCGACGTCGATGGAGAGGACCGCCGTCTCGCTGTCTTTGACCAAAGGCGCGAGGCTGGGGATGGCGACGCGAGGCAGCGCCGTGCTCTCTGTCCAGACATCCCCGGCGTGGGCGCCCACGGCGGCGACGAGGGCGAGGATGACAGACGGCCGCCAGGCACGCCCGCAGCGTGCGCGATCAAAGGGAACGAGCGACTTCATGGTGCAGCCAACCTCCTGGCCTTGGTCATCGGGCGGCCCCTCCCGTGGTGATGCAGTAGCAATCCAGGACCCTGCCGGGCCAACTGGAGTTACCCCTCACACCCCCTGCTCCTCGAACACGGGAGCGGCCGATTTTCTGCCGAACGCGCAAGGCCGCGGGCCGTCACTTGCGCAAGATCGTTGCGCACCGACTGCTCGGGAGTTGCGCATGCGTTGCGCAACCCCCGGTGATCGATCCAACTGCCTGATTCTGGAGGCATAAATGCTGGGTGGCTCGCTGGCATCGGTCCTGCTGAAGGGGTTGTGCGCAACGAATCAACCAGCAGGAGGCTCTCATGTGCGGTGGTGGTGGCAGCGTCAAACATTCTCCCCGTCCGGCGCCTCCGCCCCCACCCCCGCCACCCCGCGTCGCCCCCCCGTACGTCCCGCCTCCCACCCTGAAGCCTCCGGCGCCGCTCTTCACCGACGACTACATCGACAAGCCCAAACCGAAGCCTCCGGTGGCCAGCCCACCGCCTGCTCCGCTGACGCTCATCGTGAAGGTCCTCACCATGATCTTCCGGCCGCCGCCGACCCAGGTCCCGCCGCCGGCGCCCCCGCCGCCGCGCGCCAACCCCGTGACGCAGCCGCCGATGTGGCTGCCCCCGCCCGCGCTTCCTCCCGTGCAGGCCCGCCCGGAGCCAGTGACGCCACCGACCCAGGTCCCGCCACCGGTGCAACCGCAGCCCGAGCCCCTGCAGGACCCGACCCCCCCGTGCCCCCGCGCGCCAGGCCCGAACCCACGCCGCCGCCGCGCATCAGCCGACCGCAG
>JAHFED010000086.1 GCA_023248635.1 Myxococcales bacterium
ACCTTCACCTTCACCTTCGCCCTCGCCCTCGCCTTCACCTTCGCCTTCACCTTCGCCTTCACCTTCGCCTTCACCTTCGCCCTCACCTCCGCCCTCCCCCTCGCCTTCGCCTTCCCCCTCGCCGTCGCCTTCGCCCTCCCCCTCGCCTTCGCCGGCCTGAGGGACGTCGACGGAACCGCAGCCGGCGACAAGAACCAGGAGCCAGAGCGCGGGATTGAAGCGCATGGGAACTCCGCAGTTGGGGGACCTCAAGCATAGGACCCGCCCTGCGGGGCAGCGCAGGGACGGCGGTGCGACGAAAAAGCGACAGGTCGTCGCGGACAGTCGTCCGGGGTGAAGCTTGATGCGGGACGGCGTGCTTTCGAAGAGAACGCTGGGTGGCCGCCCCGATCCACAGCGACGAGGAAGGCGCTGTCGGCGACCCCTTTTCATCGCTGCGGCACAGGCTGCGTGCCGAGAAACGCAGTACACAGGACCGTGCCCGAACCCCGCCTCTGCTTCGCCCTCGACGTCGCAAACGCCGGCGACGCCATCGCTTGGGTCGATCTGCTCAGCGACCAGGTCGGCGTCTTCAAGATCGGCCTCGAGCTCTTCACCGCCGAAGGACCGAGCATCATCAGGCGCGTCCGAGCCCGCGGCGTCGACGTCTTCCTCGATCTCAAGCTGCACGACATCCCGAACACGGTGGCGTCGACGGTGCGCCGGGCCATTGACCTCGACGTGCGCTTCTTGACCCTGCACGCCAGCGGGGGCGCGTCGATGATGAAAGCAGCGGCCCAGTCCGTGCGCCAAACGTCGACGACGCTGCTGGCGGTGACCGCCTTGACCAGCCTCAGCGACGACGAATTGTGCGCTGCTGGTCACCTGGGCGGTGCTGTCACGCTGGTGCCCCAGCTGGCGCGTTTGGCGGCGGCGTCGGGCATCGGTGGCTGCGTGTGCTCGCCGCTGGAGATCGAAGCGGTGCGGCGGGTGGCGCCCTCCCTCGTCATCGTGACGCCGGGGGTGCGCGGCCCAGGCGATGTTCAGGGCGATCAAACCCGCACCCGCACCGCCCACGAGGCCATCGCAGCGGGGGCCGACGTCGTCGTCGTCGGTCGTCCCATCAAAGGGGCCCGCGATCCCCTCGCCGCCGCGCGGCGCTTTGCCCTTGAGATCGCCCACGGGCTGGGCACAAGAGGCCCATGAAAGCGCCCCGTCTGCCGAAGAACCGTGCACAGCCCGCCCCGCCTGCTGGCCGGGGGTCGACGAGCACTCCGCCAGGCCGGCGGCCGGACCAGCCGACGAACAAACAAGCCCCGCACCTCGGACGAGCCCCCTGGGAAAAACCCGCTGCGCGAACGCCCGAGCCGAAGAGAGGGCCGCCGACGTCGTCAGCACCGCATTCTGGTCCCTCAGGCCGGGCGGCCAAATCCCTGGTGCCCAAAGCGCTGCCCCCCGATCTGTGCGTCTACGGACGTCACGCCGTCGAAGCCACCCTGCGCTTCCAGGCCCAGCGCTGCGAGCTGCTCTTTCACACCGACAACAAAGACCTGATCCCCCTCGTCGCGCTGGCCTCCCGCTCGGGCATCAAGACGCGCCTCGTCGAGCACGCCGTCACCGACGCTCTGGCCGGCGGCCGCGATGTGGCCGTGGCCCAAGGCATCGTGCTCTCCTGCCAGCCCTTCCCCTTCGCCGACGTCGAGGGCTTCGACAAAGCGCCCTCTCTGACCCTGGTGCTCGACGGCGTCGAAGACCCGCGCAACCTGGGGGCCGCTGTGCGAGCGGCCTACGCCTTGGGAGCCGGGCTCGTCGTCATCCCCGCCGATCGGGCCGCGACGGCGACGGCGTCGGCGATCAAAGCCTCCGCGGGAGCGCTGTGTCGCATTCCCCTGGCCCGCGCCACCAACCTGCGCCGGGCCCTCGAGATCCTGCAGGAAAAAGGCGCGTGGATCGTGGGAGCCGAAGCCGACGGCGACGTCCCCCCCTGGTCTGTCGACATGACCGGCCCCACCGTGATCGTCATTGGCGGCGAAGACCGGGGCCTGCGCCGCCTCACGCGCGAAGCCTGCGATCACGTCACGGCCATCCCGATGCCGGCCCCCGACATGAGCCTCAACGCCGCCGACGCCGCCACCTTGCTGCTCTACGAGGCCCTGCGCCAACGACGACAGAAGAAGCCGGCTTGAGCCTTGGCGCTGGCGCTGCTAGCCGGTACCGGTCTTTCACTCGCGGGGCGATCCCGCCGAGCCCAGTGCTCACGAAAACAGGGAGTCGCCGATGGCCAGTTCGATGAAGCAGAGCAACACGATCCGCGAACGCAAGCTGCGCAGCCGTGGTCGCGCCCGCAAACACGCCCTCGAGAACAAGGGCAGCACCCTGACAAAGGCCGAGCTCTTCAAGGTCAAGAACTGAAGCAACGCTGACGCCAGCCTGCCCTTCGATCCGCGGTGCCGAGCAACTCCTGGCCTGCAAGTGCGACAATGTGTGCAGCCCGCTCACACCGCCTTGGAGCTCTCGATGGTCACCATTCCGCCCCGCGCCCCGAGCCAAGTCAACGCCGTCGGCGCTGGGGCCGCAGCCGTACCCTCTTGGCTTTCCGGCTTGTGCGCGGTGAACCCGGCCCTGGCCGGCCACTATCAAGCAGATCCCGGGCTGCGCGCCCTGCTCGACGCCAACAAGGCCAACATCGTGCAGTTCGACAAGCCACCCGCTGGCAAGGTCGCCGACACCGTCAATTGGGAGACCTGGTGTCACACGACGAGCATTGTGCCCGCCGCGATACGAGATAAGGAATACATCGTCGTCGTCGCCCGCGGCAGCGCTTATGAAAACCCGGGCCGCGTGAAGTTTCCGCTGCAGGGAGGAGGCGAAGGCACCTCCGCCGGCCGCATCGTCTTCGTCGGCAGGACCAGCGACTTCTTGCACACGCAGCAGAAGGCCGACGAGGGCGGCCATTATCCCGGCGCCATCAGCGTCGACGTCAAATGGCCGGTGGCCGGACGCGCGGGTGAGAAGGTCGAGCTCAGCTATGCGCGCGTGTTGCCGGATCAAAAGGGCCAGGTGCACCGCAGCCACTCCGGCTGGCCCGACAGCTTCCAGGGCGTCGCCGGCGGCTACTCGGGCCGCGAGCTCACGCTCACCCTCGCTGGCGGGCGCAACCAGCAGGTCGACAGCCCCGATGGGTGCTCGACGCGATCGGCCGCGAAGCTCGTCAAGATCTGATCCCTCGCGAAGCGGGCGATGGATCAGCGCACGCTTTCGGCGGCGGCGGCGGCGATGACCAGATCGATGCGGTTCTGTTGGTCCTTGGCCGCGCTGCCCAGGGCTGTGAGGCGGGCGGCGTCGATGCCTTTGCCGACCAGGTAGGCCTTCACACTCTCGGCGCGCTCTTGGGACAAGAGCAGGGTCTTTTGCTCGTCGGCGGCGTCGGCGGCGTGGCCCTCGATGCGCAGTGAATCGAGGTGGCGGTGGTGGCGCAGCAGCGTCGCGACCTGGTCGAGTTGCGCGAGGCTCTGCGCTTTGAGGGTGGCCTTGCGTTTTTCGAAGAGCACAGCCTCGGCGAGCACGATCTTCTCCGTCGTCAGGGTCACGAGCCCCGGGCCTTCGTCGGCGCAGCCGTCGTCGTCTTCTACGTTGTTCACGGTCTCTGCGGCCGCGGGACACTGGTCTTGGTCATCGGTGAAGCCGTCGCCGTCGGTGTCGGGGCAGCCCTCGTCGGGTTGCCGGGGACCGGCAAGGGTGGGGCAACGGTCGGCGGCGTCGGTGAGGCCGTCGTTGTCGGCGTCGGGGCAGCCCTGGAGAGCAATCACGCCCTTGAGATCTTTGCAGGCGTCGTCCTTGTCGAGGACGCTGTCGCCGTCGCTGTCGGGCCATGGGCAACCCGCGTTCTCGGTGGGGCCGGGAGCGCCGGTGCAGGTGTCGTTGGCGTCTCTGACGCCGTCGCCGTCGTTGTCGGGATCGGGGCAGCCGTCAGCGTCGTCGAAACCGTCGTTGTCTTCGGCTTCGTTGGGGCACCGGTCCGGGGCGGGTCGCCCAGCCCATGCGTCGGCGTCGGAGGCGATGTCCAGCAAGGTGTCGCCGTCGTTGTCGGGATCGGGGCAGCCGTCGAGGTCGTCGAAGACGTCGTGGTCCTCGCGGGCTTCCGGACAGGCGTCGACCTTGTCGGCGACGCCGTCGTCGTCCTGGTCGATGTCCTCGGGGATGCCCACGTTGAGGCCGACCAAGACCCGCAGGTCCGGCGTTCCGAAGCCCCGCACCAACCCGGCGCCGGCGGCGCCGAAGAGGGTGACGACGAAGATGTCTCCCGCACCCTCCTCGACCGGCGGGAACAGCTCGTCGACCCGATGATCAAATCCCTCGGGGCCGGGCATTCGGATGACGTCGTACTTCACCCCCACCAGCAACTCGAGAGGGCTCTGCTCGACGCTGCTGAAGGGCCGGTTTGCGTAGGTCGTCCCCGACACCGTCGCATCCAGCTCGAGAGGCAGCGCCCATGCGTCGTGAAAGCGAAAGCCGACGCCGGCGCGGTAGAGGAGCTCGGAGCCGATGGCGATGCCGAGAATCTCGCGTTCCAACGGCCGCCAGCGGTAGCCGACGTTGCCGGCGAGGCGCAAACCAGACAGCGGGCCGTCGTCGAAGGCGCGCGAGGCCGCCACTTCGGGGGCAAAGACCGGCTGGTTCTCGCCGATGTAGGACCCGCCTTCGGGACTCGGCAGGGTGAAGGTGGGAATGATGGCGAGGTCGACGAGCTGCTCATTGCTGCGCAACAAGCGCATCTTGGAGGCCAGGCGGATGCTGCCGAAGCCGGTCAGCGAGAGCTCGCCGGGGTCGAGCGCGTCGGGGAGAGAAGCGGTGTCGCGCGTCTGGAAGACCACCAGTGGCATGTCGACCGCGAGCTCGATCCAGTCAAAGAGCGCGAGCGACGCAATCTGGTTGGTTCCCACACGATGGGCGACGAGCGCCCCGGCGCGGACGTCGCCGTCGTAGACCACCAGCGGGTTCAGCGCGTAGCTGCTCCACAGGGCGGCGTCCCATTGTAGGTGCTGGCCGACGCCGCCCCATTCGACATCGAGGATCCCAGAGCTGGTGGTCGAGGGTCGGAAGCGCTCGCCCTGGAAGTCGCTCTGCTCAGCACTTGCGTGGCTGGCCCACAGACCAGTGACCATGACGACGCGAAGAGCGGAGCGGCGGAAGCAGGGGATCACGGCGACCTCGACAGCAGGTCCGCCGCACATACTGCGTTCGTTGGGGATTGCCCTCTGTGTTCCTGGACGATCGAGGAGTAATCGCTGGTGGTGGATTCCCGTCGGCTTCCCACCCTGGTCTTCGTCGTCGCCATGGTCTTTGGGGTGTTGGCCAAGCTGTGGCGTGCCGGCGATCTCTGGCTCGAAGCCGGCGCCGTCGACGGCTTTCGCTGGTTGCCGGTTGGGGTTCCCGCCGAGCTGCTGGTGGCTGGCGTCTTTGCCCTCGGCATCGGCCCGCTGACGCGATTGCACCGCCTCGTCGGCGGCATCGGCGGCGTGCTGCTCTTGGTGGCGGAGCTCTTTTGGTTGGCCCTCAACGACGTGTCCTTCCGGGTGTCGCAGATCGGCGTCACCTACGCGCGCTTGCGCGGCGACGACGGACTGAACATCGCCGATTTTCATCTCATGGCCCGCGGCGACGTCGTGCCAGCGGCGGTCTATGCCCTCGTGGCTCTGGTGCTGGGTCTCGCCACGGCGGGGCTGGTGGCACGACGTGGCACCGTGTTGTCGCCCCGCATCCTGTTGGGGTTGACCCTGATCGGCCTGGGCGTGGCCGTCAGCGACGTCGTCGTCTTCTCGAAGCAGAACTTCGGTATGGGCGAGAGCCCGGTGACCCTCTTCGCCCGCACCTATGTGCGCGCCTTCTTCGGCTTCGAGGAAGTCGAGCTGCCCCGCACCGTGCCCACTCCCACCACGCGCGAGGGACGCATGGCCCTGCTGCAAGCCCAGGAACCGCAGCCGCCGTCGTCGCCGCCGACCCGGGCTGCCCCGGCGGTGAAAAACGGCATCCTGTTTTTCTCCGAAGGCATCGCCCGCAAGCAGACCGGGCTCGAGGGCGCGGCGACGACGCCGAACCTCATGGCGGCCCTGCAACAAGAAGGCGGCCTCGACTTCGAACATTATTACTCACCATATCATAAGAGCATCGCTGCCATTTTTTCGATGACCTGCTCCGACTGGCCGCCGCCCACCGCGACGAACATCGTGCTGATCAACCCCCGCATCGACTGCGGCGCTCTCCCTGAGGTGCTCAGCAGCAATGGCGTGCACCCGGGCCTGTTCCACGGGGGCGACTTCGGCTTCTACGACAAGCTGCAACTGCTCGGAATGCGCGGATTTGAAATCCAAAAGGACGCTCGAGCGATCGCCGATGGAAAGCTCTGGGAATACGGCTGGGGCGTCGACGACCGCGCCGTCGTCGACAACGTCTTGGCCTGGATCGATTCCCTGCCCAAGGGCGAGCGCTTCTTCGCGGTGATCATTCCCATCACCGCCCACTATCCCTACGAGATTCCTCCCGACGTCACGCCGGCCTTTCCCGGTGGCTCGGCGAAGGATCGCTTCGACTCGGCGGTGCATTTCCTCGACGGCGCCTTCGGTCGCTTGAACCAGGGGCTGCAAGAGCGGGGGCTCGCCGACGACACCGCTCTGCTCTTCATGGCCGATCACGGCGAGACGGTGGCCGAGCGCCCACGGGCCCAAGCCGGACGTCGCCTGGCCTACGAGCCGAGCTTGCACGTGCCCTTCGCCATCGTGGCGCCTTCGCTTTTTCCCAGCTGGCAAAAGAACGAGCGCGTGGGCTCCCACGTCGACCTCCTGCCCACCATCCTCGATCTCCTGGGGCTGCCGGCCGATCCCCGCCACCACGGGCAGAGCTTGTTGGCCGACAACTTCGAGCCCCGCCGCATCCTCATCGGCGCCAACAACGGACCCAAATACGTCGGCTTCGTCGACGGCCGGCAGAAGTTCGTGCTCAACCGCGGCAGCGGGTTGCAAGAGCTCTATGACCTCGACGCCGATCCCTTCGAGCAGCACAACCTCGCCGAGGACCAACCCGAAAAGGCCGCGCGCCTCAGCTCCGAAGTGTTGGCCCTCGCCGACGCCCAGCTCCAACATCTGAAAACAGCCCCACGCATCGCTGGCGACGCCGACGTCCAGCGCGGCACCCTCGACACCGGCACCGTGCGGGTGACCAAGCCCGATGGCGCCGTCGTCGACTGTCCCCGCGACGACGCCGGGGCCGGTGCTGGCCAAGCGCTCGTCGACGACGCCAACCCGAACCTGTTGCCCTGGCGCCACAGCTGCCCAGGCTTCGCCCATCAACCCTTCCTCGGCCAAAAGCTCTTGCACGGCCGAGCCTGCGTGCTCGTCAACGTTCCCGAGGGTGGGGGCATGATGGAGATCGCGGTGGGAGCGCAACCCTGGCTGCCCTTCTTCACGCGCGTGCGCACCGCCATCCAAAGAAGCGCCCTCGACGACGACGACGACGCCACCATCACCGTGTTTGGCGACGGCAAGCAGGGCCAGACGCGTCACGTCAACAAGAGCAAGAAGGCGTCGGTGCGCGTGACCTTTCCCTCCTCGTCTCATGAGGTGCGGGTGCAGATCTCCGGCAGCGCTCCTTTGCGCACGCCCATCTGTTTGACCTTCGACGAGAAGGCCTGGAGGGGCTCCCTGGGTGCCAAGGGGGCCGACCCCAAAGGCGACGCCGATCCCAAAGACGACGACGACGACCACGGCGCCCCCCGCTGACGGTCGCGCAGGGTCTCTCTGCGACTGCGCGCTTCCGCGTCACCAGGCGACCCCGAAGCGACCATGGGACAGTCGGCATCTCTGCCCCACTGCGGCAACTTCGCCCGCGCCCCAGAGCCCATCGCCGCGCCGTCTTGCACCGCACCGGGTGGCACTCCCACTGCATCCAAACACGCGGGCCAGTCGCCCGCAGTCGTCTCGCGGAGGCCGTCGTGAAGAAGCCAGGATCGCCGTCCCAGCGTCGGAACCCGCGCTCCCTCGAGCCTCGCCAGGGGCTCGAGGACATCGACGTCGCCACCCACACCGGCGGCACCACCTGGCGAGGCCCTGGCGAAGAGCTGCACGCCGCCAACGAGCGCTTCGGTGACCAACGGGCCGTGCGCTCTGACCACTGGCCCGAGGCCGAGCGCTGGAGCCCGCAGGACAACTTTCCCAGCGGCGGCTACGACGACGCCTACGGCTGGGACATGCGCGTCGGTGGCCACTACAGCCAACGCGATCCCGATCCAGAGCTCGCCTGGGATCTCGATCGGAGCGACGTCTTCTTCGGCGAAGAATTCGGCGCTGGACCCCACAACGAGCTGCGCTCGATCCCCGGCGCCAGACACCCGCGAAATGGCGGCCCCAAAGGCTATGTGCGCTCCGACAGCCGCATCACCGACGACATCTGTGAGCGCATCAGCGCCATGAACGACCTCGACGCCGCCGATGTCAGCGTGCTGGTCAAAGCCGGCGAGGTCACGCTCAGCGGCACCGTGGTCGACCGGGCCTCGAAGTTCCGCCTCGAGCAGCTCTGCGATGGCGTTGCCGGGGTGAAAGAGATCCACAACGCCCTGCGGATCCAGCGCCACTCCCCAGCGCTGGTGGGGAGCCGCTGATCTATCAGGGTGCTGAAAAAGTCGCTTCGCGCCCCGCTTCAGTATTGTCGGAGGGTCTGTCGCCAGACCCTCTCCCCGACGGGCGGAGCCAGATCGGGGCTCCAACACCCAAGACGTTCTAGCAGGTGCTGAAAAGGCGCCTCCGGGCCTTTTCAGCACCTGCTATTGCAGCGACGAGAAGATCGGGAAGACGAATTCGTTCGCTCGAAAGCGCCAGGCCTCCTCGGTGTGCTGGGCGTCGCCGTCGCCGCTGGGGCCGGCGTCGTAGACGTAGAAGAGGTTGTTGCCCTGCACGTAGCCCTTGCTCTGCAACACACCGCGCAGCTGCTCGGTCTCGCAGAAGTTGTCGCCGGCTTCGGCATCATCGCGGATGCCGTCGCTGTCGGAATCTTCGCAGCCGGCGTCGACGCCGTTGCCGCTGCCGCCGCCGCTGTCGAGGTAGAGCTTGGTGTGCCGGATGGGGGCAGCGGCGAAGCGATCGATGAGGGTGCGGTCGCCGTCGTCGGCGGTGGAGTTGTTCAAGCTCCCCCAGTTCAGCGTCGATGACATGCCGGCGGCGAAGTCGAAGTCGTCAGGGTAGCGATCGGCGATGGCCAACGAGACCAGCCCGCCCAACGAGCTGCCCATGGTGCCCACGATGGCCGGCTCCCCGTACAGATCGTCGACGAGGGGACGCACCACGAGCTGGATGAAGTCGGCGTAGCGATCGGCGCCGCCCCCGCCGGTGTCGCCGCCGAAGTCGTCGGCGACCTGGGTGTAGTCGAAGAAGCGGTCGAAGGTGTTGTCGAGGGCGACGATCATCGTGTCTTCGGGGGCGTTCTCGTCGAGGCCCCAGCCACCGTTGGGGATGTCGTAGCCCTCGGGGATCGAGCTGTCGCGCACGAAGACGTTCTGCCCATCGTGCACATAGAGCACCCGCGTCGACGCCTCCGGGACCAGGATCCGCACGTTGCGGGGCTCGAGGACGTCGTCGCCGGGCAAGCTGAGCTGGAAATGGCGTTCGTACTGCTTCGGGTAGTCGACGCGGCTGATGCCTCGGTGGGAGGTGAAGGTGATCTCGCCGTTGCCGTCGAAAGAGTAGCTGCGGGCGCTGGGATCGGCCTCGAAGTCGCCGTTGGTCGCTGCAGACACAAACTTGTAGCGGCTGCCCTCGGGAGCCGCGATCTCGATCCAGGCAAAGAGAAAGGTGCCGCCGTCGCGTTCGATGTTCATCGCCTGGGGCACGAAGCCGTTGACGTCGCCAGCGAAGAAGGTGCGGTCCTCGCGCAGGGACACAAAGAAGAAGCCGGCATCGGTGCGCACCGGCCACCCGAGTTGGCGGGAGATGTCGCCGACGGCGCCTTGGGGATCGGCGCGCAGCGCCGTGATCAGGGGGCCGGCCGGGACCTCGCCTTCACCTTCTCCTTCACCCTCGCCTTCTCCTTCACCCTCGCCCTCACCCTCACCCTCGCCCTCACCCTCGCCCTCACCCTCGCCCTCACCCTCGCCCTCACCCTCCCCTTCACCCTCGCCTTCTCCCTCGCCCTCGCCTTCCCCTTCGCCCTCGCCGGCATCGCCCTCGCCTTCGCCTTCGCCGGCATCGCCCTCGCCTTCGCCTTCGCCTTCGCCGGGCAAGCCTTCGCCCTCGCCTTCCCCTTCGGTGGGCACCTCGTCGACGAGCAAAGGGCAGGCGGTCAGAAAAGCAGGCAAGGCAAGCAAGGGCAGAAAGCGCATGGGCGCAGCTTGCCTACCCTTGCCCCTCGCGCAAGGGCCGATGTCAGGTCAGGGCTCGGCCCCTTGGCCGATGCCGTCGTCGGTGGCGACACCTGCGAACACGCGCCGCACGGGTCCGGCCATCCAAATCGGCTGCTGCACATCCGCCACCGTGATGCGCAGGGGGCCCCCCGGGAGGCGCACCGTCGTCGTTCCCGGCGGCACCACACCGTGCAGCACCAAGACGGCGACGACGCCGCAGGCCCCCGTTCCGCAGGCCCGGGTGAGGCCAGCGCCGCGCTCCCAAACCAAGACGTCGACGCCGTTGTCGCCGACCACCACCCACTCGACGTTGACGCGCTCAGGGAAGGTGGCGGCGTCGAGCTCGATGGCCCGACCGATGCGTGCGGCTTCTTCCGATGCCGGCAGCTCATCGACCTCAAGAACGACGTGGGGATTGCCCATGGACACCGTGGTCGCCCGCGAAAAGCCATGCAGCAGGCTGCGCGACAAGGCCCGGGGAAAGGGGCGCGCAGCGTCGAAGGAGGCCCGCCCCATGTCCACGGTGACGGCATCGAGGGCGGCTGCGACGACGACGGTGCGGGGGCCGGCGTCGGTGTCGATGACCACGGGTGTTTCGGTTGGGATGCGCCCGGTGTGGGCCAGGTGGCGGGCCACACAGCGCAGCCCATTGCCACACATCTCTGGAACGCTGCCGTCAGGATTGGTGATGTGCATGCGAAAGCGCCCATCCCGACCCAGCACCGTCAGCACGCCATCGGCGCCGACGCCGGTGTGGCGATCGCAGAGCCGCCGCCGCGCCCCCAAAGACAGGCTGGGCGCGGGGGATGCCTCGTCGACGACGACGAAGTCATTGCCGGTGGCCTCGAGCTTCACAAAAGCGTGCACGGGGTCGGCTTACGCGTTCCGGGCGTTTTCGTCGACGAAGGCACCTGCTGCCCCTGTTCGCCAACGTGCTCCGGTGCGCGACAGATCGCGCGGGCGTCCCGGCCGACCCACGATGCGAGGGCGCTCTCGACGACGGAAGGGCGTGCCTGCTGGGGCGCGTCGGCATAGCGTCGCCGCGGTGAAACGCGTCCCTACCTACTGCCGCATCTGCGAGTCTGCCTGCGGGCTGGTGGCCCTCGTCGAGGGCGAGCGCGTCGAGGGCCTCGAGCCAGACCCGGAGCATCCGCTGTCACGGGGCTTCGCGTGCACGAAGGGGACGCATTTTGCGGCGGTCCATCATCATCCACGGCGGCTGTTGTTTCCCCAAGTTCGTCGGGGTGGCGAGCTTGTCCGCGCCTCATGGGCGGAGGCGAACGACGTCGTCGGCACAAAGCTGCGCGCCCTCCTGCAGGAGCACGGCCCTGATGCGGTCGGCCTCTTCTTGGGCAACGCGACGGTCAACGGGCTCGGCGCCGTCCTCGGCGGTGAGGGGCTGCGGCGCGCGCTAAGAACGACCAAGCTCTATTCGTCGCTGACGCTCGACAACAGCGGCATGTTCGTGGTCACCGAAGCGTGCTTGGGCAACCCCATGCTCACCTTCGTCGCCGATTACGCCGGCTCCGATCTCGTGGTGCTCTTCGGCACCGATCCTCTCTCGAGCCAGCCTTCGCAGAATCAATCGAACCCGACGGGCATCGGTGAGATCTACGAGCGGGCGCGCGCAGGTGCTCTCGTCGTCGTCGACCCACGCACGTCGAACACGGCGCGCAAGGCGTCGCTGCACTTGCGGCCGCGGCCGGGCGCAGACGCCGTCGTGCTCGCGTGGTTGGTGCGTGAAGCGCTCGCCACGCAACGCTATCGGGGCGACATGCTCCTGCACCCCGCTGACGTCGAGGAGCTGCGGCGCGCCGTCGCTCCCTTCGATCGAGCCCGCGCAGCCAACGCCGCCGACATCGACGAACACGACTTGGCTGGCCTGCTCGAACGCCTCCTGGGCGCGGAGCGGCCGCTGGTATGGAGCGGGCTTGGCGTCTTGCTCGGCCCCGACGGAACGCTGGGCTATTGGCTGACGCTGGCGCTGCAGGCGGCGCTCGGCGGGCTCGACCGACGAGGAGGCTGGCTCTTGCAGCGGGGCGCCATCGATCTTCCGAAGATCGCCCGGCGAATCGGTCTGCGCGGCCGCGACAAGGCCGTGCGGAGCCGCATCGGCGGGTTCCCGGCGGTGCTCGGCTCGCTGGCGTCGGCCACCCTCGCCGACGATGTACTCGTTGACGATCCTCGGCGGCTGCGAGCTCTCATCGTCATCGGGGGCAACCCCGCCCTGAGCCTGCCGGACGCCGGGCGCGCCCACGCCGCGCTGCGAAAGCTCGACCTGCTCGTGTCCATCGACCTCTTCGTGAACGACACCGCAACACTCGCGCACGTCGTGTTGCCCGCGACGGACTGGCTCGAGCGCGGTGACGTCGCCATTCACCTCACCAGCACCCGTCGCATCCCTCATCTGCAGACAGCTCCTGCGGTGGTCAAGCCTCTGGGCGAGGCGCGGGACGACTGGGACATCCTCGTCGACATCGCGCGCGCTGCTGGGAAGCCCGTGTTCGGCAGCCGCCTCGCTGACGTGCTGGTGCGCCGCGGGCTCTCGCCGACGGCCCTCGCCCGTCTCGCGGTCACGGCCTCGTCGCCGCTGCGGTGGAGCGTGCTGGTGCACGCCGCGCGCGGACTGGTGATCGAGCGCGATCTCGTCGGTGCGCTGCGCGCCAAGGGAACGGATCACCCGGATCGGCGCGTGCGCCTGGCGGTGCCCGACTTCATGGCTGCGATCCCGTCGATGGGGCCTGTCGACGGCGAGGGGCTTCGTTTGGTGTCGTCGGTCCGCCCCATCGAGACGATGAACTCGTGGATGCACGACTCGCCGGGCGGCAGGCTGCGGGCACCCATCGCTCGAGTACATCCCGACGAGCTCCGCGCGCTGAGCTTGCTTCACGAGCATTCAGAGCAGCGCATTCGATTGACGCGCCCAGACGGAAAGAGCGTGGACGTCGCCGTCGTTGCCGACGCCGGCGTGCGGCGCGGCGTCGTCGTCCTCCCCTACGGCTGGGGACACTTGGCAGGCGCCATCGGCAGCGGTGACGGCGATCGCGGCGTGAACGCGAATGTTCTGATCGACACGAGCCGGCTCGACGCTTTCACCGGACAACCGGTGTCCAACGGCCTCGTCGTCGTTATCGGTCCCCCGGGCTGACCATCAGAACTTCAGGAGGCGTACGTTTCGACGCCTACTCTTTGGTGAAGCGTTTGCGGTGCGCCAGGAGCAGAAAGGCTTCTTTGCTGTCGAGGCCCGCGGTGCTCGTCTCGGCGGCGAAGTCGCCCTCGAGCTCAAAGTCCGACTTCTTTTGCAGCCGGCCCTTCTCGTCGTTGACCTTCAGCATCTTCTGATTGTCGTCGGCGGTGAGAGCGTCGAAGTCGCGTTTGTCTTCGGCCTTGAAGGTCGCGAAGCTCTCGACCTGCTCCTGGTTCTGGCGCTTGAGCTCCTCGACGTGAGCGGCGGAGACGTCGCTCCAGTCCAGGGTGCACAAGAAGGTGAGGGCGCTGTCGTCGAAGGCCGTTTTGCTGTGGCGCGCATGGTAGGCGAGCACCATTTTGACGTCGGTGGTTTCGACCCCGGCGCGGGCCAACATCGACTCGATGTCTGCGCGGTTCAGCCGGCCCGAACCGTCGGCGACGCGCTTGAGGATGTCGTCGTTGGCGCTGCGGGCCTGCTTGCTGCGTCCGAGCGCCGCGGTGACGTCTTCGAGGGACACCTCGGGGATGGCGCTGGTGTCGACGCCACCCTGCAGCCGGATCGTGGTGGCGCCCACCTGGGGCGTTCCGAAGGGGCTGACTTTGGGCGCGCCAGCGCCCGAAGCGATGAGCACTTTGGGCGCGCCAGCGCCCGAAGCAATGAGCACTTTGGGCTTGAACTCCATCGCAGGACTCCGGCAAGAACGGTCGAAGCAGCAGGGCGTCGAAGAGTCTATCGGCGTGGCCCCGACTTTGGTGTGACCTCGTCCGTGACCTCCGCCGCCAGCAGCAGCCGAATGCGTTCGTCGTCGACGCGCAGGGGCAGGACGCTCTCGTGGGACACCAAAAAGAGCCCCGCTGGAGCGCCGCCGCCGGGCTTGCGCAGGTGTTTGACGCGGGTGTGTTGGACGTCGACGTGGCGCTCTCCGCGCGCGGAGGAAAACCAAGCCGTGAGCTGGGCAGCGTCGCGCAGCAGCCCGTCGGCGATGGGGCCGCCGTCGCTGGGGATGACGACGTGGGCGCCGGTGGCGTCGCGGGCGTGCAGCCAGAGATCGTTGCCCTTGGCTGCCTTCACCAGGGCGTCGTTGTCGCGGGCGCCGCGCCCCACGCGCACGACCACAGCCCCTGCCCCATTGCCCAGGCGAAAGCTGCGCCAAGCGCGACGAACCCCGGCCTGCGCGCTTTGCATCGCGGCCTGGCGCCGTGCAGAGGGACCACCGGACCCCAGCAGGGCTTCGACGACGACGACAGCCTGCTGCACGGCTGCGGGATCGAGGCTGGTCAGCAGCCCGCGGGCCTGCTCGAGAGCGACGAGGGCGGCCTGGGCTTCGGCGATGCGCGGCGCGGTGCGGGCGAGGGCGGTGCGGGCTTTCTTGGCGCGTCCAAAGAGTCGCTCGAGGTTCTGGCGGGCATCGCGCGCGGGATCGAGGATCAGGGTGCGCGGGGTGCCGTCGAAGGCGGTGACGTCGACGCTGGCGCTTCCCCTCTTGGTGTGGCCCATGACGGTCTTGAAGAGCTCGCCGTCCTCCTTCAGGCGAGCGGGGTCGCCGTGGCGGAGCTGATCTCCCTGCAGGGCCTTGAGCAGCCGACGCTTGCGATCGATCTCGGCCTTGAGACGCGGCCGCAGCTGTTGCAGTACCGGATCGGCAGCGGTCGCAGCTGGTGGCGAAGCGGTCGTCGTCGACGTCGCCGGCTGGGTGGGTAGGGACACGGGTGCGGTGCGCGGAGGCTCGTAGAGGCGGCCGCGGCGCAGATCACGTCCATCGCTGGCCCGGGTCGCGGGAGCGGTCGCCAGAATTCGCTCGCCCTCGGCGGTGGGGGCCAAGAGCAACCAGCGAGGATCTTTGGCGTCGGGCTCGAGCACCACCACCCGCGCCGCGGCGTCTTTGCGGGCAAAGAGAAAGCGGCGGCCGTCGTCGACGGCGCTGAGGATCGAGGGCACCAGCTCCTTGCGCACCTGGCCCTGCAGCGCCGGTGGATCACCCTGTTCGCGCGGCGGTTTGACGTCGACGAGCTCGAAACGCCCGGGGGAAAGGACCAAGAAACACTTGCGACCAGCAAAGACTTCGAGAACGCAGGTGTCGCCGACGACGCTGGCTTTTTGCACCTTGGCCGGGGCCAATGCTGGGCCTGGTGGGGGCGGTGTCGACGGCGTCAAGGCGCGTAGAGCTTCAGCGAGGCCGAGGCCTGGTCGAACCAGAGGGCGGCGGGTCGTCCATCGGGTCGAACCACGAGATCGAGCCAGGCGTCGTCTTGGCTGCCCCCTCCATCGAGGCGGATGCGGCGTATCTCAGCGCCCTGACCGGACTGGTCGACGACGTAGAGGAAGACGCCGCCGCTGTCGGCCTTGCCGTCGCCCTTGACGCGGGCGAGGCCGTAGAAGCCCTTGGGTCCCTTCTTGGCGATGGCTGTGCCCTCGACGTCGAAGAGTCGGGATCGGGGGCCTCGCCAAGCCGCCGGATGCAGCCCGAGCGTGCGCACGAAGAGGCCGCGCTCGCTCTTGTCCAGGCTGGTGACATCGACGTCGCCGTCGGCGCGCGCCTGCAACCCACTGATCAGACCATCGAGCGCAAAAGAAGGTCCGGCGTCGTCGTCGCTGTTGACGATCTCGGCGCGATCGGCGCCGGGGGCCAAGACCGCGATGCGCAGCCGGGCATCGGTGACGACGTCGTGGCAGTAGGAGATCACCACTGTGCCGTCGGCGAGCACCCGAACATCGGTCACCACCCGCACCGACGACGACGCCGCGGCATCGATGTCCCTCTTCTCGAGCACGCCCAGACTGGCAGCACCAAAAGCGGGCACATCGAGGGGACGCCGGGCCAGCCGCAGCCTCTCGTCGGCGGAGTAGTAGACGAGGTTGAGCCGCCCTTGGGCGTCGGTGGCCAGGGCCGAGCCTCGCCCCACTTGGTCGCCGAAGCCGACCTCTTCGACGACGACGCCGAGAGCGCCTTGGATGGGCAGGCCTTGCTTCGAGACGCGGGGCAGCTCGGGCAGCGGGCCCAGATCGACGTCGACGCCGGCCTCCTTCATGCGGGCGCGATCGCCGGGACGCCAGGCGAAGCGCAGTACGTTCTCGTCCTGGCGCACGTAGGAAAAGACCGGGGCGCCGCCTGGGGTGAGGGCCATGCGCAGAAAGCCCCCCACGGCGCCGTCGACGTCGATCGGCGCGGGCTGTCCAACGATGGCCGAGCCGCCCGGTGCGCTTTGGGCGTAGAGCACGTCGCCCACGTCGGCGTCGACCCACGCCAGATGCAGGCGGTTGTCGGCGTCGACTTCGATGTTGGGATACCAGCCGGTGCCCCGGCGACCCTCGACCGCCCCCCGGGGCGCGTGCACCACGGCGATGGATTGGGGCGGCGGCTCCGACGTTGGCGGCGGATCGGATCGGCTGCAGCCCCCCGCGCCAAGGAGCGCCAGTGGCAGCCCCAACGCCAACGCTTTGATCCAATGTTTGAGCCCTCGGCGCGGCTGGGCGGTGAAAGGGGCTCGTCGCAAGGACATGGGTGCTTCATATCTTCGTCAGAGAGGTGCTGACCATGGCTGCCAAGACCCCCGATCCGATCACGCGAGAGCTTTCATCGTTCTTCAAGCAGGCCGTCGAGACCTTCGACGAGGTCAAAGAGAGCGTGCTGAAGGGCAGCCAGGCGACCAAGGCGACGGTCGATGTGCAGCTGCTCAAGCGCTCTCGCGAACGCACCCTGGCCCGCCTGGGGGAGGTGCTGCTCGACGAAGCCAGCCGGGGCGCCCCCGTCCCCGCCGCCTGCGACGCCATCGTCAAAGAGCTGCGCGAGCTCGACGAAACCCTGGCCAAGAGCCGCGCCGAAGCCGACAAGCTGTGGAAGCAAGGCAAGCCCGAGGCGCAGGTGCCAACCGCCGCCCCCGACGACGAAGACGACTGAGCGCCAAAGGAACCGCCGCACGCCGGCCGGAGGATGCAGCTTGGGCCGAAGGCCCAAGTGCCAAAGGCCTTTCATCGCCTGACGGCGATGAATTCATCGCCGCCAGCGCTTCGCGTGTCGGTGAATCGTCTGCATGTTCATCGCCTGGCGGCGGTGAATTCACCGACAGCGCTTCGCGTGTCGGTGAATCGTCTGCATGTTCATCGCCTGGCGGCGATGAATTCACCGACAGCGCTTCGCGTGTCGGTGAATTGTCTGCATGTTCATCGCCTGGCGGCGATGAATTCACCGACAGCGCTTCGCGTGTCGGTGAATTGTCGACAGGTTCATCGCCTGGCGGCGATGAATTCACCGACAGCGCTTCGCGTGTCGGTGAATTGTCTACAGGTTCATCGCCTGGCGGCGATGAAATGCCTTGAAAAGATCGCCCCGGCCCCATAGGTGTAGGCCCGTCGCGGTCGAGGGGTCATAGCTCAGCTGGGAGAGCGCCTGAATGGCATTCAGGAGGTCGACGGTTCGATCCCGTCTGGCTCCACCACGATCCACCAATCCCCCGGAAAGCCGGGGGGGGTTCTTTCACATGTCCGTGGGTGTTCGCGTCGCGCCGGCGTTTTGACGACGAGAAGCGCGCTCTCCACGCGGGGACCTCCCGTCGCCGTGCGGGCCTCGATCGGCGTCACGTCCATGGCCTCGGTGACATCGAAATGCCGTGCTAGGAAGCGGCCATGACCTCTCCCTCCTTTCCCGCGCCGCCGCCGTCGATCCCCCCCACCTCCATCGACGCCGTCGATGCGCTGGTGGCCAAGCTCGCTGCGAAGAAAGATGCCTGGGTCAAGACCACCATCGCCGAGCGCATCCAACTCTTGGAGGCTGTGAAGAGCGGCATCATGAAAGAAGCGGCGACGTGGGCCGCGGCGCTGTCCAAGGTGAAAGGCATCGAACCCGGGTCGTCGTTGGCGGGGGAGGACTGGCTCGCGGGTCCCGTCACGACCGTACGCAACGTGCGCCTGCTCATCGAGGCGCTGCAGCAGAACGGCCAACCCAAGCCGCCGGCCCTGGCCCAGCGAAAAGATGGCACTTGGGTCGCACAGATTTTGCCCTGCAATGCAATGGAGAAGCTGCAGTACACAGGCTGGAAGGCCGAGGTGTGGATGGAGCCGGGCCAGTCCCCGAGCCAGGGCCGTATCTATCGGGAAAAACAAGAGAAAGGCAAGCTTGCCCTGGTGTTGGCCGCGGGCAACGTGAGCTCCATCGGGCCGATGGATGTGCTGTACAAATTGTTCGTTGAGAACGAGATTGTGATCATGAAGATGAACCCGATCAACGAGATCGGCGGACCCTTCATCGAACGCGCTTTCCGCTCCCTGATCGACGCCGGCTACCTGGCGGTGGTCTACGGCGGCGGCGACGTCGGCAAGCACCTCACCGATCACGCCCTGGTCGACACCATCCACATCACCGGCTCGGACCGCACCCACGACGTCATCATCTGGGGCACCACCGCCGACGAGCAGCAGAAGAACAAGGCCGCGGGCACGCCACGCCTCAACAAGCCCATCTCTTCCGAGCTCGGTTGCGTGACGCCCGTGCTCATCGTCCCCGGGGCCTGGTCCGACGACGACCTCGCCTTCCAGGCCGAGCACGTCGCCGGCATGGTGGCCCAGAATGGATCCTTCAACTGCAACGCCGCCAAGGTCGTGGTAACCTGGAAAGGCTGGCCGCAGCGGGCGAAGTTCTTGTCAGCTCTCGAAGAGCACCTGCGACGAACACCCGCTCGCAAGGCCTACTATCCTGGCGCCGAGCAAAGATATAAGAATTTCGTCGACAAATATCCAAATCACAAAGTCATTGGTGCCACGGGCGACGGCATCGTGCCTTGGACCTTGCTGCCCGAGGTCCCCGCCAAAAAGGGCGAGTACGCTTTGACCACCGAGGCCTTCTGCGGCGTGCTCGCGGACTGCTCGCTCGAGGCCAAAGACGAGGGCGACTTCTTCGACAAGGCCCTCGCCTTCGCCAACGACGACTGCTGGGGCACCCTCTCCTGCATGGTCCTGATCCACCCGGATACGCAGAAGAAGTACGCCGACAAGTTCGATCACCTGATCGCCAATCTTCGCTATGGCGGCATCGCAATCAACTGCTGGGCCGGGGCAATCTACGGATCCTGTGCTGCAACCTGGGGTGCGTTCCCCGGTCATCCATTGGACAATATTGTCTCGGGGCGCGGCGTCGTTCACAACACGTTCTTGTTCGACCATCCGCAAAAGACGGTGATGACCCTGCCCTGGCGCATCAAGCCGACGCCGGTGTGGTTCCCCAACCACAAGAACTTGGCCCAGCTCGCCGAACGCTTGGCCGCCATCGAAGCCGACCCCGGTTTCTTGAAGCTCCCCGGATTGGTGACCGCAGCCCTCAAGGGGTGAGCCCCGGAGCTGCGGCTCATCCCCGATCTCGCTGAACTTCGACCGCGAAGCGGTCTCGTTCATCGCCGTCGGGGATGCTCTTCTGGGAGGTCTGGTGCAGACCTCCCCCCGCGCCGGCGGAGCCGGACGCGGGGC
>JAHFED010000087.1 GCA_023248635.1 Myxococcales bacterium
TTCGCTCTCTCGAGCAGAAAGACTACAGCCTGGTTCACGGCATGATCCCGCTGGGTTCTTGCACCATGAAGCTCAACGCGACCACCGAGATGGCCCCCATCACCTGGCGCAATTTCGGCAAGCTGCACCCCTTCGCCCCCGTCGACGACGCCGCCGGCTACCAGATCATCTTCGCCGACCTCGAGCGCTGGCTGGCAGAGATCACGGGCTTTGCGGCCATCTCCCTTCAACCCAATGCTGGGTCACAGGGCGAGTACACCGGAATGTTGGTGATCCGAGCCTGGCACGAGAGCCGCGGCGCCGGGCACCGCCGGGTCTGCCTCATTCCCCAGTCCGCCCACGGCACCAACCCCGCCAGCGCGGTCATGGCCGGGCTCGACGTCGTCATCGTCAAATGCGATGACGCCGGTAACATCGACGTCAAAGACCTCAAGCACAAAGTCGCGAGCCACAAAGATGAGCTCGCGGCGCTGATGGTCACCTATCCATCCACCCATGGAGTCTTCGAAGAAAGCATCGTCGAGGTGTGTCGCGTCGTGCACGATGCCGGCGGACAAGTGTACATGGATGGCGCCAACATGAACGCTCAGGTGGGCATTTGCCGCCCCGGCGACATCGGCGCTGACGTCTGCCATTTGAACTTGCATAAGACCTTCTGCATCCCTCACGGCGGCGGCGGTCCGGGCATGGGTCCGATCGGCGTCGCTGCGCACCTAGCGCCCTTCCTCCCCGGACATCCCGTGGTCACGACCGGGGGCAGTCAGGCCATCGGGCCCACCAGTGCCGCTCCCTGGGGCAGCGCCAGCATCCTGCTCATCTCCTGGGCCTACATCAAGATGATGGGTGCTGCGGGTCTGAAGGAAGCGACCCGTTACGCGATCTTGAACGCAAATTACATTGCCAAGAAAGTGGATTCGTCGTTTCCGGTTCTATACAAGGGATCGCATGGTCGCGTGGCACACGAGTGCATTCTCGATCTGCGCCAGTTGAAGAGCGCCGGCATCGAAGCCGAAGACGTGGCCAAGCGCTTGATGGACTATGGCTTCCACGCTCCCACGCTGAGCTTTCCGGTCGCTGGCACGCTGATGGTGGAGCCGACCGAGAGCGAGCCCCTCGCCGAGCTCGATCGTTTCTGCGCCGCCATGGTCGCCATCAAGGCAGAGATCGACGACGTCGTTTCCGGCAAGCAACCCAAAGACGACAACGTCTTGAAGCACGCGCCCCACACAGCCCTGGTGGTGACGTCGACGGAATGGACGCGTCCCTACTCGCGCCAGCAGGCCGCCTTCCCCACCGCGCACACCCGCGCGCACAAGTACTGGCCGACCATCGGCCGCGTGAACAACGTGCTGGGCGACCGCAAGCTGGTCTGCACCTGCCCGCCCGTCAGCGACTACGAATAAGCCCCAGCGCGACAGCCATCACAGAAGCGCGCTAAATGGAACGGTCGGTCCCGGCGTCGGAGCAATCATGCGTGTGCCCTTTCGTGTCGTTTTTCCGCTCCTTGCCGCTCTCTTCTTCGCCACCAGCGCCAGCGCCGAAGAAGGCGCCGAAGAGGGCGCTGATGGAGCCGGTCCCAGCGGCCTGAGCATTCCGGGTGGCCTCGCGCCGACACCCATCAGGAAGAAGAAGGTCAAGATCCCGAACAAGGACGACGACGACGACGACGACGACGACGATGACGATGACGACGGCGATGACGACGACGACGACGGCGACGCTCCCAAGACCAAGCCGAAGGTCCCCACCCATCCGCCGGGCGCGAAGAAACCCATCAAGGTCCCGCGCGGCGACGATGACCCGCCCCCCGTGCGGCGCCCCGTCGACGACGACGACGACGACCGTCGCCCGGTCAAGAAACCCAAGCCGAAAAAGCCCAAGCCGAAGAATCCGCGGCGCCCGCCCCCTCCCGACGATGCCCCCAACAACGGCGGCGGCGGTGGCGGCGGTGGCGGTGGCGGCAACGACGGCTGCTGCGGCGGGTGTTGCTCTCCCAAGGTCACGGGGCTGGCCGCTGGAGGTGCTGTGCTCGGAGGCGTGGTGGGGCTGGTGGCGGGCCTCGGAGGCGGTGCCGCCGTCGGCTACTACATCGCTCCCAGCAGCGCTCCTCCGGCTGCTGCCAGCGAGGACGATCGCAAGACCGGCGCGGTGATCGGCCTGGTCGCCGGCGGTGTCGGTGGCTTGTTGATCGGCAGCGTCGTCGGCCTCGGCGCCGGGCTGGCGTTGGGTGGAGCTCTCTCGGAGTAGGTCCACGACGACGGGTTGCCAAATCCACGTCGATCAGGGCATCGATGGCCTGATGACCCTCTCGCCCTCTCGTCTGCGCTACGTGACCGTCGAGGGGTGCATCGGGGTCGGCAAGACCACGCTCACCGGGCTGCTCGAAAAGACGCTGGGCGCTCGCAGCGTGCTCGAGATCGTCGAGGAGAACCCCTTCCTCGTCGACTTCTACAAAGACCCCGTCGCCCACGCTTTCAAGACGCAGATGTTCTTCTTGCTCTCCCGCTTCAAGCAGCAGGAGTCACTGCAGCAGACCGATCTCTTCCAGGGCGTCGTCGTCTCTGACTACCTCTTCGCCAAGGACCGCATCTTCGCCGAGCTGACCCTGTCGTCGTCGGAGATGGGTCTGTACGACCAGATTTTCTCGGCGCTGCAGAGCCGCATCCGCAGCCCCGATCTGATCATCCATCTGCACGCGCCTCTCGAGGTGATCCTCGAGCGCATCGCTCGTCGCGGACGCAGCTTCGAGAAGGACATCGATCCCCACTACCTCGAGGACCTCGTCGACGCCTACGGCCGCTTTTTCTCCACCTATGACGAAGCCCCTGTCCTGATGGTCGACACCGCCGCCCTGAATTTTCCGACCAACGAGCAGGACCTGGGCGTTGTGCTCGGGGCGCTGCAGACCTTTCCCGCGCCCGGCGGCCCCCGACGTCTGAAGCTCGGCGGGTCGTCGACGAAGCAGCAGGCCTTGCTTTGACCCGCGCCTTGCTCTTGGTGAACCTCGGGACGCCCGCCTCCGCCCGCGTCGACGATGTGCGCCGCTACTTGCGCGAGTTCCTCGGCGACCCCGACGTCATCTCGTTGCCGGCGCCGCTGCGTTGGTTGCTGCTCGAGGGCGTTATCCTCAGAACGCGGCCGAAAAAGAGCGCTGAAGCCTATCAAAAAATCTGGACGGAGCGCGGCTCACCGCTGATGTTCCACTCCGAAGATCTCGCGCAGCAGGTGCGCGAACGGGTAACTCCGTCGACGGAAGTTGTCCTCGCCATGCGCTATGGCGAACCCTCGATCGCTCGCGCCCTGCAGACGCTGCAATCGAAGAAAATCGAAGAAATCTGCTTGTTTCCATTGTATCCGCAATACGCGCGAGCCAGCACCAAGACCGTGGTCGACAAGGTGCAGCTCGAGGCCAACAAGCTCGGCTATGCGGTCAAGGTCGACACCGTCCCCGCCTTCTACGACGACGACGGCTACCTCGACGGCTACGTCGTCGCCGCCCGCGAGATCTTGCGGAGCTTCCAGCCCGATCGGGTGCTCTTGAGCTTCCATGGCTACCCGGAGCGCTACCTGCGCGAAGACGGCGCCGGCCACTGCCTGCAGACCTCAACCTGCTGCGACGTCGTCGTCAACGCCAACCGCGACTGCTACTTGCGCCAGTGCAAGGTCACCGCTGCGGGGCTGGTCTCTCGGCTGGGCCTCGACGAGAAAAACGTCGTCGTCTGCTACCAATCGCGCCTGCGGGACACCTGGGTAAAGCCCTTCACCGACGACGTCGTCGTCGCTGCGGCTGGGGCCGGTGTGCGCAAGTTGCTGGTGTTTTGTCCGGCCTTCGTCGCGGACTGTTTGGAGACCCTCGAAGAGATTGAGCTGCGCGCCGCTGCCGACTTCCGCGCTCACGGTGGCGAAGAATTGCGGCTGGTGCCGAGCCTCAACAGCTCGCCGGCGTGGGCAGATACGGTCGTGCGGCTTGCGCGATCGACCACGCCCAGCATCTGACAGGTCGTCCTTGTGCAGTCGCGCGTAGGATTCCCTGATGCGCGCTCTCCTTGCCCTGCCTCTCGCCCTGGCGTTGATCCCCGGCTGCATCGTCCCCCCGACGAATGCCTTCGACCCCCAAGCGCCAGCGGAGCTGCAGCGTCCTGCGCGCCTCTCCGGCGTCGTCGTCGACGACGTCGGCCCGGTGGTGGGGGCGAAGCTCACGCTCGGGGTGCGCACCGAGACCTCTGCCGACGACGGCGCCTACGCCTTCGAGGATGTCGTGCCGGGGGTGTCGACGCTGCGCGTGGAGCATCCTGCCCACAACTCATCGGTGCGCGATGTGCTGCTGATCGCCGGCGACGATCGCACCGAGGACGTGGTGCTGGCGGCTCTGGTCGATGGGAGCCACGTGCACGGGGTCGCCCTGCAAGCTGCCCGCCTCGACGACACCGCGCCTGATCATTCCGGCGTCGTCGTCGAAGTCGTCGGCGTCGGCCTGCGCACCATCACCAATGCCACCGGCGACTACGATCTCACCTTGGCGCCCGGTACCTACAGCTTCACGCTCAGCGCCCCCGAGCACCTCGCCGCCACCTTGCCCAGCGTCGTCGTGTCCGCCGCCCTCACGGAGGTCGAAACGGTGACCCTCGCGGTGAACCCCGGATCGCTGAGTGGCCAGGTGACCCTCGAGGAGCTGATCCCGGGCACCCCGGTGCACGGTGGGGTCCTCGTCTCCGTCGCCGACACCACCGTCACCACCGGCGCCGACGACGCCTTCTCCGTCTCGGGCCTCGCCGCCGGCCCTGCAGTGGTGCGCTTCTCCCGCACCGACTACGAGAGCGCCGAGCGCCTCGCGGTGGTGAAATCGGGATCGGCCGTGCCCCTCGAGCCCCTGCGCTTGGCGCGAGCCCAAGGCGGGTTGGCTGGTGAGGTGGACCTGCTCGACGTCGACGACGACAGCGGGGTCACCGTTGCCCTGCGCGGGGCGGCCGGCACCTTCGCCGCCGTCAGCGCGAGCGATGGCGCGTTCACCTTCGCGGCCGTCCCCTCGGGAAGCTACGATCTGTCCGCGTCCCGCGTCGGCTTCGTCGCCGTGGCCGGGGCCAGCGTCGAGATCGTTCAGGGTGCGACGACGGTGTTGGCCGAGCCCCTGTTGCTCACCGGAGCCTTGGCCGACTTCGTCATCGATGACGGCGCCGCGTTCACCAATTCCGCCACTGTCGACGTGAGCATCGCCAGCAACAGCGCCGTGCAGATGCGGCTCGGGCTGAGCGACGACCTGAGCGGGGCAACCACGGTGGCCTTCGATCCCTCGTCCACCTTTTCCATCGACGACGGCAACGGCGACGGTGGCAAGACGGTGTTTCTCGAGCTCATCGACGCCGACGGCGTGGTGAGCGGCCCCTTCGAGGCGTCGATCATCCTCGATCGCCTGCCGCCCGGCGCCGCGAGCCTCAGCATCAACGGCGGCAACGCCTTCACCAACAATGACGACGGCATCGTCGCCCTCTCCCTCTTCGCTACCGATGCGGGCAGCGGCGTCGAGAGCATGCAGCTCGACACCGACGGGACCTTCACGGCGCCCTTCGCGGACTTTCAAACGACGCTGGCCTTTCCTCTCGGCGGCGTTGTCGACGGGCTGCGCACGCTGCGGGTGCGTTTTCGGGATCGCGCCGGCAACGAGACCGATCCCAACGACGCCGCCGTCGCCACCGTCACCCTCGATCGCGTGGCGCCCGTGGTGGGCGCGCTGGTGATTCGGGATGGGGTCACGGAGCGCACCGATGTCGCCACCAGCTCCTTCGTCGCCCTTGAGATCAGCGCCACCAACGCCGACGACGCCGTGGCGATGGCGCTGTCGACGGATCCCCTCTTTCCGGTTGAGACCTTCGAAGCCTTCGCCGCCGGGCGGGCCTTTGCGCTGCTCCCCGGCGACGGCACGCGCACGGTGGCCGTCAAGCTCAAGGACGCTGCGGGCAACATCGGCAACGCGCTAGCAGTGGCAATCCGCGTCGACAGCCGGGGCCCGCGTGGAGCCTTCGTGCAGATCGCCGGTGGCGCCGACGTCACCGACGATCTCACGACCGCCCTGTCGCTCTTCGCCGACGATTTCGCCGCCGTGCGCATCTCCGTCGACGGCGTCTTCGATGATGTCGGCGAGCAGTACTCCGAGACGGTGCCCACCACGGTCGAGCTCGCCAACCGCGATGGCAGCCAGACCGTCTGGGCGCAGTTTCAGGACGACGCGGGCAACGAGAGCGACGTCGTCGCCGACAGCGTCGTCTTCGATGGCACCGGACCGGTGCTCGACGCCGACCCAGCGCTGGCCGACGACGCCATTGTGATTGCCTTCGACGGCACGGCGGCGGGCGCTGCCTTCACCGATTCGATCTCGGTGGTGGTGTCCTTCGACGTCGACGGCGCCGACGAGATGGCCCTGTCCACCGACGCCGACGGCGTCACCGCGGAGTCCTTCCAGCCCTTTGCCGGTGTGGTGACGGTGCTGCTGCCGGGCGGTGACTGCGACGACGACGCATCTTGCAAGCGCGTGTGTGCCGTGTTTCGCGATCGCGCGGGCAACGCCTCCAGCCAGGTGTGCGACGACATCGGCCTCGACACCGCAGCGCCGGCAACGCCCCTCTTCGTCGAGCGCGACGACATCGTGAACGACACTGCGTTCACCATCCACCTCGTCGACAAGGCCGAAGACGCCTTCTTCGATCACTACGAGATCCTGATCAGTCCTGGGGCCCCCGTGTTCGCGGTCGCGGTTGCCGGCGCTGCCGCTGGTGGCGCCATCCCCTTTGCCGTGACGCTCACCGCTCCGGCCCCGGGCACCGAGCCGGCTGACGCTGCCGAGTCCAATCTGATCCGCATGGTCGCCGTCGATCGCGCGGGCAACCGCAGCCCCGAGAGCGCCTTGACCATCGTCGTCGACGACGTCGCCCCCGACGCGCCCACCCTCGCTGGCGTTCCGGCGGTGTTGAACGCCGAAACGATCAGCGTGAATTTCCTGCTCGATAACCCGGCCGACGACGATGCGACCTTCGACCACTATCAGATCGACACCACCTTGCTCCCGGCGCCCTTCGACAGCTTCCAGCGCGACGGCATCATCGTCACCCTCTTGCCCGATCAGAGGAACACCATCGTGGTGCGCGCTGTCGACGCCGCCGGCAACATCAGCGCGCCCGATCTTCTGCACCGCGACGAAGCAGCTGTGCGCGAGGACTCGACCCCGCCCTCGTCGCCCTCCATCGCCCCCGGCGCCGCCGTCGTGCGCGCGGGCGCCGTCGAAATCTATGTGTCGGTCCCCTCCGTCGACACCTTCGACGTCGACGGCGCAGGCCCCCTCGCCCCCACCATCGCCGCTCTCGATGCGTACGCTGTCAAAGACGGACGGGGCCTGGGCTTCCAGCGCCAAGGGGCGGGAGAAGGGCCCTTCGTCGCCGTGGTGCGCCGCGATCAGACCAACGAGATCTGCGTTCAGGGCATCGACGCCGCCGGCAACACCAGCGACAGCGACTGCGTCGACGTCGACGAAGCGACCTCGTCTTTTGCGGTCGACGCCGACGACGCGCCCGATGACGTCGACATCTACGGAGATTTCGTCGTTTTCGCCAACGACCAGAAGCAGGTGTTCCTGCGTGATCTCACCGGCCAGCTTGGGGACAAGAAGCTGAATCCCTTCGATTTCCCGGAGCAGCGGCCCCGCGGGCGCCTCAGCATGGTGGGCGACAACAACGACGTGTTCATCGTCTACGACACCGTGGCCGACACGGTGCAGCTCAACGCCTTCGACATCAGCCGCTCCGCGACGCCGCCGACCTTCGCCTCCCTCAGCTTCGCCGGCTTCGCGTCGACCCTCGGCACGGCCGCACCTTTCGGCGGCGCGGCGGAGATCGTCTACGCCGTCGGCGCCGCCGGTCCGGGCACCGTCGATCTGCGCCGACGATCCGCAGTGCTGCCCCTTGCCGCCGACGTGCAAGTCATCACGACGGGCATCGTGCTCTGTGACAACACCCTGCCCGTCGTCGCTGTTGGGGTGGTCGTGTGGTGCGAGGTGCAGAGCGGCGAAGCGGTCGTGCGCCGAAAACGCACCGTGCCCGGCGCCATCGACACGCTCAGTCGTCTGGGTGCGGAGCTCGCTCTCGAGCGCCAGGGCGTCTTCGACGAAGACCCGCCCAGCGTGGTGCAGCCCGTGGTCACCGATGAGCTGATCGCATGGGTCGAGGACGTCGCCGGCGTCTCGCGCCTCTTGGTGTTGCAAGACCCGCAGGCCGAGGCTTCCGCAGCGGTCGAGCTCCCCAACGTCGATGGCCTTGCTCTCGACATCGACAAAATCGAGGACGCTTCGGGTGCGAAGCTGGCATTGCTGCAGCTGCGCAGCGGGGCGCTGACGGCAGATGTCGTGGTGTTGGACGCGATCCAGCGATCGTTGCGAGTGCTCACCACCTCTTTGCCTCCCGAGCGCAACGTTCGCATCGATGGACGGCGCGTCGCCTTCCGTGACTCCTCCATCGGCCAAACCATCGTCGCCGCCGACGTCAGCGGGCAGCGGTGGGTGTCGGGTACGCCAGACCTGGCCTTCGATCCTGCGGCCTCCGCCGACGCCATCGCCTGGATCGAGAGCCGAAACGATTCACTGCGCTTGTTGGCCCGCAGCGCGCGAGACACGGGCTCGCCCATCGTCGAGGTCGATGATCCACCCGTCGTCTTCAGCCAACCGGCCACCGCCGATCCCGCCTGGGCCGTCGGTGGCGGCACCGTGGCGTGGCTCTCCGCCGGCGGTGTTCCCGGACCCTTCACACTGACGGCCAAAGAGATCACCAGCGGCGCCATCGTTACCCTCGCCACCGATGCCGCCGGGGCCTTCGCTCTCGATCCCGACGGCGATCAAGTGGTCTACGTCGACGCCGCCAACCGCATCGTTCGCCGGTCCTTGACCTTCACCCCGCCGTCGACCCTGAGCGTCGGCGCACTCTCGGTGTTGGACAACGTTGACGTCGCCGTCCCCGTCCCCTTTGTCGATGTCGACGACGCCATGGTCGTGTGGCAGCTGGGCGGAGACGCCGAGGTCGACGGCGCCGACGGTGCTGGCGGCTTGCGTTGTCGGGACGCGACGATCGGCGTGGCTCGCGACATCCCCATTGGCGCCGTGATCGGGCGCGGTCCGAAGCTCGGGCGCGCTGGCGGCGCGGTGTTGCTGGCCTACACCGAAGACGGCACCAGCGGGCGGGTCTGCCCTCTCACTTGCGCTGCCGGCGGCGCGACCTGCACCACACGCATCCCCGTGGGCTCAAGCGTGCCCGGCGTCATCCACAACAAGATCGACGTCGATCGCACGGGTTTGGTGGCCTACATCAGCCACGAACTCAACGGCTCCGGCGAGGTCGTGCTCTTCGAGCCGCTGACCGGGCGTCGCACCTTCGCGACCAACGACAGCAGCGACCAGAGCGCGCTGAGTGTGAGCGATGGTCGCGTGCTCTACGTCGATCCCCAGTTGGGCACCTTCGACATCTGGGAGGTCACCCGCTGAGCCGACACCGTTGACGACGACGTCGTCCTCGGCGACGACGCTGTCATGCCCCATCCGAAGCTCTCGTCCGTCGTCAAACATGTCGAAGGCAGCCTCGAAGCCGCCATCACCCGCCTCTCGGGTTTCTTGCGGGTCCCGGCCATCTCTTGCGATCCCGCCCACGCCAGCGACGTGCGCAAGCTTGCTGAGCTGGTGCGCGACGATCTGCAGCGATCAGGCTTCGACAATTGCCGCGTTCTCGACGTCGTTACGCCCGAGGGGGCTCCGCGCGCCCATCCCTGTGTCTCGGCCGAATGGTTGAAGGCGGGCCGGGGCAAGCCCACAATCCTCGTCTACGGCCACCTCGATCTCCAACCGGTGAAGGGCGAGGCTTGGGACACGCCTCCGCACCAACCGGTGCGCAAGATGACGGCGAGCGGAGAGCGCCTTTATGCCCGCGGTGCTGCCGACGACATGGCCGGTTGGGTCTCGTGGCTCGTGGCGCTCGAGGCCTGGCTGGCACACGCGGGCGAGCTGCCCTGCAACGTCAAGCTGCTCATCGAAGGCGAAGAAGAGATTGGCTCGCCCCATCTCGAACTCTTCATAGATCAATACCCCGAGGTCTTCGCCGCCGACGTCATGGTGCTCACCGACACCGAGAATCCCTCGACGACCATTCCCGGGTTGACCATCTCTCTTCGCGGGCTGCTCGAGGTCGAGGTCAGCGTGACGTCGGCGACGTCGGACGTGCACTCCGGCTTGTGGGGCAATGTGGTGCCCGATCCCTGCATGATTCTCGTGAAGCTGCTGGCGCGCCTCGTCGACGAAGATGGCCGCATGAGCCTGCTGCGCAAGCCCGTCGATCCCCAATGGCTGATCGAGTCGCGGCTGGTGCCCCTCACCGACGACGTCGTGCGGACAGGGGCCCACCTCAAAGAGGGCGTGCGACCCTTGCCCGACCGCGGCCTGTCGAAGGCCGCGTGGTTGTGGCGCCAACCAGCGGTCACGATTTTGTCGACGACCTTTCCGCCGCCGGGCCACGAAAAAAACGCCGTGCGCAAACAGGCCAGCGCCATGATCTCGGTGCGTCTGGCGCCTGGCCAAACCAAGGAAGAGATGCTTGCCGCCCTGCGCGAGACCCTGGTGTCATCGGCGACACAGGGAGAGGCGCCCGGCGGTGCCGAGGTGCGCATCGTCGAGCAGAGCGGCGGATCTTTCTCGTGGGACTACACGCCCAAGGGCCCCGCGTTCGACGCTGCCGATCGCGCTTACCAAAAAGCATGGGGACAAAAGCTCCTGCGCATCGGCGTCGGCGGATCGATTCCCTTCGTCGCCCTCTTCGGGCGGCGCTACGGCGATCTCCCCCTCATCCTCAACGGCGTCATGGACCCGCAGACGACGGCCCACGGTCCCAACGAGAGCCTGCACTTGGGCGTGTTCCAAAAGGCGATGTTGGCCAACGTCTATTTGCTCGACGAGCTCGCGACCACGCTGGTGCACACCACTTGATCTGTTGATCTCAAGCCGAGCAACGATGGCACTCGTTGCTTCGGGTTGATCGTCAATTGACGTCGACGATGACGGTGGCCTCGGCCGACGTTCTGCCGCCTGCTTCGACGACGAAGGTGAAGGTGGTGCGCCCCGATTCGCCGTGGCCGGGGGGCGTGTAGGCGTAGGCACCGGTCTTTTCGTCGGTGATGACCGCCTTGCCCATGCTCGGTGAGCTGACGAGGCGAAAGAGCAAGGGCGAGCCCTCGGGGTCGCGTCCCTGCAGCTTGCCGGTGACGCGACCGGCGCGCGGGGAGATGAGGGTGCCATCGCTGGCGACGGGCGGATCGTCGAGGGGATTCACGCGCAGGCTGACCCGGGCCGTGCTCGACAAGGCGCCATCGGAGACGGTGAAGACGAAGGCGTCTTGGCCGTAGGTGTTCTTGCGCGAGGTGTAGGTGTAGCGCCCGGTGTCGGGGTCGATGACGACGGTGCCGCGCTCGGGGGCCTTCTTCAGCTGGTAGCTCAGCTTGTCGTGATCGACATCGGTGGCGACCAAGGACTGGGTGATGGGCTTGTCCTCGGCCGTGGTGCGCGATTGGGGCAGAGCCACCGGCGCGTCGTTGACGGGCTTGACGCTGATGGTGACGTCGACGGGTTTGCTGCTCAGCGCCTCAGCGGCAGCGACTTGAAAGACGATGTCACCGTTGAAGTCGTGGGCGGGTGCGATGCTGATGGTGCCTCTGGCGGCGTTGTCGACCTTGACGCTCGCGTCTTTGGGTTGGCTGACGATGACGAGATGCAAGGCATCGCCGTCGACGTCGTTCATGAGCACGGTGCCGCTGACGGCGGTGTCTTCGTTGGTCGACAGGAGCAGGGGTGTGGCGACCGGCGCGTCGTTGACCGGCTCGATGTTCATCGAGAGCACACCGGGAACCGTGGTGACGCCGTCGCTGACCTCGAAGGTGACCTCGTCGGTGCCGCTGAGGTCCTGGCGCGGTGTGAAGGCGACCGTGCCTTTGTGGGCATCGACGATGCGCACGGTACCGAGCTTGGACTCGCTGCGCAGCGTGAAGGTGAGGGCGTCGCCGTCGACGTCGACGCCGGGCAGGGTGGTCTCGGCTTCGATGTCTTCCTGCAGCTGCCACGTGGCTGCGTGGGTGCGGGGCGCGTCGGGCACGGCGCTGATGGAAACCGCGAGGGCCGCCTCGGTGGACGTGGTGCCGTCGTCGACGGCGACGACGACGACGTCTTCGCCCCACACGTCGGGCTTTGGGGCATACAGCAGCGCGCCGCTGGCGGCGTCGACGACGATCTCGCCCTTGTCCCCCTGTTTGGCGACGCGGAAGCGCAGGGTGTCGCCGTCGATGTCGCTGGCCATCGCGCGCCCCTTGGCGCTGCGGTCCTCTGGCGTGGCGAGGGCTTTGGTGCTGAGCTTGGGCGCGTCGTTCACCGGGGTCACCGTGAGCACGGCTTCGCCGCGGCCCCGCAATTTGCCGTCGTCGACGTCGAACACCACCGTCTCTGTGCCATTGAAGTCGGGCGGCGGGGTCCAGGTCAACGCACCCAGCTTATCGAGCACTGCGCCCGCGGGACCCCGCACGAGCGTGAAGCCCAGGGCATCGCCGTCGACGTCGCTGCCAGCCAAGGTGGCTGTGAGGGCGCCGTCTTCGGCGATGGTCTCTTGGGCCCTGGTTGCGACGGGGGCATCGTTCACGGGGGCAATGGCGACAGAGACCGCGGCTGCGGCCTTCAGTTTGCCGTCGTCGACGACGACGACGAAGCGGTCCTCGCCGTTTTGGTTCAGGTCGGGCTTGTAGGTCACCCGCCCTTTGGCATCGATGGCCGCGCTGCCGTGGGCCGGTTTTTCGCCGATGGACCACGCTAAGGCATCGCCGTCGACGTCGCGGGCGACCATTGCTGCCCCAGTGCCTTCTTCTTCGCGCGTGCTGAGCGCGAGGGGTTGCACCACGGGCACATCGTTCACCGGCGTGATGATCAGGGGCACCGTTGCCGTCGTCGACGTTGAGCCGTCGGCCAGGGCGACCTGGATCGCATCGTTGCCGTGCCAATCGAGTGCCGGCGAAAAAGCGAGCTGGCCCTTGTCGTCGAGAGTTGCTGTGCCGTGCTCCGGTGCCCGCGTGATCGACCACGACAGCGTGTCGCCGTCGACGTCGCTGCCGCTCAGGGTGGCGACGACGCCGGTGTCTTCGCTGCCGCCCAGGGGCACGATGGCGGCGACGGGAGCGTCGTTGACGGCGGCCATGACGACGGTGACGGGGGCCTCGACGGCGGCGGTCCCGTCGTTGACGATGACGACGAAGCGCTCGGATCCATTTTGGTCCTGGGCGCCTCGGTAGCTCACGCGGCCCTTGGCATCGACGCTGGCGTTGCCGCGCGCCGGAGGCGTGCCGATGGAAAAGGTCAGGGCGTCGCCGTCGACGTCGCGCACGCTGAGGGTGCCGCCGCCGGCTTCGTCTTCGCGCGGCGCGAGCTCGAGGGGCTGCACCACGGGAGCATCGTTGACGGCGATGCAGGTGACAGGGAGGGTGAACGACGCCGACAATGCGGCATCTTTGACGACGACGGTGACGCTGTCGGTGCCGTGCCAGTCGCTGCTGGGTGAGAAGGTGAGGTGGCCTGAGCTTTCGACGATGGTCGCGGTGCCGTGGTTGGGCGCGCGTGTGATGGACCAAGAGAGGGCGTCGCCGTCGGGGTCGCTGGCGAGCACCTCAGCCACGGCTTCTTGGTCTTCGTTGCTCTGCAAGGCCGCCGGCGTGATGACCGGGATCTCGTTCACCGGCGCAATGACGACGTCGACGGCGGTTTCGATCTTGGCGTTTCCATCGCTGACGACGACGACGAAGCGATCGATGCCGTTGTTGTTCTTGGCCGGCGCGTAGGTGACCCGACCCTTGGCGTCGACGCTGGCGCTGCCCTTTTGTGCCGTGCCAAGGGCCGCGCCATCGGCACCGCCGGCGGGCGTCTGGAGGGCGAAGGTGAGGGCGTCGCCGTCGACATCACGCACCTGCAGCGTCGCACCCACCGCCTCTCGTTCACGCGTCTCGAGCCGCAGGGCTTCGATCACTGGCGCATCGTTCACGGCCGTGTAGCTCAAAGGAACGACGATCGACGTCGTCAGCGAGGCATCCTTCACCGCCACGGTCAGTGCGTCGCTGCCGTGCCAGTTCAGCGCCGGCGAGAAGGTGAGCATTCCCGTGGCGGCGTCGATGGTGGCTGTGCCGTGGGTTGGGGGGCGCGTGATCGACCACGACAAGATGTCGCCGTCCGGATCGCTGGCGGGAATCGCCACGGTGCCCACCTCGTCTTCGCTGCTGGAGACGCTGGCGGCCGGGACGACGGGAGCCTCGTTGACCGGAGCGATGACGACGTCGACGGCGGCATCGATTGTGGCATTGCCGTCGCTGATGCTGATGACGAAGCGATCGCTGCCGTTGAAGCTGCCCACCGGCGCATAGTTCACGCGCCCTCTGGCGTCGACGCTGGCAGTGCCCTTCTCGGGTCCTGTGCCCAGGACGAAGGTCAGGGCGTCGCCGTCGACGTCTCTCACGCTCAACCGCGCGCCCACCGCTTCGCGCTCGCGGGTGTCGAGCTTCATCATTTCCACGACGGGCGCGTCGTTCACCGAGGTGTAGCTCACGGCGACCACGGCTGACGTCGTCAAAGACGCATCGCTGGCGGCCACGGTGATGGCGTCGGTGCCGTGCCAATCCGGGGCGGGCGTGAAGGTGAGCAGGCCGGTGGCGGCGTCGATGTTGGCGCTGCCGTGGGCCGGCATGCGGGCGATGGACCACGACACGACGTCGGCCTCGGGATCGCTGGCGGTCAAGGTGAGCGTTGCGACCTCGTCCTCGTTGGCGCCCAAGCTGGCCGCGCTGATGACCGGGGCCTCGTTGATGGGAGCGATGACGACGTCGACGGCGGCTTCGGTCTTGGCGTTGCCGTCGCTGACGACGACGACGAAGCGGTCGCTGCCGTTGTTGCTGCCCGCGGGCACGTAGTTGACGCGGCCTTTGTCATCGACGGTGGCGCTGCCTTTTTCGGCGGCCGTGCCGATGGCGAAGGTGAAGGGGTCGCCGTCGACGTCGTGCACGCTCAGCCGTGATCCCGTTGCTGCGCGCTCGCGGGTTTCGAGCTTCAGGGCCTCGACCACTGGGGCATCGTTCACGGGCGCGCAGCTCACCGCCACCACGCTCGTCGTCGTCAACGAGGCATCCTTGGCGGCCACGGTGATGGCGTCGGTGCCGTGCCAATCCTTGGCCGGCGTGAAGCTGAGCTGGCCCGTGGTCGCATCGATGGTCGCCGCACCATGGGCGGGCGCGCGGGCGATGGACCACGAAAGCGCATCGGCCTCGGGATCGACAGCGACGACGGCGACGCTGGCGACTTCGTCCTCGTTGCCGCTCAGCGTGGCCGCGCTGATGACCGGGGCCTCGTTGACGGGAGCGATGACGACGTCGACGGCGGCTTCGGTCTTGGCGTTGCCATCGCTGACGACGACGACGAAGTGATCGCTGCCGTTGTTGCTGAGGGCCGGTGTGTAGCTGACGCGCCCCTTGGCATCGACGCTGGCGCTGCCTTTTTCGGACGCCGTGCCGATGGAAAAAGTGAGGGCGTCGCCGTCGACGTCGCTGACGGTGAGCCGCGCTCCCGCTGCTTCTCGCTCGCGGGTGTCGAGCTTCAGGGCCTCGACCACTGGGGCATCGTTCACGGGCGCGCAGCTCACCGCCACCACGCTCGTCGTCGTCAACGAGGCATCTTTGGCGGCCACGGTGATGGCGTCGGTGCCGTGCCAATCCGGGGCGGGCGTGAAGGTGAGCAGGCCGGTGGCGGCGTCGATGTTGGCGCTGCCTTGGGCCGGCATGCGGGCGATGGACCACGAAAGCGCATCGGCCTCGGGATCGACAGCGACGACGGCGACGCTGGCGACTTCGTCCTCGTTGCCGCTCAGCGTGGCCGCGCTGATGACCGGGGCCTCGTTGACGGGAGCGATGACGACGTCGACGGCGGCTTCGGTCTTGGCGTTGCCATCGCTGACGACGACGACGAAGTGATCGCTGCCGTTGTTGCTGAGGGCCGGTGTGTAGCTGACGCGCCCCTTGGCATCGACGCTGGCGCTGCCTTTTTCGGACGCCGTGCCGATGGAAAAAGTGAGGGCGTCGCCGTCGACGTCGCTGACGGTGAGCCGCGCTCCCGCTGCTTCTCGCTCGCGGGTGTCGAGCTTCAGGGCCTCGACCACTGGGGCATCGTTCACGGGCGCGCAGCTCACCGCCACCACGCTCGTCGTCGTCAACGAGGCATCTTTGGCGGCCACGGTGATGGCGTCGGTGCCGTGCCAATCCTTCGCCGGCGTAAAGCTGAGCTGGCCCGTGGTCGCATCGATGGTCGCCGCACCATGGGCGGGCGCGCGGGCGATGGACCACGCGATGCCATCGCCTTCGGGGTCCGTGGCCGTCAGGTTGACGCTGGTGACCTCATCTTCTGTCGCCGCAACGCTGGCAGCCGCAATGACCGGGGCGTCATTGACAGCCTTGATGACGACTTCGACGGCGGCTTCGGCTGTGGCGTTGCCATCGCTGACGACGACGACGAAACGATCGCTGCCATTGCTGCCCGGCGTCGGAGCAAAGGAGATGCGCCCCTTGGCATCGACGGTGGCCGTGCCCTTGGTTGGCGGCGCGCTGATGGAGAAAGTGACGGGGTCGCCGTCGATGTCGCGCACGGTCAGCCGGGCTGACGTGGGCTCGCCTTCGCGCGTCTCGAGCTTGAGGGCGTCGACCGCAGGCGCGTCATTCACGGGGGTGCAGCTCACCGGAATCACGGCCGACGTCGACGCCGCGGCGTCTTTGGCTGCGACGGTGATGGCGTCGGTGCCGTGCCAGTCCTTTGTCGGCGTGAAGGTGAGTCGTCCCGTGGTGGCATCGATGGCCGCCGCGCCGTGGGCGGGTCCTCGCACGATTGACCACGAGACGGCGTCGCCCTCGGGATCGGTGGCCACCAGGTTGACGGCAGCGAGCTCGTCTTCGCGACCGCCCAAGCTGGCCGCCGCGATGGCCGGGGCATCGTTGATGGCAGCGATGACGACGTCGACGGCGGCCTCGACCTTGGCGTTGCCATCGCTGACGACGACGACGAAGCGATCTTCACCGTTCTTGCTCAGCGCTGGGACATAAGAGACGCGGCCCTTGGCATCGACGGTGGCTGTGCCCTTGCTAGGGCCGGTGCCGATGGAAAAAGTGAATTCGTCGCCGTCGACGTCGTGCACCGCGAGCCGCGCGCCGGTGGCTTCGCGCTCGCGCGTCTCGAGCGTCATGGCCTCCACGAGGGGCGCATCGTTCACGGGCCCGACCGCGATGGGGATCACCGCCGACGTCGTCAGCGCTGCGTCTTTGGCCTCCACTGTGACGGCGTCGGTGCCATACCAGTCCTTGGCGGGCGCCCAGCTGAGCAAACCCGTGTGGGGATCGATGCTCGCCGTGCCGTGCGCCGGTGCGCGGGTGATCGACCAGGCCAGGGCGTCGCCGTCGGGATCGATGCCCACCAGAGGCAGTGTGGCGTTTTCGTCTTCGTGGCCACTCAGGGTCGCAGCGGCGATGCGGGGCTTCTCGTTGACCGAGGCGATGACGATGTCGACGGGTGCTTCGATGGCGACGGTGCCGTCTTTGACGAGGACGACGAGGCGATCGTTGCCATTGTTGTTGCTTGTGGGCGTGTAGACGATCCACCCGCGGCCATCGATGCTCGCATTGCCCTTGGTCGGCGCGTTGATGATCGAAAAGGTGAGCGTGTCGCCGTCGACGTCGGTGACGGGCAGGGGCGCGCCGGCGGATTCCTGCTCGCGGGTGGCCAGGGTCATGGGTGCCGGGACCGGGGCGTCGTTCACGGCGTCGATGGAAATGGTGACGCGCACGCTCTGGTGCTCGCTGCCGGCGCTGACGTCGATGACGACTTCATCTCGGCCATGCTGGTCGGGGGTTGGGGTGAAGGTCAGCAGGCCGCTGGCTTCGTCGATGGTCGCGATGCCGAGCTTGGGCTGCTGCGTGATCGCGAAGCGCGCTTCGGAGTCGTTGGCCTTGACCGCCGCCGACGTCGGTGTGTCCTCAGCCGTGACAAGCTCGAGGGGCTCGACGACCAGCTCCGAGGCAGCTGCAATCGAGAGGATCCAAACCACCAACATGCGCAACCCCGACGACGCAGACCCCTGCGCCTGAACGCCGCCACCCTACAAAGAAATGAGGGGTGGTTGCCTGCCCGGTCAGGAGTCCAGGCTCTCGAGCAGCGAGGCCATCTCCCCCAGAGCGTGGCCGTCGCCGACCTCGCGGGCCACCTGCATGCCCCGCTGCACCTCGGTGCGGGCTTCGGCGCTGCGCCCCAACTCCGCGAGCAGTTGGGCGCACATGAAGTAGGCGGGCACGTAGCGGGCATCGATCTCGTGCACCTTTTGGAAGGTGATCAAGGCGTTGTCGACGTCGCCGGCGGAGCGGTGTTCCATGGCCAGCCCGTACCAGGGCAGGGGCTTCTTCGATCGGGCGGCGATGCGGGTGAGGTCTTCGATGCGGCTCACGTGTTCTCTCCGGCGGCTTCTTCGAGGTCGAGGCACCGCAACACGGCGTCCTGGCACAGCGCGGGGTCGCTGGAGATCTCGAGCTGGTCGACGCAGGCGGCGTTGTCGACGTTGACGGTGGGGCTCTCAGCGCAACCCAGAGCGCAGCTCTCGGCGTCGCTGCGCTCGCCCGAGACCACCTTGGCGCCATCGGGATCGTCGGCGGGACCAAAGGTCACCTCGCAGGCGAGGGTGCGCGCGCACAGGGCATCGCAGTCCACCGACGTCGACGGACATGCACACAGGAATCCCGCTGCGGCGACGAGCAGACAAGAGATGCGGAAGCGGTGGGGACCGGAGCACTGCATGGGCGGAAACTACCGCGTCGACGACGACGCGCCTACGATGTCGGCAGGATGTTCTTGCTGATCCTGCCCCTGGTCGTGAGCCTCGCCGCAGACGACGAGCGCAGTGCCGAGCCCGGTTTCGGTGGCGCCGCCGACGCCGATGCCGATGTCGACGATGAGCCCGACGACTCCACCGATCTGTCCGCGACGGATTTCCCCCACGGCGCACCCCGAGCTCCGTCGTCGGGGCCGGGCCTCGTGGTGGTCGAGCTGGCGCCGAAAAAGACCCAGCTCGAGCTCGACCTCGAAAGAGCCCACCTCGATCCCGAACAATTTCCCCTGCTCGAGCTGCGCGTCGACGTCGCCCGCCTCGCCGCCGAGCTCGACGAAAAAGAAAGCCACGGCCTCAGCGCGGCCCGCGACGTCGAAACGCGCCTTGCCGCCGCCCAGGCGCTCCTGGCCGACGCCGAACGGATTGGACTGCACCGCTTGAACGTGTGCGCCACCCGCACGGCGCGAGGGACGTCGGCGAAGAACTTCCGCATGACCGCCGCAGGACCCATCCGGCTGACGACTTCTGAGCTCTTGTCCCAGGCAAACGCCCTCGATCCCGACGGCTGCGCGCGTATCGAGCTGGTCGATGAGGCCCTGGTCCAGCGTTTGCGCCGCGCCCACGAGGTGAGAAACACCTTGCTGACCGTCTCCTTTCCCTACCATCGCATCGCTGAACGTCGCGCCCTCGAGGCGGAGCTCAAGGTGCTCGAGAAGCAGCTCGCCCAAGAGGACCTCCCCGTGCTTTCAATGCCAGGCATGAAGGATCCAGGTCGCTGACGGCTAGTGCTGCGAGGCTGAAGTAACGACGCTTTTCTTCTGCGAACGCTTGGATCATGCCTCGGGGATGCCGCGCCAATCTCCGGTTATTGTTCTCCTGCCTCGTCAGCGGTCGATCCTCGACCATCTCATCAGGTCGTCGACGTCGGAGCACCGCATCGTTGAGCGCGCTCGGATCGTGGTCACGGCCGCCGAGGGCG
>JAHFED010000022.1 GCA_023248635.1 Myxococcales bacterium
GGTACCGGTCGAGAGCAATCGTCCCAAGCGCAAAAGCCGGGGTCACCGCGTCTCTGCTTCTGCTCAAGCCGCTTTGCGGCTCCAGCGGGGCTTCATCTCGTGGTCGACGAAGTACCCGCGTGCTCCGCCGTCGCATGCAGAAAATTTCCAGAGTGCGGTTTCCATCGACGAAGCCTACGACGCCGGCCAGGCCGTCGCCATGGCGAAGCAGGATGCCCGGTAAGCCCGGAAGGCGCGGCGCCCCACTCGTCACACCGGGATCGCCTCCACAGAGCCGGGCCGGGGCGCAGCGCCCTTTTTCGGCCGGCTCCGTGGAAGCGATCCCTCGACGACGACAGCGACGCAGAGGTCTGCCTGCTGAAGCAGGCCACGGTGTCCAGGTCGAGGGCTCCGCCCTCGACCTCCCGGGCCTCACCATGGAAGCGATGGAGAGATCGACGTACGCGCACGTACGTCGATCCCGCTCGTTGACGACGACGATTCTCCCTCCGCCCGGAGCCCAGCGGAGCGCGCCCGCCCATCGCCAATCCAAGGGAGGGCGCGCTTCGCGGCGCCGAAGGCGCAGCGTCGCCACGCTGGGTTGGCGTTGGGCGACACGCGGGTGTTCCGGTTGCGACGCTCCGCCCACACCGCCAACGATGACGTTTGGGACGGGAAATGGCCGTGAACGGTCGCACTTGCGACACCACACGAGGCGGGCGGCGGGCGACGCACGAGCCCCTCGTGCGCGGTGTCTCGGCGAGTTTTGCGAGCGACCTTTGCGCAGGTACCGCGTTGCTGGTGTTCGGCCGTGATCCCACCACCGCGGGGTCGCGGTCGAACTCGCCGGCTCGTCTCTGCGGATCAACAGGGTCAACTGTCACCCAATCAGGATCGATTCACCGATCTCGAAATCGAACGTCGTCCCACCGACCCTGGAAGTTGGGATGCTCGCAATCGATCGATCCCAAGCAAATACTAGGCTCTTCATGTTGCGGTGGCATGTCAGCGCCGCATAGACAAAGTTGAATCGACGTGGTCGGTGTAGGACTGCCATGCTTACAGGATCACTTGCCCGCTGTTTTCGTGAATACGGTTCAAGTGAGTAGATGAACCTTAGCCCGCACAAAGTAATTACCAAACCCCGCATCGCACCTGAGCGGTTAAGCCAGGGAGCGACCTTCACACCCGCCTGACGCGGTCGTCGGAGATTGACTTCATCGGCGAAGAACACTCCAGTTCGCCGTCCATGTTTTGCGAGTCCGAAGATGATTCTAAGCCAGAGATTTGGAACAGATTCGATCGTTGTTCCTAGGTGTCCAGAGATCGCAAGTCCGGCCATCATCTTGAGCATCCATCGCTCGAGTTCGAGACCAGAAACGACCGTCCGATCGGGGAGAGCCGCGATCCTGCGGTAGTCCGTTGCATCCATGATAGTGGTGAAAGCCGCGAGGGCGTTTGAGTCGATGGGCGACAGGCGTTCGTTGTGGGCCTTGCACAGAATATTCGAAGCCAATGCAGCGGGCGGAAGCGAGATCTCCTGTCCCCCGTTGAGCTTTGAAAAGCCTGATAGGATGAGGCCATTGTCGCGGTTTAGTAGCTGAAGAATTGCCGCCGAGACAAAGTGTTCACGGGACTGACCACCGGCACAACCTCCCAAGGCCCGGGCGTAGCACTTCATCAGAGGCGTCGATGCGTCGTTCGCTTCATCGCTTGTTTAGGCGACTGCGTGCGGTTCTTCTTTTGTCCGTCCGTCACACGCCACCTTTTGGTTTTTTTGGCCGTGTTACCCGCTCGAAGACAAATCCAAGGCCGGCAGCCACTGGCACGATCACAGGCCAAAAAAGCGGCGCCACCGAGACACCCAGCAGCGACGTAATGACGACGACGACGACAGTGACGATGGTCCTTTTCACGCGAGCACCCCTCACCGAGGTTAGCCCAACTTTGCGTTTCGGGGCTCCACCTGAGCCCGCTGTGTCATTTACTGGTCTGCAATATCGTCGAGACCAGCAAATTTGCACGATGGCAATATCTGCCTCGTCTCCGCTCTTCGACCAGCCAATGAGAGATTTGCCGAACGAGCACGCGTCCAGCGTGAGCGGGCTCTGCGGCAAATCTGCATTCACGGCCTGGTGCTCGAGAGTCCAGATCCGGTGAGCTGCGGTTCGGCGTCCGAGCCGTTCGTCGTCGTCGATCTGCTGAGCCAGCCGGCTTCTCTCAGCGGCTGAGGAGCAGCCGGCTGCTATGGGCGCTGCGGCATCGCATTCGACGCGAGGACGCCGAGGATCAAGATCACGCGGGTCGAGTTGGTGTAGCGGTACACGACGACGTGGCCGGTCTCGATCAGCACCTTGCTTCGCGCGTGCTTGTAGCGCGGCGTCTGCGTCGCCGGCGCGCCCTCGGGGTTCAGCTTCAAGAATGCGATGGCGGCCTCGTACTCTTCGTCGAACTGTTTCGACGTCGACGGATGATGCTCGCGCCACCACCGTGAGCAGGCGATGAGGTCCCTGAATCCTCGTCTCGAGTAGTCGACGCGAACCAGCTTTTTCGTCGTCATCGATCCAGGGCTCGAAGCGCAGTCATCGCGTCCTCTTCCGAGATGACGTCGCCGGCGTCGGCCTCTTCCGCCGCCCGGATGATCTGCTCTTCCTGCTCCGGCGTGAGGTCGTAGTGCGCCTGATCGACGTCGAGGTCCATAGACTGGGCGACCAACTCGGAGACGCTGACGCCCACGGCCTCGGCGCGGGCTCGAAGGATGGCGGCTCTCTGTTCGCTGAGCTCAAGCGTCAAGGTGACCATGGCGTCATCGTAGCAACTCACGTTGCCTTCGTCGACGTCGTCTCGGCCTTCGTCGACGTCGACGGCCGCTTCACGCAGGGGTGCGATCTCTCGTAGACCTCCACCAGCTTTTCGATGGCGACGTGGGTGTAGCCCGCCGTCGTCTGCAGGTTCTCGTGACCCAACATCGCCTGGATGTGACGGATGTCGGCGCCGCCGTCGAGGAGCGCGGTCGCGAAGGTGTGCCGGAAGAGATGGCATCCGCCGGTGCGCCCGAGCTCGGCCGCACGGACATGCGCGTAGACGAGCTGGCCGACGCGCTCGAGGGAGACGGGCTCGCCCCACTCTGAGATCCACATCGCGTTGGTGTCGCTGCCAGATCGTGAAAGCAGCGATAGACGTGCACATTTCGTGTATTGTTCGACGAAGGCGAGGCCGCGCTCGGAGATGGGCACCAGGCGCTGCTTGCTGCCCTTGCCCTTGCTCACGAAAAGCGTGCGGCGGCTGGGGTCGACGTCAAGAGTGCTCATCGCGTGCAGCTCGGCGCGGCGGACGCCGGTAGCGAAGAGCACCTCCATCATCGTCCGGTCGCGGAAGCCGATGTCGGTGTGGATGATGGGCTGCAATAGAACGTGCTCGATCTCTTCAAGCGAGAGGCCTTTGCGATTGTAGATCTTCAGCTCGCGCCGGGGCATGTCGAGGTCGGCGGCGGGGTTGCTGTCGAGCACGCCCTGGCGAACGAGGAAGCGGAAGAAGGTCCGCACGACGGTGATTCGACGTCGTTGGGTGCCGACCGTGAGCGGCTTGCCGGCGTCGCCGCCGGCCTGTCGTCGACGTTGCATCAGGTGGCGCTGGTACTGCTCGAGGGTCTGGCGGCTGAGTTGGCGGACGTCGACGAGGTCGCGCATCACGCAGAAGGAGAGCAGGTCCGAGAGGGGCTCGCGGTAGCTGGTGATTGTCGTCGTCGCGTACTTGATGGTGCCGGCGACGAGGAAGCGGTCGATGAGGGCGGAGAGGGCGAAGGTGGTCGGCCCGCTCATTCGGCGGCGTTCCCAACTTGAGAAGCCAAGATCTCGGCGCCGGCGAAGTGAACGCCGTTGAAGGCCGACCGATGAAGCCCGGAGGCGGTTTTCTCATCGTTATTTCGCGGGGTTGATCGGTCGGCCTCAGACCCCGACCGATGGCCGACCGATGGCCGACCGATCGCCGCGTCATCCCGACCGACCGGCAGCCGATAGCGGTTGCCCTGGTGGTAGCTGACGCGTCGCACCTCGAGCAGCTCGAGATCGACGAGGCGGGCCAGGTGCACTTTGAGCTGCGTGTCGCCGACGCCGCTGCTCTCGCGCAGCTCCCGGCGAGAGAACTCGGCGTCGGCTGTGCGGCCGGCGACGAAGGTCTCGATCGTGACGAGCACGGCGCGGGTCTGCGGTGGGAGATCGCCGCCGTCGTCGTCGAGGATCCAGCGGAGCAGACGCTGGGCGGTGGCGACGTCGTCTGCGGTGGCCTCGATGAAGTCGATCCCGTCTTCGCTGCGCTTGAGCTCGCGCTGGTGCTGGTGGAGAAACGCGATGGTCTTGATGAGGCCCAGCAGCTTCGGTTGATCCCGCCGCGTGCGAGTCTTCGTCGAGGAGAACATCAGCGACGGCGCCAGCGGGTTCACGACCTCGACTGGATGCAAGAGCCGCTGCGCGTTCTGGTGCATGGCCACAAGGGCCTCGCGGCGACGACGACGGCGCACACCTTCGAGGGTCTCCATCTGCTTCTGCTGTACATGGATGGCGGCGGTCTGGCTCTCGCTCTCGTCGACGGTGAGCACGAGGCAGCGGTTGAGCAGCTCTTCGTCGACGTCGAGGGCGGTGGTCGTCGAAAGGATCGCCACCGGCCCCTCGACCTCGTAGCTGTGGGTGACGTGCCGCCCGCTGGCTGCGTCCTTGCCGGTCGAGGCGATGCGCAGTCGGCCCTCGCTCTGCAGGAGCTTGAGCGCGTAGCTCGCTTGCTCGGCGCCTTCTTCTTCGGCGATGGCCAGCACCTTGTGCTTGATATCGGCATCACCGAGATAAAAAAGGCTCTGTCCCGTCATCGCGCTGTATTGCACCTTCTCCTCGTCGGGGATGAAGGAGAGCACCGCTTCCATCAGTGATGATTTCCCCGCCGCGGATGAGCTTTGCACAACAATGGCCAGGGGCTTCGAGAGCTTGCGCGACGTGCAGGCCAGATAGGCGAGCAGCTTGTTGTCGTCTTCGCCGACCAGGCCGCATGCGGCGAGGTCGGTGACCACATGATCGAGCAACAATGGGTCACGCAAGAGGGCCAGGGCCTCCTCGCGCTCGTCGTCGGACATGGGCGGCGGCTCATTCGCCGCCGTCGCCATCAAGCGCCGATCCCGCATCTCCTCGAGAGCGAGGATCAATCGGCCGCTCGCGGCCTTCATCTGCTCGATGGGGATGTGGAGCTCGTGCGCGGCCGCCGAGATGAAGAAGGCGCGCGCCTTGGCCGCGTAGAGATCGAGCGTGTCGACGTGGAAGAGGTCGCCCAGGGCGACGAGCAGGTTCACTTTGAGCACATCGAGGGATGCGAGCTTCGCGAGGCCGCGCACGCGAAAGCGCAGGCCAAGGGTGACGACGGCGGCTTCGTCGGGGTTCTTCTCGTCGACGACAACGTCACTCACGGCGGGCGCAGGCAAGGCGGCTGAGGGCGGCGGCTCTGCGGCCGGCGTTGTCATCGGCTCGATCTTCATCGCCGCCGGATCGATCTTTGTCGTCGACGTTGATGCCCGTGCGTTCGCGGCATCGGCGACAACCTGGGCGGTGTCGATAACGATCCGCAGCGCCTTGTCCGCGGGCTTCATCGCCAGCGCGTAGGCGTTGGCGTCGAGGGTCCTCGGGAAGAGCGCGCGCGCCGAGGTGATGCCCTCTTTGACCAGGAGCTCGGCCAGCTTGGCAGCGGCATGATCGCCGGCTTCGTCGTGGTCGTAGGCGATGACGACGCGCTGAACGCCCCGACGACGAAAGGCCTCGAGCATCTCGTCGGTGAAGCCCTCACAACCGAAGCTCGATGTTACGGAAGCAAAGCCGTGGGAGAGGAAGGCGAAGGCGTCGAGCGCGGCCTCGCACAAGATCACTTCGTCGCCGAGCTGATCGAGGTTGAGCACGCCGCGGTGAGGGCCTGGCGAATAGAGGTGCTTTGATTCCACCGTCGCCATCGACGTCACGCGCCGGCCGTAGAGGCTCACCACCTGGCCGCTCTCGTCGAGCAAGGGCACCACGAGCCGCCCTGCCATGTGCTCGCGTCCCTTCTCGCGGATGATCCCCAGCGACGTCAGCCGGGCCCGCAGCTCCTCTTTCGTCGATGTCGGCAAACGCGAAGACAACGCCGGCGACTTCGGCGCGTACCCGATTCGAAAGCGCGTCACGACGTCGAGCGAGAGCCCGCGCGTCTCGGTTGCGTAGGCCAGGGCCTCGGGCAGGGCGAGCAGTTGCGCGTGGTAGGCGTCAACGACTGCGCTCATGATCTCAGCGTCGGTCATCGTCGGCGACAAGGTCAGTGGCGGGAACAATGGCGCCGTCGTCGACAACGATGCCAGGAGTTGTTCTGCAGCCTCTCGGAACGTGACGCCCTCAATCTTCATGATCCAATCGATCGCTGTGCCACCAGCGTGGCAGCCGAAGCAGTGCCACAAGCCCTTGCTGTCGGTGACGACGAAGGAAGCGGTGTCGTCGTCGTGGAAGGGGCAGCAGCCGATCTGATCTTTGCCTCGTGGCGTGAGGGTCACCTTCTGCGCGACCAGCGAGGACAAGGGCAGCTCTCGCTTGATGCGTTGAAGGTCGGCGTTCGGAATTCGAGCCATCGTGGCCTCCTGATCCAGCGGTGAGACACCTCAACCATGCTGGACATCTAGCCGGCCAATAGCAATGATCGTTTACAATGAGAAACCACGGCCTCAACCAGGCCGAGCCGCAACCCTATGTTTCTGGGGTTATGGCTGGCCGTCCTCCGTCGACAGAAGGAACCGCTTTCGGAAAGCGCGTGGCGGAGCTGCGGAAGCGCAGAGGAATTACTCAAGCCGAACTCGCCAAGGTCCTCGGCGTGACCTCACAAATGATTGTCTACTGCGAGCGACGGGCCTCGAACCCGTCGCTCGATCTCCTCGTCAAGCTCTCCGGCGCTCTCGAGGTCACCATTGGAGAACTTGTCGGTGAGGACTCACCGAGGCGGGGCAAGAAGCCGGGGCCACCTTCGGCGCTCGACGCACGGATCGAACGCGTGCGTCAGCTACCGAAGAAGAAGCAAGATCTCGCCGTCAAGATGCTCGATGTCGTCCTCGACGGAGCCTGATCCGAGGCGAACGCGATGCCCTGGGCACCCGCCGGTCAGCCAGTCTCAGACTTGGCCCTCATCGAGGCGAGGGAGCCAGTAGCCGGGCTCGCGGCGGTTGTGGGCGATGGCGACGACGGTGAGGACGTCGCCTCTCTCGACGCAGAACACGCGGTACGGCCACTTCTTGGGAAAAGCGACAACCTGCATGCCGATGTCCTCGAAGCCGCGCAGTGGGCGTCGTGGAGCGCGTGGCAACGACGCCAGCACCGCCTCGACCGCTTCGGCAAACCGAATGCCCTGATTCTCCGTCCGCTCCTCGTACCAGTCGGCGGCCAAGGCGAACTCACGCGCCGCCGCGCGCGACAAGACGACCTTCATCGTCGTCGAGCGAGCAGACCCGCCTTCACTTCGGCGACGACCTCTTCGTAGGCCCGACAATCGGCGCGGCCTGCATCGACCTCAGCGACCCGGCGACGAATCTCCGCAGCCCACGCCGGCGAAACCGTGTCGGCGGCGTTGGCGGCGGCGCCGTCGACGCCGGGCCCCAACGTTTCGTGAAGCTCGACCACGAGCTGCAGGCGCTCCTTCTCAGGGAGCTTCATCGCTTCGCTGCGCAGGTGTTCCAGAAGCTCGGCGGTGGTCATGCATCCAAGTGTAACGACGGTGGAAGGAGGCGTCGACGTCGACAACCCGATCGCAGCCCACCGGGTCTGGGAGTTCGAACACGAGGCCGCGAATGCAGATTTGCCGCAGAGCCCGCTCGCGCGGGACACGTGCTCGTGTCGGCAAATCTCTCATTCGCGGCCTTCTCCCCGCACCGAACACGTCGTCGAGAGCGGCCCGCTCCCCACCGCGATCCTCCCGAGGAAGGAGACCGAGAGATCGGCCGGGAGATGTTTCCGCACTTGAGCCCGCGTTCTCGAAGGCCCCGCGAGTCGCTCACCAGCGGCCCATTCGATAATGCTGCATTATCGAACGGTCTTCGCATGTCACACGGCGTGCAATACACCAAGACTGCAATCGAACGATGCCGCGCGACCGGGCCTCGACGCCAGGCAGGGCCTCCGCGCTCCGCGCTGCGACCCTCCCTGTCCTCGAGGTCCTCTTCTGCACGCCGAGCGCCATGCAAAGTACCCTCGGTGAGCTAGACATAACGCCGGGGCGTTATGTCTTCTCGCGGGGCCTAAACGTTCACCACTGAATCAGCGCCGGCCTACTACACGATCTGTATCACGCGAGCCCGCCCACCCGCGGGCCGCAAATCAGGAGCCTGCCCCGTGCCGCCGGTGCTCTGGGTGAGGGAGAGGAATCGAACTCACAGATCCCTCCAGACTCCACCGACGCTCGTGCACGATTCTTCCTCGTCCCCGTCGTGGAAGTAGATCTGGGTCTCGTCCGGCGTCGCGCCGCGCGCAAACGTTGTGGTGCAAGCCCCGATGGCTGCATCAATGTCGCACGGTTGATCAGCGGAGAAGACGCCGGCCACGGCAGTGCATGCGGACTCCGCCAAACCCGGCGCCGAAAATCGAAACTCCGCGCAACGATCACCGCTGTCACAAGAGCCACCGAAGGGAAGCTCACACTCCGAACTGTCGATGTCATCGCAGCGCGAATTGCAGGCCAATACGCCGGTTGCCGTTGAGCCGTGCTCCGATGCACACGTGCGGCCATCAACGCGGGGCCCGTCGCAAATTTCGCCGGCCTCGATGAAGCCATTTCCGCAGAGCTGGCAGGCCGAGAAATCGAGCGTGCAGTCGTCGCGGCAGCCCACCGAACCTTGCCCGCGACCCTGGCTCTCACAAGTCTCACCGCGCAGCTCCAGTCCTTCGCAGCGCTCAGACGTGTTCAGGGTTCCGTCGCCACAATCAGGTTGGGGAACGCACCCCCGCCGATCGAGCAGGCACCGAGAATCGCACTGAAGCGTGCCCGACTCGTAGCCGAGGCTCACGCACGACACGTCAGCAAAGTCAGCCCGATCGCACTCTTCACCGATGTCGACGTCGTCGTCTTGGCAGGAAGCGAGCGGCCCGTTTTCACCTTCGCCCTCGCCCTCACCTCGGCCGTCGGCGTCGCCGTCATCGACGGGCTGTGGGCAGGCGCCGACGAGCAGGAGGGTCCAGAGTGGCCAAGTCCGCATGGCGTGACGGTACCGGTCGAGAGCAATCGTCCCAAGCGCAAAAGCCGGGGTCACCGCGTCTCTGCTTCTGCTCAAGCCGCTTTGCGGCTCCAGCGGGGCTTCATCTCGTGGTCGACGAAGTACCCGCGGGCTCGCAGCTTCTCGAGGAAGGTGATGCGCAGGCTCTTCTCGAGCAGCTTCACGCGGGCCCGGGTACAGGTCATCTCATCGGCCGTCGCTTCTTGGGTGAGGCCCGAGACGAAGCGGTGGTGGAAGAACTCCTTCTCTTCGTCGTCGAGGCCCTCGATGAACGCGCGGGTGATGGCGGTGAGCTCGGCGTCGCCGGCGGCCTTCTCGGGGCTGCGCTCATCGGGAAGCAAGCCCGTGCCGCCATGGGAGCGGGCGCGGCGGAGGACGACGTCGGTGGTCTCTTCCATCGAGTCGAGGGAAGCGGTGCGCTCGTGGCGCGCGAGCTCACGGAGCACGAGGTTCTTCGCGATCGAGAGCAGGTAGTTCTTGAAAGGACGCTCGCCGTCGTAGTGCGTGCGGGTCGACGACGAAAACGCTCGGGTGAAAGTCTCTTGCACGATGGCGTCGACGTCGACGCCGGCGTTGCCACCGCGGTAGCGGCAGGTGCGGCCCTGGCTCACGAAGGTGAAGCCCCCGAGGAGAAAGCGGGTGACCATCGTCGTGTACTGGCGGTAGAGCAGCTCGAAGGCCCAGGTTTCTCCAGCGCGGTAGGCCTTGAGAAGGGCAGCGTCTTCGTGCAGCTCATGCATTGAGAACCTCTGAGACCACGGGGCAACGGCAGGACGAAGAAGCTAGAGCGATCTTCGTCCCGGTGTCGTCTCGCGGTGCCCAGATCTGCCCGCCAAACATGCGACATGTACGGTAGCTGTCCCACTCTTGTGCCACCGATCACGAGCGCTTTACGTCGACGCGCCGCGCCAACCCCAAGAGGTCGCTACCCCGGCGGCGAAAGAACGGCAGCGCTGTCGTCGTCGGCGCGGTGGGAGAGCTGCCAGCCAACGAGGAAGGCGCCACCGAGGACGAGCAGCAGTCCGAGCCGGCGCACCTTGCGACCGAAGAGCTTCATGTCCGTGGTGAAGCCGCGCTGCAGGTTGCGCTTCTTCCTCTTGGCGGCGGTCGGGCCGTCGGGACGCAGCGTGTAGATCCAGCCCCGCACCATCATGGTGAGGCCCAAGAAAGCCAGAGGTCCGCCAACGACGAAGCAGATCATTCGGCGGCTTCGTCGGCGTTGCGCTCGATGAGCCTCAACATCTTGCGCTTGATGACGCCCTTCTTCAGCGGGCTCAGGTAGTCGACGAAGAGCTTACCTTCGAGGTGATCGCATTCGTGCTGAAGCGCCACTGCCTTGAGGCCCTCGGCTTCGATGAACTGAGGGAGGCCGTCGACGTCGACGTAATCGACTCTGCATTTGGCTGCGCGGGTGACCATGCCGGTTTCGCCGGGCACCGAGAGGCAGCCCTCTTCCCACTCCAGCTTGCCGGATTTCTCGGAGAACACCGGATTGATCAGCGCGATGGGCGTCTCACCGGAGGGGACCTCGACCTTGCCGTCGGCCTGCTCCCGCTCGTAGGCGCGGATGTCGAGCACGACCACGCGCTGCAACACGCCCAACTGGGGGGCCGCCAAGCCAATGCCTTCGGCGTCGTACATGGTCAGGAACATGTCTTTGATCAACGTCTTGACGTCGTCGGGGGGCTTGCCGTCTTGCAGCTCGACCGGCTTGGAGAGCTTCATCAGACGGGGGTCTGGCCAGATGAGGATGTCCCGGATTGCCATGGCTCTGATCTAGCAGGGCGCTCTGCTTCTGCCAGGGGGGCCGGGTACGACGTCGCCGTGGCAGCTGGTCGCTATTTCTTGAAGTAAATGGCGATCTCCCGCCCTTCGACCTTGGTCTCGAAGGGCACGGCTGCCTTCATCTCGATGGTGATGCGGATGGTCGGCGTCGCGTCTTCGATCTCCGAGGGCGTGATCATCTTGACCGGGCTGTCGAAGAAGGTGCTGTCGAGGTGGTTCTTGTTGTTGCGCAGGGGGATGGTGGCGTTTTTGATCTCGAGCACGATGAGGTTGTCGCCCTCCTTGCGCACGTTGAATTCGGCGGCGTCGTTCATGCGCGCAAACACGCGGCTTTGGGTCCCGCTGTTCTTGAACCCGATGTAGGTCATCGTTCGCGCGCCCGAGGCCTGGGCATACAGAGGCGCGTCCGTCGCCGTCGCCCGGCCCATTTCGCCTTCGATGATGCCGCGGTCGGCGCTGGCCACGAGCACGGGCGCAAGGATGTCTGACCTCAGGGTCGCGTGCACATCCAGCTTCTGGGCAGTGCCGACGCCGGTGATGGCGACGACGATGGTCTTGTCCACGGCTTTGACGTCGTAGTCCTGGGTCGACCACAGCGGCAGCGACACGCGGGTGAGGCCCGTGCCGCCGACGTCGTGGCGCGTGATTTCCACGGCCTTCACCGGTCCGAGACCGGGCAGGGTGCGCACCGGGCTCTCGGCCTCGAGCAGGTCGACGACGACGGCGGCGTTCCCCTTCCTCCACGATTGGAAGGTGAGGGGCTCAGAAGCGGTGATGACGACGTCGACGCCGCCTTCGCGCTGGTTGATTTTCACGTCTTCGATGCGCGGCGCGGCCAGCACCGCCGGCGCCGCCAGCAGGGGCATTGCGACGACGACGACAAAAAGCGGTGCGAACGCGCGCATGCATCCTCCAGGGGCCGACCTGCAAACGCTAGCACCCGATCCGCCGTCGCCGAAAAAACCGGCCAGATCGCGAGCCCCAAAGCAACGACGTCGTCGTGCTAAGGGCGGGCATGGCCTACCGATCGCTGCGCTCCCTGGCCTTCGCCGTCGACGCCGAACGGGTGCACCGGCTGGCGATGCTCGGCCTATCGGCGTGGTCGCGCTTTTGCGACGTCGACCTCGACGCCGACGACGTCGCCCGCGATCCGGCTTTGGCCCGCACGGTCTTTGGCCTCACCTTTCCAAACCCTTTGGGACTGGCCGCCGGCTTCGACAAAGACGCCGAGTGCGTGCCCGCCTGGCAGGCCTTGGGCTTCGGCTTCGTCGAGGTGGGCACCGTCACGCGCCACCCCCAACCCGGCAACGACAAACCGCGCCTGTTCCGGCTGCCGGCAGATCGTGCGCTGCTGAACCGACTGGGATTCAACAACCACGGCGCCGAGGCCTGCGCCCGCCGACTGACGTCGTGGCGACAACGGGGACGGGTCAAAGTGCCCATCGGCGTCAACCTCGGAAAATCCAAAGCCACCGAAGCCAAAGATGCACCTGCCGACTACGCCTTCAGCTTCAACGCCTGCGCCGACGTCGCCGACTACGTCGTCGTCAACGTCTCCTCGCCCAACACCCCGGGCTTGCGCGACCTGCAGCAGACCGCGGCCCTGGCTGGCATCGTCGACGCCCTGCTCGAGCTCAACGCCCAGCGCACGCGCCGGGTGCCCTTGTTGGTCAAAGTGGCCCCCGACCTCGCCGACGACGACGCCCTGGCGGCGGCTCACCTCTGCGTCGAGCGGGGCATCGATGGCCTCATCGTCAGCAACACCACCATCGCCCGCACGGGGCTCACGGGACCCATCCCCGAGGGTCCGGGGGGCATCTCGGGAGCGCCCCTGTTCGAGCGCAGCACGGCCTTGCTGAAGCTGCTGCACGACGACGTCGGGCAGCGCATCGCCTTCGTCGGCGTCGGCGGCGTCTTTGATGCCGGCAGCGCGCAGGCCAAGCTCAAGGCTGGAGCTTCCCTGATCCAGAGCTACACGGGCTTCGTCTACGGCGGTCCCGGGTTCGCTCGTGACGTCGTCAAAGGGCTGGTCAGCGGCTGAGGTCGGGCACCGAGATGGCGAAGGAGCCGTCGTCGTCGGCGATGGCTTCGCCCAGAAAGATGGCCCGCCCCAGCTCGTCGGTCAGCTGGGAAAAGACCCGCACGAAAGATCCTGGCGCGACGACGCCGTCGTTGTCGCTGACGACGCCAGCGAGCACATGTTGCTGTGGCAACACGAAGTCGCGGACGAAGGTGCCGTCGACGGTGACCAGCGCCGAGAAGGCCGGAGCTCCGCTGCCGCGCGGAGGCTGGAAGGTGACGCGGTAACGCCCCCGATCGATGGCCAGGCTGGCGTTGCCGTCGACGTCGCTGGCGGCCAGGAACACCGGCTGCGCGCCCGTGAGCACCGGCTCGGCCAGTCCGTCGACGTCGCCCACGCGCTGAAACTCCACACTCGCCGCCGACACCGCAGCGCCCTCGCTGGTGGTGATCCGCACCGAGACGTCGACGCGCGACGGCAACACCAGCGGCAGCTCGTCGATGGCGGCGTCGACGGTGAGCGCTTGCACCAACAGCCCCGGGCGATCTTCTTCGACGCCGACAGCGGCGGCCAGATAGTCCCCGGGCAAGAGGGGGATGTTGAAAGCGCCGCTGTCGTCAGCGGTGGCCCGAGCCGTGAAAACGCCGGCGCCGACGAGCCCGCGAAAGGTCACCAAGGCGCCGCCGGCGGGAGCACCACCTCGATCTTTCACGATGCCCCGCACGGGCACTGGCGACGACACAGCCCCCAACGAGATCTCGCCGAGGTCGACGTCGTTGCTGAGCACGTCGAGGGCGACGACCAGGGAGGGAAAGAGGGCGTTCTCCGTCGTCGAGCGCACCTCGAAGTTCGCGCCGATCGCTTGCTGCCGTAAGGCGATGCTGAAGGATCCGTCGGCAGCAGTGCGGGCCAACGACGACACGCGCCGACCGTTGCTGGTGATGCGCACCTCAAGGTCCTCGACACCCAGAGCCTCGACGCCGACGCCGGCGCTGACCCGGCCCCGGACGGTGAAGTCGCCGTCGTCGATGGCGAGGGCGCCGTTGTCGGCGAAAGCGACGTCGTCAAAGACCGGAGGGATGGCGTCGTCGTCGGGGGTGGCTGAGAGCTCATAGGCCGAACCGTTCACGGTGAGCAGCTCGAAGGCGCCATCTGTCGTCGTCGACGGCGCCTCCACCCGGCCGGCGATGGATTGGGTGGGACGGGCCTGCACGAAAGCGGGCAGGGCGCTGTGGCCGTCACCGACGACGTTGTTGATGACGGTGCCGCGCAGGGTCGCGCCGCGCTCGAGGCTCACGGCGAGTCGTCCGCCCCCGGCATCGTTGGCGTCGACATCAAAGATCGATTGCACCGGGAGCCCCGACGACGTCGCGGGCTCGATCTCGATGTCGACGACCCCGAGGCGCTCGTCGTTGGCATCGACGCACAGGCCAAAGGCGCACACCGTGCCGACGCCGCAGGTGTTGTCGTCGATGCAGGTGCCGTTGCCCGCGGTATCGACACATGCGCTCAACCCGAGGGCAACGACGACGACGACGACCCGTTTCATTGCCCGGCCTCGCCTTCGCCTTCGCCGTCGCAGGCCTCGGCACAGCTGACGTCCGAGAGCCGGATCAGCCAACTGGCAAAGAACAGGCCGCCGCCGTCGGGGACGATGGGGACGTTTTTTTCGTCGTTGACGAAGCCGTTGTCCGAGACCCGCAGCTCGATCAGCTGCGTGTCGATCTCTGGCAACAGGCCCAATTGGCCAAAGATGAGGTCGGGGTTCAGCCTGAGGTCGGTGGTGCCCGTGGGGTATTTCCCGTCGGTCTGGGTGATCGGTTGGCTCTCGAAGAGGTTGATGCGCTGCGGCTCCGAGGCGAGCTGCCGTCGGATCAGAATGTCGTAGCGCACGGTCAGGAAGTCTTCGTCGGCGTCGCTCATGGTCTGGATTGCGAGGGAGGTCGGTCGGCAGCACAGCCCCACCGGCGCCGGAACGGGTTCGAAGGTGGGTTCGGGGGTCACCTCGACGACTGGCACGTGGTTCTCCCTGGGACGGACCTCACCAATGCAGGTGGGGTCCAGGCAGCCCGACGCCAGCAACATCAGCAACGCCGGTGCCACGATCCGACGATCGCCGCAGAACCTTGAAAGTACATCGAATTTCGACGTCGTCACCTCAAGGCCCCGGGCTGCGCCGCAGCCGATCGCGACAGCGATGTCAGCCGACCTTGGTGGTCGCTCGGCGCCCCGCCGTTCACGTGCCCTCGCCCTCGTCGGGGGGAATGGCCTCGCCCCGGGTCTGCTCGAGGTGGCGAAAGATGGTGCGCGGGTCGACGCCGAGCTCGCGGGCCGTCTTGGTGCGGTTGTTGGCGTTTCGCTCGAGGGCCTCGTCGATGTAGCGGCGCCGGTAGCGATCGAGAGCGTCTTGCAGCGGCAGGATGTCTTCGAGGTCGTCGCTTTGGATGTCGAGGTCTTCGGGACTGACCTGCGTGCCCTCGGCCAACACCACCGCCCGTTTCAAGCGGTTCTCGAGCTGGCGCACGTTGCCCGGCCAAGGATAACGGCGCACCGCAGTCATCGCCTTGGGGGTGAAGCCTTTGAGCTTCTTGATGCCATGCTCGATCGCATATTTTTGCAACAGGAAATTTGCAATAACGACGACGTCTTCGCCTCTGTCTCTCAGGGGAGGGAGGTGGATTTGCACCACGTTCAAGCGGTAATAAAGATCCTCGCGGAAGGTGTTTTCCTTCACCATCTGCTCAAGGCGTCGATGGGTGGCCGTGACCACGCGGATGTCGACGTTTTCGCTGCGGGTGTCGCCGACCTTGGTGACCTGCCGCTCCTGCAGGGCGCGCAGAATCTTGACTTGCAAGTGCAGCGGCATCTCGCCGATCTCGTCGAGAAAGAGGGTGCCGCCGTGGGCCGCCTGGAACTTGCCCGCCCGCGTGGCGACTGCACCTGTGAAGGCACCTTTGACGTGACCAAAGAGCTCGCTCTCGAGCAGGTGCTCTGGGATGGCGCCGCAGTTGATGACGACGAGGGGTCCTTTGCTGCGGCCACTGCGCTTGTGCAGCTCGCGGGCGATGAGCTCTTTGCCGGTGCCGGTCTCGCCGGTGATGAGCACGCTGATGTCGGCGCGGGCGACCTTGTCGATCTTCTTGAACACCTCGCGCATGCCGTCGCAGGCCCCGATGATCTCGCCGTAGCGGGACTTCTCGAGCTCCCCCTTCAAGCTCGTGGTCTCGAGCTTCAGCGCGTCGATGTGCAACGCGTTTTGCACCAGCAGCGCCGCCTGCGACGCAAAGAGCGAAAGCACCTCGAGCGCGCGCTCGTCGAAGAGGGCTTTGACAGCGTTGTTGCCGACGTAGATGGCGCCGATGACGCCCTCGCTTCCCCCCACCCGCACCAAGGGGACGCACATGACGCTGGTCAACCGCAACGACACCACCGACAACGACGAATTGAACTCCGTCGACGTCAACGCATCGCTGACCACCACGGGCTTGCCGCTCTCGATCACCCTCTTGAGGATCGAATCGGAGAGCTGGGCCACAGCTTCGTCGAGGTTCTCGCCCCTCAGGTTGCGCGCCACCCTCACCCGGGCCGTGCGCCGCGGCTCCGACTTCGGGCGCCCCGCGGCCCCAGGAGCGGTTCGCTCGTCGTCGTCGTCGTCGACCAGCACCAAGAAGCCCTTGTCGGCGCGGGTCAGCGCGATGACCTCGTCCATCAGCGCTTCGAGCAGGCTCTGGAACTCTCGCGCCCCGCTGAGCTTCTTGGAGAAATCCACCAGACGCCGAAAGGCAGCCAGCTCGGCGGCGGCGTCGGCGTCGGCCAACAGGTTCCGCTGGGAGGCTTTGTCATCGATCAAAAAGCGCAGGCGCGTGGGCTTGGGATCCTGGGGCCCGATGACGATGTCTTCGCCGTCGACGAGGATCTGCTTTCGCACCGAGCGACCCGACACCAAGATCTCGGCTCGTTTGTCCGAGCTGGTGATGGTGAACGAGCTGCCATCCCAAGCAATGTGGGCGGCGGTGGCGGCGATGCCTTCGATGACGACGTCGCTTTCGGGATCTGAGCCAATGGTGGTCAGGCTCTTGAAGACCGGGGTCTTCGCCTCGCTGCCATCGCTTCGCATCAGCACCAGCGTCGCCATGCCCCAGGTGGTAGCCGATGATCCAGACGGCGTCACCGGTGGCTTTGGTCGCTTCGGGTGGCTTCTCGCTGGCGGCCACCGGAAGCGACCGGTCCGTCGCCTCGGAGGATCAAGGGCCGGGCGCCGGCCCCAAGACCGGGTCGGGGGCGCGTTCGATGCGCTTGAGCTTCTTCAGCTCCGACGACGTCAACGGCCTCTTGGTTTGTTTCTCGGCCAAAACGAGCTGGTCTTCGCGGCTCCACAATGCCTCGCCAACGCCGATGCTGTAGCCCAGGGCCATCAGGCCCAGCCCGATGAATTGGCCATAGAAAAAGGGCCGCTCGAGGTCGACCTCCTCCTGGGTGTAGCCGTCGGCCAAGCCGGTTTGCACCGCCACCTTTCCCCAATAGCCGACGATGTTGAGGGCCAGACCGACGCCCTGAACGCTGCCAAAGAGCGCCGCCCGGCCGATGTCGCCATTGGCCCATTGCGACAGGCCGAAGGGCAAGAAGGCCACCGGCAGCGGCGTCACGCGCACCGAGGTGGTGCGTTCGACCAGCACGCCGCCGTCGTCGAAGTTGTCTTCTTTGGCTCGCTCCCGCGCGCGGCGAATCTCGTCGAGGCGCAGCTTCATGGCCTGCTTCTGCGTCTCGAAGAGCTCGACCACCGGCGGCGGCACCTCGAAGGGATCGAGTTGGAAATCGGGATCGATGGACAGCAGGCTGGAGAACTCGCGGGTGGCCTCCCTCTTGTGCTCTGGCGTGTCGATGAGCGCGTGGCAGATGCCCAGCATGCGGTGCACCTCGGCCTGCGCCCGTTCATCGGCCAACAACCCGGGGATGGCGAGCTCAGCGATGGTGGCGATGGTGCCGGGACAGTCGCGGTACTCGAAGAGGTTCTTGCCCCGCCTGAACCGCTGGTCGGGGTTGAGGGGCTCGGCGGCGGGTGGGCTGCCAGTCAGGGGATCGGGCGGCTCTGTCGCAGGCACGTGGGGCGTGACCGACAGTGGGGGTGGCGGCACGTCAGGCGCCCCAGCGTTGTCCGCGAGAGCGGTCGAGGCGAGCAGCATCGAGAGCGCGACGACGGCGCTAGGGAGGCGGGGCAGGAGCGTCCTTCTCGGCGTCACCGAGCTCCTCGTGTAGCACGACGTCCAGCTGCAGCGTGTCGCCGGCGGAGAACACGTGCTTGTGCCGATAGGCCGCGAACCCCTTCTTGAACACGAAGACCTCGCGCGTCACCCGGCTGTCGTCGCCCATGGGGACCACCAGCGGGCGGGTCTCTGAGTCCTGCGCGCTCTTGATGCCGCCGCCGCCGACGTCGACGACGGCGTCCTTGATGTTGCAACGCACCACCAACAAGGCCGGCCGAGGCTCGAGGCTGCGCACGATCTCGACGAGGCCCTCGCGGGGCACCGTGAAGCGGACCTCGAGCTGCTTGGCCTTGGGGTTTTGAAAGACGACGACGTGATCGCCCAGGGTGAGCGGGGCTTCAAAGACGCTGGCGCCTTTGGCCAGGACGACGCCGTCGACGATGATGTCTGCCCAGGTCTTGAGGCGGAATTTCACCGGGCGGGTCTCGGCCACCACGGGAGCAACCACCGGCGGCGCCAGCTTCTGCTGCACGACCATGGGACCAAGGACGGCCGTGCGGGGGCGACGTTTCCTGTGATCTGGCGCGACCTCGTCGCCGTTGTCGCCCACGAAGCTCCCCGGCGATCCCGCGCTGGTGCCGATGTCGCCGTCGTTTTCGTCGACGCGTTCGGTTCTGGGCGCATCCACCATCGCCGGCAGGGGAGCTGCGACGTTGTCCACGGCCCGAGCGATGACCACGGCGGCAACCACCAAGCCCACGGCGGCCACGCCGACAAAGAGGGACTGCCACCGCAGGGGCGCAGCCGTCGGCGCCAGGGTCATCGTCGGCGAGAAGGCGGGGCTGGGCGGAGCGAGTCCCGGGTCCGTTGTTCGCAAGCCCGGGAAGGATTCGGCGCGCAGGCCGGAGCCAATGGACTGCGGTCCCGTCGACGTCGCCAGCGGCACCGGCGTGAGGCCGAGGCCTGAGCTCATCGCTCCCGGGGAGGGTGTGAGGGTGAACCCCGTGGCCGGCGTTGCGGTGAGCGCGAGGCGAGCAAGGTCGTCGTCGTCGATGCTGGCTTCGGCATCGAGGCGGTCGAGCAGGGCCCGGGCGGCGCCGTCGGCGCTGTCGTCGGCGAGCACCCGGTTCAGGGACGAGAGCGCCCGGGCGGTGGCGCCTTCTCCCAGACATTTTTCGGCTCGATCCAGAAAGGCCGCGCGCACCGCCGTCGAACACTCCTTGAGGCGGGTCGCGGGCTCGCACAAGGCGCTGCGCAAGGTCTCGCTGTCGGCGGGGAGCCCACTTTTGTCGAGGACGTCGGCGAGGGCGGCGGCGAATTCGCCGGCGGTCTGAAAGCGGTCTTGGGGTTTGGTGGCGATGCTCTTGTGAATGACCCGAGCGAGGTCGTCGCTCACCCGGGGGGACTTCTGCTGCGCTGGCGCCGCCTTGCCGTCGACAATCAACTTGAGCAGGGCGTGGGGAGTCAGCGCCTCGAAGGGCAGAGACCCCGTGCACACCCAATAGAGCACCGTGCCCAGGGAAAAGAGATCGCTGCGCTCGTCGGCGGGGAGGCCGTCGATGCACTCGGGAGCCATGTGCGCCGGCGAGCCGAGCAGGGTGCCGGTGATGGTGAGGCTGCCCTGATCGGCGATCTGCGCGATGCCAAAGTCCATCAGCTTCAAGACGCCGTCGTCGCGAACCATGACGTTTTCGGGCTTGAGATCGCGGTGCACCACGCCGTTGTCGTGGGCGTGCTCCAGGGCCAGCGCCAGCTGCCACACCACCATGGCGCCGACCTCGGGACAGCGCCACAGCGCGCTCTTTTCCGCGTGGCGCTTGAGCGTGGGGCCCTTGACCAGCTCAGCGACGATGAAGCCCTCGTGGGGCAGGTGGTGGATGTCGTCGTTGTTGTAGCCCGGCTTCTCGTCGAGCGTGGGGCGCTCACCGGAGAAGTCGAAGACCTTGACGATGTTGGGATGCTCGAGACGAGCGACGGCGCGGGCCTCACGGGCCAAGCGGGTGCGGCACTCGGGCTTCTCGCGCAAGAAGGGGTGCAGCACTTTGATGGCGACGTCGCGGGCGAGGTGTTCGTCGCGGCCGCGGTAGACGACGCTCATCCCGCCCTGCCCGATGGCTTCGAGCACGCGGTAGTGGAGCAGCAGACGGCCGACGAGCGGATCCGGTGGCGGACCGCGCGGCTCTCCGTCCCGGTTCAGCTCCATCGTCTGCGCCAAAGGCCCCCCGCTCACACCACCAAGTCCCGAAAAACCTGCAGGTCGAAACCACCAGAACCAGCACCGGTTCACCAAGCGCTGGCAGCGGGCGGCCCCTCCCCCCTTGCAACGCTCCAGTCCCGGGATCGGTCGAAAGCCAGCCGACCTTACAGCACCCGTCTGGTCAATTGGCCGCCCAGCCGATGGATCGAGATCACGGGTCGACGCCGTCCAACGATGTTCCAGAACACTGGCGCGCCTTCAGTGCCAATTCCTTTTCAGACCTCAGCCCCATCATCCAACGGCCTTTTTTCCCCAGCCCCCCGAACAGGGTTGGGGCGAAGGTCAAAACATGAATCCCACACCCACGGAGGCGCCGGCGGCGACGTTGATCGAGCGACCGCCCTGCAAGGGGACGAGCTCATCGCTGCCTCCGACGACGGTGGCGCGGTCGCCGGCGCCGTCGAAGGCGACGGTGAGGCCGGTACTCTTGCCCGCGGCCTCGACGAAAAAGCCGCTGAAGAGGTCCACACGCAGCAAGAGCTCCGCGTGGTAGCCAAACGCAAGCGACGAGCCTCCCGGATTGTCGGGTTGCTCGCGGTAGTCCGTCGCCGGCAGCGCATCGACCTTGAGCTCCAGCTCCACCCGGCGATCACCGATGAAGAGCGGCAAGTAGACCTCAGGGCCGACGGCGAAAGCGTTCAGCTGAAAGCCGGGCACCACGGTCAAGGTCTCGTTGCTGCCGCTGACGATTTGCTTCTCCACCGACGCCCCCCAGTGCCGGTAGCCGGCGCGGGCGCCGATCCCCACGAGCCGGAAAACGCCGTCGTCGGCGAAGTGCAGGAGCAGGCGCGCCTTGATCGCTGCACCGCCGTCGACGTGCCAGGAGACGAATCTGTTCGGCGTGATCGTCAGGTTGGCGTTGCTGTTGATTTGGAACTGCACCGCCGCCAAGGACACCCCAGCGTCGAGTCCGAGCCAGGGAAAGGGCCAGAGATCGACCCGCGCCGATCCCCCTGGATAAAAGCCTGCCTGCACAGCATCTGGCTGCACGCCGTCGTCGCCGTCGAACTTGTAGTACCAGGTGGCCCCGTCGAAGGTCCCCGAGAGGGCGATGAGGTGGGCGTCTTTCACGGTGCCGCCGCCGCCGACGTCGTCTTCGGCCCCTAAGAGAGATCGCCTGTCGCCGTCCAGCCCCGAAAGGTCCCGCTCGTCGAGCGGGGCCCGGCGTCGAGCGGGGGCCGCGTCGTCGTCGTCGCGGGCGACGGGGCGTGGGGGGGCCTTGGGTCGGGCGTCGTCGTCGTCGTCGTCGATGGAGCGCGCGGGTCGTCGCTTTTCGGCGTCGGCGGCAGCCCGGGTGGGGCGGGGTTTGGGCGCGGCACGGTCGTCGTCATCGTCGTCGACGGCTCGGGCGGGCAGCGGGGTGCGAACGCTGCGATCGGCGGGCGCCAGCACGTCGTCGTCGGTGGGTCGTGGGGAATGAACCGGGCGATCGGCAGGTGCCAGGACGTCGTCGTCGTCGACGCCGGCGGCCACCGGCGTGGGGAGCTTGGCAACGGGCAGCTTGGGCCATTTGGCGAGCGCCGGCTTCAAAAACGACAGCGTCGTCGCCGCGATCTGGTCGACGGCGGCCCCCGCAGCGACCTCGCGAAAGGCGTGGGGCAGCCCGTCTGCGCCCCAGGCCACCACCAAGGGCTTACCCGTCGACGACGTCAGCGCCGACGGTGCACCCACCAGCACCTCGATGCCCCTCTTCTTCAGCAAGCGCGAGAGCACCGGAGCCGTGAAGGCGGCCGCGCCAGCGTCGTCGATGTCGGCCAGCAGCTGTTCGGCGTCGACCACCCGGGTGTTGTCGATGAGCTCGAGCTCCAGCTCCAGGGCCTCTTTGGCTTGGGTGGCCTTCTGGCCGGCGAGGGAGGCGAAGGGGAGCACGACGATGTCGAGAGGCTCGTTGTGCGGCTTGGCCTGCCGTCGACGTCGGGCAGCATCGGCCGGGGCCGCCAAGAGCAGCGCCGCCGCACACACCAACAAGCCGCACGCGCGCATGGCTGAACGATACAGCGCTTGTCCCGTCGACGGCCTGGGCTGGGCATCCGGCGATCGGCGGCACAACGACCAGCGTTTTGATGTTTGATGTTCAAGACGCTGGCGCGTCTTGAAGTTTGGAGGTTCAAGACGCTGGCGCGCCTTGAAGTTTGGAGGTTCAAGACGCTGGCGCGTCTAATCCCAGAGATCAGTTGAATCTGCATCTTCGGGAGCGGAGCGACCACGGATGGGGAGGGCCCCGTCGGCGACTTGCTCGACGACGGGAGGGGGCGCAGCCCCCTTTGAAACACAATCCCTGGGTTCAGTTGAGTGCAAACTCAACTGAATCCAGGGATTAGAACCTCGAGGGTCAGGATTTCGCGGAGGTCTCTGGTGGGCCCCAGCGCTCGACCTCGGCCGGATCGAGCTTGCGCAAAGTGTCCCAGCGAAAGATGCCGGTGTCGTGGGCGTCGGCGAATTTGAAATGGATGGCGTAGCGGCCCACCAGCTGGGCGTCAAAGATGGCTTTGCAGGAATTCTCGATGAATTTCACACCAGTAGCGTCGTGGCCCTGGCACACGGCGCAGGGGCAGTAGCCCCGCAGGCGCGACACCGGGATGGAGCTGGTGTGCCCGTCGCCCCAGACGACGACGACGACGCTGGCCTCGTTTTTCACCTGGATGTCGCGGGCTTCGAATTCCTTTTGGCGCATGCTGGAGTCCTTCAATCCTAATACTGTGCTGCTTTGGGCATCGATCAAGCGGCGAAGAAATCGATGAGCTGCTGGCGCATGGCGTCGGAGTCGCGCATGCCCATGGCGACCAGATCGGCCGCATATTCTCCATCGAAGAGCAGGTAGCTGAGCAGGTCGCCTTCGCGTTCGCCGCCCGTGCCCGCCAAGCGCCGCAGCAGGGGCCCCACGATGGGACCGGCGCGCGTGACGACGGAGCCCAGCCGCAGATGCTTGGAGGCGACGGCGGCGATGTCTTCGTTGGGCCTGACCATCAGCGCTTCGACCTTGCGGTAGCTCTGCCCGCGGGCCTTGGTCATGCTCGCGCCCAGGGCCTCCTTGAAGCCGTCGCCGTAGGCCCGTTCGCCGGCGTCGATGAGGGAATTGAATCGCTCTAGACGCTGAAGATCATACTCCGTTTTATCGCTCAAGAACGAGTTGAGAATCTTACCCAGAAGAAAGGCCGCCGACGGCGATTGTTCGACGGCGTCGGGGGCGCGGGATTCGGTGGGCAGCATCATGCCGCCCTCTTTGCCGGGCTCCTCCTTGGCGCGCAGGCCGATGACGAGCAGCCGATCGGCGCCGAGGCGAATGGCGGGGGAGATGGGCGTGTTCAGCTTGAGGCCGCCGTCGCAGTAGACCTCGCCTTCGATGTCGACGCAGGGAAAAATCCACGGGATGGCCGCCGACGCCAGCGCGTGCTCAGGACCGATCTTCACGGCGCGGGCGACGACGCCGGGGTCGGTGGACCAGGCCGGCATCTTGCCGTCTTTGACGTGGACGAAGGAGTGGGTCTTGCCCGACGCCACATGGGTGGCGTTGACGCACACGCCTTGCAAGACGCCCGAGCGGATGTTCTCGTCGATGAGGCCCCACCGCGTGCCCCGTCGCACCAGCTGATCGAGGGGCGAGGTGTTGAGCAAGCCCCCCAGGCGCCCCGGCCCCAGGGCGTCGTCGATCTCCCCCCGACCTCGTGATCCAAAGAGCCACTTGGGCAGGTTCAGCAGCTGCTTGAGCCCGACCTGGTACACGCCGTCGATGCGCAGCCGCTCCCAGACGTCGGCGAGGGCGCGTCCTTGCACCTCGGGTTGGTGCGACGTCGCCGCCAGGAAGCAGGTGTTGATGGCGCCCACCGAGGTCCCGCAGATGATCTCGAAGCGCGCCTGCGCTCGCGTTCGGGCGGGCAGCTCGTTGCGGATGTACTTGATGACGCCGGCCTCATAGCAGCCCCGCGCCCCGCCGCCGGACAAGACGAGGCCCGTCAGCGCAGCCTGTCGACGACGAACCGGAGCCTCATCCACGGGGCGACCCTTAGCACAGGTGCTCCTGCGCGCCGCCCGATCTCATCTTCGCTGGCGGCTGGGCGACGGGCATAGCGCCTTGGCATGGTCGTGCGACCCATGTCGCGGGCTGCAGGCGCCGCCGAGGACCAACCCGAAGCGCGGGCAGACAGCCCGCATCCGGATGCGGAAAAATCGAGCTTGATCCCTATGCTGCCAGCCCTGTGCCAGCGTACACTCCCTGGGCTTTCCACGCTTTGACGTCTTGATGCTCAAGACAGCAACGGGAGTCGTCGATGGAGCTCAAGCTCGTTCCCAAACTGCAGCTCGGTGTCGTGATGACACCGCAGCTCAAGATGGCGATCAAGCTCCTGACGCTGAACCACCTTGAGCTCAAGGACGCGGTCGCGCAGGAGCTGGTCGACAACCCCGTCCTCGAAGAGATGCTCGACGATCCCCGCGTACCCCAAGAGGCGCGCGACTCCGAGCTGCCCCCCCAGCAACAGGTCGCCGAGCGGCCCACCGAGGTGACGACGCCGACGACGCAGCAGGAGCCCTCCATCGATTGGGAGGCCTACGCCGACAACTACAGCTACCTGCCGCCCTCTGCCGGCAGCGGCAAGGACAGCGGCCTCGACGATCTTCCCGGGCTCGACCAGACCCTGACCCGAGGAGAAACCCTCGAAGAGCACCTGCTCTGGCAAATGCGCATGAGCGACATGAACCAGCTCGAGCGCGACATCGGCATGCGCCTGCTCGGTGAGATGAACGACGCCGGCTTCCTCGACGCTGGCGGCATCCTCATCCCCGACCCCAACTGGAAAAAAGAGGAGCCCAAGAAGCGCCGCTATGCAAACCAAGCCCCGGCCCCAGAGCCCGAACCCGCGGCGTTGCTCGACGACGACGACGACGACGACGACGACGACGAGCCGCTCTTGCAGGATGGCCCCGCGGCTGCAGTGGTTGCCGCGCCGGTGCCAAAGATCGATCCGGTGCAATTGGTCGCCGACGACCTCGACGTCGCTGTGGAATGGGTCGAGGCGGTGCGCCGACGGATGATGCGCTTTGATCCCGTGGGCTGCCTGGCGCGCGATCTGCGCGAGTGCCTCTTGGTGCAACTCGAGACCTGGGGCTACGACGCCGAGTGCCTGGCCTGGACCATCGTCGACCTGCACATGAAGGAGGCCGAGAAACACAACTACGCCGCGATCGCTCGACTGTGCAAATGCAGTCACGAAGACGTCGGCGAAGCCATGCGGATCATCGAACAGCTTGAGCCCCGGCCTTCGCGCAATTTCATTGCGCAGGGATCCAATCCAGATTCGCAATACATCACGCCCGACGTCTATGTGATGAAGTTGCAGGAGGATTGGATCGTCAGCCTGAACGAAGACGGCCTGCCCAAGCTCAAGATGTCGCGCTTTTACGTCGACAAGATGCGGGAGGCGCAGGCGCAGAAGGCGGCCGGCATCCGCATCGCCGATCCCTCGCGGTCCTACATCAAGGAAAAGATGAGGACGGCGACGTGGTTGATCAAGTCGATCCACCAGCGCCAACGCACCATTTATCGAGTATGCGAGAGCATTTTGAAGTACCAGCGAGACTGGTTCGACAGCGCCGGACCGCTGAAACCCCTGATCTTGAAGCAGGTCGCCGACGATATCGAGATGCACGAATCCACGGTCAGTCGTGTGACCAGTCGTAAATACATGCACACGCCACGCGGCGTTTTTGAGCTGAAGTATTTCTTCAATTCAAGCATCAACACCGGCGACGGCGAAAACATTGCGTCTGAAGCCGTGAAAGATGAGATCAAACGCATCGTGACCGGCGAGAATCCGAAGAAGCCGCTGTCGGATGCGGCAATTGTCAAGATCCTGCACGAGCGCAACATCGACATCGCCCGTAGAACTGTTGCGAAATATCGCGATGTATTGGGGATTCTGCCGTCGAATAAACGCAAGCAGGTCTTCTAGATTCAGAATGCAATGGTCGACCTGTGAAGCCTGACGCCGGCAAAGAGCGGGACAAGCAGCGCCTCGCTGGCAAAAAGGCGAAGAAGGCCGCGCAAAAGGCCCAGCGCGAGGCCGAGCGGGCGCCGGCGTCGTCGTCGGAGCTGCAGGAGCTCGAGGACCACATCAAGAGGCGCAGCGGGTCCAACCGCCGGGCCGCCTTCGCAGCACTCGCAGCCGTCGACGCCGACCGTGCCTTCGCCGTCGTCGAGGTGGTCGCGCGCACCGCCAGTGGAAAGACCTTGCAACAGCTCGGTGCTCTGCTGCTCAGCCGCGGTGATGCAGCCGTCGTCGACGCCGCCGCTGCCGGCCGCTTTGGTGAGCTGCCCGTCTGGGAGCACGCGCCCAACGCCATCGACGCCGCTGCCGAGCGCCTGCGTCTGAGCTTGGCTGCGCTCAAGCCCGAGCAGGTGGTGCAGCGGGCGCGCTCCCTGGGTGTCGTGCCCTTGCGCGAGGCCGCGCGGGGCTGTCCGCAGGTGGGTGCGTTGTTGGTCGCCCTCCTCGACGACGACCGCCTGCTTGCGGTGCCGGGCGTGGTTGGGGCGCTCTGTGAGCACCTCTTGGAGCTCGATGCCCCGGCGCTGTGGGCCCGTCGCGACCGGGCACCCGTCGAGCTGCGCGCCGTGGCTGGCTTCGCCTTGGGCTATCTGGGCACCGACGCCGCCGCCGCCGATGCCTTCGCGCAATGGCTGGAGGGATTGCCGCCGTCGTCCCGCACCCTGCGCTTGCATCAGGCCGCGCTGCCGGCATCGGCGACCCGTTTGCCGGTGGAGCAGCGGGTGCGGCTGCTGCGCCTGGTCTTTCTCGACGAAGGGAGTGAGAGCTTGGTGCGACGTGGCAGCGCCGCCGCCGCCCTGCTGGCCGCCGGGACCCCGCAGGGGCGAGAGGTGGTGTTGTCCCACCCCCTGGTAAACGTCAGCGCGACCATCGTCGCCTGCGCCGAACTCGAGTTCGAGGAGGCCTGGGCCGTAATCGGGCCGCATTTTTCTGTCGTCCAGCGGGTGCGGGACTGTTTGCTGGAGACCCGGCACGCCCGTCACCCCGGCCTGCTCGACGCTGCCGTGGCGCTGCTCTCGCACGATCCCAGGGGAGCCCTCGCCTTCTTGGCTCGCAGTGAGGACGTCCGCGCCCGCGAAGAGATTGCCAACGTATTTTCGCGTTGCTCTGTCGAAGAAGCCGCGCCGCTGCTCTTTGCCTTGGCGGCCTCGAGCCACCGCTCTTTGCGGGATGAGCTCGGATTTGCGCCGAAGCTCTTCCTCACGCGCTTCCTCTCCTACGCCGACGGCGGGCCACGTCCCGACCGCTTCGTCGACGCCCTGCGCGCGTTGAAACCCCGCGCCGGCGACCTCGCCTTCGACGTCGAACGCGCCCTCGCGCGACTCGAGCGCCGCCCCCGTCGCTGATCATCCACTCGCGCACGCGCCAGCGGCCACGAGATTGCCGGGCCCGATCTTGCGCACCACGGGACCGAAGTGCTCCTCAGCGAAGGACTCGTCGTAGAAGCGGGACAGCACGACATCGACGTCGCGGGGCAGGCGGGCTTCGTAGCAGGCGTGCAACACATCGTCGGCGGCGGGGTGGGCTTCGGCGTATTTGATGGCGACCTTGCGAAAGAGGCGAGAGCCCAGCTCGCGTCCATAGAGCGCGGTGCACTCGCGATAATGCAGCCACACGGCCCGTCGTTGCTCGTCGAAGGAAGGCGGCGGCGGCAAGGAGCCAGTCTCGAGCAAGTGGCGCACCTCGGAGAAAATCCAGGGCGCACCGATTGCCCCCCGCGCGATCCAGGCGCCGTCGACGCCGGTCTCATGGAGCAGGGCTTTGACGTCGGCGGCGACGAAGAGATCGCCGGATCCCAAGATCACGCGCTCGGGAAAACGCTTCTTCACCTCGGTGAGAAAGCTGCGCTTCGACGGACCGATGTAGCGCTGGGCCACGGTGCGTCCGTGCACGCAGACGGCGGCGACCCCCCGGGCAAACACCCCCTCGAGGATCTCCCAGAACATCTCTTCGGCCAGGGGTCCGTCGTCGACGCCGCGGCGCATCTTCACCGTGACCGGCACTTCGGCGCGCACGGCATCGCGCACGCGGGCCACGATCTCGAGTGCGGTGCTGGGCTCGGACAACAAGAACCCTCCGCGCGATCGGCCCAGCACTTTTTTCACGGGACAGCCCATGTTGACGTCGACGACGTCGTAGCCGGCCCCCACCAACAACGCGGCAGCGGCGGCGAAGGTCTCGGGGGTGGAGCCCAGCAGCTGTCCGGCCACGGGATGGTCGTCGTCTTTCACGTGCAAGATCTCCTGCTGCAATTTTCCGGGCAGCACCACGAGCTCGTCGAGCACGACCTCGTTCATCGCGTAGACGCAGCCGAAGGCCCGGGCCACCCGCCGCATGGGCAGGTCCGAAAAGCCTGAGAGCGCGCCCTGGATGGCGGGAACGTCGAAGGCGAGGGATCCGATGTGCAGCGAGCGGGAGGGCACTCCTACTCCGCAGCCATGATGCCGCGCATCTCAGCGGGCAAGAACACGGAGAAGGTGGTGCCCCGGCCTTCGACGGAGGCGACGTCGACGCTGCCGCCGTGGGATTCGACCACCGCTTTGACGATGGCCAGGCCGAGGCCGCTGCCCTGGCCAACATGGCTTTGGCGCGGCACCTGGAAGAAGGGCTCGAAGAGGCGCACCAAGGCCTCAGCCGGAACCCCGCACCCCGTGTCTTCGACGTCGACCCGCAGGGTGTGTGCCGCCTTCTTCGACAAGCGCAGCACGATACGACCGCCGGCGGGCGTGAACTTGAGGGCGTTGTCGACGAGGTTTTGCACCACCTGACCCAGACGATCGCCGTCGCCGCGCACGATGGTGGGAGCGTCTTCGTCGACGACGAATTCGAGGCTGACGCCCCGTTCCTTGGCCCGCATCAAAAAGCCGTCGACGATCAAGCGACCCAGGGCGGCGGCGTCGACGGGCTCTTCGGGACCGCGTCTTTTGGCCGTGCCAACGGCCGAAACATCAGCACTTTGCTTGAGCCGCGCGAGGTCGAGGAGGTTGGTGCACATCGACGTCAACCGATCTTCCTGGCGGCCGATGGCTTCGATGAACATGCGGGTGTCGTCTGCGTCCATGCGGCCCAGGTCGCGCAGCAGGGTCTGCACGTTTTGTTTGATGATGGCCAAGGGCGAGCGGAAGTCGTGCGACACCGTCGCCACCAGCTCGTCTTTGCGCTGATCGAGCAGAGCCAGGGCGTCGTTTTTCAGCGCGAGCTCGGCGGTGCGCACCTTCACGCGCTCTTCGAGATCTTCGTTGAGACGTTCAACGGCTTCGAAGGCCAAGGTCGACACCAACGACGCCGCCAGCGGCCCCGCCAACGACGCCGCAAAAGCCACGTCGGCGCCTTCGTAGGGTTGGCGATCGTCGCGTTCGCCGACGACCAGCAACCCCACCGGTTCGTTGGCCACCGCGAGGCGCACCACGATCGACGCCGGCCCGTTTTTGCCGTTGATGGCCGGCGGTGCGGGAAGCTCGTCGTCGATGACCTGGGGCTCGCTCTTGTTCAAGAGCTCCAAGAGCACGGCGTCGACGACGACCGCCTGGGCTGTGTGCAGCAGGGGCACCAGGCGTGGGACCGGGCCTGAGGTCGCGTCGAGCCGCCACACCTCGAGAAAAGAGGGCGCGATGGACTTGCGCGCAATGGCCATCAGCTCAGTGACGACGTCTTCGATGTGGTTCGCCGTCGACGCCTTCGCTGTGAAAGCAGCCACCAGCTGCCCGGCGTCGTAGCGGGCCGAGTGCAACAGATTCTCGACGTAGGTCTGCACGCGGTGGGTGACCGGGGCGGCGACGGCGAACAAGAGCGCGGCCAGGGCCACCATCGCGGGCGCGTCGTCGAGCTTCAGAAACTGCACCGCGCCCCACAGCACGAAGCCCAGCAACATGCCGACGGCGGCAGCGACGGTGAGGCCGCCGACGAGCCGACGGGCGGTGTGGTTGAGTTGCAGCAAGTCGTGCCGAACGATGGCGTCGGCGGTGGACAAGGGCACCAACAACAAAAAGCCGTTCCAGATTTGCGACATGGGCCAGAGCTGCAGCACGTGTCCGCAAAACAAATTGATGATGGGGATGCCGGCGCCGACGGGCCAGGCCCACAGGATCTGTCGCACGCGCGCCCGTCGACGAGGAGAGCGGCCGCGCACGTAGCCGAGCACCAACAGCCCGAAGCCGGCGAAGGTGCAGAAGGACAACCACGAGTAAAAAGCGCTGTCGATGACGGTGTAGCGGGTCATCTCTCCGCTGCGCAGCATCAGCACAGCGACGCCCCCACTGATGACGAGACTGACGACGGTGGCGACGATCACGCGTCGTTGGGGCTGGGGACGGACGCCGTCGACGAAGCCGGGTTCGCCTTTTTCGGGTCGTCCCTCGAGGAGGCGCGCGCCTTCGACCTTGGTGTAGGCCCGCGTGATGACCCCCACCATGATGAAACCGAACACGCCGAGGAAGGGCGCGATGGCCGGAAAAAGCGGCGGCAGCTTCCACAAGATCGTCATGTCGACGACGGAGCACATGACCATGCCCAGGGCCGAAAAGAACACGAAGAAGGACCACGCCTCGGCGGTGCCCGGGCGCAGAAAATAAAGCAGCACGGCGACGACGACGAAGACCAATCCGAGCAGGGCGTGGCTGGTGTGGCTGCGCACGAGATCGCTGGCGGTGAAGGTGCGCGTCGGCAGCTCGACGAAGCGCTCGGAGCCGTCGATGCCCTCGACCTGGTAGACGACGCCGTCGCCGACAGGACGGTCGAGAGCCCTCGCGACGATGTCGTCTTTGGAAAAGACCAATTCGCCGTCGACGGCGATGATGCGATCCCACATGCGAAAGCCCGCGTGGCCGCCTCCCCACGATGACAAACCCACAGGATTGACCAGGCCCTCTTCGACCAGCGACAGCCCGGGGAAGGGTTTGCCGACCAGCCGAAACACCCCCACAGCAGTGGCGCCGGCGACGAACAGCGCCGCCGTTGCCAGGATGAGAAAGAGGGCGTGGCCAAAGACGCGCATGCGAAGGCGCAGTCTAGCGACGACTCATCCCCGATCTCGCTGAACTTCGACCGCGGAGCGGTCTCGTTCATCGCCGTCGGGGATGCTCTTCTGGGAGGTCTGGTGCAGACCCTCCCCCCGCGCCGGCGGAGCCGGACGCGGGGCCCCCCACCGACTCCGCGTTCCGCGGGCGCGCTTCACGCGCGTCATCCCGCGTCTTTCCCATCTCGGAACGCGGTCGAACATCAAGCGGACGCGGGATCACTGGAGGGTGAACTCCACGCGGCGGTTTTTCTTGCGCCCGTCGAGGGTGAGGTTGTCGGCGATGGGGCGCTTGGGGCCGTACCCCTCGACGTGCAGCATGGCGGCGGGGACACCCCGAGCGATCAGGGCGGTGCGCACGGCTTCGGCGCGGGTCTTGGACAGCCAGATGTTGACCTTCTCGCTGCCGATGCCGTCGGTGTGGCCTTCGATGCCCACGCTCTTCACCTCGGGGTGGGCGAGCAGCACGCGGGCGATCTCGTCGAGCAAGGCGAAGCTGCGGGTCTCGATCAACGCGTAGCCGAGCGCGAAGTGGATGGTGTCGGTGATGACGAAGCGCTCGTGCTCGATGCGCACCGGCGCTTTGAGTGCGTCTTCGGCGGGATCGGGACAGCCGTCGGCGTCGTGGTCGGCTTCGGTGCCGGGCTCCTTGGGACAAGCGTCGGCGTAGTCGGCGAAGCCGTCTTTGTCGTCGTCGATGTCGGGGCAGCCGTCTGCGTCTTCGAACTGATCGAAGTCCTCGGGCTCGAGCGGGCAGCGGTCAGCGACATCGGCCAAGCCGTCGCCGTCGTCGTCGAGGTCCGGGCAGCCGTCCTCGTCGAGGGTGCCGTCTTTGTCTTCGGCGAGGTCGGGACATTGATCGGTGGCGCCTTCGAAGCCGTCGTTGTCGGTGTCTTTGCTGGGGGCGCCGTCGAGGCGCACGGCCACGCCAAAGCGCGTGTCTGGGGTGCCCCAACCACCGAGCAAGCCGGCGCCGCCGTAAGCGCTGATCTCGAGGTAGGACAAAGGGCGAACGGCGATGCCGACCAGGGCCTCCGCTGGCGTCTCGTTGAGCACGAGTTTCAGCCCCGCCGTCGGCCCCTGGCTGAATCCCAGCGAGAGCTCGGGGATGGGCAAGGCCTGCGGGTTCAGCGCGCCGCTCATCGATGTCGACAGCTCGATGGGTACCCCCACCAACTCTTGCAACGAGAGGGTGATGCCGCCGCGCACCAGCAGCTCTGAGCCGATGACGAGGTCCAAGACCTTGTGCTCCTCGCGAAAGCGATAGCCGGTGTTCAAGGCCAGGTGCAGCGCTCCCAGGTGCGTCGACGTCACCAACTCGGGGGTGAACACGAAGGCGCGCTCGCTGACCCAGCTCTCGTCGGCGCTGAAGGTGGGCACCGAGAATCCACCAACGACGGCGAAGTCGACGCCGGCGCTGTCCCGCCGCAGCACCCGCACCTTGGGCATGATGCGCAGATCGCCGCCGCCGACGAAGCCGTCGCTGGCCGGCACAAAGGACTCGGCGTCTTCAATGGGGTTGATGCTCTGCAGCAACACCAGGGGCTGATCGATCCCGAGCTCGAACCACTCAAAGAGCGACACCGAGGCCGTGAGATTGGCGTGCAGTCGCTGCCCGATGACGGCGTCGCGCTGGGCACCGTCGCGCAGCACCAGGGGATCGCTCTCCCATCCCACCCAGAGCCCGGCATTGCCGTGCAGGTGCTCGCCGACGGAGCCGCTCTCGACATCCAGCATCCCGTCGTCGGAGAGGTGGGGGCGAAAACGCTCCAGCGAGACCGAGGGAGGTGCGGCTTGCACGGCGGGGGCAAGAGCCAGCAGAAGCGCCAGCGCAGGCAGACGACGTCGCCGACGCAGCAGCAACAAACCCATCAGGAAGGGCAACGCGCTGGGGAAACCGCCGCTGCCACAACTGCCTCCACAGCTGGCCACCAGACCACCCCCGCCGAGACTGCGGCCATCGACGACCTGGTCGGTACGGTCAGGGTCCGGGCCCGGTTCTCCTTCTCCTTCTCCTTCTCCTTCACCTTCACCTTCTCCTTCACCTTCTCCTTCTCCTTCTCCTTCTCCTTCTCCTTCACCTTCGCCTTCGCCTTCGCCTTCGCCTTCGCCTTCTCCCTCGCCCTCACCCTCTCCTTCGCCCTCGCCTTCGCCTTCGCCTTCGCCTTCGCCCTCTCCTTCGCCCTCGCCTTCGCCCTCGCCTTCGCCCTCGCCCTCTCCTTCGCCCTCGCCTTCGCCCTCACCCTCTCCTTCGCCCTCACCCTCTCCTTCGCCCTCGCCCTCGCCCTCGCCCTCACCGGCCACTTCGATCGCGCACAGAGACGTACATCCATCGTCGTCGTCGCGGTTGCCGTCGTCGCAGGGCTCACCGTTGTTGACGATGCCGTCGCCACACACGGGCAAGCCGCAGCCGCGCACCTCAAAGAGCAGCTGACCTTCAGCGGCGGGGCTCTGGTTTGAGATCTGGGGAAGATCCAGCAGCGACGTGCTCTGGGTGAGGGCGATGTCGATCGACTTCTCGCCGTCGCCGCCGTCGAAGCCGACCTGGGCCGGGGTGCCGAGCAAGCCGTCGTCGACGCCTTCGAGCCACTCGACCTTGGCGTAGCGAAAGACGACGTCGTAGTCGCCGTCGCTGGTGACCTTGCTGATCTCCAGCTGCATGTCGTTTTCGAGCTGCGCGGGGTCGTCGGCGCGGCGGATGCGCGACCAGGTGACGACGAGGGCGTCGGCGCTGAGATCGAACCAGACCGTGTTGCCGCCGTCGCCAGCGGTGTCGCCGGCGCTGGTGTTGGCATCGACCCACAGCGGCGCGATCAGCGGGCGGGAGGTGATGGGGAAGGGCGCTTGGCTGAAACCACCGACGGGGCCGTCGAGACTCACGGCACCGTTGGTGCTGACGAAGACGCTGTTGTGGCGCACCCCGAACAAGCACATGCCGTCGGGGAAGAGCTCATCCAGAAAGAGCGCTCCAGACGTGCCGTTGTCCGAGGGAGGTAGGTTCTGGGCGCCGAAACCAAAGGGTCCGCCCAGATCGTCTCGCAGCGTCGCTTGGCCTCGGGCCCCTGTGGCGACCAGCGAAAGCACGAGCAAAGCCGCGGACGAGCGCATCGCTCCTTCAGTCGCACAACCAGGCCTCGACTGAAGGGTCGATCAACCACAGTCCTGGCCGACGGCAACCAGACGCCGCGCCGTCGCCGCCGGGATCCGTCACTGCCGCTGGCGCTGAACGGATCTGGGAGGGTTGTCGCTGCTTTCCCCACATGCGCTGGCGCAAACCACCGGCGGAGGGCAAAGGGTGCCTGCATTGCTGGCGGGATCTGCGACCTCTAGCGAGGGCCGTGACCGATCCCGCTCTCCCGGTGGCACCGACGACGCGGCAGACGTTGGTGGGGAGCGGCTTTTTGGTGGGGGCGGCCCTGTGTTGGGGCTTCGGCTTTTACGCCCAGCGCATCTCGGTGGAGGCGATGAGCCCGCTGTGGGCCGTCGCACTGCGCTTCTGGTTGGCGGCCCCGCTGGCCCTGCTGGCGCTGGGTTGGCGCCGTGCACGAGGGGTGAGGGTGCCGTGGGGGGCGGGAGCGCTGCTGGGGATCTTGCTCTACGTGATCTTCGCCTTGCAGACCGCCGCCATGGTCCACACGCCGGTGACCCGGGTTGCCCTCATCACCGGCCTCTACGCTGTCTTTGTTCCCCTGTTGCAGCCCTTGTTCAAGCTGCCGCGGCCCGGAGCGGTGCAGTCTGGGGCCGTCGTCGTCGCCCTGGGGGGCCTGGTGCTCTTGTGCGGCCTCACCGGCTCGGCGGATGCGCAGCTGGCGATCCCCCCCAACGTCGGTGACCTCTACACCTTGCTGATGGCCCTGCTGTCGGCGGTGCTGGTGTTGGTGATGGGTCGCTTTGCCCAGCGTGAAGACGCCGTGGCCCTCAACGCCGTGCAGATCCTGGCCATGAGTGCCTGCGCCCTCGCTGTCGCCCCACTGGTGGACGGCGCTTCCCCCCACGACCTCGACCCGAGCACCTGGTGGAGCCTGCTTTATCTCGCCGTGGCTTCCACCTTCGTGGCTTTCCTGCTCCAGCTCCTCGGGCAGCGCCACGTTTCGCCCTCGACGGCCAGCATCTTGATGCTGCTCGAGACCCCCATCGGCGTCGTCGCCGCCGTCGTCATCCTGCACGAGCGCATGGCGGGCCTTCAGTGGGTCGGTGCCGCCCTGGCGCTGGTGGCCGTCGTCGTCGCCGTCGTCGCCGAACGAGGCAAGGCAGCCTGAACGTCTTGCCGTTTCGCTGGTTTGAGCCGTGCCAACGGCTCAAAGCAGGCAGTACTTTGAGCCGTGCCAAGGGCTCAAACCAGGAAGCACTTCATGACGCGCCCGCGTCTTGAACGATCAACGCTTCAAGACGGGGCGGTCTCGCACGGGAAGACTCCGGCACGCGCCGGTACCTGGATGGGACAACCCTGTCGCCGCGCACCGTGTCCTCGAGGCGTCGATCCTGATATCGCGGCGGGCATGGATCTCGACGCCGCCCTCCGGGCTGGAGACGACGCCGCCGTCGACGACGTCCTCGACGTCCTGCGGCGGGACCAAGGCCCGTGGGGGCTCGCCGAGGCGCTGCTCGTGGTCATCTTGCAAAAGCAGGAGCGCGGGACAAAAGAGCACGAGCTGAACGCTTGGCAGTACCGCCGCGCCGCTGCCCTCGAAGCCGCTGCCGTCGTCGACGACGCCCCGCCCCGTGCTGCTGCAGCCCGGGCTCTGGAGGCTGCGACTTTGGCCCGCGATGTCCTCAACGACGGCGAAGGTGCGACGCGGGCGCTGGTGCTGGCCCTGCGCTTGTCGAGCGAGGATGACGACGTGCTGCAGGGCACGGTCAAGGCCGCTGGCGGACCTGGGCCCTCGGTGACGCTGCTCGAGAAGGCCGCCAAGGTCGCCAAGGGTGACGACGCCTTGCAGGGACGCCTGCGCCGCGCGCTGGCGCGCCTCTACGAGGTCGTGTTGCTCGACAAGGAGAAGGCCTTCTTCGAAGCGCTCAAGGCCGCCCGCAAGATCCCCGAAGGCATCACCGTCGACGACGCCTTCCGCTTGGCCCTCGAGGTCAAACGCCTCGACGACGCCGCCGCCTTCTTCCGATCACTGGGCGAGGAGGTCACGCTGCCCGCCCGGGCTCGGGCATCGGCGCTCAACAAGCTCGGTGCGGTGCACGACGTCCAAGGCGACAAGGCGGCGGCGTTTTCCGCCTACGTCTCCTCGTTGGGCCTGTACGAGACCAAGGCGGCCCGCAAGAAGGCCGAGCGCCTCAAAGAGGAGCTGCACCGCCCCGACGCGCTCCCTCCCCCTCTCGTCGATCCCCCCGGCATCCCGCCCCCGGCCGAAGCCACCGCGTCCCGTCTGAGCGTGGCGTCGATCCCGCCTCCGCCTGGGGACTTCTCCTCCGCCGACGACGTCGAACCCCGGGCAAAGGCGTTGGAACAGCGGGTGTTCACCGACGAGCGCCAGCTCTTCTTGGGTGAGACCGAGCTCTCCGCCGACGACGTGGTGCTCTCGGAGGAGCTCGTGGATCCGGCCTTGCGATCCTCGGCCCAGCAAGACGACGCGCGCCGCGGACCACCGCCGCCGCCCCTCGATGACGACTCCCTGCCGGGCGGCCGCTCGCCGTTGGTTCGCACCGAACTCGCCCCGGGCTTGGCGCCCCCCTCCGTGATCGAGCAGGCCGTGTTGGCCCCGCCCCCACCCAGCAGTCGCGATGTCAGCGATCGCAAGAGGGCCAAGCGTGAGCGGAAAAAGCAGAAGGCCAGGCGCGGCCACGGTGGCGATCCGCTGGAGGCGACGACGCCGAACGCCGCCCTCGACGATGCCACGCTGCCCTTGGGCGATAGTGCAGAGTCCTCGCTCTCCGAAGAAGGCGCAAGCGTCGCGCTGCCCTCCATCCAGGTCTCGGGTTTTGGGCCAGACGCGCCCGCCAGCCACGCAGGGCGACCTCGGCCGCACGTCACCCTCGATGACGTCGTGCCCGAGCTGGGCGAGAGCAGCAGCGCCAGCGGCAGCGCCTTCGATGTGTCGCCGCCGCCCGTCTTTCACCGTGCCGCCGCCGGCGCCCTCGAGCTCACAGCGCCCGAGCAGGAGTCGCCGCCCCCTGGCCCCGTGGCCCCCACGCGCGAGGACGTGTTGGCCCGGGCCCAAGCGCTCTTGCAAGACGGCGACGTCGGCGCGTGCATCGAGGCCGCGGCGGCCCTGCAAGTCGTGATCGCCGGGGACCCCCGGGTGTTGCGCCTGGCCGCCCGCGCTCTGGTGCTGGCCGCGCCCACGGGTGCGCTGCCGGCCGAGGGTGTGGCCTTGGTCTTGTTGGACGCCGTGCGGCACGGGGAGCGTGCTGCCAGCTTGATCCGCGAGGTGCAGCACGCGTTGCCGGCCTCTTCCCGTCAGAACTACGGCGCGCTCTGGTTGGCTGCGGCACAGGCCGCGGGCCACGACGTCGACAGCGTGCACGCGCTGCTCGAAGAGGTGGCCGACGCCGACGGCCCCGATGGACCGCTCTTCTGCCATCTCGACGACGTGCTCAAGCGCAGCAATGACGTCGACCGCCGCGATGCCCTCTACTTGCGCGCCGGGCGCTCGGCGGTGGGCGACGAACAACGCCAGGTGCGACTGCTGCGGGGGCGGATCGCGCTGCTCGAGGAGGCGCGGCGCGACGCTCCCCTGCTGCTGGCCTGGGCGAAGCTCGCACTCGAGCACGACGTCGACGCAGCCACCCGCCTGCAGGCCCGCCGCGCTCACGAGCGCTGCGCGTCGCCGGAGGATCGTGACAACTTCCTCGCCAGGCTGACGACGGGGCCCCAGCTCGATCAGACCTGGTCCAACGATGGCGAGCGCGCCAGCGTGCTGCGGGAGCTGCTCGAGCTGCGCTTCGCTGTCGACGACAAAATGGGCGCCGAGTCCACCGCCCGCGAGCTCTTGACACAGGCGCCCGGCGATGTTCGCGCCACCCAGGTACTGGCCGACCTGCTGGCCGACGATCCGCATCGCGCTGGCGAGGCCGTCGTCGCCCTGCGGGCCCGCGTCGACGCCACCCGTGCCGCTGGCGATGACGAGACATGCCGTTTGGCTCTCGAACGCCTGGCGCGGGTGCTGACGGCGGCGGATCGAAAAGACGAAGCCATCGCCGCGCTCGTCGAAGCCACGCAGCTTGCTCCGGGGGATCAACCCCTGGTCGAGCGCGCCGTCGGGCTCTTGCTCGACAGCCGACGCGAAAACGATGCGATCGATCTGCTCGAAGCTCTTTCCCGCAGCACGCCCGCGCGGGAGGGGGCCCTGCTCTTGTTGCGCGCGGCCGAGATTGCGCGCGAGCGATTGCAGCAGCGCGCCCGCGCCCGCGACCTCATCGAGAAGGCCGCCCTGCTCCAACCCCGGGACCTGCGCGTTGTCGACCTCCAAGCCGAGCTGTTGCTGGAGATCGGTGACGCCCCCGCAGCCCTGACGGCGCTCGAGAAGCTCTGTGCGCTCACACCGGGCGGCCAGGGCGCGAGCGAGGAAAAAGACGCCGCCACCCGGGCGCAGCTGCACTTGCGCATCGGCAAGCTCCTCGAAGAACACCTGCAGCGTCCCGACGACGCTCTCAAGCGCTACCAAGCCGCAGTCAACGTCGACAAAACCCTCAGGGTCGCGTTCGAGGCGCTGCACCGTCTCGCCCGCCAGCAGGGACGAGACGACGTCGTCGTCGAAGCCCTCACGGGTTTGGCCACCCTGGTCTCGGGACGTGAGAAGGCGAGCCTCCTGGTCAAGCTGGGCCGCGTGCAGCAGCAAGACCGCAACGATCCCACCGCCGCCGCCGCCGCCTTCGACGCCGCTCTCGTGGCCAACGCCAGCGACGTCGACGCACTCCTGGGCCTCGTGTCCGTGCGCGCCCTGGCCTTGCAAGGCGAGCACGACGTCGACGCCGCCCTGGCTGCCCCTGCTTCTGAGTTGGTGGCCGAGCTCCACCGGCCCTTGCTCTCGGCCGAGGCCCAGGGTGCCGTGCTCCCCTTCGGCTTTCGACGTCTGTTGGCCCTGGCCGCCAGCCAAGACGGTGACCAGGAGGGAGCGGCGGCTCGCTTCGAGTCGCTGCTCGAAGAACGCGGCGACGACCTGCCGACGTTGCTGGCCTTTGCGCGACATCTCGCGCTCATCGCCCGCAGCCGATCGAGCGGTGCCGTCGTCGTCGCTGCTGCCGATGCCCGCCGGCGGGAGGTGCTGGAGGCCGTGCTGCTGCACCACGCCTACGCCCTGAAACCCTTGCTCCACGTCGAGACGTGGGGAGAGGTGTGCGCGCTTCGTCTGCAACAGGGCGATAACGCGGGCGCCAAGAAGGCGGCGAAGAAGGCCCTGGCCCTCGTGCAGGCGGCGCCGCCGCTGTCGACGCTGCTGGCGTCTTTGGAAGGGGCTCTGTCCGATCGCGCCGTCCGCGCTTTGGTGCTGTGCTTCGACGTGCCCAAGGGATCCGATCTCGACGTCGACGCCGCCGACGTCGACCTGCTCGGCTACGCCCTCACCCTCGACCTGCAGCGGGCCATCGCGCCCTCGGAGCAAGCCAAGCTCAAAGAGAAGCAGGCGCTGATCGCCCTGCACCACAAGGACGCCAAGCTGGCCCGCCAGCTGCTCGAAGAAGCGCTGCAGCAAGATCCGGATGCGTCGACGGCGCGGGAGATCTTGTTCGACATCGAGCTGCAGGGCGAAGACCCGCGGCAGGTGCTCGAGCACAGCCGCGCCCTCACCGCCCACGAGCGCGATCCGCACAAGAAAGCGGCGCTGCACCTGCGCTTGTTCCGGCTGCAGAAGAAGCTGCGCCTCGCCGACGACGTCGCTGCTGCCGAGATCAAGGCTGCGGTGGAGCTCGATCCAAAAAACGCCGCCATCCTCGATGCAGCCGAGAAATTCTTCGCCGAACAAAAAGACGGCCGGGGCCTCGACGCCCTCTACACCACGCGCCTCAAGTCCCTCGATCGCGCCGACCTCGCCGCCCGGCTGGTGTTGCTCGATCGCCTGGCCCAGCTGCGCCGCTACGACCTGCGCGACCTGCGCGCCGCCATCGATGCCTGCGAGGCGATGAGCGCCCTCGATCCCGATGCCATCAAGCCGCGCGAAGACGCCGCCCGCCTGCACGTCGAGCTCGGCCAGTGGAAAGAAGCGGTCTACGCCTGGCGCGCGGTGCTGGATCGCGACACCTTGCTGCTCGAAGCCTGGCGCGGATTGTTCTCGGTGTACGCGCGCTCCCGCCAGGCCGACGACGCCTTCGCCGTGGCCTCGACCATGACCGCCCTCGAAATCGCCGACGACGACATGGTGCGCGCCGTGCGAGCGGTGCGCCCGCCCTTTCCCCGCTGGCCCCTGGCTCCCGCCGACGTGACGTCGACGAAGAAGAAGGTGGCTCATCCTTCTGAGCGCACCGCGGTTCGTCAGGTGTTGGAGATCGTGGCCCCGCGCTTGTTGCCGCGGCTGGGACGACCGCTGGAGGACTTCGGCGTGCGTCGTCGCGATGCCCTGCCCGACAGCAAGCTGCCTGCCTCCGTCGCAGTCGCGGTCCGCGTGGGTGCGGCCCTGGCTGGTTTCTCGACGACGGCAACCGCTTTTCCCCTCTACCAAGCCGAGCTTGGCTCGGTCGACGGCGCGAGTCCCCCCTTTGCGGCGCTGCCGGCCCGAGAGCCGGGGCTCATCGTGACCTCCGAAGTGCTGCGCGGAGGCATGACGCCGGAGCGGGCCTTCGCCTTGGGTCGGGCCATGGCCTGGCTGTCGCCGTGGGCGTTGTTGGCGGCCTCCCTCGACGCCGCCGAAATCCGCCGGGTGCTCGAGGGCTGCGTGGCTGCGTTCTTGTCCCCGCGCGATGTGGAGAAGCCCTCAGCGGAGCTGGAGCGCTACGGCGCCGAGCTGCAAAAGGAGCTCTTCAGCGGCCTCTCGTCGACGGAACAAGACGCCTTGCGCGCGAGCTTGGCGCCGGCCCTGCGCGATTGGGTGGTCGGCCGCTCGCGCCTGCACCTCTCGGACTGGAAAGCCGCCGTCGGCTACACCGGGGATCGCCTGGGCTTTCTGCTCTCGAGCGATCTGCCCGCCGCGGTGAAAGTGGTGCGCGCCGCGGGTGGGACGACGACGGCTGTGCGCTTGGCCATCCGCGAGTTGGTCTTGTTCTCCATCTCGCCCCAGTACCTGCAGCTGCGCAAAGAGCTGTCGCTGGCGCTGCCGGAGCAGGCGTTGGCGCCGATCATCGACCTGGGTTGAGTGCCTTCGCCGCGCCGCAAGCGTGACGAAGGGTTCGAAAAGCTACTCGGCGCAATCGGTGCGCAGCGACGGCAGCTGCACCTCCGTCGTCGTCGACACCGGTTCGTCGCCGAAGCCCGGGTCCACGGCGGCGGTCACGGTGACGGCACCCGATGTCGACGTGTCGGCATCGAAGGCCAAGGTGAGGGTCAGCGTCCCGTCGTTGTCGGTGGTTCCGCCGCCGACGCGCTCGCGGCTGCAGGTGTACTCCTGCGTGGCCGCCACGGTGCCGGCGCCGGCGTGGCAAGCAGCAAAGGTACGCTCGAAGTCGGCAATCTCGAGCGTGAGCGCCCCGGCGGCCACGCAGGTGGTCGCCGGCCCCACGATGACCGGCGCCGGCGTGAGGGCCGTGAAGGTGCCGGCGCCGTCGAAGCTGATGGCGAGGTCATCGATGGTGCTGCCCGAGACCGCCGTGGTGCCCTCGAAAGTGACATCGCCGATGGGGTCGGCAGTGACGTCGACAGAGAGGGTGTAGGCCAGCAGGTCGTCGGTGGCGATGCTGGCGGTGCCGTCGAAGGTGTAGCCCTCCGCCGCCAACGCTGTCGCTGTCACCGTGACCGTCACCGTGCCACCAGCTTTGGCGACCGTGACGGAGGCGGCACCGGCCACGACCAAGCCGCTGCTGACGACGTCGCAGCCCTCGCCGAAGTCGACGTCGAGAGTGGCGGAGTCCGCGCCGCCCACAGAGAGGGTGGCGTCGGCGCAGGCGTTGGTCTGGGTCTCGAGCTCGTCGATGATGGCGTTGGCGTTTTCTTCGGCGGTGGCGTCGAGGCTCAAGGTGGGATCTTCTTCGACGAAGGCGTGCAGGATGCCCTTCAACGTCGTCAGCGACGCCGCCGCGCAGCCGGCACCCCCAGCGTGGGCTCCCTCGGGGGTGCTGCCCGACGTGCAATCGCCCAACGATCCCGGCCGGGGAAGGTCGGGGCGTGGGGGCAGCACCGGCGGACAGCCGGTGGCAGCAGCGACGACGACGAGCGTCAAGAGCGAGCGAAGCTTCGAGTCGGCCATGATTCCCCACCTTTGCACTGTATGTGGCGCCAACACTCTGACCCGGCGCCCGTCTTGAACATCAAAACTTCAAGACGCGCCAGCGTCTTGAACATCAGAACTTCAAGACGCGCCAGCGTCTTGAACATCAGAACTTCAAGACCTCAGGCGCGCTCGCGCCCGAAGCAATGACTCTGCGGGCTTCGTACCCCGCCGGCCGGTCTCGGTGGAAGCCAACGCCCAGGGTGATCGATTGTGTGCAGTCCGAAAAAACGATCCGGGTGACGGAGTCGGCGAACCGACGACATCACCCGGATTCGGGATGCTGGTAGGCCTAGGGAGAGTTGAACTCCCGACCTCACGCTTATCAGGCGTGCGCTCTAACCACCTGAGCTACAGGCCTCCAGACGCGAAAAGAGGTAGCAGAGCGGGTCGTCATTGCAAGAGAGATCGCGGTGTCGTGCGCGGGGCCGATGAGGCCGACGTCGACGCCAGGTGCTCTGGGTCCGCAAGGGTGTTGGTCCCACAGTGTGCGCGGGCCCGAAGGCGTCGACGTCAGCCGGGGCTGCTGCCGCTGGGGTCACGGTGGCGCGATCCACCAGGGGGTCAAGGTCGGGCGTTGCCCTCCGCCCTGGGGTTAGAGTGGGGGCGTGCTTGCCCACCTCTTTGCCTCGCTCTTGTCTTTTCAAGCCGCCGCCGCCGCCGCCGCCGCCCCGCCTCCGCCCAGCCCAAGCGCTGCCCCGGCTGTGACGACGAGTGTTGCCCCCGCACCAACGGCGGCGCCAAAACAAGTCGAGCCCGCCAAGCCGCTGCAGGTCTTGTTGATGGACCTCACGCCCATCGACATCTCGGCGGAGAAGGTGAAGCTGCTCGTGGGCAAGCTGGCGGCGTCGATGGGGAACCGCGGCCTCGAAGTCATCACCGGCGCCGACCTGCGGACCATGGCCAACCTCGAGGCCGACAAGTCCGCCGCCGGCTGCGACGCCGCCAGCGCGAGCTGCCTGGCCGAGATCGCCTCCGCGCTTGGCGCTCGCTTGGTGGTCAGCGGCCAAGTGGGTGCCCTCGACGACAACATCTTCCTGCAGCTGTCCTTGTTCGACGCCCAGGCCGGCCGCGCGGTGGCCCGCGAGGAGAGCCGCGCCAAGACCCTCACGGTGTTGGCCGACACCATCCCCGACGTCGTGGGTCGCATGCTGACGCCGATCCTCGGCGCCCCACCAGCCGCAACGCCGGCACCCGTGGTCGCCCCGCCGCCGTCGATGTCGCCGCTGATCCCCGTCGGGAGCATTTCCCTCGGGGTCGGCGTCTTCGCGGCAGTCGGCCTCGGCATCTGGAGCTTACAATTGGACGACACGTTAGCCAACGAAGAGGCCTCCGGCAAAGACAGGGAATTCGCCCTCAATAATGGATTGTTGATCGTGGTCGGAGCTGCGGCCGGGGTCGTCGTCGCCGTCGGCGGCGGCGGCCTTTTGTTGTATGGAATATTCAGCGAGTGAAGCACATGATCTTGCGCCACATTCCGATTGCATTTTTGGCCACCCTCTCGCTCGGGGGCTGCAGGTTGCTCACGCAGAGCGACCTCAAGTGCATCGACGACGACAACTGCCCGGAGCCCTTGCGCTGCAGCAGTGATGGCGTCTGCGTCGACGGCGCTGAGGGTGAGGGTGAGGGCGAAGGCGCGGAAGGAGAGGGCGAAGGCGAAGGTGAGGGCGAGGGAGAAGGAGAAGGAGAAGGAGAGGGAGAAGGGGAAGGAGAGGGCGAGGGAGAAGGGGGAGGAGAAGGAGAGGGCGAGGGAGAAGGCGAGGGAGAAGGCGAGGGAGAAGGCGAGGGAGAAGGAGAGGGAGAAGGAGAGGGAGAGGGAGAAGGAGAGGGAGAAGGCGAGGGAGAAGGAGAGGGAGAGGGAGAAGGAGAGGGAGAAGGAGAGGGAGAGGGAGAAGGAGAGGGAGAAGGAGAGGGAGAAGGCGAGGGAGAGGGAGAGGGGGAGCCGGATACCTTCGTGCTCACCTTCGTTTTCCCCAACGACAAGGCTGGCGACGGCGACGTCTTGCTCGATGAGACGTCGATTGGCGCCGTGCGCTCTTTCGACCTCGAGATCGGCACCACCCACGAGGTGAGATTCGTGCCGAACATCGGCAGCGCACCAGGCCTGTCTGGCAGCGGCGCGGCGTGCCTCCCTGTGACGGTCTTCGGCAGCGACGAGCAGCGATGCACCATCGACGCCTCCGCCCGTGGCAGCGCCACCATCGCCATGGACTTCAAGCCGGCCAACATCACGCGCAAGGTCCGCTTCGGCTCCCCCAACGTCGACAACGGCGGGCCCGTGGCCTTCACGGGGGGCGGATTCATGGTCGGCGCCGCGGTCGATCAGGGCATCAGTTTCAACGGCGCCGCGCCGGTGGGACCGCCGCTGATGGTGGCGCGCTTTGGTGCTTCGTCGGGCGTGCTCTCGGGAGTGTCGGTGCGCGGCGCCACCGGTCCGGCGGCGGTCATGACCGGGCTGGCGCAGCTCGACGACGGCGGTCTCATCATGGCTGGCCGCTTCCGCACCGACATCACCGTGGGCCTTTGCACCCTGACGGCGGCGGACACCGACGACGACGGCTTCGTGTTCAACCTCGACCAAAATGGCGACTGCCGGTGGGGCGTGCGCCTGGGGACCTCCTCTACTCCCGAGGTGGCCAGCGTCAGCGTCGAAGACATGGTCGTCTCGGCGGATCGCGTCTGGCTGGCGGGCTTTGCTCGGCAAGGCGGAGGTCCGCAAGCGACGGTCCGGACCTTCCCTTCGCCGGGGGGCCCCCAGACCTCGATCATCACTCCCACCGGCGAGGGCGGCTTCGTCGTCGGCCTCAAGGTCAACGACGGCACCGTCGCCGTCAGCTACGTCGTCGACGGCCCCGGCAGCGAGAGGATGCAGGCTTTGGCGGTCACCCGGTCTCCACTTCAGGTCATCGCGGCGGGCTCGTTCGAAAATGGAGCGGACCTCGGAGCGGGCGCGCAAAATCCCCAGGCGCGGCGGGCGGCCTTTGCCATTCGCTTCGATCCCTTGAGGACTCCGCTCACCATCGATGGCATCGCCACCATGGACAGCAACGGCATCAACGATGACCTCAACCCGCGCACGGTGGGCGCCGACGCCGACGGCGGACCCGTCGTCGTCGGTGTGCAGCCCGTTGGCGTCATCAATGACGATTCGCGCTTCTTCGTGCTGGATCGCCTGTTTGGCGGCAGCTTGCCGGTCACATTGATGTCCCTGCAGGACCCGGCGATCAAGGTCCGGCGCCTGGAGGTCGTGCCGGTGGGCGTCAACCTCTTCCAGATGTTGGTCCTCGGCGAGGTCAATGGCGCGCCGCAGACTTCCTTCATCGAGCGCGTGGATCAGGCCGGCGGCAGCGTGTGGCGCCGCGACTTCAGCAATGTGCAGCCTGAAGACCTGGCGGTGCGCGACCACGACATCATCGTCGTCGGCACGTGCATCAGCCCGGGATCAACCGTCGACGCCACCACCTTCGACGCCATCACGTCGAGCACGGGTCTCAACGATGCCTGCCTGGTCACCTTGGGTCCTGGCCTTTAGGTCCTGGCGTTTTGGAAGGGTCGTCGACGGCGGCTTGTTTGAATCAAACAAGCCGCACTTTGCGCCTCAAACCACCGCCGCTTTCTGCCGGGCCCTTGTTCTGCGACAGCGGGCTGAGGCACAGAGCGCCCGCTCGTGAGCACGCTTGCCCGCCACCGCCTTCACAGGGTCCCGCCATGCGCACCGCTTGTCTTCCCCTCATCGCCGTCGTCGTCGCGGCTTGTGCGACCACGTCGGCGGCCCGCGGGACCGAGCCCTCGACCCGGATGGTCGTCGTCGACGGCAGCGAGCGCCTCGCCGAGGACGTCGCCTACGAGCTGGTGCGCGACGCCGAACGCCGCCGCGATCCGGCATTCAAAAAGGAAGCCCTGCGTCGCGTCGTCGACGAATTCGCCGATACCCGCGCTCGCGGTCCCGCCAGTCTCTTGCTCGCGCGCCTGCTGCTCGATGAGAAGAACAAGGGCAGCGCCGCCGAAGCCCAGCGCGTGCTCGAGCGCTTCTTGGGGGAAGAGCCCAGGCACGAAGCCGCCGGTGACGGCCGCGCGTTGTTGGCGCTGGCCCAGCTCGGACAGAGTGATCAGGCGTCGTCGTCGCCGTCGATCCAGTCCATCGTCAGCAAGCTGCCAGCCGACGCCCAGGGGCCCGCGCTGCTCAAGCTCGGTCGCGAGATGGTGTCGCTGGGGAAGGCCAAAGACGGCCTGGTGGCGATGCTGACCTCCCTGCCACGCCTCTCGGCCGCCGATCGCAAAGGGGTCGAAGACGACGTCGTCTTCGCCCTCGATGTTCCCGCAGCCAGCGGTGGGGTCGCGTTTGGCGAGGTTCAGGCCTTGCGCGACGCCCACGGCAGCAAAGATCCCTTCGCCGACGAAGTCTTGACCTGGAAGCTGGCGCTCATCGCCCACCACCAAAAGGACGCCGTCGCTTCGCAGGCACTGGCTGTGGATCTGCTGAAGCGCTTTCCATCGTCGCGCTTCGCCAAGGACGCCAGCGCTCTCATCAACCGCCTGCAAGCGCGGGTGCAGACCGATCCCCGCGTCATCGGCGTGATCCTGCCGCTCACCGGCGAGTACGCGGCCTATGGAAAACGCGCGCTCACGGCCGTGCGCCTGGCGTTCAACTTGACCGTCGTCGAGGACAAACAGCCCGAGCCCGAACTCGACGAGGCGACGGGCGAGCTCGTGGTGCGCAAGAAAGCGCCCGAGCAACTGACGGGAACGCTGACGACGCCGCTGGGCTTGAAGCTGGTCATCAAGGATTCGGCCGGCAAGACCGAACGCGCGCAGCGGGCCGTCGCCGACCTGGTCGAGCAAGAGCACGCCGTGGCCATCCTCGGTGACATTCTCGTCGACACCAGCCTGCCGGTGGCCCTGGCCGGCGAGGACTACGGCGTTCCCGTGCTCTCGCTCTCTCGACGAGACGGGGTGCCCGAGGCTGGACCCTGGTCGTTCCGCCTGGCGCTGACGCCGAAGAAACAAGCCCAGGCCCTGGCCGACTTCGCCGTCGACGGGCTCAAGCTCAAGCGCTTCGCCGTCATGTATCCAAAACACGCATTTGGCGTCGAGCTGATGAACGAATTTTGGAATGCATTGGACGCTCGTCATGCCGAAATTACCGCGATTGAATCGTACAGCCACGATCAGACTACGTTCACCACGGAGGCCAAATCCCTCGTCGGGCGCGGCATGGCCGGAGCCGGCGGACGCGAGGTGTTGGACTGTCGTGAAGAGGCGCGTCACATCGACAATGAATACCGACGGAAAAAGGCGCTTGAGGGTTGTAATGATAAGGCAAAGCCCATCGTCGACTTCGAAGCGTTGTTTATTCCCGACGGCTACCGCGCGGTCTCGTTCGTGGTGCCGGCGCTCATCGCCGAGGATGTGTTGCTGACCAACCACCGGGCCACGGTCGAGGCCTACAAGAAGGCCACGAGCAACGACAAGATCCGGCCCGTGCAGCTGTTGGGAGCGTCGACGTGGAACGACCCCGAGATCGCGACCCGCCTGGGCCGACAGGTCGACGGCGCCGTCTTCATCGATGGCTTCGACGTCGCTGACCAGACGCCGCTGGTGCAGAAGTTCGTCGACGGCTTCCAAAAGGCCACCCACAGTCGTCCGGCGTTGGTGGATGCGCAGACTTACGACGGCGCCCGTTTGCTCGGGGCCCTGCTCGAGGGGCAGGGACCTGGCGGATCGGGGCCGAGGCCCAGCACGCGCGCCGCGCTGCAAAGGGCGCTCAACGACGTCAACGGCTTCGTCGGCGTCACCGGCACCATCGACTTCGACGACGAGGGCGACAGCAAGACCCCGCTGCACTTTTTCCAGATCGACCATGAGAAGGTGGAGCAGGTCGACAGAGACGAGCTGCTGAAGGGAGCAGGCTGAGCGTGGGCGTCATCTTCCAATGCAATGCCTGCCGAGCGCTGGGCAGCGCCGTCGACGTCGTACTCGCTCCCCAGGCGGTGCGTGCGGGCCTGGTGTGCTGCAGTTGCGGCCACACCTCGTGGCTGCCCATCAGCGGCAAGGAGGCAAGCGCAGGGCCATCGACGACGTCGACGACGGCCCCGCTGCTCCTGCCCGGGCCGCAGGATCTGCCAACGGTGACCGGAACGTCCGAGCTTGCCGTCGCCGAGGCCATGCCCGACCCGCTGTCGCGGATGGCCGAACGCGTGGTCGGGATGGCCGTGGCACCCGCTTTCGACGTCGAGAAGGTGAGGGATCGGCTGCGCCGTCTTCCCGCGGCAGCGCCAGACCAGGCCGAGCTGGCGCAGCGCTTCGATTGGCTGCTGTCGACGTCGTGGGCCAACGAGACGGAGCACAAGAGGCTGCTGAAGACCGCAGCGATGAGCGGGGAGTTGGCCTTCGTCGGCGGGCGCTACCGGGCCGTGCTCGACGTCGTGCGCGATGAGCCCAGGGCCAAGGCCGCGCAGCAGGAGCTGTTGACGCTGGCCATGGGGCTCGCGGTCTCCCAGCGAAAAGAGCTGGGCTCAAGCGAGCAGGGCGGACCGAAGTCCGCGCAGATCGTCGTCGCCCTGGTCTTGATCGCCTTGTTTCTCACCGGCGCTGCTTTCCTCGCCAAGAACCTCGCCAACAGCATCAGCGGTGGCATCGACCAGATCGATCAGTGACGAGCGGCAGCATCCTGGGGCGAGCGCTCACCCAGCTGGTGCGCGGTGCCGAGCCGCAGTGGCCCGGGACGCCGTCGTTGGAGGAGATCATCGAGCGCCGTGACAACGACGCCGCTTTGGTCAGGGCGTGGCGCCAAGCCCTGCCCCAACGAATCCACGACGCCATCGCCGCCGACGCCGCCACCGTGCTGCTGTCTGATGGCTCGAGCCTGGCCGTGGGCCGCGCCGAGGCGCTGCTGGCTGACAAGGAGCAGCGTCGGGTCTATGGCCACTTGCGCAAGCCCCTGGCGCGGGCTCTGTGGCCATTTCGTCAATTTGCGTTTTATCGAAATCAATTTGCGGCTTACCTGGCCGTCGACGACGACGTCATTGGGGACGATGCGCAGCAGAGTCTCTCGAGCTTTCTTGCTTCGACGATTGATGAAATGGGGGCGTGCCGGGAGCTGTTGGCCTCCCTGGGAGGCGTAGCACTCGACGACCAAGACGCCCTCGCCCGCGGGCTCGATCTTCCCGACGTCGCGTCCTTCTCCGACGAGCGCCTGAACGCCTTGGTGCGGCAGGCCTTGGCAGCGCTGCCGCCGGGGGCGCGCGGGGTACAGCGGGTGACGGCACCCCGGAGCTGCGCCGGTCATACCGTCGACGATGCCGAGGGCGGCGTGGTGCGGCTCTGGACTGCTCCCACGGTGTCTGCCGGCCGCTTCCTGGCCATCGCGCGGGGGGCCGGTCGCTTGCTTGCCGTGGCGGCGGGCGCGGCTGCCCATGCTCCCGGTCTGGGGCTTGCCGTCGTCGACATCGAAAGCCGGCGGGCGCTGCGCGAGACGCGGGTCGTTGCCACGCGCGCCCTGCAGATCTCCGTGGCGACGAGCTTGCTTTGGGCCCGCGCCCACGCCGCCGTGACCTTGGTGGCCCTGCGCCGCCTGGGTCCCGACGAAGAACGCGAGGAGGCTCGAGGCGCGGTGAGGGGAGCCCTGGGGGCCGACGGCGGCGACGAGCTGCCGAGCGCGCTCTTGCTCGCCCCTTTGCCCGATGGCGGGCCCCTGCTCTCTCCCCGCCGGGCGTTGGTGGATCAGGCCCAGGCCCTCATCGACGTCGCTGGCTCCTGGCTGGGCTTGCGTGAAGCCCTCGACGCCGGCTTCTTGCTTCGTCCCCACCGCTTGGCCGCCCTGCCAGAGCTGCCGCGGATCGGGTCCGATGCCGGCCTGGCCTGGCGGCGTTTGCTGGGCGAGCTCTTATGATGGAACGACGACGGAGCGTTCCATGCTGCAGATCTTGAGGTCCGGCGATCGTTTTCACACCCGCATCGCCTGGCTCGACAGCTGGCACAGCTTCAGCTTCGGCGAGCACTTCGATCCGCGGCGGGAGGGCTTTCGCAACCTGCGGGTGATCAACGACGACAAAATCGCGCCCGCTGCGGGCTTTGGCACTCATGGACACCGAGACATGGAGATCGTGTCCTACGTCGTTGATGGCGTCCTCGCGCACGAAGACAGCATGGGAAACGGTGGCAACATCGAGCGCGGCGAAATCCAGCACATGAGCGCCGGCACCGGCGTGCAGCACTCTGAGAAAAACCCGCAGAGAGATCGGCCGGTCCACCTGCTGCAGATTTGGCTCTTGCCGTCGAGCCTCGGGCTCAAACCTGGCTACGGCCAAAAATTGTTCAAGGCCGACAGCAAGAGGGATCGATTGCGCCTGGTGGCCAGCGCCCACGGACGCGACGACTCCTTGCTCTTGCACAGCGACGCCGATCTTTACGCTTCGTTGCTTTCCGAAGGGAAAGAAGTGACGGCAACATTGGGCCGCAGCGGCCACGGCTGGGTGCAGGTCGTCAGCGGCGCCGTCGACGTCAACGGCTTGCGCTTGCAGACCGGCGACGGCGCAGCGGCAACGAAGGAGCCCACCTTGACCCTCATCGGTCGCGCGCCAGAGACCGAGCTCTTGGTCTTCGATCTGGGCTAAGCGCAAAGTGCTGGGGGCGCCCCATTCAAGACGCGCCAGCGTCTTGAACATCCAAACTTCAAGACGCGCCAGCGTCTTGAACATCCAAACTTCAAGACGCGCCAGCGTCTTGAACATCCAAACTTCAAGACGCGCCAGCGTCTTGAGCATCCAAACTTCAAGGCGTGAGCTTGAGCAGCTCGGGCTTGTGGTCGACGCCGTCGTCGACCTTTTTCTTTTTCTTCTTGGGGGCAGCGACGGGCGCGCCGGCGTCGGCCACCTCGGGCACTCCTGCATCGACGAGCGGGAGGCGGGGCTGCTCTGCAAGAACCGGTGGAGTCAGGGGCTGCGCCACCGGCACGTCGGTTGGTCGGTCGACCTGCGTCGCCGGCGCTGGCGTCGCCGTCATCCGCAGGCCGATGGCGATCACGAGCGCAAGGGTGGCGAGGCCGGCGACGACGACGGCGGGTCGCCTTGGGTTCGGCCCAGCGACGACCACGTCGTGCACCGTGGTCGGTTGGGGGGCGGGGGCCCGCCCGACGGTCATCGAGGTTTCGGTCTTGTCGGTCTCGCGCAGGTCGCTTTTCGTGCGCACTCGAGACCGGTCGCTCGGCCTTCTGCTGGAGCTCGCCGAGAAGGTGGCCCAGCTCCGCCGCCGACGCCGGCCGATCGCGCGGGTCCTTGTGCAGCAGCCGCAGCAAGAGCTCCTCGACGGGAGCAGGAATGGGAGAGAAAGGCAGCAGCGACGTCGGCCGCGGTGGCTCCTGTTGCACGTGCATCATGGCCAGGGCGAAGGGCGTGGGCGCGTCGAAGGGCTTGGTCGCCGTCAACATCTCGAACCACATCACGCCGACGGAATAGAGATCCGAGCGAGGATCGTCGGTGACGCCGGAGACAATGACCTCGGGGGCGACGAAACCCGGCGTGCCGACGATGATCCCCGTGCCGGTGGCCGTCATGCCGTCGGTGTTCATCTGCTTGGCGATGCCAAAGTCCAGCAGCTTCACTTGGGGTGCAGCTCCGGGCCGGCCGGTGAGCATGACGTTTTCGGGTTTGAGATCGCGGTGGATGACGCCGCGCTCGTGGGCCGCCTGCAATCCCGCACAAATCTGTGCGAGCAGCGTCAATGTGTCCTTCCAGGGCATGGCCCCGCGGCTGGCGATGCGCTCTTTGAGGTCACTGCCGTCGAGCAGCTCCATGGCCAACCAATGCAGGCCTTCGTCGTCGCCGGCGGCCACGAAGCCCACGATGTTGGGGTGGTTCAGCCCATCCATGGCCTGCACTTCGCGTTGGAAGCGCGTGATGGCGTCTTTGTCGCCGACGAGGGCCGCCTTGATGACTTTGACGGCGACGCGTTTGCCGTCGAAGACCTCGCGAGCGTCCTGATCGACGGCCTCGTAGACGGCGCCCATGCCCCCTTGCCCCAAACGTTGGAGCAAGCGGAAGCGGCCCCCGAGGACCTGTCCCAGCAGCTGGTCGACGTCGCTCAAGAATTCACTCGATCGACCACGTCAGATCGTACTCATAGGTCACGTCATCGAAGCTATCGACGACGAGAAAGAACGTCGCGGCGGCGCCGGTGTTCGTAAAGATGAGGCGCTCAGCATCGCCGACGCCGCCGACGTCAGCGCCGGTGGCGCAGACTGGCAACAAAGGCTCGCTCGGGCAGGCGGTGAGCAGGTAGAGGCCGATGTCAAAGGGACCGTTCGGCGTGAGCGTGGCGGCGAGCGTCTCGTCGGTGCCCAGCGTCAGCGCGAAAACGCGGTCTTCCCCAGGGCTGACGAAGCCAGTGCAGCCTTCGCCGTCAGGAGGACGATCCCCATCGCCGAGGTCAGCGGCCTCGAGATCGTTGCGAAAGGCCTCGCTCGACGCGCTGAGCGTTCCGCCGGCATCCACGACGCTGGGCAGGGCCTCGGCGGTCTCGCAGAGGTCTCCCGGCGGGGAGATGTCGAAGTCGACGAGCACCGTGGGGGTGTCGGCGCTGCCGACGGTCAAGAGCAAGGCGAAGGATTCGAGGCTGGGCGGCAGAATGGCGAGCTGGCTGGAGGAGTCCGAGCTCAGCTGGGCATCGATCGGCGCCCCGAGCGCGCCCACCGCGGGATCGAAAGCGAAGAAGGCGACGTCGACGGCAGGATCATCGATCTCGACGAACATCGTGCCCAGGCGATCGGGCTCCAGGATGATGACGTCGCGGTCATCGCGATGGCAGAGCGTGCGCTCGATGGTCTGGTTCGCTGCCAGCCGCGGGGCGCGCCCCAAATCGGTGGCCTCGTCGAGCTCGTCGAGGACCGAGTCGGATGCGTCGGGGGTACAGTCTGGCGCCCAGGTCACGTTCCATTCGACGCGACCCTGCGGCACCTCGACGGGTCCGAGCTGCAGCAGGTAGTAGCCGAGGGGCTGAGCGCCGAAGGAGAGCTCGGTGACGCCCGGCGCGAAGAAGGAGGTGGAGAGCGTAGGGGCCAGCGGCTCGCCGACGGTGGCGATCAGGGGTCGGCCCGCGATCCTCGAGGCGCCCGCGTCCAGGACGGCGGTCGCCAGCTGCGCGCCGTTGGCGACCGGCCCAATGCACTCGTCGCCGTCGTCGTCGCAGGTGAAGTCGGTGACGACGAGATCGAGGTCGCCGCCGACGTGTTGGACGAGGAGGTGGTCGACGTCGCCGGCGCACAACCCGCCCTCGCGGACGAAACCGAGGTCCGCGGATTCCACGAGCTCGATTGCTCCGGTGAAGAGGTCATCGCCGGGATCGCCTTCGTCGCCACAGGTTCGCTGCGCAGCGATGGTGTAGGGCCGACCAAAAGCGAGGTCCCGAAAGAAGGGATCGCGACTCTCGATGGAGACGAACCATTCGCCGGCGGGGAGCTGGGGAATGAAGAGAGCGCCGACTCCGCACTCCACCACCGGCGACGTCTCTTCGCACAGTTTGGCACTCACCGAGATGTTCATCTGGACGCGCGCCCCTGCGACAGCAACGCCGTCGGTCGGAATCGTCGTGATCTGCACGCTGCTCGCTTCGTCGAGGGAGAAGCGCCAATGTTCGTCTCCCGCCCCCGGGGAAAAAGCGCATCGCTGTTCTGTGCCCTCATCGCGGAAGCGATCGCGGGCGCCGCCTGTCGAGCTCGACACCGTGGTTCCATCCAGTGGCAGCTCGCTGGCGCTGCAGTGGGGGGGCGACTGCTCCGGCGGACCCAGTTGGGAGCGCGGGACGAGCTCCAGGCGCCGCACATCGGCGATGGCGAGGGGTTCACCGCTCGGGCGCTCATCGATTTGGCTGAAGCCGCCGGCGATCAAAATCGCATCGCCGCTGGGGATGAAAGCGGCATTGCGCCGGGGAACCGGCAGCGGTGGCATCGCCAGGAACGACGACGTCAGGCTGTCGAAAAGCAGGACCCTATCGCCGCCGTCAAAGATCGCGATGTAGCGATCGCGCAGGGTCACGGCGCGCGGGGCCGCCATGGGCACCGGCAGCTGGCCGACGACGGTGGCCACCTCTCCCGCAGCATCCACCCGCTCGATGGCGAGGGCCGGTTCCGAAGGGGCCGTGGCCTCGTCGGGCAGGGCGAGGCCGCCAAAGACGTAGACGAAGCGCCCAGCCGCCGCGAGCGCGGAATCTCGGCGCGGGGTTCCCCCGAGTGCCGACTCGATGGGCCGACCTTCGATAAAGGCTCCGGGCGAGGTGCGCAGGAACACCCGGAAGCCAACCCCGCGCTCCGCCCCCAACACAACGAAGGAATCTGCGCCGGTGGCCGCCCCCCGCGTGCCCTCGGTGAGCGCAGCCAAGGAGGTGTCGACGGTGCTCACGGCCTGGAGTGCCACGCACTCTCCGAGGAGACAGCGCTCGCCGCTGGACGCGCAACCCGCGTTGCTGAAGCAGGTGTCACCGCCAATCGTGGTGGTGACGCCCACGGTTAACAATCCCCGCTCGGTGAGGCCGACGGGTTCGTCGAGGAACACAACGTCGTAGAGGGTCAACGCGCTCTGCCCCACGGGCTCGGGCAGGCTGGCGCCCGTCGCATCGAGGCTGACGACGTCGACCACGTCTTCGTTGCGGTCGCTGTCGTTGCCGCCGAGCGCGAAGATCAGGCCAGCGACCTGGGTCACGACCGCCGGACCAGGATGGACGATGCCGCCACCGAATTCGTCGAAGGTGTCGACGAAGGAGAAGGACTCGGTGAGCGGATCGAAGCGTTCGCCATCGGAGCGCGCGTTCCCATGGACATCGATGCCGCCCAGCACGATGACCTGGCCGTTGGCGACGGTCCCGCCGCCGGCGTCGCCGCGCGCCCGCAGCAGCGGTTGCATCTCGCGGAAGCCGACGCACTCGTCGTCGTCGAAGGGCAGGTAGCCGGCCGGACAATCGATGCGCGAGACCACGACGTGAACGCCGCCTTGGGCGACGCCGTCGAGCTCCAGCACCCACTCGCCGGCCGGAACTTGCGACACCAGGGCCGGCGCCTGCTGCGACGCGCAGCCAGCCGGCACCACGGCGCCACAGCCGGCCGGGCGCAATCCAACAACGACGCCGGGGTCGTCGACTTGGATCTTCAGGCCGCTCTCAGCGAGCAGCGAGAAGTCCAGCGCGAGATCGGGCACACCGGCGCCACCGCAGAAGTCGCCGTCGTCGGTGGCGGCGTCGAAGAAGACAGTTTCGTCGACGACGACGGCGGCACCGATGAGGTCTTTTGCATCGACGATGCGCGACTGGGCACGCAGCGGATTTTCGCACGATTCGCCGGCGTCGCCCCGGGCCCGCGGAGGTACGCAGCGAGGACCGCCACCCAGGTCGCGACACAGCAGATCTGCGCAGTCGCCATCGTTGTCGCATTCGGCGCCGAATCGACTGGTGGGACAGGCCGCCATGACGACCATGAGAGCGAGCAGTGCACGAAGCCTCATTGGGCCCCCTGGATCTCTGTGTCGGTCAACGCCATCCAGATGCCCACGCCGACGCCGACGGATCCCGCAACCACCAGCGATCCTCCACCGAGGAGTGCCGGCAAACCCCACGACGAAAAGTCTGCCCTCGCCTGCTCCGCGTCGTCGAGGCTGGCGGCGGGGGCGTCGGCAAATCGTGCCTCGGCAGCAGCGATCCCCCCCAGGGGTGTGCTGCCGAGCCAGGTGAGGCCGCCACCACTCAAGACGCCGACCCCCGAGACCACCGAAAGGATGACGCCGGGCCAGGGCCGCTTGAGCCGCGTTCGACTGCAATCGTGCTCGCAGCCGTCGCCGTCGACGTCGTTGCCGTCGTCGCATTGTTCGAGTCCGGTGGTGACGGCATTGCCGCAGCGGCTCACCTGACACCCGCGGTCACAGCCGTCGCCGTCGCTGTCGTTGCCGTCGTCGCATTCCTCGCCTTGGGTCACGACCCCGTTCCCGCAGCTCGTGGGAACGCAGCTGTGATCGCAGCCGTCGCCGTCGACGCCGTTGCCGTCGTCACAGCTCTCGCGCTCCGTGCGCACGCCGTTGCCGCAGGAGGTGTGGGTGCAGTTGCTGTCGCAGCCGTCGCCGTCGATGCGGTTTTGATCGTCGCACTGCTCGCCAGCAGTGATGGCGCCGTTGCCGCAAGCCGTGAGCGTGCAGTTGCCGTCGCAGCCGTCGCCGTCTTGACGGTTGCCGTCGTCGCATTGTTCACCGTCGTTGGGACGCAGCAGCCAATCCCCACACAGGTCGTCGCGCAGCGCGCAAGCGGTGCCGGGGCCGGCCTTCACCATGGCGGCGAAGACGGCGTCGGCGCGTTTTTGGATGAGGTCCCTCTTCTCGAAGTGGGGATAGAGGATCTGGGTCGTCCGATAGAGGTCGAGCGCCTTGACGCGATCGCCGGCGGCGTAGGCGACCTCGGCGGCGTTGTAGATCGCCCGGGGTGAGGGCTGGCGCAGCTGGAGGGCTTCGAACAAGAAGAGCGCGTCGCAATAGCGGGCTTCGTCGGCGGCCGTGAGGGCGGCCCCCAGCAGGCCGGCCAGCAAGGTCGACGACGGCGCTGGCTCGGGGCCCGGGTCCGTCGTCTCGACCCCAGGAAGTGCTTTGCCTTCAGGCCGGGTGGCCTCGGTCGCCCGGCCTGAGGACAAAGAAGGGGCCGCGGCCGACGTCGTCGACAAGAGGGCGAGCACGAGGACCCAACGCATGCCGGCGACGCTAGCACCAGCGTCCGTCGTCAAGCAGTGGCCGGAGCCTGTGTCGCACCCCAGACGGTGCCCCGCTCAATGACGAAGGCGTCGTTGGTGCCGTTGTTGCGCACGTCGACCCGAACCACGTCGCCACGCTGAAAGCGTCCCTCGAGGATCGCGCGCGCCACCCGATCGCCGACCTCGCGCTGGATCACCCGCTTCAAAGGCCTGGCCCCGTAGACGGGATCGTAACCCAGGTCACTGAGCCGCTGGCGCGCGGCCTTCGAGACCTCGAGCCCGAGCTCCTTCTTCTCGAGCCGTTCGCCCACCAGCTTGAGCTGCAGCTCGACGATGCGCTCGATCTGATCTTTGCCCAGGGCGTGGAAGAGGATGATGTCGTCGAGGCGGTTCAGGAATTCGGGTCGAAAGTGCGCGCGCAGCTCGCCCATCACGCGCTCCTCGGCCGACGGCGACACCCCCGCTGACAGGTGCTGGCTGCCGATGTTCGAAGTCATCAACACGACCGTGTTGCGGAAATCGACGGTGCGGCCTTGGCCGTCGGTGAGGCGACCATCGTCCAGCAATTGCAGAAGCACGTTGAATACATCAGGATGTGCTTTCTCGACCTCATCAAGCAAGATTACAGTATAAGGCCGACGACGCACTTTCTCGGTGAGCTGGCCGCCCTCCTCGTAGCCGATGTAGCCGGGGGGCGCACCGATGAGTCGGGCAACGGCATGCTTTTCCATATATTCAGACATGTCGATGCGCACCATTGCGCTGTCTTCATCAAACAAAAATTCAGCGAGAGCCTTGGCCACTTCTGTCTTGCCGACACCCGTCGGTCCCAAGAACAAGAAGCTGCCGATGGGGCGTTTCTCGTCAGAGAGTCCAGCCCGGGAGCGGCGGATGGCGTCGGCGATGGCGGCGACGGCGCGGTCTTGGCCGATGATGCGCGACTGCAGCCGCTCTTCCATCTTCAGCAAGCGTTCTTGATCGCCCTCGAGCATCTTGTGCACGGGGATGCCCGTCCAGCGGGCGACGACGGCGGCGATGTCTTCTTCGGTGACCTCTTCTTTGATGAACGCCCCGGCCTTCTGCGCGCTCTTCAAGGCTTCGTCTTTGGCCAGCAGCTCCTTCTCGAGATCGGGCAACAAGCCGAACTGCAGGCGAGCAGCGCCTTCGAAGTCGCCCTTGCGCTGGGTCATCTCGACGTCGTGGCGCACCCTCTCGATCTTCTCGCGCACGGTCTTGATCTCGCCCAGCAGCTCTTTTTGCACTTGCCATTGGGCCCGCAGTGCCGTCGCCGTTTCCTTCACCGAGGCCAGCTCTTCTTCGACGTCGGCGAGGCGTTGCCGCGACAGCTCGTCCTTCTCGCGTTTCAGGGCTTCGCGGGCGATCTCGAGCTTGGCGCGCTTGCGCTCGATCTCGTCGATCTCCTGGGGAACGGACTCGATCTGCATCTTCAAAGCCGAAGCCGCTTCGTCGACGAGGTCGATGGCTTTGTCCGGCATGCGGCGCCCGGTGATGTAGCGGTGGCTCAGGGTGGCGGCGGCGACGATGGCGGCGTCGCGGATGCGAATGCCGTGGTGCACCTCGTAGCGCTCCTTCAGACCGCGCAAGATGGCGATGGCGTCTTCGAGGGCCGGTTCGCCGACGAAGATGGGCTGAAAGCGTCGCTCGAGTGCGGCGTCTTTTTCAATATGCTTTCGGTATTCATCGAGGGTGGTTGCGCCGATGCAACGCAATTCTCCGCGGGCGAGCGCCGGCTTGAGCAAGTTGCCCGCGTCCATCGCGCCCTCGGCGCTGCCGGCGCCGACGATGGTGTGCAGCTCATCGATGAAGAGGATGACGCCGCCCTCGGCCTTTTGCAGGGCCTTCAACAGGGCCTTGAGGCGATCCTCGAATTCGCCGCGGAACTTCGTGCCGGCGATGAGGGCGCCGAGATCGAGGGAGAGCAATCTCTTGTTCTTCAAGCTGTCGGGAACGTCGCCGATGGCGATGCGCTGGGCGATGCCCTCGACGATGGCGGTCTTGCCCACGCCCGGCTCACCGATGACCACCGGGTTGTTCTTGGTGCGGCGCGAGAGCACCTGCATGGCGCGCCGGATTTCGTCGTCGCGACCGATGACCGGATCGAGCTTGCCGTTTCTGGCGTCGGCCGTGAGATCGCGCGTGTACTTCTCGACGGCGGCCAGCTTCGACTCGGGGTTTTCGTCCTGCACGGTCTCGCCTCCGCGCAGCGAGAGCACTGCCTCGAGGATCTTCTTGTGCGGCGCGCCGTGAGCGGTCAGCAGGCTCTCGGTGCGGCCCGTGCGCGCCAGGCCGAGCAACAGGGACTCCGTGGAAACATAGGTATCGCCCAGGGTCTTGGCTTCGGCGCTGGCCTGATCGATGGCCTTCTTGGCGTTGGGGGAGAAGAAGACGTCGTCGGCGGCGTTGCTGCCGCTGACTTTGGGCTCGCCGTTGAGATCGCTCTCGAGCACGCCCACGAGCAGGTCGGTCTTGACCCCGAGACGCCCGAGCACCTGGGGAACGACGCCCTCGTGCTGTTGCATCAGCGCCTTGAGCAGGTGCTGCCCGGTCATCTGCTGGTGGCCGGCCTTGAGGCAGGCCTGGCGGGCGTCTTCGAGCGCCTCTTTGGCTTTCACGGTCAGCTTGTCGATCTGCACGGGGTGCCTCCTTCGTCGTCGTCGAAAAGTGCCGATGCGTTGATGATGACCAGTGTGAGGCTAGACACCCTCAGGGAGGGGGCAAGCGACCCGGACCCGGGACATCAGAAGCTCGCCAAGAGGCCGTCGTCGTCGCCGAAGGAAAAGCGCAGGCCGACGATGAGGCGCTGGGCGGGGCCTGGGGGTAAAGCGCCGCGACCCACCGCCACGGCCCAGGCCACGTCGAGGCCGACGTCGTCGTCGATGGGCACACACAAGGCGACGTCGACCTCGTTGAAGAGTGTCCCGGGGTCCGCGCCGATGACGCCGCCCCCGCCGGGTCCGTGCACGAGCCCCAGGCTCGAGACCAATCGCCACGTGGCCCGCAGCGCGAAACCCTGGGGGTCGTCGACGCCGATGGCGGCGCGCGCTTGCCAGGTGTTGGCGAAATCGACGAGGTCGAGCTCACCCAGGGTTCCGTGGCGCGAGGGCGCGGGAGCGAGCAGCGCGGTGGTGCCCTCGACCCCCATCTCCAAGAAGGGACGTGGCGCCGACAAGCTCCAGGGCAGCTGCGTGGTGACGGCGACCTCGGCGTGAACGCCGTTGTCGACGAAGGCCAGTCCCTGCTCTTCATCGAGAGCGAGCTGGCCGTCGACGCCACCGCGCCAGCGCAAGCCGACGACGTCGACCAGGGCTCGGGCGCCCAGCGTCGGTCGCAGCACTCGATCGACGCCGGTGTGGTGCAAGAGTCCGTAGGCATCGAGGACCAGGTGCAGCGCGGGGTCGAGCACGAGCTCGCTGCCAGCGGCGAGAAAGGCGAGGCCGCTGGCAGCATCGACGCGCGGGTCAGCGGCGCCAGGGTCGCCCTCGGCACCGAGATCGAGGACCACGGCCCCGGCGCGGGTGTGCACGCCCCACAGCTCCACGTCGACAACGGCGCCGTCGACGGTGCGACCGCGAGCGTCGAAGGGTTCGCTGCCCACCAGGCGTCCGTCGGCAACGACGAGCGCAAAGCGCCCGAGCACCAGCAGACCGGGCGCGCCCAAGAGCCCCACCGGCACCTCGAGGCTCAGGCGGTGGAGCGGCGCCACCAGCGGTCGCGGCACCAGCTCGAGGGTGGGATCGCGCACGGGTGTGGTCCACCACGCGCCGTCGCCGACGACGACGGCGGCCCGCAGGTCCCCGATTCTGCCCGCCACGCCCACGCGTCCGGTGAGGGCGGCGCCGCCGATGGGCTCGAGGTCGTTGACGATGGCCGGGTTCTCGGCGCCCACCAGCACCCGACCCTGGCCAAAGAAGGTGACGTCGTCGGCGCTGGAGGGGCCCTGCAGCAACGCTTCATCCAGCGGCGGGAGCGCGTCGGGCAGGGTGTCGATGCGAGATCCCTCGGCGGCACTTGGCAAGCCCAGGTCTGGCGGATGCGCTGCCACATCGAGCGTTTCGCCAGCACCAGCTACGACGACGACAAGCCAGAACACGGGCCAAGCTATCACTGGCGCTGATCCCCTGATCGCCACCGGGGTCGCTTCTGGCTGACGCGGAAGCGGAAGCGGGCAGTCACCAGACAAGCGAGCGCCCGATGCGACTGATCCAGGTGTGCGCGGTCATCTCACATTGCCGACGCCGACGTCGAACCAGACACTGTGGAGGTGCACCGCGCTGCCCTCCTGCTCATGCTCGCCGTCGCTGTCGCCGACGTCGGCTGCGCCACCACGCAGGTGAGCCAATCCCAAAAAGATGCCCGTCGCTTGCGGGCGCTCGAGCGGAGCTTCTACGCCTTCGTCGCCGTCAAGCTGCACAACCTCGAGGAGGTCGAAGACGCCACGGCGCGCCTGGAGCAGCTGCGCCTCGACTACCTCGACGCGTTGTCAGAGCCCAACTCCGACGAGCGCGATCGCCTGTGGGCCCTGTTGCGATTGGCGGAGCTGCACCTCGATCTCTCGGCGCGCATCCGCCGCGTGCCCTACCAGAGCGCCGACCCCGCCGCCCGCGCCGCCTTCGATGCCACGCTCTCGCAGCGTGCCTTGCCCCTCGAGGCCACCGGCAAAGGCATTCTCGAGCAAATCGTTCAGCGCGCCGAGCGGGCTGGTGTCGAAGGGCGCTTCGTGGCTCGGGCCCGCCTCTACCTGCACCTGCACCCCCAAGAAGGCAGGGTCGCTCTCGACGACGACGACGTTGTGGTGCTGCAGCAGGAGCTCATGGCCTCGACCGTCCGCGCGCCCCGCTCGTTGCTCGAAGCGGGACGGGTCGGGCAACGCGCCGCGCGTCGCTGATCTTCCCAAGATGATCTTGATTGCGTGGCTTCATCGCGGCGGAGGAAGTGCCGCCCGCGAGGGCACCGGATACTCCGGAGCCGGGTGATCCCGCGTCCGCTTGATGCTCGACCGCATTCCGAGATGGGAAAGACGCGGGATGATGCGCGTGAAGCGCGCCCGCGGAACGCGGAGTTGGTGGGGGGCCCCGCGTCCGGCTCCGCCGGCGCGGGGGGAGGTCTGCACCAGACCTCCCAGAAGAGCATCCCCGACGGCGATGAACGAGACCGCTCCGCGGTCGAAGTTCAGCGAGATCGGGGGTGATGCAGTCGGCGCAGCCGAAGAATCATCCGGACCCGGGATCACATGCCGGCGCCGCGCTGGGTGCGGATGCGGTCGACGAGGCTGCCAATGAAGGCGCGGGTGTTCTTCTCCGGCTCCTGGCGTTTGTTGCGTTCGAGCGCCGAGAGCATGCGCTCTTGCGCGTATTGTTCGAGGAGGCCGCGGGCTTTCTGCGCGAGGTTGGCAGTGTTGGAGCGATAGACGTCGAGCAGGAACTCGCAGGCCTCGTCGGTGCCGACCTTGGCGACGGACTGGAGCGCCGTTTCTTTGATGTCGCTGGCTTCGTGGGAGTTGAACACCCGCACCAGGTTCTCGAGGCCAGGCTGGAAGGTCATCCGTCTCAAGGCCACGACGCCGGCTTCGCGCACCTTGCCAGTTCCCACCAACGCGCGATCGATGATCGCAAAGACCTCCTTCTGCTTGAGCTGCGCGCCTTTTTCGACGACGAGCGCCCGGGTCGCCTCGTCCCCTTGCTCGTACATCGCCAAGAGCGGTCGCACCGCGGCAGCGTGCTCGAGCTGGCCCAGACCATCGATCAACGCCGGAGGCACCCTCAGCGGGTCGCCGCCCGCGATGAGATGATCGTCGTAGGCCAGGGAAATCAGCAGGGCCTTGCGACGCTGCACATCCCAGACATTTTTGTGATCGCTCACGAGGCGACCAATGGTGTCGGGAATGTCGTTGCCGTTTTCTTGCTCGAGCAGGTCGCGCACCCAGATTTCCTGGACCACCGGACGTCGACGGAAATACTCGGGGAAGGCCGGCGGCGGCGCCTTCTCCTTCTCGGGGTCTTTCTGGGCGAGCCGGGCGAGATCTGCGGCCAGCTCGGCGTAGCGATTCTTCTTCTTGTCGGTGAGGTCGAGTCCGGCCAAGGCGGCGTAGCAGTCGGCGACGTTGCGATCATCTTGGACGCGGTTGAAGCAGGAGACCGCCGCCAGCAGCGCGTTTTCGACGAGCTCGGGCGCCTGCCCTTTTTCCAGGGCCTGCCGGCTCACGCGCAGCCAGGCCTGGGCAGCTTCGGTCAGGAAGTAATCAGCGTAGATAAATCCAACCCGGCGGGCATATTCACCAGCTTCTCGATGAAGTTCGGCGACGCTATGCAACTCACCGAGCTCGTCAGAAGCAGCGATGAAGTCGTAGTAATATTGAATTGTGAAAAACCTGTCCCCCTTCTGTTTCAGGATCCGAATACAATTGAGGTATCCCTCGGCGAAAGGTTCGTAGGATTTCTCGATGCGACCCACCTGCACGAGGCAGAGGTAGCAGCGGAAGGCCCCGTCTTTTTCGCCGGCTTGTTCGCGCCGATCGCCTTCTTCTTCGAGCAAGCGGGTGCCGAGAGCGAGCATCTGGCGCGTGCGGTCTGGTTGGTTGAGCTTGGCCGCCATGCGTCCGGCGTTGAGGGCGGCGAGACCGGCCATGTAGGGCTCGTTGCTGGCCTCCTTCTGGCGCACCAGTTGTTCGTAGAGCGCGAGTGCATCAGTGCTGTCGCCGGACTCCTCGGCGGCGCGGGCCGCGTGGGCGATGAGGCCGGCCTCGCGGTAGCGCATGCTGGCCTCGCGGTGGCGACGACCGATGCGCAGCACGCGGCCCACGTCCCTGGGGGTTCCCTTGTTCTTGTAGAGCTCCAGAGCGGGCTCGATGTTCAACAAATACTCGTGCACGCGCGCAGCAGCGAGGGGACGGCCCTGGCGGGCGTAGAGGGCGGCGAGCTCCCGGCACCAATCGGAATACTCGGCTTCGTCGACGTGGGTGGAGCTCACCATCAGCTCGCGCCACGCGCTGGCGGCTTCGGCGGTCACGCCCAGATGGCGGGCGCGCTGCACGGCTTCGGGGGTGTAACTGCTCACCCCTCGGCTCTAACATGCCGAGGAGCAGCTGCCGCGACCTCGAGCTCATCAATGAAGATGGGCGCCAGAGCGCTGAAGCCGACGGCGTCTCCTGCGACGCACCGGAGGGACCAGCAGATCTCCTCCGTTCGCGTAGACTCGAGCCATGGCCATCATCACCGTTGTGGGCTCCCTGATCCTCGGTGTTTCCCTTGCCGCCAGCTGCGGACTGCGGGCCTTTCTGCCCCTCTTCGTCCTCGGCATCGGCGCTCGCCTCGGGCTCGTCGATCTGGGAGAGGCCTTCTTGTGGCTCTCGGGAACCCCGGCCTTGCTGGCGCTGGCCGTCGGCGTCGCCTGCGAGCTGCTCGGCGACAAGGTGCCGCTGGTGAACCACCTCCTCGATCTCTTGGCCACACCGGTGCGCACGGCCGCGGGCATGCTGGTGTGCGCCGCGGCTCTCGTCGATCTGCCAGTGTGGGTCGTGGCCCTGCTCGCCATCATCGTCGGCGGCGGTGTGGCCCTCGCGGTGCATGTGACCAAGAGCGGGGTGAGGGCGACGTCGACGGCGGCTTCGGGCGGGGTTGTTGGTCCCGTTCACTCCCTGCTCGAAGACGTCGTCTGTTTCGCCGCCAGCGTGCTCTCGATGGTCTTTTGGGTCGTGGCGGTGGTCGTTGCGGTGGTGGCCTTGGTGCTCTTTGGCGTCAGCGCTCGCGCTGTGTGGCTGCGCCTGCGCCGCTGAGCCAAAGCTCAGGGCAGCTGCGCGGCGAGGACTTCGACGCGCGGGTCGCCGTAACCCACCTCCCCGGCGAGGGCGGCGATGGCTGCTTCTGCTCGTGCTTCCGCCAGCCGCGTTTTTTTCAGTCGGGCCCATCGCTGGGGGCTCGTTTCCAGGGAATCGTCTTTGGTTTCACGGGTCGCGACGGCGACGTCGACGGCGGCGTGGGCGCTCTGCTCGGCCCGTTCGATGGACGTCGTGGCGTCGTTGTTGGGGGCGCCGCAAGAGGCTGAAAACGCCGGGCTGGAGAGCTTGATCGGCAGGGCGCCGTCGAAGGATTTGACGTCGCCACCCAAGGAGTCGCCGGCCTTGTCGACGACGCCCAAGCGCACCCGCTCGCCCACCTTCAGATGCACGCCGGGCACCATAAAGGAGGCCTTGGTGACGCGACCCAACGAGACGGTGCGGGTGCGCAGCCGGTCAAATCCGACGGTGACGCGGGCGACAGCGTCGATCTTGCCGCGCTTGGAATTGAGCGCGCACACCAGGTCCTTGACGTCGCCGTCTGCTTTGATGGCCTCGGCAGGCGCCAGTGCCGTCGTCGTCGTTGCTGGATGGTCGAGCGCAAAGCGTGGGGGCGTGCCGTCAAGATTGCGGACGACGTTGTTGGCGGCAGCGTACTTGGTGTCGAGGTCCTCTTGGCTGGCGCTCTTGGGCGGGGGCGCCTTGGCGGTCTCGTCGAGCGATGCCGCCGACACGTCGACCTCCAACTCGCGAACGCAGCGGTGCTCGTCGTCGCCGAAGGTGGTCCGCAGGTGGGTCCGCGCTGGCGGCTGCTGGGCGACAATTCGGCAGCCTCCTTCGTTCATGCACTGGCCCCAGGCGAGCAGGCGCGCATCCTCGATCAGTGCCAGGCGTCGCGCGCGCTCGCCGTCGACGGCGCTGATGTGGGCGGCGTAGGAGGCGTCGACCTTGCTTTGGGCCAGCCGCAGGTTCTCGCCCGCCAGCAGCGCATCGATGGATGGGATCACCACGGGCGTCACCCTCTCGACCGGAGCGACCTGATCGATGAGGGGAACCTGAGGGGTTCCGCCGCCGCCGCCGAAGATGCCCGAGAAGATGCTGCCCACGGCCGAGGCAAGACCGCCGATGACGGCCACAGGGACGGCGACGACGGCTCCGACGGCGGCTCCGACCGCACCGCCCACTTCGAAGATGGCGTTGAACATATCGCCGACGAGGTCCCGGCCGCGGCCGCCACCGACGCCAGAGTGGCGAACGGGCAGCAGCTCATAGGGCCGCAGCTCCGGCAGGCGCGGTGGGCTTTGCAGACGCTGCAGCGGTGGCAGGCGCACGACGAGGTCGGCCAGGGCGGCGCTGCGCGGTGACTCGACGAAGGTTGCGACGCCGCCAGGAACCTCGGCGTTGAGGTCGAAGACGCTGAGCTCGGTGCCGTAGCCCTTGAGGGGACCGCCCAGCAGCCCTGCGACGGCGGCGTGGCTGACGACGGTGGCGTTGGCGCCAGCGTTTTTCGTGAGCCAGCTCTGCAGCACCGCTTCTTCGTCGGGGTGGGTATCGGCGCGGTGGCAGGCCTCGTAGTGTCGGCCAGCGGCGAGATGTTCCTCGACGGTGTCGCAGGAGTGGCAGCCAGCACCAGCGAGAGCAGCGGCCAGCATCAGGGGCAGGGCGCGGCGAGCTCGCTGACTCTCAACACCATGGATTTGCACCGCCTCATCGTACGCAGAGCGGGGGCGCTTGGCCCGTTGCCTGAACAAGGGCTTTCCCATGCGGCTGCGGCCGGTCACGCCGCCGATCGCCGCAGCACCATTTCTGGATGGGTCGACGACGGCCGCTCGATGAAGCCGAAGGGGGCGTACACGCGTTGGGCGTCGCGCGTGCGGAGGGTGACCCGCTCGGCACCGCGCACGGCCGGGTGGTCGAGGAGCAGACGCACCAGAGCGCTACCGACGCCGTGTCCGCGCCAGGTCTCGGCGACGACGACGTCGTAGAACGTGGCCCACTTGGCGTTGTCCGAGAGCGCCCGCGCGGTGCCGATGACGGTCCCGGCATCGTCGACGGCGGCGACCCAGGCGCTCGAGGCGGGCAGGGCCGTGGCGAGGGCCGCGGACGAGACGGTGGTGTTCCAATAGGCCGAGGCCAGGAGAGCGACGGCGCCGTCGACGTGACGGTGATCGCAAGCGCAGATCAGCGTGGCGCCGGGAGGAGCCGCGAGGAAGGCGGGCGTCGTCGTCGACGGATTCGCTGCGCGCACCAGCTGCACCGCGCGCGCATCACCGGCAGCTCCCCGTTGCCACAGGCGTTCGAGCAGGGCGCCGACTTCTTCGGCCTTTTTGTTTTGCGCGAGCTTGGCTTTCCCGTCGACGGCAGTGGGCACGACCCGCGCCACCAGCAGGCCCCGCACGGCCGCCGCGTACATCGGATCGTCGTGCGTGATCGGCCGGTGCAGCCCCTCGGGTTGGTAACGCCGCATGATCTCCTGCAGCACCCGAGCCTTGGTCTCGACGTCATCGACAGCCGTGACCACGCCGTGCACCTGGGCGCTGCGGTAGAGCGTCGTCGCGGGACACGCCCGCTCGGCGTCACTGAAGTAGCTCGGCACCTCGGCGATGACTTCTTCGGCGCACAGCACCACTGGCCGGCCCAGCAGGGTCGTTTTTTCGCCCGCCGGAGAAGCATGAAAGCACAAAGCACCGTCAACGACGACGACGTGTAGGGCGCGCAAAACCGGTGATCCTTCTTCGTCAACGCCGGCGAGATGCACAAAGGGCGCGCGGGCCAGCAAAGCCAGCGCTTCGTCGTCGGACATGCGGAACATCTCGCGTCTCATGGCCTCACCTCGATCGCCTTGGTTTCGGCAACTGTGTAGACGAACTGGCCTAGGTAGAAGGACCAGTTTCAAAATTTCTGCTAGACCAGTCAGACCACGAGCAGACGAAAGCGAGGTCGGCATGGCCTGGGAGATGCCGATCGTTGCCGACGACGACGGCGATGACGCCCCGGTCTTTGTGCGGATCGCGCGGGCCATCGCTGGCGATGTCGATCGTGGTCGACTGCGGCCCGGCGATGCCCTGCCTGGATCGCGGACCCTGGCGCGCGCTCTGGGCGTTCACCGCAACACGGTCTTGGCAGCCGTCGACGAGCTGGTGGCGCAGGGGGTGGTGCGCACCGAACCCGCCCGCCGCACCGTGGTGGCGCCGACGACGACGAAACCGATGAAGCGGCAGAGGCAGGTGCAGCAGGCCGGGTTCAGCGTGCCTCCGGTGCTGGCGCCCTGGCAGGGCCTCGTCGCCGGACCGCCGGGAACGCTGAGGCTGCAGAGCGGCGTGCCCGATCTGCGGCTCCTGCCCGTCGATGAGATCGCTCGCGCTTGGCGCCGCGTCGTCACGCGTCACGGCACGCAACTGCTCGGCTACGCGTCCCCCGAGGGGCACGAGGGATTACGCACGGCCATCGCCCACATGCTGGCGTCGACGCGCGGCATTCCCTGCACGCTGCGCAACATTCTCGTCGTCAGGGGCTCGCAGATGGGCCTCGATCTGTGCGCTCGCACTTTGGTGCAACCCGATGACGTCGTCGCCGTCGAAGGGCTCGGCTATCCGCCCGGCTGGCGCGCAATGCTCTCGGCCGGCGCGCGCTTGTTGCCCCTCCCGGTGGACGCCGCTGGCTTCGACGTCGACGCGCTCGAGGCCGTGGTGCGCCACACGCGCGTCCGGGCGGTGCTCTTGACGCCCCACCGGCACTATCCGACCACGGTGTCGCTCTGCGCGCATCGACGACGACGACTCTTGGCTTTGTGTGCTCGTGAGCGCATCGCCCTCATCGAGGACGACTACGATCATGAGCTGAGCTACGAGCACAAACCACTGATGCCGATGAAGAGCGTCGACGGCGACGGCGTCGTCATCTACGTCGGTACCCTCAGCAAGATCGTGGCCCCCGGCCTGCGCCTCGGTTTCGTTTGTGCCCCCGTCGACGTCATTGCTGCCCTCGCCTCGCTGCGTGCTCACAGCGACCGCCAAGGAGACCTCGTGCTCGAGGCCGCCGTCGCCGACCTCTTCGATGACGGCATGATTTTGCGCCACGCTCGTCGCTTGAAGCGCGCGGGTCAGGAGAGGCGCGACGCCTTCGTCGACGCGCTGCGCTCCCAATTGGGTGATCGCTTGTCCTTCGTGGTTCCGGGCGGCGGCATGGCGCTGTGGGCGCAGGTGCACGACGTCGACGTCGAGGCCTGGTGCGCCCGCTCCCTGGCTTGCGGTGTGTCCTTTGCGACTGCCCAGCGCTACGCCCTCGACGGCCGCGCGCGCCCCTTCGTGCGCCTCGGCTTCGCGGCCCTCAGCATCGACGAACTGCGCGAGGCCGCGCGAAGAATGAAATTGGCGTGGCGCGCATGACGACGGGCGGCCCGAAGCTTCAAGACGCGCCAGCGTCTTGAACCATCAGAGCTTCAAGACGCGCAAGCGTCTTGAACCATCAGAACTTCAAGACGCGCCAGCGTCTTGAACCATCAGAACTTCAAGACGCGCCAGCGTCTTGAACCATGAGAACTTCAAGACGCGCCAGCGTCTTGAACCATCAGAACTTCAAGACGCGCCAGCGTCTTGAACCATCAGAACTTCAAGACGCACAGCCCCGCCGCGGCATCCTTTTCGTCGAGCAGGCCGCTGGTCAGAGCGTTGCGCGTGAAGCTGGCGAGGGCCGCGGGCTGCAGCCCCGTGTGGGCGGCCACCTGCCCGTAGGTTTCGGCGATGTCGACGCGAAAGAAGATCGGGTCGTCGGTGCCGAAGGCGGCCTTGAGTCCCGCGCGCAATGCAGGCCAGGCGGGATGCGCGGCGAGGGTCGGCACCACGCCGACGAAGACGTGGGCCATGGGGCAGACGGTCACCAAGCGCTGTTCGCTCACCAGCCGCTTCACCACGACCGGGTCAGCCAGGGCGTCGGTGGCATGATCGAGGATGTCGACGCGGAGGACGTCGAGAGCCGCGATGACGCCCTTGACGCCCTCGCCTTCGCCGCAGTGGGCGCGGGTCACCAGTCCTGCCGCCCTCGCCGCCTGGAACGCAGGAGCGTAGCTCGCGAGGTCGTCGAAGCCGGTGTCGCCCGCGATCCCGAAGCCGCGGACCAGACGGTGCGGCCGGGCCACCGCCTCGGCGACGATGCGGCGGGCGATCTCGGGCCCGAAGAAGGCACCGGGGGCGCGAACAGCCGTGAGGCTGAGAGAGCCGAGGATGCCATGAGCGGCTCGTGCTTCGTCGACTGCGGCACCGACGGCGTTGACCAAGTCGCCGTAGCGGATGCCGTTCATCCACCCGTGAGCGGGCGAGAGGATGAAGTCGACATAGATCGAGCCGAGGGCTGCGGCGCGGCTCAGGTAGTCCAGGGCGACGGCGCCGTAGTCGTCGGCCGTCTTGATGACCTGTCCGAGGAGCTCGTAGTCTTCGATGAAGGTGCCCAGGTCCCGCCAGGTGAAACCCTCGGGACCAAAACCAGCAGGCAGGGCGATGTCGCCGTGGGCAGCCAGCTGCACCAACAGCTCGGCAGAGATCGCAGCCTCGAGGTGCACATGCAGGTCAGCGAGGGGCGTCACCACGTTGCACAGCAGGTCGCTGGAGATGATAAATGCATCAAAAATGATCTCACATCAGGATGGAAGTACTTCTTTGATGTGACCATTGTTCGCCAGAAGAAGAGAGGTGGCCAGACCGCAGAAAATCCCATGCTCGATCAACCCAGGTATCCCGCTCAACAGCGTATCCAACGTCTTGCTGTCGAAGCTGGGATCGAAAGTCATTTCCAGCACCAGGTTCCCCGACGACGTCATGGCGGCGCCGTCTTTGGCGGGGTTGAGCCGCAGGGCTCCGCGTCCGCCCAAGGCCTCCAGCCGACGCAGCACCAGCCGCCACGCCCAGGGTTGCACCTCGACAGGGATGGGAAAGCGCTCCCCGATTCGATGAACGAGCTTGGTGGCATCGGCCAAGACGACGAAGGCGGCGGCGGCCCGGGCCAGGATCTTCTCCCGCACGAGGTCGGCGCCGCGTCCCTTCAAGAGCGTCAATCCAGCGCCGGAACCAATCAGTACTTCGTCGGCGCCATCGACGTACAAGTCCAGGTGAGTCGTGTGCTCGATTGATTGCTGCAACAGCCCAGCTTCTTGAGCTTTGATGGCGCTGATGATCGAGCTAGAAACCGTGGTTATTTTCAGGTTATGATCGCGACAGAGACGACCGAGCTCTTCGATAAAGAAATTGGCTGTCGAACCAGTGCCCAGACCGACGATCATGCCGTCTCTCACGCGGCCGGCGGCGTGGTGGGCGCTGAGCTGCTTGTCCGTCGACGTCGGCGGCGCTGCGGTGTTCATGTCAGGGACCTGCGCGCTTCAGCGAGGGTCGGATCTTTGCGGCGGGCTTGCCTTCGAGGTTCACCGAGCCGCTCCAGGGCGTGTGGCCTGGACAGAGGATGCGGACCACGACCTTGCCGTTGCGATCGAGGCCGTCGACGCGCTGGGGACCGCGACCCCGCTCGACGCCGTTGACGAACACCGTCGCATCGACGGGCACCTCGATGACCAGGCTGCCGTCGCCCTGGGGTTTGGGTAGGTCGGTGACGGAACCCGAGGGCGGTGAAGGGCGCGTCGTCGAAGGCTGTGATTTTAGGGCCGCCAACGGCCGGGCGAGGTCGGGGGGCTGCGGGGGTGGCGCGCGCATCGTCACTTCAGGCTCGGACGAAGGCAGCGGGCGGGGAGCCTTGACGCTGCTGCTGCGGGGACCCGGGCTCGGGGCGAGCTCGGCGTCGGAGGGGCGCGGGATGTCGATGGCCGTCTCTGAGATGCCGCTCTTGGCGATGGCGGTGGGGAGCAGCCGGGTGGCGTTGCGCGAAGACGAAGGCGACGTCGACGTCGACGGCACTGGTGACGAGGCTGCGATCTCGCCTTCATACAGGGCGGTGGCCTCTTTGACGCGGGCCTGGCCCACCGGCGACAGCTGCCCCAGATAGGAAACAAACTGCGGGTTGGTCATTCCATAGATGAGAAATGTCTTGCGATAGGCGCGACGCTGCGATCGAATGATCGCCTGCACATCGATCTCTGAGAAAGCAACACCGCTGGCAGCTGCGAGGCTCTTGACGTCAAGCTGGGCCTGCTCCTCAAGCAGGCCATCGAAAGCGGCCAGGATGCCAAGATAGTCGTCGAAGGCGCTCGTGATCGCCGCCGGTGTTGCTGCCCGGGCCAGCTTGTCGAGCTCGAGCGCGTCGACGCGTGCGTGCTGGGCTTCTTCCAAAAAGTGATTCTTGAGAAGACTGCAGAAGAAGGGATCTATTTCTGCGTTGTCGCGCACGCATTCGAGATAATGCTGCTGTGTAAACAGCTCGATATGGAGAATCACCATCATCACGCCCATGGGGCTCTTCGTCAGGATGAAGCTGGCGACAGTCTTCTTGTTCTCGAGCACGCCGCAGGAGTGACCGAAGTCGCGGTCGAAGGCCTGGCGGTAGCGGAGGAAGAGCTCCTGGTGCTTGGCCTCTTCCTCCGCCACTCGAACCAACGCGCGCACCGACCCGCGCTCGCTGAACATGTCGTCGTTGGCGCTGCGCACCATGGTGGCGAGGATGAACTCCTCGACGAAGGCGAAGAGGTTCAGGTAGGCATTGGCCGAGATCTGGTTGAGCTTGAGCTTCTGGTAGTTCTTCAAGCACGCGATGCTCCAAGTCTGCGCGAGCCCCTCGGGTAGAAAGGTGCGCCCGAAGTCGAGGCGGGTGCCACGGGGCATGACGTCGTCAATCTTCCACGAGACTTTCTCGGAGTTGCGGACGCAGCCGGCGTAGTCGAAATCGAGCTGGAGCATGGAGTTCCTCTCCCGTCGCTGGACCCGAGGTCTACCGCTGCGGCGCCCCTCAACACCACCTGTCCGAGCGATCGAGCGGGTTGGCCTCTGGGTGCCCGCCCTCGTCCGTGTCGGCGAGAAGCCCCCCCTCTTGCTTCAGCGCGCCGCGCCCGCAGCCCACCAGGTGCGCAGCGCGGTGCCCAGCAAAGCAGCGAGGAGGTCGCATTTGCCGGGATCGCTGTCCATCTCTGAGAAGGGCGTGAAGGAGCGCACCAACAGGTCGCGGCGCAGCTCCACCAAGAGGGTTTGACGAGGCCAGCGCGAGGCGAAGGTCCAGGCCAGGGTGCTGGGGTGCAAGGGATATTCGCCGCTCTCCTGGGTGGAGAGGCCAGCCGCAGCGAAGACCGCGCGCATCGTCTGCACCAGGGCGGCGTCGGCGAGGAGGGTGCCGTCGGGGGTGCGGGTGATGAAGTCCACCTCGGCGCGCAGGGGCCAGGTGGGCTCAACCTCGGGTCGGTAGGCCGCGCGCAAGGCAGCCACGATGTTTTCGTCGACGGCGACGTCGACGCTGCGGGGTGCATAGGAGTGGAGCATCAACGCGGTGCCGCCAGCGCCGCAGACTTGCTCGAAGGCGCGGGTCACGGCGGCGCGGTAGGCAGAGTAGCGCTGGTAGAGCAGGCGCAGGTCCGCGGGATCGGTCACGTAGCGGACCACACCCGGCGTCACGCCACCCGGCACAGAGACTGTGGGCAGTGCTTCGACATCGACGACGCGGTTGCAGTCGATGAAGGTGCGGGGGATCAACGAGCGGATCACCGCGACGCTGCGCTGGGGTTCGGCGCGGGTCACGTGGGCTGCGAGCAGGAGCGCGGCTTCGGGAGCGCCGACGTCGGTGTTGACGAAGAAGAAGTCGATGAGGCCTTCGGGAAAGGGTCCGCGGAGCTGGTCGCGCAGGGTCTGGAAGTGCTGGGCGCGGGTTGCCCCATGGGGCACTTCGATCAAGAGATCGGGGATGGAGGCTGCAGCGTCGTCGCCGCGCACGTGCGTGATCTCGCAAACCTCGGCGATGGCGCTCGGGAATTCATCGCCGCCAGGCGATGAACCTGTAGACGATTCACCGACACGCGAAGCGCTGTCGGTGAATTCCATTGCTGCGTCCTGCGGCCTGCGCGCTGATTCGTCGGACATGCGGCGCTGGTAGCAGTGCGCCTTGGCGATCGCGAGTGTCCCGGCCGGTACTTGCCCTTGCGCTGATGCCCCCAGCCAAGGGATGACGTCGCCGACGGCGGAGACGCTGCACCTTCCCCTCGCAGGAGACACGATGACCATCATTGCCTCGACCCGCGCCCTCAACCCCTTGCTCGCGCTGGCCGCGCTCGCCCTCGGTGCTGCCTGCTCGAAGGCTCCGCCCTGCCCCGGCCGCTTCGAAGCCAACATCGCAGGTGAATGTTCCTGCGCCGGCGCTGACGGCGGCACGGTGTGGGGCAGCGGGATCTACACGACGGATTCCCCCATTTGCAAAGCGGCGGTTCACGCCGGCGCCATCCCCGCGGGTGGTGGCAACGTGGCACCCAAGGCAGCGGCTGGCTGTGCGGCCTACTCCGGCTCGACCGCCCATGGCGTGACGACGTCGAGTTGGGGCTCTTTCGGCGGTAGCTTCTTCTTCCCCGGTCACGGTGATGGCAAGTGCGCGGCCGTCGCCGCCGCGCCGCCCCCGCCGCCCCCGCCCGCGGCTGCCGTCGCTGGTGGTGCTTGTCCTGCGAACCTGGCGGGCTTCGCCAACGCCGCGACGGCCAACGAGTTCAGCTGCACCTGTGGCGCCGGCGCTGGTGGGTCGGTCTACGGCAGTGGCGTCTACACCGCCGACTCCTCCCTCTGTGCGGCGGCGGTGCATGCCGGGGCGGTTCCAGCAGCCGGTGGTCCGGTCAAGATCAACAAGGCCGCCGGTTGCCCCAAGTACACCGGCACCACCGCCAACGGTGTGACGACGACGTCGTGGGGAACCTACGACGCCAGCTTCTTCTTCGTCGGCCACGGCGACGGGAAATGCGCCGGCTGAGGTACGACGACCTTCGCAGCGCACGCTGAGATGCGACCCTGCGAGCCATCGTGGCTGCTCGGCCCCCAGCCCCAGAATTCACCGACACGCGCAGCGCTGTCGGTGAATTGGGTGGGGGCCGAGTCGCAATCGCCATTCTTCACGGGCATCCCGTCGCTCCGACGTCGACGTCGGCCCCTCGCTAGGACTTCTTCTTGTCGAGCACGCCCGGTTGTTTCTGTGACGTTGCGGAGTCGACGGGCTTCACCGAACCCATGGCCGGGCGCGCCGTCGTTGCCGCTCTCTCGGCTCGGGTCGTCACCTCGGCGAAGGAGGGGATCTCGGCCCGCGCCATCGACGACGACGCGGTGATGAGCTCGTCGAGCCCGTCATTGGTCTCACGCGTCATCGGGTCTCCTTCTGCCTGAGCGCGATTTGCAACAAATAGAAGGCGTCGTCGCCGCCGACGTTGGCGACGTCGAAGCGGGCGCCATAGCCCTTGGTGTCGAGGATCTTCCGCAGCGGCTCGGTCAGCGCCGCCAAGCGCGCGTCGTTGCTGTGAGTGGCCTTGAGCTCCTGGCCGAGGGCGGTCACCGCGAAGAGGGAGGGGATGTGTTTGAGATCGATGGCGTGGGTCCAGCCGTCGGCCTTGAAGGGGACCGCGGCGTTGGCCTCGAAGTAGGTTGCGATGGCGGTGGAGGCAATCTTGACGAGGCCATCGGCGGCCTTCGCGAGCCGCAGCGGATCGACACCCCGCATCCTGGCCGCCGCCTCGGCGGGGCGGGTCTTGGCCAGCTGACGGGGGGCAGCGACGTCGGCGGCGTTCGGCTTGCGCATGCCGCCGAGGTTTCCACAGCGCGAGCGTCGTCGACAACGGCAGAGACGCCTTGAGACGGCGGCGGGATCGATCTCCGGCGGCGGGCACCGTTGTTTCGCTATGCCAAGACTGGGGCATCGATCGCGGCTCGAGGGCGGGCCGGCCGAGGGCGCGGTGAAACAGCTCCGAGTCGACATCTGGTCCGACGTCGTGTGCCCCTGGTGTTACGTGGGCAAGCGTCGCTTTGAAGCCGCCGTCGCCGAGTTCAGCCACGGCGATGCCATCGACGTCGTCTGGCGGGCCTTCGAGCTCGATGCGGCTGCGCCGCGCACCGCCGGGCAGGGCAGCTACGCCGAGCAGCTGGCCTCGAAATACGGCACCTCGCCCGCCAAAGCAGAGGAGATGATCCAGCAGATGACGTCGACGGCGGCGTCGGAGGGCCTCGAGCTGCATTTCGATCGCTTGTGGCCGAGCAACACCTTCGATGCCCACCGCTTGCTGCACCTCGCCAGCGCGCGGGGCGTGCAGGAGAAGGTCAACGAGCGCCTGCTGCGCGGATCCATGACCGAGGGTCGTGCCGTCGGCGAGCCGGAGGTCTTGGTTCGTCTGGCGGTGGACGCGGGGCTCGATGAGCAAGAGACCCGCACCGTGCTGGCGAGCGATGTCTACGGCGACGATGTGCGGGCCGACGAAGCCGAAGCCCAAGCCATCGGCATCGACGGCGTCCCCTTCTTTGTCCTTGGTGCGCGCTATGCGGTGGCCGGGGCCCAGCCCAAGGAGCTGCTGGCCGAAGCGCTGAAGAAAGCCTGGGAGAGCGTCGACGACGACACCAACGCCGGGTGGCAGAACTGCGCCCCCGAGGGCTGCTAAAGCTCTCCCTTGTTCTTCGCTGACAGAGCCTGAAGAACCGGCCCATGAAGCTGCCGTCGCTGCTCGCCCTTGCTCTTTTCTTCAGCGCCGCTCGGGCCACGCCGCCGCCGCCAGCGGGCGCTTCGCCACCGTCCGCTCCGTTGCCGACCGCGACAACGACGACGACGCCGACCAGTGCGACGGATGTGCCGCCGCTGCGCACGAACTACACGCCGGCCGAGTTGACTGCGGCCTGTGAGCAGGCCGAGAAGGACACGGATGCTCGGCTGGCCCGGCTGGTCGCCGTCGCCGACGACAAACGCACTTTTCAGGACTCCTTTGAGGCCTTCGACTTCGCAGTGGGCGATTACGGTGAAGCGGTGGCGCGTTTGTCCTTCCTGAAGGACATCCATCCCGACGCCGCCGTGCGCGACGCGGGCTCGGCTTGCGAGGAACGCGGGGGGAAATACAGCGTGGCCCTCTCGGCCCGCACCGACTTGTACCAGGCGATGAAGGGCTATCTCGCCGGCGCGGGCAAGACCGATAAGATGGATGATGAACAGCGAAGGTTGATTGATCTCACCATGCTGGATTTCAAGCGGAACGGTCTCGAGCTGAACGCCGCGGACCGCGCCAAGCTGGTGAAGACACGGTCGAGGCTGACCGAGCTCCAAACGCGCTTCTCCAAGAATCTCAACGACGACAAGACCACGTTCACCGTCAAGAAGGTCGAGCTCGCTGGGATGCCCGAGGACTTCATCGCCGCCCATGCCGACGCGAAGAAGAAGGATGCCTATACGTTGACGACGAAGTATCCGGATTATTATCCGATCATGGAGAATGCTCAGAACGAGAAGCTCCGACGAAGGATGGAGGTCGCCTTCATGGGCCGCGGGGGCAAGGCCAATCTCAAGCTCCTCGACGAAGCCGTCACCTTGCGGGCCCAGGCCGCTCATCTGCTCGGCTACCAGACCCATGTCGACTTCGTCGCCGAAGACCGCATGGCCAAGAACGCGGCCACCATCGCTGCCTTTCTGACGCGCATGGGGAAGGGTCTCGAGCCCGCCCTCGAGAAAGACACGGCAAAGATGCGGGCCCTGAAGGTCGCCGACACGAAAAACGACAAGGCGGTGATCAACAGCTGGGACTGGCGCTACTACATGAACCAGATCAAGAAGCGGGACTACGCCGTCGACGACGAAGCGGTGCGCGCCTACTTCCCCGCCGACAAAGTGCTGGCCGGAATGTTCCAGGTCTACTCGACGCTGTTGGGCATCGAGCTCAAAGAAGTTCCGGGCGCGCCGGTGTGGGCCGAGGGCGTGAAGCTCTACGAAGTGCGCGATGCTACGACGAAGAAGGTGGTGGCGAAGTTCTACGCGGACCTCTACCCGCGCGAAGGCAAGTACGGACACGCCGCCGAGTTCACCATGGCTGCGGGCCACGCCGTCGCCGGCGGCTACCGGATCCCGCTGGCCTGTTTGGTGGTGAATTTTCAGCCGCCCACCAACGGGCAGGTGGCGCGCCTCTCGATGGACGAAGTCGACACGCTCTTTCACGAGTTCGGCCACGTCATGCACGAGTCGTTGACGACGGCGCGCTATCCCTCCCAAGCGGGCACGCACACGGCGCTGGACTTCGTCGAAGCACCCTCCCAGATGCTCGAGAATTGGGCCTACGCCCCCGAGGTGCTCGCGCTGATCTCGTCGGATCCGAAGCACCCGGGCCAAGCGTTGCCGCCGGATCTCGCGCAGAAGCTCAACGCAGCCCGCAAATACGACGCCGGCGTGCGCTATCCGCGGCAGATTTTCTTGGCGAGCTTCGACCAGTCCATCCACACCGTCGACAAAGCCGACGTCGACGCTGTGGCGAAGAAGACCTGGGCGGCGATCATGAAGTTCCCCGAGGACAAAAACGAGCACTTCGCCGCGGGCTTCGGCCACATGATGGGCGGCTACGACGGCGGCTACTACGGCTACTTGTGGAGCGAGGTCTTCGCGGCCGACATGTTCACGCGCTTCCAGCAGAGCGGCGTGCTGGACCCCAAGGTGGGGCGCGAGTACCGCGATCGCATCCTCGCCCGCGGGCGCACCGTCGAGCCGATGGTGTTGCTCAAGGACTTTCTCGGTCGCGAGCCGAGCGAAGAGGCCTTCTTGACGCTCTTGGGCATTCCGTCGGCGAAGTAGGCGAGCTCGGTTCTCCGATGAGAGCGGCGGCGCGCGCGCGGCCTTGTGGGCGTCAATGGCCGAGGGCCTTGCGGTGTCCACCAGCTGCGAACCAGGCGAAGATCTTGGGACGCGCCCGCTTCAACGCAGCGGGGTCGACGTGGAACAGGGCGAAGGACTCTGCGAAGGCCTCCTGGATCGATTCATTGCCATAGTCGGTGGGCGCTGGTTCGCCGTCAGCGGCGTCGCGGTAGGCGTCGATGACGGGCCCCCGCGAGATGATGTCGTTGGCGCGACCGATGAGATCGTTCGCCTTCTTCTTGTTCCTCTCGGCTTCGCAATAGAGCGCGCGGGAGGGGGCGCCGGCGACGGCGTGGCCGATCTCGTGCACCAACGCGTGCAACACCGCGCTGCGCGGTTCGCGGGCGTCGCCTACAAAACGGAAGCGATCACTCTTCACACCAGTTGCATACAAGAAAATCTTGGCCTTGCAGCCATTTTGCACATAGAGCGCGGCCCGCGATGGATCACCACCGGCAGCCTTGGGCTCGCGGTCGAAGGGGATGTTGCGGACCACGTCGAGCTCGACATCGGTGAGCAAGCTCAGCGACTCCGTCAACGCGCGCCGCTCGGCTTCCTCCCATTTTCCCGGCAACTTGGCATCAAGATTGAATCGATCACGGATGGCATTTTCACTCAGTGCTGGTTCGTCGGATTTTTCATTGTGGCCGGTCTCGACACGAACATCGCCGTCGAGGGCGACGAAGACACTGATCGGTCTGGTGCTCTTGCCGGCGCGCACGCGGACATCGGCCTCACCGCCGACGTCGCCGTTGCTGAGCATGAGCCAGAGCGCACCAAGCTCAGCGAGACCCAGCTTCTTGAGGCCGGCCTCGGTGCTGGGGATGTCATGCTCATGGCCCTCGTCGTCGACCCAGACCAGCTTCCGACCCTCGAGCTTGCCGGCCAGCGCCTGCGCGAGCGCTGCCTTCTGGTCGCTGTCAAAGGCCGGATGCCGCAGCTCGCGGGCGTCGTAGAAGAGGTGCGATCGGGCGCAGCCGACGCCGAGGACCGCAACGACGGCGAGGGGGGCCACCAGAGTCCTACCGATGCGCATCTGTGCTCCGAGTTGCTGGGAACGCCAAAAGGGGCGCCACCGGGGGCCGAAAGGCCAAGCACCGACGACGGTGCTTGCATCCCCGGTGGCAGCAAGCGGGGCCGTTCCCGCTGCGGCGGTCTTCAAGTGGTAGATGTGAAGCAGCCCCACGATGGTTCGTGGGGCTGCCTCTCTTGGCTCCCCAATACCACCGGACGCGAGAAACTTCGATCGACGTTCGTGATCGACCTCGAGCGCGAGCGACGGAAGCGACGCTTGGCGCCGATGCCTCGTCGTAGCCCCGCCCGCGAATGGGGCGACGTCCCCACGTTTTTCAAGGGCTGCCCAACAGCACTTGTCTCAACGGGCTGATGGTAGGCACCGACTGTTCCGACGCGCGGCCGGTCCAGACCATCTCGGAGCTGCTGCTGCGCGGCGAAGGGCTCCTCATCGAAGTAGTTGGCGAGGCCTCGTGGTGGGCAGTTGACGTTGCTGCTGCCGGTGGCCCCCTTGAGGACGTCTTCCAGGCCGTTGCACGCATCCGCTCTGCCCTACGTGCCCGGTGGGTCAGACGTGAATTCCGTGGGGACGACGACGGGGGCTTCGGCCGTTGGCCAGGTGAGCCCCTGGATGACAACCGTGTCGAAGCCGAATTCAGTCTGTGCCCACGACATGTCGAGCAGGTGGGCCGTGCGGTCTGCTTGGCATTCATGCTGCGCGCGCTGTTTGGATCCGATGACGAAGTTGCCGTGGAGCATCTCTACGATGCGGCTGTTCTGACGGGGCGGAAGCCGTGGGTCGTAGCCACGCAGCTCGCGCTCCTCCGAGGGAGCCAGGTGGAGATCCTCACGGGGCGGGAATTCCATCGTGCGATCGATCGGCTTCGCCATCATGCAAAAGAGGGGCGCAGCGCCTTCGATCTCTACGGCATCGACACTCCCAGTCCGTGGCTTGATGACGACGAGAACCACATCGCACCAGACTGCCCGATGTGGCCCATGAACGACCTCGTGGGCCACGTCCTTTTCGACGACTCCAGTGCAGCACATCGAGAGCTTTGGCGCGTTCTTCGCCGAGATGACCGTCAACGGATGCGCTCACTTTTCTGCGCCATCGTGGGCGAACCAGAGCCCAACACCACGACTGGCGATGGAACACCATTCTGACCGAGGAGGACGACATGACGACGACGAGACCAGGCGACCAGTTGTTGGAGACGATGCTGAAGGACTTCACCCGTTTCGAGAGCGAGCTTCGCAGCAAGAGAGCCAGGCTGGCGCACGCAGCACGTCGTGAACGGATTGCGAAGGCCAAGTCAACCGATCGGGCTGTCGTGCTCTATGCCCGAGCACGAGGTCCGGAAGGCGCAGGTGCCGAGGTTGCTTCTGCCGAGGCGCAGCTCCGGCGGTTGCGCTCGTGGGCAGCAGACAGCGGCACCCGTGTGGCTGCGGAGTACGTCGACCTTGGTGTTGGAGCCAACGAGAAGGTGAAGCCAGCGTTCTCGAAGATGCTCAACGAGGTGACCGACGGCACCCATGATGTGGGGATCGTCGCTGTCACGAGCCTGACCCGTCTCTCGCGCAACATCGGCGCGTTGGTGAAGACGCGGGCGAAGCTCGGGCGCAGAGGCATTTCGATCGAGACCATCGAGTCGGCCGATGAAGAAACATGAGGCCATCCCGCCGCCAAGACCCTTGATGATCAGGGGCTACCCGACGTTCCACGAGCCGAAGCACCACAGGGTCGGCACGGCTGATGGTGTCCTCGTCGTGACCGGAGCGGTTATCGAAGGAACAGCCATCGAAGGCTGGGAGTTGGCCGAGATGGTTTCCATGGTCCTCCGTGACGAGGCTGACGTGGTCGAGGAGGTCGACGATGCGCAAGATTGAGAAGCAGATCCGCAACATCGTGCTCTACGCGCGCGTGTCGACGGTGGACCAAGCGGAGAACGGCCTCTCCTTGGACGCGCAGATGCGCGAGCTTCGAGGTGCAGCACAACGTCTTGGGGCGACCATCCTTGCCGAATATGTCGAGCCTGGAGCCTCCGGCACCGACGAGAACCGCAAGGTGTTCCGTCGCATGATTGCCGAGATCCTGAGCGGAAAATATCCCGGCCTCGACGCTGTTGCTGTGACCCACTGGTCGAGGTTCATGCGCGATGCCGCCAAGTCCCACATTGCTCGCAAGCAGCTCACCGGGAAGCGCGTCCGCGTCATCGCTGTTCTTCAACCCACCGAGGACGGTCCCTCTGGCCACCTCATGGAGAACGTCTTCTCGGCCATCGACCAGTACGAGTCGGAGATCAACGGCGAGCGCACGTCTCTCGGCATGCGCGAGAACGCCACGAAGGGCTACTTCAACGGCTCGCAGCCTCCCTTTGGCTTTCGTGTCGTCGTCATCAAGATTGGCGATGTGGATCGCAAGAAGTTGGAGGTGAACCCGGAGGAGGTCGCGATCGTCATCGAGATCTTCAAGCAGTACGTGGCGCTCCGTGGGGGCAAGAACGTCGCGCGTCACCTGAACGCACGTGGCCTCACCTACCGAGGGAAGAAGTGGAGCAAGGAGAAGATCCTCAAGATCATCGACGACGAGGTGGTGATCGGCCGCTACACCTGGGGGCAGCGCAACTCCAAGAAGAACCTGACGCACCCGAAGGAAGACCACATCGTCATCGAGGTCCCGGCCATCGTACCGAAGGATCTCTTCGACCTCGCGCATGAGGTCCGCAGCAAGTGCGACTTCGGTGCAAGCCCTGGGCGTGAAGGCTCCACGTCATTGCTCCTCGGTGGCCTCGTCATCTGTGGCCGTTGCGGCGCGAAGATGCAGCTCGAAACGGGGAAGGGCGGGGCCTACTGGCCGGCGTCAACTTCATGCTCCCATCGGCGACAACTACATCGCCCCATCCGGGTTCATGCCTGTCGCTTCGATTTTGTTGATGTCGTCGTAGTTGTCGTCGCCTCCTTTCTTGCCTGT
>JAHFED010000088.1 GCA_023248635.1 Myxococcales bacterium
GCCATTCAAGGAACGAAGGCCCGCTACCGCGGGGCGCGTAAGAACGAGCTGGACCTCAACCGCGCGGCAGCCGTCGCCAACCTGATGGCGGCTTCCCGTTAGCGGTTCGGCTCTCTAGCGGGGCGCAACAGCCGGCGCGTTCATCACCTCGCGGGCCGGGAGCGCAACATCGTAGAGCCGCACCTCGTCGATCAGGGCGCTGGCGGCTTCGTTGCCGTTGCACTCCTCGAGACCGCACCAGGTGCCCACCCGGAACTGCGGACCCCGGGGGTCGTCTGGGTAGAAGTGAACGGGCCCAGCGGCGAGCGCAGACCCAGCGACCTCGCCGTCGACGGCGAGGCTGAGCTCCGCACCGTCGTAGGAGAGGGCCACATGGTGCCAGGAGCCAGGGGGGACCGAACCGCCGCGCACAAGGACGAAGTCGTCGCCGATGGTGGCGTAGGCCCAGACGGCCCAGGTGTCGAAGTCGACGTGGATGCCGAGGTCGGTGCTGTGGTTGAGGATCGACTCGTCGTGCGAGCTGTAGGGGTAGGGATTGCGCCAGTCGTCCATGTTGACCCAGGCCGCCGCCGTAAACGCTTCCCCCACACCGAGCCCCGTCACGCCTTCGACGTCGACGAAGTTGGCGCCACCACGGAAATGCCCAGCTGTCCCCGCCTGGCCTGCCTCAAAATCGAAGTCCCCGCTGGGGCGGGTGAGCAGTGCGCTTCTCGAAGCGTCGGCGCTGTCTCCATCGAGGGGCAGATACAAGCGCAGGTGATCTTCGGGATTCTCGAAGACGGGCTCGTCGTTTCCGCAGGGTGGTTCGGCGGGCTCCCCGCTGGGGACGCGGTCGTCCTGCGGCACCTCGACCGTGGCTGGCTCGTCGCTGGGCGGAGATTCGTCGGCCGGCTCGTCGACGAGCGAGGGGTCGTCGAGGTCGTTGACGACGGGGCCTGGTTCGTCATTGGCTGGAGTTGAACCCTCGGCCTCCGCATCGTCGCGCCCTTGATCGAGCGGCGGCTCGTCGGCCTCCGCATCGTCGCGCCCTTGATCGGGCGGCTCATCGGGCTCCAGTTCTTCCTGCTCGTCGACGACGACGGGGCTTTCGTCGCCGTCGTTGGCGTCTTCGCCGCCATCGTCATCGCCGTCGCTGCGGAACCCTTTGCCAAGGCTCCGGTCGTCGAAAGCGTTCCGGGCGCCGCCCGGGGTGAGCGGCTCCGTTCCTCGAGCCAGCTTGGTGCCCCGGCCACGGTGCAAGGCCGCTGCGAGGTCGACGCCGTGGTCGACGCCGGCAGGGCGTTCGGGGCGTTCGGGTGCGTCGTCAGCGGGGATTTCGATGTGGAGACCGCAGGCCGAGAACAGAGCGACGCCAAGCAAGGCGCTGTATCGCTGTGCGATCTGTGGAGCGATCATCGTGTCTCCCTTTGAACGGCCATTAGCGTAGAAGCCGGCAGCAGTTCGTCAGAATCTGTCTCAATGCGAAGCAGCGAAGCTGCGCACCTGTCTCGCTTCGTGGGCTCGCTGCGGCTTTCTCCTGGTGGAGGACCGGGCTATCGAGCGCTCCCATGAGTGACAAGACGACGTCGGCAGCTCCTTTGACCGAGCCTGCTCGGCCCCGCCTCAGCCTCGCCGGCTTGGTGCGGCTCTGGTTCGGCTTTCGCGATCGGGTGTCACAGCGCGCCTATCTGACGACGGGGGTGGCCTTGATGGCCCTGAAATATGCCGTCGACGCTGGCGTCGCCTGGGCGGTCACGGGCAAGTTCTTTTCGCCGGTGGACTACATCAATCCGCTGCTGACCCTGCGCAACCAAGCCCTCGGCGGCGGCCCCGACGTCAAGGCTCCCGAGGGGCTCTTGATCGAGATGGCCATCTTCACCCTGCCCTTCTTGTGGATCGGTGTGTCGATGACCCTGCGCCGCGCCGTCGACGCCGGCTTTTCACCCTGGCTCGGGCTGCTCTTTTTCGTGCCGGGCGTGAACTACCTAACGATGATCGTGCTCGCGATCTTGCCGTCGAAGGCGACGTCGTCGTGGCCCCTGCCCGCTCCGCCGCCGGTGCTCGACGCCCAGCTCACCAGCGCTTTGCTCGGCGTGGCCGCCAGCGTTGGCATCGCTGGCGCCATGACCCTCTTGTCCGTCTTTGGCCTCGGCAAATACGGCGCGAGCCTCTTCTTCGGCACGCCTCTGCTCATGGGCGCCTGCGCGGCCTTCCTCTTCAACCACAAGCACCCGCGCTCGATGGGATCGAGCATCGTCGTCGCCATCCTTTCGGTCTCCATCGCCGGACTTTGTCTCTTGCTCTTCGCCCTCGAGGGCGTCTTCTGCCTCGCGATGGCGATGCCCCTGGCGATCGGCTTGGGCGTGCTCGGCGCCGTCATCGGTCGGGCCATCGCGCTGAGCCGTTCGTCGTCGTCAGCGCAGGCGACTTTGGCCGTGCTCCTGTTGCCCGTGCTGGCCGGTGCCGAGGCCGGGCTCAGCCCTCCGATGCAGCGATCGCTCACCACGGTGAGAGAGATCGACGCGCCCGCGGCCACGGTGTGGAAGCACGTCGTCACCTTCGCCGAGCTCGCGCCCCCCACGGAGTGGTTCTTCAACGCCGGCATCGCCTATCCCTTGCGCGCCCGCATCGAAGGCACAGGGCCCGGCGCCATTCGTCGATGCGAATTCTCCACGGGCGCCTTCGTCGAGCCCATCACCGAATGGGACGAACCCAAGCGCCTGGCCTTCGACGTCGCCGAACAGCCCATGCCCATGCAGGAGTGGAGCCCCTACGCCTTCGTCAACGCGCCCCACCTGCTCACGGCCCTCAAGAGCGAGCACGGCGAATTCCTCTTGGTCCCCCTCGACGGCGGCACCCGCACCCGCCTCGAAGGCACCACCTGGTACGCCCTCGACATGGCCCCCGCGCTCTATTGGCGCGTGTGGACCGAGTGGCTGCTGCACGCCATCCACACGCGGGTCCTCACCCACATCGAGCAGCTCGCCGAGGCCGACCAGCAGCTCAGTCCGTGACGTCGAAGCCGGCGACGACGTCGGCATCCTGACCGCAGATGGTGCCCTGGTAGTCGACGTCGGCGCTGGCGTGGAACTCGGCGCCGGGCAGCTGCTCGATCTCGCTGTTCGCGGTGCCCGTGGCGTCGATGACGCATTCCTGCACCGTGCCGTCGGCCTTGGTGACCTGCAGCGTGCCCTCATAGGTGTATTGGAGCGCGCTGCTGCGGCCGACGTCGGAACCCGTGCTCGAGAACGCAGCGACGTAGTCGAGGTTGCCGTCGATGGTGTCTTCATCGGGCTGGCAGGCGAAGTACTGAAGGCCCAGATCGAAGGCGAGCTGCAGGTCGCCGTCTTCGGCAGCGGCGTCGACGTTGGCCTCGACCTTCATGCGGCCCGAGCGCAGGCAATCGAGGCTGGTGTCGGTGTCGAAGTTGACCGAGAGGGCCTGCTCGCGGCCTGAGCTGGGATCGATGCTGCGGCCCACACTCGACCAGGCTGCGCGCGCGTCATCGGCGGACATCGGACCGCAACCATTGGCCAATGAAGCGGCAACGACGACGACGAAGAGGCAGAGGGGCTGAGATTTCATGGAGTGCTCCGGGTTCGCAGGCACGTGAAGTGTGTCGATGTTCAAGACGCTGACGCGTCTTGAAAGGGTCGATCCTGGTGAGAGCAGGACGGCCACGGCCCCACAAGCCGCCGATCGTCCGAGGGGGCTTCTTGCCCGGCGTGTTCCCGAGAAATCTCGTCGAGATCTGAGCGGGACTCGGGCAGGATGCGGCGCCTCGGGAGCCCCATGAACCCTCTGATCCTTCTCGCCGTCGTCGTCGCTACCCACGCCGCCGACGCCAAGCCCACCACCAAAGCCCCAGCAGCAGGAGCCAAGATGTCGTCGTCGGCGTTGTCTGCACCCTGGACGGGTCCCAATGGCGGGTGGCCGGCCTTCGACAAGGTGAAGATCGGCGATTTCTTACCGGCCTTCGAGGCCGCGATGGCCGCGAACCTCAAGGAGATCGACGCCATCGCCAACGATCCGCAGCCGCCGACCTTTGACAACACCACGCTCGCGCTCGAGCGCTCGGGCCAGGAGCTGATGCGGGTCCGCAATGTGTACAGCGTGTGGACGTCGAACTTGATGACCGACGAGTTCAAGCCCATCCAAAACGAGGTCGAACCCAAGCTCGCGGCGCTCCAAGACACCATCTTCCAAAACGCCAAGCTCTTCGCCCGCGTCGAGGCCGTCTACCAATCCACCCAAGCCCCGACGCCTGCTGTGCCCTCAGGCCGGGCGGGCCCGGCGAAGCTGACCCCCGAGCAGCAGCGGCTCGCCTGGCTCTACTGGAACAACTTCGTGCGCGCCGGCGCCAAGCTCGACGACACCGCGAAAAAGAAAGTCGCCGACATCAACCAAAAGCTCGCGGCCCTCTTCGCCACCTTCGGCCAGAACCTGCAAGCCGACGAAGATACCGCCCTCTTTTTCAAGGCCGATGACCTCGTCGGGCTGCCCCAGTCCTTCAAAGACGGCGCCGCCGCTGCCGCCGCTGAAGCCGGCCACAAAGGCGAGTTCGCCGTCACCAACACGCGTTCGTCGATGGATCCTTTCTTGAGCTACGCCGACCGCCGCGACCTGCGCGAGAAGGTCTGGCGCACCTATTACAACCGCGGCGACAACGGCGACGCCCACGACAACAACGCCGGCATCAGCGCCATCCTCAAGCTGCGGGCCGAACGCGCGAAGCTCTTGGGGTTTGCCACCCACGCGCACTGGCGCCTCGCCGACAAGATGGCCAAGACCCCCGAAAACGCGATGAGCCTGATGATGCAGGTGTGGCCCTCGGCCATCGGGCGCGTGCGTGAGGAGGTGAGGGACATGCAAGCCCTCGCAGACCTCGAGGGCGCTGCCACCAAGAGCAAGCTGAAGATCGAGCCCTGGGACTACCGCTACTACGCCGAGAAAGTGCGCAAGGCGAAGTACGCACTGGATGCCAACGACGTGAAGCCTTACCTTGAGCTCGAGAAGGTGAAGCAGGCCATGTTCTGGCAAGCGGGCCAGCTCTACGGCTTGACCTTTTCACCGGTGAAAAACGCGCCGGTCTTTCACGCCGACGTCCTCGTCTACGAAGTCAAAAGCGCCGCCGGCGTCCACGTCGCCTACTGGTGGTTCGACCCCTACGCACGCGCCGGCAAGAACTCGGGCGCTTGGGAGATGGCCTACCGCGGCCAAGACAAGATCGACGGCGGCCACCCCGTGCTCGTGTCCAACAATTCCAACTTCGTGAAAGGCAATCCCGGCGAGCCCGTGCTCTTGAGCTGGGACGACGTGACGACGATGTTCCACGAGTTCGGCCACGCGCTGCACGAGATGAGCTCGAACGTGACCTACCCGAGCCTGGCGGGCACGGCGACGGCGACGGATTTCGTCGAGTTCCCTTCGCAAGTGAACGAGAACTGGGCGTCGACGACGGAGATCTTGAACCGCTTCCTCACCAACGCCAAGGGCGAGCCCATGCCCAAGAGCCTCGTCGATAAGATCAAGAAATCCGAGACCTTCAACACCGGCTTCGACGTCACCGAGTATCTGTCGGCAGCGCTGGTCGACATGAAGCTTCACCTCGCCGGCGACAAGAGCATCGATCCCGACGCCTTCGAGCGCGAGACCCTCAAAGAGCTGGGCATGCCGTCGGAGTTGGTGATGCGCCACCGCACGCCGCAGTTCCGCCATGTCTTTGGTGGCGACGACTACTCGGCGGGTTATTACAGCTACCTCTGGTCCGAGGTCATCGACCACGACGCCTTCGACGCCTTCACCGAAGCCACTGGACCCTACGATAAAGCCGTGGCCAAGCGCTTTTATGAAACCATCATGAGTGTGGGCAATACTGTCGACCCCGCCGACGCCTACCGCGCCTTCCGGGGGCGCGATCCGAAGATCGATGCCTACTTGCGCTCCAAGGGCTTCCCACCCCCGACGACGAAGAAGAAGTAGGCGCTGCGTGGTCTGTCAGCGCCGCTGAAGGAGAAAGACGGCTTCGCTGACGTCGTCGACGCCGGCAGCGACGAAGCGCGGCCCCGGGGGTTCGCGGCGCTCGCCGAGCTTCTCGATGGAGCACCAGCCCCCGAACAAGCGTTGCACGGCCTCGGCTCCAAGGGCCCAAGGGGGGCCCGCCAGTCGTGCCTGGTCGTAGTCGAAGGTGACCAGAAGGATGTGTCCGCCGGGTTTGAGCACGCGTTGCAGGCTCTCGACGTAGACCACCTGGGTGGCGGGATCGAGGGCCACCAGCGCCGCGCGATCGTAGACGGCGTCGACCTTGCCCAGGATGTCGACGTCGACCAGCAGCGCGTCGCCCTCGACAATGGCCAAGCGCGGCGTCAAGTGCAGGCGAAAGAACTCCCACGTCGTCGTCGTCGGCACGAGCCCTAGCTCCGCGAAGAGCTGCTCGATGGCCAAAGAGACGCGCTCGCTGCCGGTGACCTCGTGGCCCTGGTCCCGCAGCCAGAGCAGATCGACCGCCTTGCCGCACAGGGGCACATACACCCGACGATCGCCAGCGATGCGGTGGTGGTGCTCGACCAGCAGCTCGTTGGGGCGGCCCTGGTGAAAGCCTGTTTGGCCGGTCTGCCAACGCTCGGCCCAGTAGCGTTCGTCCATCGGCAGGGACCTACAGCGCTGGACCGTTGACGACGAGCCCCATCTACGCCTCTTTGTTCTCCGGCAACGCGGGCAACTGGAAGGCGGGAGCGCCGTCGGCGCTCATGACGACGTTGAGAGTGCGCACTTTCTCGGCGACGTCCTTGTAGAACTCGAGCTCCTTCAGGCGCATTAACACCGGCGCCTCAGCCAGCATCTTCGCCGTCTGGGACATGCTGCGCACCGCCGCGGTCTCCTCTCGACGCAAGATGACGTTGGCCTCAGCTGTTTTTTGCGCCTCGATGACCTTGTTGAGCAGCGTCTTCATTTCGCCCGGCAAGATGATGTCCTTGACGCCGAAGTCCGTGAGCTCGAGGCCCAGATCTTTGGCGCGCGCGCTCGCCGCGGGTCGGACCTGCGAGCCGATGACGCCGCGATCGGACAAGATCTCGTCGAGCGTGTGCACCGCGACCTGCTCGCGCAACCCGAGCTGAACACACAAATACAAGAGCTCCTCAGCGTTCTTCGACGCCGTTACCAGCCGCTGCACGTCGACGACCCGGTAGGTCATCGAGGCATTCAGCCGCAGCGTCACCTTGTCTTTGGTGAGCATGTCCTGGCCCTGCACGGTGACGACGCGTTCCCGCAGGTCGATGCTGACGACGCTGACCTGCTGTTGGATGGTGTAGGCGGCGTGACGTCCGGGAGGCAGTGTGGCCTCGATGGCGCCGTCGACGAAGCGCACCCCCATCGCACCATCGGGGACCGTGGTCTCGGTGTAGTCCGAGGCAGCGACCAGCGGCTTGACGTCGGCGTCGAGCGGCACCGCCACCAGCCCGCTCATGTCGACGACGGTCACGTCGACGGCGGGATGTTTCCACAGCGTGTGCTCGCCGCCCCCCAACACCTTGAACGGCTTTTTCAAACGTCTGACGATGCCGCGCTCGCTGGGTTTGAGAGCGACGGTGACGATGTCGGCCGCCAGGATCGCAGCGTGCGCCGGCGGCAGTTCGACGGTGACGGTCTTTGTGTCGTAGCGAACGACGCTGACGTTCTTCACCTTCCAAAAGGCGTGTCGCCCCGAGGGCAACGCGCGCACAGCGACGTTGTCCTCCAACAACACCACGCGCTCCTCTTGGGCGACGTCGAAGAAGCTGAGGTCGTCGGCGAGCAGCACACGGGTCGCCGGCGACAAGGCACTGAAGTTGGCGTCGGCGGTCTTCACGCTGTGTTTTTCGACCGTGGGCACCTTGTGGGTCCACAACACATGACGCCCGGGTGCCAGGCGCCGCACCCCGATGCCCCGCTCGAACAAGACCCCGCGTTCCTCGGCGCCGACGTCGACGGTGGTGACGTCGCTGCCGAAGAGGGTGACCAGGGCGGGAGCTGCATCGCCGAGGGGCGTGGCCATGGAAAAGATCTGCACGTCGACCGAGCGCCAGCTGGCGAAGCGCCACTCACCAGGCCGCAACAACGTCGTGGGCTTTCCGTGTTCGAAGAGCACACCGCGGTCTTCGAGACCCACCTGAAATGTTTTCATCCACGCCATGGGTTCCGCCTTGTCCGACACGACACCAAAGCGGAGAGGGAGAGCTTCAATCTTGCAGCAGCCGGAGGGCGCCGCGCGGGCCGCAGCCAACGCTTCACCTTCGGACCTGAGACGACGGGCTTCGCAAGACGCCGCGGAACGCGATGCGGGCCAGAGTCTGTCGTCGTCGGTTGCTGGGCAGTCGCAAGCGACGACGACCTTTCTCTGGATGGCAGCGGTTGCACGACGGATGCGGAGCTCATCGGAGCAGCAGCCGTGGTTGGTCGTCCTTCTCCCTCTCCGCCCCTTGGAAGTCGACTGCGCTACCACTGCGCCAACGGCGTTGCCGCCGTGGGGGAATCGAACCCCCGACCCGTCGATAGAATGCTCGGAAGGACTGCGATCGCGGCGAAACGTCGTCGAGGAAATCGATTCGGCACAGCCGGTCGACCCACGCGAGCCGTCGCTCCTGCAGCCCTCATAAGCCCGGCGGTTGTACCAAGCTGCCGCGGGAAACTGCGGCGCTTTCTGCAGATGCGCACAGTGCCGATGCTTCGTGTCGTCTCTGCACCCGATGAGCTGGGCCATCGACGGCCGCTCGCGCGAAGCCGCCTCAACACGGCCAGTCCCCCGTCGACACTGCAACGGCGCAGCCCGCGCCAGGCCGGGCTGAGAAGGTCCGACGCATCCTCCCATCGGCCGATATCGCAGCGCTGGCATGTTGTGCCTGGGGGCCGTGGGCTATGCGCGCGCCATGCGCTGCTGCATTTTCTTCGTCTTCGCCTTTGCTTTGTCCGAATGCGCGGAGGCGCCGGAACACACGGCCTCGGGACCAGCGTGTGCGACGGACGCCGAGTGTGAGGACTCGAGGGTCTGTTTGTTGGGCCGATGCCGGATGGAGCTGCCCCTGGAGGACTGCGCCAGCGACTTCTCCTGTCCCGCGCACCAGCTCTGTTTTCAGCACCAATGCGTCAGGAAATTGGAATGCGCCGTAGACGACGACTGCGAGGCTAATTCTTATTGCTCAGAGAGTCTCTGTACGTCCTTGGGCGTCTGCGATGCCGGCGAAGAGTGCCGCGCCGCGAGCGTCTGCGAGGAGGGCGTCTGCGTGCGATCCGCCGTCGACGCTGGCCCTGCTGATGGTGGCGAGAGTGCCGACGACGACGACGACGGCTTCCCCTTGGGTGAGGACGCCGATGCGGGCGTCGGCGTCGATGAAACGCCACCCATCGACCTGGCGCGCGGGGTGTACAGCTACGAACGTTTGGCCTTGGGGGGTCTTTCTGACCTCGTCAAAGTTGCCTTTCATCCCAGCGGAACCTACGCCTTGGTCGCGCAGCGCAGCGGGGCCATCCACATCGTCGATGCCAGCACGCTCACCAGCACGCGGCTGACCTTTCCAGGAGCAGCCACGGTCTTCGTCGAGGACGTCGCCTTCTCCGCCGCTGGCGACGTCGCCCTCATTGTGGGGCAACGCGTCAGCGGCAACACCGCGTCGGCGGCCCTCTTCGTCTTCGACGACGCCACGGCTGGCCTGCGGGAGGTCAGCGTCGCCGCAGCCACCGCCATCGCCGCTGCGGCCTTTGGATGGAATGGACGCTTTGCCTTGCTCTTTCGCACCGAGGGCGGCGGCAGCTACTCGGCCGTGTTGCGCACCTTCGACCCCGCCACCGATGCCTTCACGGCGCTGGGCACGAGCCCCACGTCCGCGGGTTGCACCGACATCGCGATTGTCAAAAATGAATTCGCCGCGCCCGGCATTTTCATCACCTGTGGAATCAACGGATACGATGGCGCTTTCTACACCGAGGTCGGTGGCCAGGCCGAGATGCGCACCGGGAGCGCACTCGGCAGCACCAACCTCGGTAACACCGCCCACGTCGCCGCGCACCCCAGCGGCGACTACGCGCTGGCGGTGTCCTGGGCGGGCCGCAGCCTGCGCCGCTTCGAGGGTGGTCAGGTGAACGCCGCCGCCGACGCCGCTCCTCTTTCGACGCGACCCATCTGGTCGGTGGCCTTCGCGCCCGACGGGGGACGCGCTCTCATCGTCGGTGGCGTGGCCAACGGCGTCGCCACCGTCATCGAATACCGCCACGATCTCTACAGCTGCGCCGGCGGCCTCGGTGCGTCTTGCGATCTCACCGACGTCAGCGTCCCGGGCATCGCGGCTCCGCCCTTCAACGCGCCCGAGGGTTTCCAGCTCAACGACGCCGCCTTTCGACCCGGTTGCGACGGCGGCTTCCTCGTCGGCGGCCTCAGCAATTTCAACACCGACGCCGGCATGGTGATTCGCTTTCAACTGGAAAACGGCGTCCCTTGCCTCTGATCCCCGATCTCGTTGAACTTCGACCGCGGACCGGTCTCGTTCATCTCCGTCGGGGATGCCCTTCTGGGAGGTCTGGTGCAGACCTCCCCCGCGCCGGCGGAGCCGGACGCGGGGCCCCCCACCAACTCCGCGTTCCGCGGGCGCGCTTCACGCGCATCATCCCGCGTCTTCCCATCTCGGAACGCGGTCGAACATCAAGCGGACGCGGGATGAGCACGGTGAAAGTGCCACCCCGCGCTCGCGCAGTGAAAGCGGTGACCTCAGCGTCGGCGCAGCCTGTGCTCTTCGCAGAGTTCCCGCTGTAGGGCGTGATCGGATCGGTGCACTGCTCGGAGGCGAGCCACGCACGCCTCGCTGCCCGTTTCCGTCTCGCGCCCCGCGGGATGGTGAGCGTCAAAGGCAAGGGCGACCTGAGCACCTTTCTGCTCGAGGCCGGCCGCCCAACAGGAGGGTCTGTCCCAAACTGGCCTTCGGCCGTTTGCGCCGTGCCAACGGCGCAAAGCAGGAAGCACTTTTCACCTCAGCCTGCTCACGCTCGTGCGTCAGATCAGATCTCGCCGCTGCGGGCCCGGGCCACCCATTTGCTGATTTCGCCTTCGACGACGTCGAGGGCCTTCTGGCGGAAGGGGCGGAGCAAAAGGGGAACGTCCATCTCGATGTCGATGCGGTCGTCGAAGATGTCGAAGCCGCCCTTGAGGGTCATCCCCTTGACCGCGAAGCTCACTTCGGCGCGGCGCTCCCCCTCCCAGACGATGACTGGGTCGTAGTCGGCGAAGCGGGCCTGGTAGCTCTCCAGGGCCTTGGTCGCGGCCTTCTTGGCGAGGTCAAACGAGAGGTCGTGGGGCACCGAGTGCTTCATGGTCCTCGGACCGTACAGTCGTGGGCGACCGGGAGCCACCGCGCGTCCACAGCGACCCGACCTGCTCGCCCCGGCCCCGCCGGAGCTGCCGTTGCAGCAACCCAAAGAGCAAGGCGGCGACCAGGGCACCGCCCCCCAGCAGGGCGACGAAGGCGGGGACGTTGCGCTGGGCGAAGGCCTCACCGAGGTAGACCGATCCCAGGGCGTAGGGCAGCTCACCAACGGCCAGGGCCGTCAGATAGAGCGCAAAGGGCACGCGCAAGATGCCAGCGAGGTAGCCCGGCAGCTCCGAAGGAAGGGCCAACTGCAACAGCAGCAGCTGCCACCAGCGGAGGCGGCGACCCACTCTCTCTTCGTAAAAGGCGAGCTGGTCCCGTGCGTCCTGGCCCAAGAAACGGCCCACCCCACGCGGCGCGGCGCGTGCCCCGACTTCGTGCACAACGGCGCGGCCGAGCCAGCGGCCGATGGAATAAGCGAGGGCACCGCCGACGATCCAGCCCGCCCACAAGAGCAAGAGCGTCGTCGGCTTGCCCCAAACCGCCGTCGCCGACGGCACCAGCACCGCGCTGGAAAAAAAAGCGAGCAGTGCCGACGCCGCCGCGAGCGATGAAAAGACGAGCACGCCCAGCACCGGATGCCCCCGCAAGATGGTCTCGCTGGCCAACAACGCCCGATTCACTTGGGGGCAGGCGGCGTCGGAGAACCAGAGCAACAGGAGCCCAAGAGCGAGGCCCGCAGCCCACCAACGCCAAGGCCCCGCGCGCGTCGCCATGCCGATCTCGCGTCGCATGAGAAAGGATAGCCATCGACGACGACGGCGGCGGCGCCGTCGGGCTTTGGATCTGGGGTCGAGTCTGTACGGCGTTGACGGAGCCAGAGGCGTTGCCCAAGCCGGGCCCGTGGCGACGAAGAAAAAGACAACGAGCGCGTCGACGACGGGGATTGGCCCGAGCGTGGATCCCGCGGCGCATCCCATCGTGTTGGTGAGGGCGCGCCTGATGGGTGCGGGGCTCGAGCGAGTGCTGCTGCAACCTTTCGCCGACGTCGTCCCCCAACTCTTTCGCCATTCGCGGCGCGGCGCGCGCCTGGCGGAGCGCTTGATCGCCGACCGGCCCTTGCTGTCGACGAGCTCGGCCCTCGCCGAGTTGGGAGGGCAGGTGCAAGATCCCCAACGCGCGCGCGCGTGGACACCGGGGCGATCCCCCGTGGCGAGCGGCATTCCGCGCATCCTGATCGACAAGCTGGCCTACGCCCTCCACCGTTTCGTCGACGTCAACGGCGAGGGGGCGAGTTCCAACCACCTGGCTTTCGGCGAGGGCATCGCCCCCGGCCCGGTGGCCGCCGAGCTCAAGGGCGTGCTCGAGGCCGTGCTCGATCTGCGGCGGCGCCTGGGTGGCGACAGCGGCGTCGTGACCCTGGCGGCCCGCAAACGGGCCCGCGTCACCCTCGACGAAGGCCCTCCTCCGGGCTTCTTCTTCACCGAAGACAGCGCACCGGTGCCCGCGGGGATGTTGCTCTCCCTCGAGGACGTCGACGCCCGCCGACCCCTGGCCTTCGTCGGCGTGCGCGGACCTTTGGGAAGCATCGAGACCCAGCGCTACGCCCTCGAGCGCGTGCTCGACATCGTGCAAGAGCCCCTCTTCGACGAAGGCCCTCGCTTGCAGCGCCTGGCCGGTGGACGCTTCGGCGCCCTGCTGGCCGCCCTCGACGAGCTGGTCGTCGTCGACGAAGACGAACCCCGGCTCTGCTGGCGCATCGTCAACACCAATGGCGGGCTCTCGTTGCGGCCGGTCGCCCGCGGCACGGGGGTGCCGCTGCTCGAGGAGCCCTCGTCAAAGCTCGCTGGCAAGAAGCTCGAAGAGACCGTGCGCACCCTGCCTTTTTCGACGGCCCAGGATCTGGAGATCGCGCGCATCTTCTTGCTGCGCTGTGAGCGCCTCGACGGCGTCGTCGCCGAAAGGCTGGTCGATCACCCCTGGCTGGAGCTCGCCGACGGACGCCCCGCCCGCGCCCTGCACGCCCGCCCCGTCGTCGTCGTCAAAGGCGATCGCACCTTGGAATTCCAGGCCGCCGGCCGACCGCTCGACGCAGCACTCCTCGGCGAAGACGGCGCCGGCGTCGTCGTCGACGGTGACCAGGCCCGCGTCTTGGCCGTGCCGGTGACCCCCGCCCAGCGCGCGCTGGCCCGTGCGGTGGCCCGGTTGGGGAGCACTCCCCTGCCCCAAGGCGTCCTCGACGACGTCATCTCGCGCTTGAAGCGGGGCAAGCTCGAGGTGTTGTTGCCGACGTCGCTGCGCGGTGATCGCGTGCCCCCTTCGTCACAACTCGTCGTGCGCGTGGCGTGGGCCTCTTCCAAGGCGCGGGCCGAACAGCGCGCCCACGGCGGCGCCCGCTTTTCCGTCGTCGCCCGTCCTGTGGTCGGCGGTCCCACCTTCGTGCCCGGCCACGGGCCGCCCATCGTCTTTGGCGACGTCTCTGCCCGCGCGCTTTGGTGCGAGCGCGATCTCGCCGCCGAAGACGCCGCTGCCCACGCGCTGCTCGAGGCCATCGGCGTCGACGACGACGACGTCGAAGGTCCCTTTCGTTTCAGCCTGCTCTCGCCGGCCCGCACCTGTGCGGCCCTGGCCCTGCTCTCCGATCGCAGCGACGTGGTGCTGGCCCTGGCCGTCGATGGACCACGGGTGAGCTCGGCGACGACACAGCAGCTGCGGGTGCGCTTGGGCAAACGCACCGATTGGTTGGGACTCGACGGGGAGGTGGCCCTCGACGACGGCACCCGCTTGTCGCTGCAGTCCCTGCTCGAAGCCCTGCGCGAGGGACGCCGCTACGTCGTCGTCGACCAGGGCCGCATCGTTGCCCTCGCCCAAGAGCTCGCCACCCCCTTGGGCTCGGTGGCCGGCTTCACAGCCCAAGGTGCCCTGCCCGCCGGCAGCGTCGCCGTCGTCGACGAGGCCATGCTGGCCCTCGCTGCGGCTGGGGCTTCGGTGTCTGTGGATGCCGGTTGGGAGCACGCGCGCATCGACCTGGCCGCCGCCCGCGACGTCGACGGCGCTGCTCCCGCCGGCATTTCTGCCACCTTGAGGCCCTACCAAGAAGAGGGGCTGCGCTTCTTGCGGCGCCTGTCGTGTTGGGGGACGGGTGCGGTGCTCGCCGACGACATGGGGCTGGGCAAGACGCTGGTGACGACGTGTCTCCTCGTCGATCGCGCGGCCCGCGGCCCGGCCCTGGTGGTGGCGCCGACGTCGCTGGGCTTTCACTGGGCCGCCGAGCTCGCGCGTTTCGCGCCGGGGTTGCGGGGCTGCCTGTACGAAGGCGACGTCAAGAAACGCGCGGCGTTGATCGAAGCAGCAGGACCCAACGACGTCGTCATCGCCTCCTATGGCTTGGTGCAGCGCGATGTCGAGCGCTTCGCTGCCCGGCCGTTTTCGACGCTGGTGATCGACGAAGCCCAGGCGGTGAAAAATGCCAGCACGGGTCGCGCGCAGGCCTTGCGGCAGGTGCCCGCCGACTTCCGCGTCGCCTTGACCGGCACACCCATCGAGAACCACACCGGCGAGCTCTGGTCGATCTTCGACCTCACCAGCCCCGGTCTCTTTGGCTCTTTCACCCAGTGGAAGGCGCGCTGGGCCACGCCCATCGAAAAGGACGACGACGTCAAACGCCGCCAACTGCTGGCCCGCACCATCCGACCCTTCTTGCTGCGACGAAAGAAGAGCGAGGTCGCCCAGGACCTGCCAGAGAAAACGGTGGTCACGCGCGTGCTCGCGCTCTCGCCCGAAGAGCACCACGCCTACGAGCGTTTGCGGCTGGCTTTGATCGCCGACATCGAGCGCGGCGACGACGAGGTACGCCTGGATGCCGCCGAGCGCCGCGTGCAGATCCTCGCGGCGTTGACGCGCTTGCGCTTGTGCGCGTGCCACCCGGTCTTTGCCGCCGACGTCGTCGATGAGGGCCAGGTCCCCATCGGCACCAAGCAGCGGGTGTTGGTCGAGCTGGTCGACGAGCTGCGCGCCGCCGGCCACAAGTGCCTGGTCTTTTCCCAGTTCGTGCGCCACCTGACCCTCGCCCGGCGTTTTCTCGACGAGAGCGGGGCCCAAACGCTGTTGCTCACGGGCCAGACTCCGGCCGCCGATCGCCGCGATCTCGTCGAGCAATTCCAAAAAGGCGACGCCGACGTCTTTCTTATCTCGCTGCGCGCCGGCGGCTTCGGCTTGAACCTCACCCGCGCCTCCTACGTCGTACACCTCGACCCCTGGTGGAACCCTGCCGTCGAAGCACAAGCCAGCGATCGGGCCCACCGCATCGGCCAAACCCTGCCCGTCACCGTGGTGCGCCTCGTCGCTGGCGCGACCCTTGAGGAGCCCATCCTCGATCTGCACGAGCGCAAGCGCGCGCTCGCCGACGGCATCCTCGAAGGCAGCGACGTCGCCAGCAAGCTCGAGCTCGACGAGCTGCTCAGCCTGGTCAGGACCTCGCGCCGCTTCGACGGATCGCTGGGCCAAGAGCTCCGCGCCAACGACGTCGACGACGGCTGAACCCCGTCCCCAAGGGATCCGCCCCTGCCCGTCGACGAAGGGCGAACAGATTGCGCACGCACTGCGCATCGGTCGTTCGTCGTTTCTTTGCGCAATTCGCGCGGCAGGCGGTGCCGGAGCGCGTTGGAAGGCCACCATGACGCGCTGAGGACGCTGGCACGTCGGCTGCTGAGTAGGTGGAGAACAACGAGGTGCTCCATGTGTGGTGTCTCCGTCAGCCCGCAGCCCGCCCCCCCGCCGCCCGCCCCCGCTCCGCCCCCCTCCGCGCCGCCTGCGGCTGCTGCTGCTCCGCCGGCCCCGCCCGCTGTGCCCGCTGGCGAGCCCCTGGCCACCCCGGCGTGTGTCGACGTCGAGAAGCTCGAGAAGGCGCTCACCGAAGCTGTCGCCGGCGTCGCTGTCTTGTTGCTGGGCGCGACCATGCTGCGCGGGGCCCGAGCGGCTCCTTCTTGTTGCGGCGGCTGTATCCCCCCGCCCCCCGCCGCGCCCCAGGGCGGCTTGCAGGTCGGCGCCGAAGGGTTCCCCGTCAACTCCGTGCGCACAGCAGGCGGCTACACGATCGTGCCCGAAGGCCAAGACGCAGCTTGGAAGATCTACGGACCCGGCCAGAAGGTCGGCGACGACGCCCTGACCCGCGTCTGGGGCGACCCCCACGTCAACGAGAAAGACGGCACCCGCTGGGACTTCACCAAGGACAGCAACTTCACCCTGCCCGATGGCACCGCCATCCGCGCCGACACGACCTCAGAGACGGGGCATTCGCTCACCCAAGGCCTCACCATCCTCTCGGGCAACGACCGCGTGCAGGTCGCCGGCGTCAACACGGGCACCCCCTCGGTGAAGGCGACGCAGGACGCAGGAGATTGGTTCGCCAACAACGCCGAGACCCTGGCCTCGGGCAACACCTTCGCCCTCGAAAGCGACGGCACCAACGTCAGCTGGTTCCGCAGCACCAACGGCAAGCTCGATGGCCTGGTCACGGGCTCGCGCGACAACGTCGACGGCAAGAACAGCTACGACCAGGTCATCGACGCCGCCAAGTCCCCCACCGGCGCCGCGGCGACCACCAACAACGCCAACGCCAACAACGCCAACAACGCCAACAACGCCAACGTCGACGTCAACCAGGCTGTTGCGCTCTTCGGCTTGATGGCCCTCGGCGGCACCGGGTTCTTGGGCGTCGGCAACATCGACCGCTTCTTCGGCGGCGTACAGACCGCGCTCTCGTCGCTCTTTGCCCAGGGAAACCTCGACGACCTGCTCCAACAGAGCCTGTCGCGCTTCGGTCTGCGCGCCTGAGCATCTTGTCGACGGGGCGCCCGTTGTTTGTGGGCGCTGGTACTGTTGCGGTTGTCAGCCAGGAGCACCCGCATGAACGGTCCACCACGACGCGGCATCGGCAAGCCACCGCCCAGCGAACCCACCACCGCCCGCGGGCACGCCCCGTCGTCGTCGTCCTCTGCGCCCTCTCGTTCGTCCCGCCCTGCCTCGGTGTCGAGGGCCGGGACCTCGGCGAAGGCGGTGGCGCCGAGGGCACCAAAGAAGGCCCGGAAGGCCAGGGACGTCGCCGACGCCTTTGCGCGCGGCAGCGTCACCCTGGCCTCGGCGCTGGGCATGACGGCGGCCGAAAAGGACGTGCTCAAGCGTCGCGCCTTCGCCCTGGTGCAAGAGAGCAAGGCCACGCAGGCCATCCCCCTGCTCGAAGGCCTGGTGGCTCTCGACCCCTTCGACGCCTGGGTGCTGCTCGCCCTGGGCGGCCTGCTCGTCGACAAGGGCGACCACGCTGTGGCCGAGACGCTGTTGACCCGGGCGCTCGCCGTCACGCCTGGTGATCCAAGCGCCCACGCGATGCGTGCCGAAGCCCGCGCGAAGCAGGGCAACGCCCAGGGCGCGCGCGATGACCTGAAAGCCATCTCCGGCGCCGACCTCAGCATCCCGGCGGTGCGGCGCGCCAAAGCCCTCGAGACGGCCCTGTCGAAGCTCTGAGCAGAGGCCTGCGGGCGCTCAGGAGCGACGGAAGTCCTCCACTCCGACGACGTCGAGGGTCACGTGCGTGCAAAAGGCGCTCAGCCCGAGACGCCCCCCATCGCTCTGAGCACCGGGGCCACCGTCGCCGCATGATGCAGACATGGGTCCGATCCTCCTGTGCTCTCTCCTGGCCTCCTCGCCCGTCACCTTCACCGTCGACAGCACCGACGGCGACGACGACGGCATTTGCTCCTCTGGTGACTGCACCATCAAGGAGGCGCTCAATGCCGCGCGCGGCGCCATCGATGCCAAAGTCGACGCCATTGTGCTGATCGATCCGCCGGGACCAGGGCCCTTCGTCATTCAGATCGATTCGCTGCGCCTCGACTCGCTCACCGTCGGCGGCGGCAGTCTCACAGTGGATGGCTCGCTCGCCACCGGCTTCGCCACGGGACACCCGGTGGTGGAGCTGCGGGCGTCCGATCCCGATGCCTTC
>JAHFED010000023.1 GCA_023248635.1 Myxococcales bacterium
CGTGGCGAATGGCTGTGACCTGGTCCATCTGGAGCATCTCCCAGCGGAGCACCTGGCTCCGCGTTGGGGTGGCTCACTTTCAGACCGGCGATTGGCCCACTTTCAGACCGGCGCGTGCAACGCTGGCGCGTCTTGAAGACGCTGGCGCGTCTTGAAGTTCTGATGGCTCAAGATCCGATGGTCGAGACCAAGGGCAGAGCTTCGAGACAACGACGTCAGCGTGCGGCTGGGTGGATGTCGACGGTTTCGCCGCCAGAGGCGTTGTAGCCCCCGCGCTCGAAGGTCTTGTCTTCGTCGACCGGTGCGCTGTCCTTGAGCCGGCTGTGGACGAAGGTCCGCCCCGTCATGGGCACCGATTTGTTGCCCACCTGGTTGACGGTCACCGAGTGCCACTTCGCTCCCTCGAGCGTGGACCCGGTGGGCAACACCTGCTGCGTCGTCTCACTCTCGACGCTCATGCGCTCCCCGGGCTTCAGCTCGCCGGGGCGCCGGTGGTTGCTGCCGTTAAATACCGTGAACTGATCGATGGATGTAACACGTTTTTCAGAGACCAAAGCATCTGGGCGTCCAAGCACGTTCGACGCGATCGTCGCCTTCAGCGGTTCTTTGCCTTCTCCCTTCACTGTAAACGATACGGCGGTCGCGGGATCTCCCTGATTTCGCCCGACGGACATGCTCATTTTTTCGCCAGAGTAGAAATAGGCGTCTTGATTTTCTTTTGCGGCTATTGGTGTGTAGTGATTGTCCATCTTTACTTGACCATTTTTCATCACGGGACTGCCATTGGCCCCGAGAACAGGCTCATGGGTGCGAGCGAAGGGCTTCCAGCAGAAATGGGGCTGCAGAGGATCTTTTCCTTGGTATTCGTCTCCCATTTGATTTCGAAATTTCCCCGCCGCATCCTTCGTGTATATTTGAGCCGGCGTTGGACGTTCGCCACTGTTTTGCACTGCCGGCGCCACGAAAGTCGGGTTTCCAGCCTTATCGAAGCGCCGATTCCAACCCATACCGATGTCGGCTTCAGCTTCCACTTTTTGTCCATTTATCACCGCTGATGCGTGAGATCCAAGGTACATGCTTGGACGATCCATCGGGCCTTCTTTTTCGATATAGGTCCCGCTCTTTGCCATCTTGGCCAACACGTCGGCGGGGGTACCTGCGGGTGGGTAGTTCCGGGCAGGATCGGCGGTGAAGTGGGGCAGGGTCACGGTGGCGCTGACGCCCAGGTTCTTGGACGTGGGAGGACTCTCCACCTTGTCGTAATAGGCCCCGGGGATGCCCGGGCGTTCGCTGAAACCCGGGTTGGTGATCTTCTGGTCCTCAGGCTTGGCTGGGGGCGGCGGCGCCGTCGTCGAAGCCGGCGGGGCCGTCGTCGTCGAAGCCGGCGGGGCCGTCGTCGTCGAAGCCGGCGGGGCCGTCGTCGTCGAAGCCGGAGGCGCGCTGCTGGTCGGGGGGGTCGGGGACTCCGGGGCGGCCACGCTGCCCTCCCGGTCGCGGAGCAGCTTGTTCAGCGAGGTGCCGTCGGCGGTGGCCCGTCGCGAGGCGCCTTCCCAGGTGCCGCCGCCTTGGCGGTAGTAGTGATTGATCAAGTCTTGGTTGGTCTTGATGTGGGGGTGGTCGGCCAGCGTCTTTTGGAGTCCAACCGGGGCCGTCGTCGTCGGGCCCTCGGCAACGCCAGGGGCAGCGCCGCTGGGCAGCGCCGGAGCGGGGGGCCTCGTCCCTGCCGCTGTGCCGGGCTCAATGCGGTCGCCGGCCGTCGTGGGAGGGCTCGAGGTCACAACGGCGACGGCGGCGGCGGCGACGCCGGCTGCGGCGGCGACGGGGCTTGGGCTGTGAAGAGGAATCCGTGCGCCTTCGTTCCAGAGGCCTGGGGAGAAGGAGGCATTGCGCAGGGGGCTCGACATGGACGACTCCGCGTTGGGATGTGAAGCGAAAGGGCTGAACTGGTGTCCGCCGCTCAAAGGGGCTCAGCAGCGCGGCGCAACGATGGCCGAGCAGCCAACCACCGACGCACCTGGTCCAAGCCGTGGGCCGCAATGGACGTCGACGGCGCACGGTCGAGAGCTGTGGGGCAGACGACGACGGTGCCCGAGGGGAGCACGGGCCACCGGCACACCTCATCGATGGAGTTGGTGCCGGGAGCGGGGTGGTGAAGCACGGGAAACAACATGGCCGGACGTACTGCAACAGCAACGCCACGGCTGAGAGCGCACTGGGATGTGCTCCCCCTGCTTGCGCAGCCCCCCTTGCGCGGCGTTGCGCAGGGTTTGCGCAGCTTGGTCTTCGCTCGCTGCGCCGGCTGTGGTCGCGACGTCGTGGCTGGCGGCTGACCGCCGACCCAGCTCCGTCAACCTCATCTCGAACATCTGCCGGCATACCGCAGGGACGACCGCCTCGACCTGGGAAGCTCAGCCTTCGGGAGCCGCGTCCACCCGCTCGCGCTCACCACTGGCGATGAGCAGCAATTCGTCGACGGCGGCCAGGGTCCCTGCCAATTCGTGGGCGTGCACCCCGGTGCTGGTGCGCGAGATGGCCAGGCGGGGCAGCTGAAAAAGATGGTCCCCCGGACGAGCGACGCCGGGCAGCGCGGTGAACCCGGCCTGGTAGCCCGCCGCCCGCGCGGCCTTGAGCACCCGATCATCGACGTAGGGAGGCCGCCCGAACGGGTAGCTGACGACGTCGAGGAAGGAGGATTTGCACAGGGCCTGCAGCCGCTCGCGGGGTCGCACGAGTTCTTCCTGCAGCGCGGTGTCCGATGCGCTCGCCAAGGCCAGGTGTCCGTGGCCGTGGGCGCCAACGGAGATCAAGGGATCGCGGCACAAGCGGGAGAGCTCCGCCGACGTCAGCATCCGATCCAGCGCTTTGACGCCGGGACGCCCCCCGCACAAGGCATCGAGCTCATCGAGTCGGCGGTGAAGCTCGACCTCGTCCAGCGACGCCAGCGAGAGCAGCAGGCGATGAGCAGCCGAGAGGCGGTCCTCCGCCGTCGTCGTCGCCAACACCCGATCGACGAAGCTGACCTGCAAGGGACGCGGGGCGATGGTGTCAACGACGGTGTGCACATGGGCGTCCCACAGCGTCGTCGTTTCGTCGAGGTGGCCGGTGGTCACAAAGATGGTCGCCGGCACCGACAAAGACCGGCACACGGGCAGGCAGAGCTCCGCCGTCGCCGCGAAGCTCTCGTCGAAGGTCAAGACCGCGAGGCCCCGTTCGAGCCTCATGCCCCTCTTCAGGGCGGCGAGAGCTTCACCGAGGTGCACGAAGGTCAGCGTCTTCTTCAAGGCCGACAAAGCAGCCTCGAGCTCCGCCGGCGTCGTCGCTGACCCCCGCAGGCGATCGGGATGGGCCTGTCCGCGCGCGCTGTCGGGCACCAGACGACGACAACGCAAAAAGGCGACGCCGGCACCGCGGGTCAACACGCTCAAACGGTGCAAAGCCTGGCGCGCCGGCCCCACGCGGCCCACCTGCCGCATGGCACCGCGCAAAAGCAGGCCGACGCCTTCCTTGATCATGCCGCGCCTGAATCAGCATCGACGACCTGAATTGCCCGCCGTCTTGATCCTTCAGTCTTCAATGGCGGCGTCTCTTTAGACGCGACGCGCGCCGCGACCATCGAAGCGCTCGTTGCCCTCGAGCTCTGCCGGCGCCGAGGCGCCCACCAACCAGTCCCCGCGCGACAACAACGACGTCCGTCGCCGGCAACAGCTCGAGGGAACGCGTCAACACAAGGGGCAGGGGGTCCAGGGGGGTTTGCCCTGGAACCCCCATGGCCCGGCCGGAGGCCTTCTCCGCGCGAAGCGCGTGCTCGCCTGGAAGAAGATCGGAGCGATGGACGGGGCGAGGGCACAACCCTCAATTCAATGCCCAGCGAGAAAACGCTCGGCATCAATAGCCGCCATACAACCAGAGCCCGCCGCAGTAATCGCTTGGCGATAAATCGAATCCTGCGCATCACCGCACGCAAAGATGCCCGGAATCTTCGTCTTCGACGACTGACCCCTGGTGATCAAATAGCCCTTGTCGTCCATGTCGAGCAGGCCTTCGAACAATTTCGTATTGGGCGTATGCCCGATGGCGACGAACATGCCGCCGGCGCTGATGATCTCTTCTTTGTGCGTCTTTGTGTGCTTGACCTTCAGACCGACCAACCAGTCTTTTTCAAAGACGCCGACGGTCTTTTTCTCCGTCATGATTTCGTGGGGAATTTGATTGGTCTCAAAGAAGATTTTTGGATTGGCTCTCGCACGATCCAGCATAATGCGAGACGCGCGAAATTCCTCGCGGCGGTGCACCAGGGTCACCTTGGAGGCAAAGCGGGTGAGAAACTGGGCCTCTTCCATGGCGCTGTCGCCGCCGCCGATGACGATGAGCTCTTCGCCCTTGTAGAAGGCACCGTCACAGGTCGCGCAGGCCGAGACGCCGGCGCCAGCGCTCATGAGCTCCATCTCTTTGGCCAATCCAATGAGCTTGGCGGTGGCGCCGGTGGCGATGATGAGCGCATCGCAGGTGATGACGTCGCCACTTTCGGTGGTGAGGTGGAAGGGCCGCTTGCTGGCGTCGACCTTCGCGATGTTCTCCTGGTGCACGATGGTGCCGAAGCGCAGCGCCTGCTCCTTGAACTTGCCCATCATCTCGGGGCCTTTGATGCCGTGGGGGAAGCCGGGGAAGTTCTCGACCTCGCTGGTCCACATCAGCTGGCCGCCGGGGACGTTGGGGGCAGCGCCTTCGAAGACGACCGGCTTGAGGTTGGCGCGACCGGTGTAGAGCGCGGCCGTCCAGCCCGCGGGCCCGGAGCCGATGATCACTACCTGGTGTTGACCGTGTCCCGTCATGAGAAACCTCCGCGCTCGAAGTATAAGACGACGTCGTCGTCGGCAACGCTTGGCTCAACGATGCCGGGCATCAGCTCAGCGACCGAATCATCTGGATGGCTTCATCGACATGAGCCTGGGCCGAAAGCGCAGCCTCGTGGACGAGCCGGACCACGCCACCTTTGTCGACGACGTAGGTGACGCGGCCGTCCTTCAACCCCAAGAAGGAGCGGGGCACTGAGAGGCGCTCACGCACCTTACCGCCGACGTCGGCCAGCAAGCGGTAGTTGAGCCGGTGCCGGTCGGCGAAGCGCTTGTGGGAAGCGACGTCGTCGGAGGAGATGCCAAAGACCGTGGCGCCGGCTTTGACGAAGTCGTCGTTGGCGTCGCGAAACGAGCAGGCTTCAGCCGTGCAAACCGGGGTCTCGTCTTTTGGATAAAAGAACAGCACCAGGGCTCCCTGGCCCAGAGCATCGTCGAGCTTGAAGGCTTGGCCGTTTTGATCGAGCAACTCGAAGGAAGGGACTCTTTGGCCGACTTTCATCGGGCAGGCGCGTAGCGAGCAGGATCGGGAGACGCAAGCTCAAGACTCTTGGCGGAGCTCCCCAGAAAAATGCGAGCCCGGAGGCTCGCGTTTTTCCGGGCCGACGCGGGGAGGGCTCACTTCTTCTTGTCGTCCTTCTTCTCGCCGGGCTTGGCCGCAGCACCCGCGGCTGGGGCCGCCGCAGCCGCAGCCGGTGCACCCGCCGCAGGCGTCGCCGCCACTTCTTCCTTCTCACCGCGCGGCAAGCGCAGCGAGACCACCGGCATCTCGACGTCATCGAGGAGGGTCACGCCCGCCGGCATCGTGATCGCCTTGGCCCGCACCACGCCGAAGTCGCACTCGGTGATGTCGAGAACGATCTTCTCGGGGATGGCTTCGGGCGCCACCGCGACGTTGAGGGTGCGCACGACCAGCTGGGTGTTGGCGCCGGCGATGGACGCCTTGGATTTGCCAGTGACCTCGAAGGGCACCTTGACGGCCTGCGCAGCCTTGGGATCGACCTCGAGGAAGTCGACGTGCACGGCGTTGCGGCGCACGGGGTGGGCCTGCAAGTCCTGCAAGAGCACCATGCGCGAGCCCTGATCTTTGCCGGCGTCGTCTTTGAGCTTGAGCTCGATGAGCTGGTTGCGACGCTTGGCGCCGAGCAAGGCCTTGGCGAGCTCCTTGGGGACGACGGCGATCGAGAGGGTGCCGTGGCCCTTGCCGTAGACGACGCCGGGGACCTTGTCGGTGGCCCGCAGGCGACGCGATGCGCCCTTGCCGTGGCCGGAGCGAAGGGTGGCATCCATAGTGAAGTGAGACATCGTCGTACTCCTGTCCCCTCGATCACGCTGAGGTCGACGTCGTCGGCGACATGCCTTCGAGCCTCGACCCCAACCTCGCTGGGCGTAGATCCCCGGGCGCTTTCTGCGGCCTGGATCCTTCTGGGTGCGCGGGCTTCGCCGACGGACGCGGCGACGTCAATGCAGGGGAGTTGGCACCTGAGGGTGAGGGCTCAGGGCACCGCGTCGGCTTCGTCGACGTCGACCCTGACCTCGATGGACGCACCGCGGGCTTCGACCCGCAAGACTGTGTTTCCGGCTTCTCCCCCCAGCAGCACCAGGCCGGTGCGCGAGATGCCGGGCACTCCCGCACCAGGCAAGGCAAGGGCATCGAGGTTGGCCTCGAGGGCAGTGGCAACGCCCTCGTCGTCAACGCCGAAGCTGAAGTCCCGACACGCGCCGTTGTAGCTGGCGTCGAAGGTGTATTCGCTCTCGCAGCACTCCAATCCCACAGCGACGGCATGGGAGAGGGCGAGATGCAGGTCGGGCTCGTCGTCGTTGCCGTGATCGACCAGCTCGGCGTGGCCCGTCGGCGGTGCCTCGGTCAGCACGGTGACCCGCACCTCGGATGAGCACCCAGCGACAACGACGAGCGCTGCGCCAACACCAGCTGTGAGGACAAAGAGGGCCAAGCGGTTCATGGGGCGCTCCCGGCGGCAACGACGTGAAGAGCGATGGATTCGCTGAAGCCCAGGGCCGTTACCGTCACCGTGCCCTCGGCGCCGACCTCATCGGGGGCGCGCAGCACCCGCTCCCGTGGCGTTCCCCGCTGCAAGAGCTCGAAGCGCTCATCGGAGACGGTCCAATCGTCGCCGACGTCGCCACTCAGGTCGGCGGCTCCGCCCCAGATGGAAAAGAGCAGCGGGAATTCTTCGCCGGCGAAGACGTCGAAGGCCGGTGGCATGGGACTCGGATCGACTTGGCCTGCGATGCGCCGGTGCAGGGTCATCGCCTCGGCCGCCTCGACATCGACGTGAAAGAAATCCAGCACGACGTCGCCGTCCTCGATGAGCACCGCCGCCGTGCCCGGGTACTTGCCGACCAGGGCGGGTCCTTCGACGCCAATCACCTCTTCGTCGGCGCTCACGTAGCGGCGACGGGGGGCCAAAGAGCCATCGACGTCGATGAGGGCGGCCAGGACCTGTCGGGCACCGACCGCCAAGGGTCCCGGCAAACCTGCGGCCGCGCAGGCGGTGTCGCCGACGGCGCACGGACGCACGAGGGGCGTTTGATCCAGCTGACCAGCAGCGGAGCAGCCACCGACACCGAACACGAAGACCAGACACCGCAGAGGTGCCGCATTGGGAGGGGTTGTCATGCGCCCAGCTCAGCAAATCTGTTGCCAGCGCCGACGTCGACGTCAGCGCCTGGTCAGACCCCGACGAAAAACTGTGACCCGTGCGGAGTTCTGAGGTTGAGGCGTGCCAAGGGCTCAAGGAGGAAGCAGTGCGCGACGCGCTCGCTGTGAAGCACCAGCCGGTCGTGAGCTGCCGCGCCCAACGACGTCGACGTCGACAGCATCAGCCAGACGTCGAGACCCCGAGGCGGCGGACCTTCTTGTACAGGTGGCTGCGCTCGAGGCCGAGGTCTTCGGCGGCGCGGCTCATGTTGCCCTGGAACCGGGTGATGCGGTCTTCGATGATGCGTTTTTCGAAGCTCTCGAGCAGCTGGTAGAGGGGCCCGCTCTCGGGAATGCTCGAGCCCTCGAGCTTGATGGCGCCGGGCAAAGCGGCCCGGACATCGGCGGCGGTGACGACGTTGCCGGGCGCGAGGATCGCCAATCGATCGACGACGTGCACCAGCTCGCGAACGTTGCCGGGCCAGCGGTGCTCCTGCAGGGCCGTCAGCGCCTGGGGGTCCCAATCTTTGGGCGGCAGATCGTTTTCGATGCAGCTCTTCTCGAGGATGAAGCGCGCCAGCTCAGGCAGATCTTCGATGCGATCGCGCAAGGGTGGAACGTGCACGGGCACCACATTCAAGCGATAATAAAGATCCTCACGAAAGCGGCCGGCGGCGGCGGCTTCGACGAGGTTGCGGTTGGTGGCGGCGATGACGCGCACGTCGACCTTCACCGTGCCCGATCCGCCGACGCGCTCGAGCTCTCCCTCTTGCAGCACCCGCAGCAGCTTGGCCTGCGTACCCAGGGGCAGCTCGCCGATCTCGTCGAGAAAGAGGGTGCCGCCGTCGGCGCGCTCGAAGCGTCCGAGGTGGCGCTTGTCGGCCCCTGTGAAGGCGCCCTTTTCGTGGCCAAAGAGCTCGCTTTCGACCAGGGACTCCTGCATGGCCGCGCAGTTGAGCTTGACGAAGGGCCCGGGCGCCCGGCGGGAGAGATCATGAATGGCTTTGGCAACCAGCTCTTTTCCCACTCCTGATTCGCCGGTGATCAGCACCCGCACCTTGGTGGGGGCGGCCCGGCGGACGGCTTCGAGCACGGCGGTCAGCGCCTTCGACGTCCCCACCATGCCGTTGCGCTTCTCGACGGTCTTGACGAGCGGGCCCACCTGCCGATCCAGAGTCGAGAGCTTGAGCGCGTTTTTGACCGTGAGGAGCAGCCGCTCCATCTCGACGGGCTTCTCGAGAAAATCCAAGGCCCCCAGGCGGGTGGCGCGGATGGCTGCGTCGAGGGTGCCGTGTCCAGACATCATCACGACGGGCGGCAGCGGCTCAGACGTCGACGCCGTCACTTTCATGCGCTCGAGCACGGTGAGGCCGTCGATGTCGCCCAGCTTGAGGTCCAGCAGGACCAGATCGGGCGGCTCTGCCCTCAGCTGGGCCAGGCCGGCTTCGCCCGACTCTGCGGTGTCGACGACGAAACCCTCCAGATCCAGGGCCCGCGCCAGCGTGGTGCGGATGTTCTTTTCATCGTCGATGATCAGAATTCGATGGGACATGGCGCTCTCGGAAAGGAAGGAAGGCGACGACGTCGACATTCCTACCGTCTTTTTCCCGGGCGCGCGGCGGCCTTCGTACCTGCCCTCCCGTCCCCGTTGAGGCGCGCAGCACCGATGGATGCAGGCCCGCCGCCGGGTTGAAGCGTTGTGGTTCAAGGCTGGCGTCTTGAAGACACGGGCCCGCTGTGGATCTCGTCGAGCTGGCCAGGTCGCGTCGCTGACGACGTGCTGGCTTGCCTTGCGCCGACCCGATTGCGCGACTCCTGCGAAGCCGCTGGAACTCCGTCAGGAGCGTGTCGTGTCCCAAGCTGCCCGGTCGGAGTCTGCTGCTTCTCTTCCTCTGCCGCCGGGGCCGCGTGGGTGGCCGGTGGTGGGGATCGTTCCCGAGGTCTCGCGCATCGGCACTCCCGAGGTCTTGTGGAAATACTTCCGGCGCTACGGCGAAGTGGTGAGCCTGCCCATCGCAGGCCGCAACATGATCCTGCTCTCGCACCCTGATCACGTTCGCTACGTGCTCAACGAGAACCGCGAGAACTACGTGAAGGGAGTGACCTACGACAGCTTCCGCTTGCTTGCTGGCACGGGGCTGGTGTCGAGCGAAGGCGCCTTCTGGAAACGCCAACGCAAGCTGGCCCAGCCCGCCTTCCACCACAAACAGATCGCCCTGCTCGGCCAGCTCATCGTCACCGCCGCCAACGACATGCTCAAGGACTGGGACCGCCACGGTGCGGGGCGCTTCGACCTGCACGAAGAGATGGTCAAGCTCACGTTGCGCATCGTCGGCGAAGCCTTGTTCGCCCAAGATTTGACGACGACGACGGACGCCTCCAGCCGGGCCTTCGCTGTCGCGATCACGGCCGTGATGGACCGGGGCAATTCGGCCTTCAACATTCCCCTTTCGGTGCCGACGCCGGGGAACCTACGCCTCAAAGCCGCACTGAAGACCCTCGACGGCCTCGTCTACGCGATCATCGAGAAATGCCGTCGCGACGGAAAAGACAACGGCACCTTGCTCGCCATGCTGCTCTCTGCCGTCGACGACGAAACCGGCGAAGGCATGTCCGATGCCCAGCTGCGCGACGAAGTCATCACCATGTTCATCGCCGGCCACGAGACGACGGCGCTGGCCTTGTCTTGGACCTGGCACCTGCTCGCTCAAAATCCTGCGGTGCTCGAGAAGCTCGAAGCTGAGCTGCAGGCGGTGCTCGGCGGCCGCAGTCCGGCGATGGAGGACTATCCGAAGCTGCGCTACACGCGCATGGTTCTCGACGAATCGATGCGGGTGAAATCACCCGTGTGGACGGTGGCCCGCGACGTCGTCGCCGACGATGCCATTGGCGGCTTCCGCATTCCCGCGGGCTCGATGGTGATGCTGAGCCAATACGTCACCCACCAGCGACCCGACTTCTGGCCCGAGCCGACGAAGTTCGATCCCGAGCGCTTCACCACCGAGAACGCCGCGGCCCAGCACAAGTACGCGTACTTTCCCTTCAGCGCGGGCCCGCGGGTGTGCATCGGCAACATGTTCTCCATCGTCGAAGGAACGCTGGTGTTGGCGGCGGTGTGTCAGCGCTATCGGATGGCGGCCATCCCCGGCCACGTCGTCGTCGGCGACCCCCAGATCACCTACCGGCCCAAGGGCGGCCTGCCCATGATGAGGACGCCGCGTCCGACGGCCTGAGTTAGACCCATGTTATTGCTGTCGATCGAGTTGCGCTTCTTCGCCGGCACTCTCGAGCTCCGCGGCGATGACGCCGACGCGTTGGCTGCCCTCGAGCTGCCCCACTGCACCCACGACGAACGCACCGCATGCCTCCGCGCCCCCGCCGTCGCTTACGCCGAAATCCTGCTGGCGTTGCTGCGACTGCAAAAGCAAGGCGTCGTCGCTGGTGAGGCCCTCGCCGTCGTCGACCACGCCCGTCGCTATGAAGAGCTGGTACTGGTGCCGTGCGCCTCACCGCCTTTGCGTGGCTACCAAAGCGAAGCCCTGTCCGCCTGGAAGCAGGCCCGCGGCCGCGGCGTCGTCGTGTTGCCCACCGGAGCGGGCAAGACCGAGGTCGCGCTGGCCGCCATCGCCGATCGCCAGCGCAGCACCCTGGTGGTAGCCCCCACCCTCGATCTGGTGCGCCAATGGCACCAGGCCCTGAGCAAGCGCTTCGCCAACGACGGCGTTCCCCATCCGGTGGGTCTGGTGGGTGGCGGCGAGCACACAGTGCTGCCGCTGACAGTGACCACCTACGACTCCGCCTGGGCCCACATGGAGCACCTGGGCAACCGCTTCGGCGTCGTCGTCTTCGATGAATGCCACCACCTCGTCGCCGACAGCTACGCCCTGGCGGCGCGCTTGTGCCTGGCTCCTTATCGGCTCGGTTTGTCGGCCACCCCCGAGCGCCCCGATGGCAAAGACGCCCTGCTCGACGAGCTGGTGGGACCCATCGTGGCCCGCAAAGAGATCGACGAGCTGCAGCAGGATCAGGGGGGCGCCTATCTCGCCGACTACGACGTCGTCACCGTCACCGTCGAGCTCTCGGTGGCCGAGCGCGCGGCCTACGATCAGGCGCGGGCCACTTACAAGAATTTCGTCCTCGATCAGCGCATCTCCATGGGCAGCCCCGATGGTTGGCAACGCTTCTTGCGCGTGGCCCACAAGAGCAGCGAGGGGCGGGCGGCGTTTGCGGCCTGGCGGCTGCAAAAGCGTTTGGCGACGGCGGCGGAACAAAAGCTCTCCCACGTCGACGACATCCTGCAGCGGCACCCAGGGGTGCGGGTGTTGGTGTTCTCTGACGACAACGCCACGGCCTACGCGGTGTCGCGGCGCTTTCTCGTGCCGGTGATCAGCCACCAGACCAAGGTCAAAGAGCGCAGCCGTCTCTTGCAGGCCTTCGCCGACGGCACCTTGCCGGTGTTGGCGACGTCGAGGGTGCTCAATGAAGGCATCGACGTCCCCGATGCCCAGGTCGCCGTCATCGTGTCGGGCAGCGGCACCGTCCGCGAGCACGTGCAGCGGCTGGGACGCGTGCTCCGACCGCGACCGGGCAAACGCGCAGTGCTCTACGAGCTAGTCTCTTCGAACACCAACGAGACCTTCACCTCCGAACGACGTCGAGATCACGTTGCTTACCGCTGAGCTCGTGCGCGTCGTGCGCCGCAAGGGGGGCCTGCAGATTCAGCCGCTGTGCGGGCTCTCGCGGGAGCGCGCAGCCTCCCTGCTCGACGACCTCCTCGCCCTCGCCAAGGAGCACCACGGCCAAACCCGCGCCGAGCTGCGCACCGCCCTCGATGAGGTCGTCATCGACGAAGCGGGGCCAGGGGCCTGGGCCGAGCGTGGGCTGCGCGCGGCCAAGAAGCTGGTGCTGGACCGCCTGGAATTCGCCGCCCGCGACGACGTCGATCCCCTCGAGCTGCGGGTCGTCGTCTTTTCCACCGCCGCCGCCGCGCGCCAGATCGGTGCTTTCGATCGCGGTGCCATCGTCAGCGTCATTGCCAAAGAGCGGGGACTCACCTGCGCCGACCTCGAAGCCGCGCTCTACGCCGACCTCGAAGACGCCCACGTCGTCGACGCCGCCGCCCTGCCGGTGCTTGGATCCCTGCTGGTCGATGATTGGCGGCGGCTCGAAATCCAGGCGCTGTTGTTGAGGGCCACCCAAGTCACCCTCGACGTCGACGCCACCTCCGTACAGCTCCGCCGTCTGCTGCGCGCCCTCAAGCTGCACCAGCTGCTCTTTTTTGCCGTGCCAACGGCACCAGCGTCGGCGCTGCGCATCGAGGCCCACGAAGGGGCGCCGGTGCGCCTGGTGATCGACGGACCCATGGGCTTGTTCTCGTCGTCGACGCGCTACGGTCTGAAGTTGGCGATGCTGCTGCCCCATGTGATGGCCTGCCAGAGCTTCCGCCTGCAGGCGAGGGTGCAGCTGCGCAAGGGCCGCGCCACCGAGAGCTTCGTGATCACCGGCAAAAGCACGGGCGACGACGTCGACGCCGAACCCTTGCCGCCTTTGGTTGAGGGGCTGCTGCACGATCTTCCGGCGCTCTTACCGGGCTGGGTCGTGAGCCCTGCCCAAGCGCTCTTGCCCCTGGCCGGAGAGGGAGCCCTGGTACCCGACGTCGTCGTCACCCATGCCGACGGACGCCAGGCCTTCGTCGAGGTGCTCGGCTTTTGGTCTCGAGACGCCGTGTGGCGGCGCGTCGAGTGGGCCCAAAAGGGACTGCTGCCGGCGCCGGTGGTGTTTTGTTTCTCCGAGCGCTTGCGCGTGAGCGAAGCCGCCCTCGCCAGCGACGGCGCCGACGTCGACGTCGCCTCTTGGGCCACCGCCGCTGCCCTGGTGGGCTTCAAGGGGTCGCTCTCGGCCCGCAAAGTCGCCGAACGCTTGCTGCTCTTGTTGGGGGCCGGGCCACAAAGGGAAACACCCGCCCAGAATGGGCGGGTGCAACAGCAGCGATGACGAAGTGGGTTTGGGATGGAGGAAGAAGTCTCGCTGCGGTCTCCATCCCTAAAGCAGGTGCGATGCCAGTCCACATGTCGCGAAATGGCGGCGTCTGAATGCGGTGGGAGCTCGATTTGCGCAAGCATCACCGCGCCCTCGCCGCAGCCTGTGTAAGGGGTGCGCAATCCGCCGACGCACGCGCTACGACCCCTTGCGCAACCAGCAGGCGGGGACCTGAGGTCGACGGCGCCAACGTCTGACCGACCTGATCCGGTGCGACGCCAAAGACCGCGCAGAAGACTTCTGCCGTTGGACTCTGCATGACACCCTACGTCCAGAGTTCATGAGCCGATCTGGTGACAGCGATCCGCTGCTCGGGCGGGTCCTCGACGGCAAGTTCACCCTGCTCTCGGTCCTCGGCCGGGGCGGGATGGGCGTCGTCTACCGCGCGCACCAAAAGAGCCTCGAACGCCCCCTGGCCCTCAAGCTGATGATGGCCCACCCCCACGGCGACCCCGGCGGCGACGCCACCGAAGAAGAGCAAGCCCGCGACAACGAATTCCAGCGGCGCTTTTTCCTCGAAGCAGCCACCGCGGCCAAGCTCAAGCACCCCAACACCATCACGGTCTTTGACTACGGCAGCACCCTCGTCGACGACAACAAGGTCTTCTACATCACGATGGAGCTGCTCGACGGCGTCACGCTCTCGAAGCTGCTGGCCAAGGAGGGGCCGCTGCCGCCGCTGCGGGCCATCAACATCGCGCTGCAGATCTGTCGCTCCCTGCGCGAAGCCCACGCCGGTGGCATCGTCCACCGCGATCTCAAGCCCGGCAACGTGATGTTGGTGCGCCACGACGCCCAGGGCGACGCCGACGGCGACGACGACGGCGACTTCGTCAAGGTGCTCGACTTCGGGCTGGCCAAGAGCCGCGGCTCCGCAGCCCGAGGAACCGGGCCCCAACTCACCAAGGCCGGCACTTTTCTCGGATCGCCGCGCTATGTCGCTCCCGAGCAAATCGAAGGCCGCCCCGTCGACGGACGAGCCGACATCTACTCCTTCGGCTGCGTGTTTTACCGCATGCTCTCTGGCCGGGTTCCCTTCGACGGACAGCAAGCCGCCGAGGTCATGCTCAAGCACCTGCACGATCCCGTGCCGCCCCTGTCGACGCCGCAGCTGAGCATCCCCTTCAGCCTCGAACAGCTGGTGTTGAAGTGCCTGGCCAAGAAGGACAGCGACCGGCCGTCGTCGATGGACGAGGTCATCACCGTCTTGAAGCGCGCCCGCGCCGAGATCACCGGCGTCATGTCCGGCAACATCAGCATCCCCGAGGATCTGCGGGCGCGCTTGACCCGCGAGCTCGGCGAAGGCGCCAACAGCGGACCCTTCCCTCTGCCCGTGCGCCCCGCGTCCCAGCCCAGCGATCCACCGGCCAGCAACAAACCCGAGCCAACGACGCCGTCTTCGTCTTCGTCTTCGTCTTCGTCGTCGTCGGCGGGCTTCGGGCCCACGTCTGGTGAATGGCAGTTGGGGGCCCGCCCCGAGGCCCCAACTCAACGCAGCGGTCCGGACTTTGGTCCCAGCGGCGACGAAAGCACTCGTCCCACCCACGTCATGGGGGGGCCCCTGGTGCCGGCGCGCCGCCGCAAAGCCCAAGCAGCCATCGCCGCCGGCGTCGTCGGCGGCGTCGTCGTCGCCGCCGTCTGCATCGCCTTTCGCCTGGGCCATCTCGATCCCCTGGTGGCGCAGATCGTTGGGACCAGCAGCGCGGAGGCGCCGTCGTCGCCGCGGCCGCCGCCCCAGCGGGCCACCCACAAGGCCAGCGCGCGGCTGCGCATCAAAACCGAGCCCGCCGGCGCCGACGTCTTCGACGTCAGCAGCGCGGTGCCCCGTCTCTTGGGGATCACGCCGCTTGTGCTGCCCTGGGAGATCGCGGTCGGAGACGCGGGTCGCGAGTTGCTGCTGAAGCTGCCGGGGCACGTCGCTGCGCGGGCCCGTGTGGAGCCGCCACCGTCGGCGCGGGGACTGGCCTCGTCGACCCGGGAACCCGTGGTCCTCGACGTCAACGCCACCCTGCGACCGGTGCCGCCGCGCTAACAAGAAGGTGGGGCCGTCCTCGTTGACAGCGGGTGCCGACCGGTTCAGAGAGGGCCTCCCAGCACTTCTGCCGGGGTTCGTCTGTTTCGAAGGAAGCCATGGTCGTCATCCGTCTCGCCCGAGCTGGCACGAAGAAGAAGCCGTTCTACCGCGTCGTCGTCGCCGACCGCCGCGATCCCCGTGATGGTCGCTTCATCGAACAAGTCGGCACCTACGATCCCCGCAAACAGGCGCACGGGTTGGCTCTCGTCGTCGATCGCGTCGATCACTGGCTCGGGCACGGCGCCCAAGCTTCTGAGACGGTGGGCCACCTGATCAAGCGCGCCAAGGCCGCCGCACCCAAGGCGTGAGCCCCCGCGTGTCTGCACCCTCAGGCCATACGAGCTTCACGTGAAGGGGCTCGTCGAAGTCATCGCCCGCGCCCTGGTCGACGACCCCGCGCCCGTCGAGGTGCACGAGGTCGGCGATCCCGCTGATGCCGTGTTCCGCCTCAAGGTCGGCAAAGACGATCTTGGCAAGGTCATCGGCAAGAAGGGCCGGACGGCGAAGGCCTTTCGCACTCTGCTGGCCGCCGCCGCCGCCAAACAAAACCGCAAGATCACCCTCGAGATTCTCGAGCCCGAGCGTCCGCGGCGCGCTGCCGTCGACGAGGGGGCCGAAGGGGACTCGAGGGCCAGCCTCGAGCAGCCAGCCTCCGACCTCGGCACCTCGTCGTCGGAGCCCTCCTGACAGCGGTCGAGCGCGTGCGCATCGGCGTTATCGGGCGACCCCACGGCGTGCGCGGCGCGCTGAAGATTCACCTCGACAACCCCGATGGGACCACCTTGCAAGTGGGCTCGGCGATCCACCTCCTGGTCGCCACGGGCGCCCCTCCTGCAAAGGCCTCGAAAAACCAGGCCCGCGAGCTCGACGACGTCGTCGTCACCTTGGGCTCCGGGATCATGACTTTGAAATCCGTTCCCGACCGCAACGCCGCGGAGCTCTTGGTGGGCGCGCAGGTGTTCGTGCGGCGCGAGGACTTCGTGCCCGACGAAGCCGCGGTCTTTCTGATCGACACCATTGGCAAATCCGTCGTCGACGGCGCCGGCTGCGTGCTGGGATCGATCGCCGGTTTTTCCAGCAATGGTGCCCAGCCCTTGGCCGAGGTGATGACCCCGGAGGGCAAGCGGGTGCTGGTGCCTTTTGTGCCGCCCATCGTGCAAGAGATCGGCGAGGTCGTCGTTCTTGCGGTTCCCGATGGCTTGTTCACCGTCGACGACTGACCGGAGGAGGCGCTTTGGTGCCGGGATGGGTGGGGCGACCCCAGCTCGGCCTTGCGGCGCTTCGGCGGGCTGCCGAAAGGCCCGGCTGATGGGCACCGACGACTCCCATGAAACGATGGCCATCGATTTTCCTCACGGGGCGGCCGGTTTTTGTATGTTGCGCTGGTGTTTGACCCCGCCACCATCCCTGACGACGCCTGCGTCGACGGCCATCTTGATCAGCTGCCCGTCTACCAGGTGCTGCTGACGCTGGGCCAGAAGGCGACGACGGGACGGCTGACCATCGCCGACGCCGCTGGCGACAACCACATGTACTTCATGCAGGGGCGGCCGGTGGGCGTGCACCTCGCCGAGCACTTCCATCCCATCGGGCAACTGCTGCTCGAGCTTGGCCGCATCAACGGCGCGACCTTCGTCAAGGCCCAGCGCCTGATCGCCGAAGGAAACCGCTTGCCCGGTCAGGTCTACAAAGAGCTCGGGGTTCTCGACGACGCGTTGCTCAAAGAGGTGCTGGCGATTCAGGCCCGACGCAAGGCCGAGCATTTTTGTCGCCTCGGCAGTCGTCCCTTCACCTTCTGCCGCGGCCTGACCTACTTGAGCGGTTTCACGTCGACGCCGCTGGATGCTCATGGGGTGATTTTTCTCGCCGTTCGCCAACAGATGGGAGAGCAGGCGCGCGAGGCCTGGTTCGAAAGCGCCCGCGGCGAGCAGGTGCGCCTGGTGCCGCCGGGCCCCGGACCCTGGGAGAACACCGGCCTGCCCGCTCCCCTCGCTCATTTCGGCTTCGGCGCTCCCGAAGAACGCTTTCTCCAGCGCCTGCTGGCGGGCTTTGAGGCCGTGAGCGAGTTGGCCGAGACCGGCACGCTGCCACGGGATGAAATGGCCGTGGTGCTGCGCTACCTCGAGGTCACGGGTCGACTGCAACGACGAACCGCCCCGCCCCCTGCTGCGGTCGCGCCCCTGGTCGCGGCCACCGGGGGGTTGGCTCCGCCCGTCGCGTTTGCTGCGCCGGGACCCGTTTCACCGCCCTCGGTCGCCGCGGCCATCGGTCCGCCGCCCTTGCCCCGCGCCACCGCAGCTCCTCTGGTCCCACCGCCCTTCCCGCCCCGTTCGGCCTCCGCCGATCGGCTGGCACCGGCTGCGACAGCTGTGCGAACCCATCCGGCCATGGCCGAGCTGAAGAACCTCCCTCTCGCCGAGCCCACCTCTGATGACGTCTTCACGCGGCCTGGCGGCCGGCCCTTGCCCCCCACCGAAGAAGACCCCTTCGCCGGCCCTGGCGCCGTCACCGATCCCCGCCGGCCCGCCCACACCGGGCCCCCTCCCGCACCCGCACCCGCGGCGGCGGCGAGCGAGGAGCTTCCGGCGCCGAAGAAGAAGAAGGTCAAGCGCACCGAGCCGATGCCGTCGGAGAGCTCTGGGGTGCTCATCAGCGAAACGCGACGAGAAAAGACCGAGATGAGCTCATTGCCCACCATCGTCATCGACGACGACTAATCGGCCACGGCGTCGTCGTCGTCGTCGTCGACCTCGTCTTCGACCTGGGGATGCAAATCGCGATCGGGATCTACGCCGGGCACGGGCGGCGACGGCCGAGGTGCGGGAATCCGACATGCAGCAGCGAAGAGCCCGAGCAGCAAGAGCACGACCCCGACCAGCTGCAGCCGAACGGCGATGAGGCGAAGAGTGTCAGAGGAATCGCCGGGCATGATCATGGGACGGCTCCGTCGTCGTCTACGGGCAACAACACCCACGTCTCGCAGCGTGCAGTGGCTGTACCGCTGGCGCCGCGGCAGCACAGGCCCGAGGTTTGGCCGCTCGGCGGCGATGGCGGCGGGGCGGGGCTGCCCACCGGGTCAGATTTGAGCTTCACGATGCGCCAGCGTCGTGAACCAGCAAACTTTGCGACGCCAGGGTCTGGCATCAGCAAGCCTCAAGACGCAGCAACGTCGTGAACATCAGAGCTTCAAGACGGCCAGCGTCTTGAACATCAAGGCCTCAAAGAGTCAGCAACCATCGTCATGGCTGAGCCCCGATCTCGCTGAGCGGTCTCGTTCATCTCCCTCGGGGATGCTCTTCTGGGAGGTCTGGTGCAGACCTCCCCCCGCGCCGGCGGAGCCGGACGCGGGGCCCCCCACCAACTCCGCGTTCCGCGCGCGCGCTTCACGCACATCATCCCGCGTCTTTCCAATTCAGAACGCGGTCGAACATCAAGCGGGCGCGGGCTGAGCCCTCACAATTGGGGGTGGGCGGAGCAGCAGCGATTCTGGCGGCACCTGGACGGCGGGATGCATGGAGAAAGGGCGGAAGATCGGGGTACGGTCCGTCGTCGGAGGTGCACTTTGGTGGGTCGGTGCCGCGAGGTGCTCCATGCCTGAGCTTCTGCTGCTGAGCGGCGGTGTGGCGGTGGTTCGGACGCCGCTGCACGGTCAGAGCGTGACGGTCGGGCGCAGCCCCGCCAACGACGTCTCTCTGCCCGACGACAGCTTGCCGCCCTTTCTCTGCTCCTTCGAGCCCTTGGGCCAGGGTCGCTACCGGGTCGTCGATCGCGCCGGCGCCGGCCTGACGATGAACGGAAAAAAAATCACCAACGACGCCGTTCCCGACGACGCCGTCTTCGACTTTGGCCGCCTGCAGGCTCGTTTTCACCTCGGGTCCGATGACGCCGTGGTTGCTGCTCCCGCGGGTCAACGCACGGGTCTGCTGCGCTCGCGCGGGGATGGCACCCTGCAGCGTTCGGACATCCGCCTGCGCCTGCCCCAGAGCATCGGCGGCAAGCGCATCGAAGTCCCTCAGCAAGGTCTGCGGGTGGGAGCGCTGGCGGACAACGACATCGTCGTCGACGACGGCTTTGTCAGCTCTTTTCACGCCCAGCTCTTTTTGCGCGGCGAGCGCCTTTTTGTGCGCGACCTCGATTCCACCAATGGGACCTTCATCGGCGGTGTCCGCGTCGTCGAGGCCGAGGTGCCCCTGGGCGCGGAGCTGCGTTTTGGCAAGGCCTGTGTCCAGGTCGAAAGTGACGAGCAGGAGGTCAAGGTCGACGTCAGCACCTCCACGCTGGGCCGCGGCCCCTGGCGCTGCGCCGAGCTGCACTCCGCCGACGCCGCCTTCGCCCGCACCTTTGCCTTGATCGAAAAAGTCGCGCCCCACGACGCCAGCGTCTGCGTCTTCGGCGAAACGGGCACGGGCAAAGAGCTCGCCGCCCACGCGCTGCACACCTTGTCGGCTCGGCGCGGGGGCCCCTTCGTGCCCCTGAATTGCGCTGCCTTTCCCGAGGAGCTCATCGAGAGCGAGCTCTTTGGCCACGAAAAGGGCGCGTTCACCGGCGCGGATCGACAGCGCAAGGGCTGCTTCGAAGAAGCCGACAAAGGCACCCTCTTTCTGGATGAGATCGGCGAGCTCCCGCTCGAGATGCAGCCCAAGCTCCTGCGGGTGCTCGAGACCCGGGCGGTGCGACGGCTCGGCGGCCGTGGCGACGTCCCCGTCGACGTTCGCGTGGTCTGCGCCACCCACCGCGACCTCGTGAAGCACGTGCGCGAAGGACGCTTTCGCGAGGACCTGCTGCACCGCATCTATGTGATCCCGGTGAAGCTGCCGCCCTTGCGTGACCGACCTGCCGACGTCTTGCACCTGGCGGCGCATTTCGCGCTCACGCTGCGGCCTGGCGCCGAATCCACAGGCGCTCCGGCCTCCGGCCCCAAAGCTGCGTCCTCCGGCTCGCGCGCCAAGGGTGCTGCGACGACGTCCCCGCTGACCAAGGCCGCCAACGACAAGCTCTTGTCCCATCCTTTTCCAGGCAATGTGCGCGAGCTGAGAAACGTCATCCAGCGCGCGTTGATCCTCGGTGATGGCAAGAGCATCGACGCCGACGACGTCGCCTTCATCCCGGTGACCCTCGAAGATCTCGCGGATGCGGGCTCGGTCTACAAGAAGGGCATGACCATGGACGACGTCGAGAAGCTTGCGATGGAGGGCGCCATCGCCGCCTTCGGGTCCCTCGGCGAGGCCGCGAAGTCCCTCGGTGTGGCCAAGACCACCTTCTGGCGAAAGGCCAAGCAATTCGGCTTCACCAAGGAAGACAAGCCAGAGCTATGAGCACGCTGCCTTCGAGCCGGGTGTTCCAGCGCGCGGTGTTGGTGATCGTGAAGGGCAGAGACGTCGGCCGCTCCGTCGTCGTCAACATGGCCCACTGCGTGATGATTGGCCGCTCCCCCGACCTCGGCGGCGCCACCGGTATGATCACCCAGCACTCCCTCACGCGCCTCGACGAAGAAGACACGAAGACTGTGGCCCGCCACCTGAAGATCCGCGCGCCGCTGAAGGAAGGTGCCCGCGCCCTGCTCACCAGCTTCGATCGCTGTCCCGACGTCTGCCTCGTCGACGACGCCGTCTCCTCCCGGCACATGATGATCTTCGTCGACGAAGCCGGCGCCTCCCTGCTCGACGTGGCCTCGACCAATGGCACGTTCGTCAACGGCCGCCGGGTCACTGAAGCCGAGCTCGCGCTGGGCGATCTGATCCGCATCGGCGAAACCCGCATCGAGGTCCGCGGATAGGCACCTCGTGCTCAGCGCAGCAGCCAGAAAAAGACGAAGTTCACGACGCCGGCGACGACGGCAGCGCCTCCCCGGGCCAGGGCGGTGGATCCCAAGCGGCGCAGGGGCGTGGTGCTCAACATCTTGACCGCGCCGTCTTCGCAGAGGGCATGCACCGTGGCGCCGTCGTCGAGGGAGCTCTCTCGCGCGCGCACCACGTACTCCTCGGCCCAGATCTGCCCCTTGTGGCCGAAGCGCTGCATCAGCAGGCCAGCGACGGTGTTGGGGAGAAAGGGCAGAGGCTTTTCGACGACGTCGAGGCCGAAGATGAACACCGGGTGCTGCTTCTGATCGATGGCGATGGTGCCGCCGTCGGGCATGAGCAGGGTGAAGGGCCGCACCTCGTTGAAGAAGAGGGCGCCGCCGCCGACGTTTTCATGCAGACGCCGGCGCAGCAGCACCAGGGTGAACATCACGCAGCGGTGCTGGGCCAAGGGAGAGGCCAGGACGCCGTCGGTGGCGCTGATCTTGGCGACGATGCTGGTCAGGCCGTGCTCTCCCGGCGATGTGCCGGCCCGTGCTCCCAACAGGCGCACCGCCGTTCGCAACTCCACCAGACCGCCGACGACGCAGACGACGGCGACGGCGAACAGAGATCCGGAGATGAGCGCGAGCATGTCGAGAGCCTATCCTTCGGCGGGGCCTTCACGAGATCTTCACCCCCCACAGACGGAGCGCGCGGCTAGCCTGTTCGAGACAAGGCCCGAAGGGAACGCCATGCGCGCATCCGCACAAACGAATGACGACTGAAGGCCCACCGCGCCTGCTCGTGGTCGAGGACGACCGCCGACTCGGCGCCGTCCTCGAGCGCGCTCTGAGCGAGGAGGGCTTCGTCGTCGAAGTCGTCGTCGACGGCGCCGTCGGATTGCAGCGGCTGCTCGAGGCCCGCTTCGATGTGTGCATCGTCGACGGCATGTTGCCCGGCCTCGACGGTCTCGATGTGGTGCGCGGGGCCCATGCCGCCGACGTCGCCGTCCCGGTGCTGCTGCTCACCGCGCGGGACTCCGTCGCCGATCGCGTGCAGGGACTCGACGCCGGCGCCGACGACTACCTCGGGAAACCCTTCGCCTTCTCCGAGCTGGTGGCGCGATTGCGAGCTTTGCTGCGGCGCACGCGCCCGGCCACCGCCGCTCGGCCAGGATTGTTGCAATGGAGCGACATCGAGCTCGACGTCGATCGCCATGAGGTGCGCCGCGGCGGAGGAGCGGTGGCGTTGTCATCCAAGCAGTTCGCGATGCTCGAGTTGCTGATGCGCCTGCGCGGCGACGTCGCCAGCCGGGGCACACTGCTTGAGCAGGTTTTTGGCTACCGTTTCGATCCGGGAACCAACATCGTCGACGTCCACATCTCACACCTGCGCCAACGTCTCGACCGGGCCGGTGAGCGCTCGACCATCGAAACGGTGCGTGGCGTCGGCTACCGCATGGCCAGCGATGCCCCCTAGATCGTCGCTCTCGCCGCGCTCGCTGCGTGGACGTCTGGCGCTGTGGTTCGGCGTCGTCGTCGCCGTCGTTCTCGTCGGCTACAGCGTCGTCGTCTACGCCTTCGCCGTCGTCGAGCCCGACCACGGCGAGCCCGGCGAAGCAGCCGAAGCCGAAGAAGCCGGTGAGCGGTTGGTCTTTGCTTTGCTCGCTGCGCTGCCCCTGGCTCTCGTCGTCGGCGTCGGCGGTGCGCTGCTGATCACGCGCCATGGGCTCGCGCCGCTGGATGAGATCGTCGACGTCGCCGACCGCCTTGGCGTCAAGCGTCTCGACTTGCGGGTGCCGTTTTCGGCCGACGCCCCCGCCGAGGTCGCCCAGCTCGGCTTGGCCATGAACACCATGCTCGATCGCCTGGAGAGCTCGGTGTCGGGGCTCCACCGCTTCACAGCCGACGCCGCTCACGAGCTCCGCACGCCGCTGTCGCGGGTGATCGGCGGCCTCGAGACCTCGCTGCGCCACCCGCGCGATGTGCAGGAGCTGCGCGCAGCCATCGGCGAAGCCCTCGAAGACACCCAGCACCTCGCGCGCCTGGTCGAGGCCCTGCTCACGCTCTCGCGCGCCGATGCGGGCGGGCTTTCGATCACCACCGGCGTCGTCGATGTCGGGGCCGTCGTGCAGGAGGTGGTCGAATCGTGGCGCGGCCCCGCAATGGCCCGTGGACTGGTGCTCGACGTCGACGTCGACACGGGCCTCTGCGTCGCCGGTGACGCGCTGTGGCTCGCGCGTGTGATCACAAACCTCATCGAGAACGCCTGCAAATTCACGCCATCGGGCGGCCATGTGCGGGTGGCAGCCCACGCCGGCGCCGACGACGTCGTGGTCAGCGTCGACGACGACGGACCTGGTATTGCGGTTGAGGAACGCGAGCGGGTCTTTGAGCGTTTCTTTCGCTCGACCGCGGTGCGCGGCAGCACCGAAGGCTTCGGTCTGGGTCTGCCGCTGGCACGTGACATCGCTCGCGCTTTGGGTGGCGATCTCGTCGTCGAAGGCAGGGCAGGCAAGGGCGCGCGCCTGGTGCTCCGTCTCCACCTGATTGGCGCTCGGCCCGGCGGTCCCAGCTCTCGAGCTGCTGGATGAGCCCATGCAAGCTTAATCAATTCAGATCACAGATTTGAAATCCTTTCGCATCATTACGATAAACGCTTCGACGCGTACGACCTCGATCAATCGATCACTAATTCAGCAACCACTGCGGCACAGATGCTTTGAGCTGAACCGCTGCCGCCGTCGGCGCCGTCGAAAACGATTCATGAAAGCTTCATCTTCGTCGGCGGGACCAACGCCTACGGTTGTCGCTCTTCGAAGCTTTGCTGGTCCAAGACGGCAGACAGGACCTTTCACATGTTGTCGCTGCATTCGCTCGCGCTGGCTCTCTTCGTGTCTGGCGCCGACGGCGTCGACGCACCGCCGGCAGCAGCACCCGCACCAGTCGCCGAAGCGGCGCCTCTCGACACGCCCGTCGACGACAAAGCACCCGCCGCACCTGCCACCCCCGCGCCCCCAGAACCGACGGCACCGCCTTGCGCGCCTTGTGCCGAAGCGGCGCCTGCCAAGGTTGTCCCCCCCGTACCGACGCCGGCCGCCGAGCCGCCCATCGAAGAGGACGAGGTGTCCAAAGACCAGTCCGTCGACGCCTACAGCGATTTGGAGGACGCGCAGGCGGGAGTGCCTGGAGCTCTCGAAGCACGCTTGCGCCTGACCTGGGGCTACGTCCCCGCCGAAGGCAACACGCCGTCGGAGGAGTTCGAGCTCTCGTACACACCCCTCGCCCTGCCCAGCACGGAGTTTTTGGCGGCGCAGTACTTCGAGCACGACGACGTCGACAACACGAGCGGCTTTCTCCTCGGCTGGAACCAGCGGTGGATCAAAGATGGCGGACGGGACAGCTGGGTGCCGAGCGTCGGGACGCTGACCGAGTACTTCGTCCGCACGCCCTACATCTCGACCCTGGTGGACTTCGCACCAGGCGCGACCTCGGGCGACCACATCGCCGAGACCTTGACCATCGCCAAGTACCTGGGCCCCGGGACGCTCTATCTGAACGGCGTCGTCGAGCGCCGGGTCTTCAACAGCCAGATCTGTGTCGACGAAAACGACGTTGCCTTTCAGCCCGCTGACCCGCGCGCAGATCAGAGCCCGAATCCGCCCCAGCTCGACGGCTGTGACTATTGGGCGGATTGGACGTTTGCCGCGCGCGTAGGATATAAATTGACCGTCATCGACGACGTGCTCGACGTGCTTGCCGGTTATTGGATCGAGACCAACGAGTTCACGACGCAGACGAAGTCGCTGACCTATCCCGAGCCCGAAGACCACGCGCCCTACAACATCGCCGAGCTCGCCGTGATCTGGCACGCGACCGACCAGCTGACCATCAGCCCCGGCATCCAGATCGGGCTCGACGGGCGCGAAGAGACACCGGCCTATGAGGCGGGGGTGTTCCTGCTTTACGAGTAGGCGATCCAGGATCTCGGTCCAACATCGACGACCTCCGCCAGCGCCATTGGCCGCCCGGCCTGAGGGCAGGAAATCCAAGAGGGGAGTAGGATGCTTCGTCTGCTGCTGCTGAGCGTCTGTTGCGTCGCCTGTGCGTCCACAGCACCAGTGACATTGGCGACGACGACGACGACAACGACGAGCGCCCCAGCGCCGACGTTGACTGCGCCCCTTGCTCCCATCAGCGTCGACGAAGCAGCGCGCTTCGCCCTCGCCCACAACCCCCAGCTGCGGGCCGTGCGGGCCGCTCTGGGTGTGCGCGACGCCGAGGTCTTTGCCGCTGGAGTGTGGCCCGACCCCGACATCGACCTGGGACTGGTCGTGCCGATCGCGGCCGCGGGAGAGGGCCTCGGCGTCGACGGCGGCATCCACTGGGACTTCTCGACCCTCTGGACCCAGGAACGCGAAGTCGCCGCTGCCCAGCTGACAGCCGACGCCGCCCGCAGCGAAGTCGACTGGCAAGCAGGCGCGGTCTTCGCCGACATCCGCGTGCAGGCCTCGCGCATGGCCAACCGAAAGCAAGCCGCCGCCATCGCCGCCGCAGCCGTCGACAGCGCCGCTCACCTCGTCGACGCCGCCGCCGACGCCACGACCGCCGGTGAGGCCACGCTCGATGCGCTCACCTTGCGCCAAGTGGCCCTGCAAGACGCCCGCGCTCGCATTGCCGAGATCGACCGCGACCGCAGCGAAGCCCAGCGCCGGCTGTGTGCGGGCCTCGGCCTCGATCCCCGCTGCGGCGTCGACGTGCAAGAGCCCGGACCACCACCAGGGCCGTCGACGTCGTTGGAGCTGTCTGCGCTTTTGACCCGTGCCTCACAGCAGCGCCTCGATCTGCGCGCGCTGCGAGCGGCCTTTGGTGCAAACGAGGCCGCGATCCAGGGAGCCGTGCTCGCGCAGTTCCCACGCATCGGCCTCGCACTACAGGCCGGGCACGACACCGGCGGCTTCTCCTTCGGCGGCGCCACCGTCGACGTCAGCCTGCCGATCTTTGACGGCGGCCGCGGGGCCCGCGCGCTGACCCTCGCGACGCGCGACCAGTTGCAGGCTGAGTACGACGCCCGCCTCTTCGATGTGCAGCACGTGCTCGCCGATGCCCTGGCGCTCATCGACAGTGCACGCCAGGAACGCACGCTGCTGCAGGCCCTCGTGCCCATCCTCGAGCACAACGAAGCAGCGCTGGCGACGGCGCTGGCGGCGGGTGATGCGACCAGCGTGGCCTGGGCGGAGGTGCACGCGCAGCTGCTCGACACCCACCTTCGCGTGCTCGACGTCGACCAGGGCGAACGTGAGGCCTTCATCGCCATCGACGCCGCCACCGGATGGGGTGCGGCCAGTTCTTTGCCCTCAGGCCCGACGGCCCAGGGCGCGCCCAGTCCGAGGGCAGCCGATTCCGAAGGGGCGCCATGATCCGTTCCATCTTGCCCATCGTCGTCGCCCTCATCGCTGGCGCCTGCACCTCGAAGGCCGTCGAAGAAGAGGGCGCCGCAGCAACCAGCACCCTGGTCGAGACCGCGTCGGTGCTCGTGGAAGATCGCGAGGACGTCGTCGTCGCCTGGGGAACCGTCGCGCCATCGGCGGATGCCTCGCGCGCGGTCACTGCTGGCTTCGACGGCACGGTGGTGCGGGTGTTCGTGCGGCCCGGTGTCGTCGTCAAAGCTGGGGCGCCGCTGGTCGAGATCAGGCCGAGCGCCCAGGGACACCTCGAGGCCGAAAAAGCGCGCATCGATGTGCAGTTTGCCGACGCCGAGGTCGCACGGCGGCGCGCCTTGCTCGAGACCAAGCTGACAACCAACGCCGACGTCGCCGCTGCCGTTGCCGATCTGCAAAAGGCCCAAGCCGAGCTCGAGGCCTTTCGCGGCAGTGCCACCGGTGGGCTCAGCACCATCACGGCGCCGAGCAGCGCTTTGGTCAGCGCCGTCGTCGTCAACGCCGGAGACGCCGTCGTCGTTGGCGGACCGGTGGCGGTGTTGTTTTCGGGCGCGGCGCTGCGCGTGCAGTTGGGGGTCGAGCCCGCGCTCGTGGGGCGCCTCGCCGAAGGACAGCGGGTGCGCGTGATGTCGCTCGCCCATCAAGCGGGCGGGGATGACGTCGTCGCCACCGGGGTGCTGCTGCAGGTGGGGCGCCAGGTCGATGCCGAAACCCATCTCGCCAGTGCACTGGTGGCCCTCGATGCGCCCACGGCTGGAGCAACGCTCTTGCCCGGCGCCGTCGTCCGCGCCGCAGTCATCGTGCGCACGCTCTCGGCCGCGTTGGTGGTCCCCCGACGCGCCCTCACCCAACGTGAAGGCCACAGCGTCGTCTTCGTCGTTGCTGGTGCTGGCGAAGCGCTCGACGATGCTGGGCCCACCCGCACCGCCCACCAACGCGCCGTCACATTGTTGCTCGAAGGCGACGAACGCAGCGCCGTCAGCGGCGACATCAAAAGGGGTGACGTCGTCGTCACGGCGGGCAGCGCCGAAGTAGAAGATGGAGCGGTGGTCCGCACCATCGACCTCGTCGACGACCCCGGCGCTGGCAACCACGACGCTGACGACGACGCTGCGCCTGGGTCGGCCACAGGCGCGCCGCCATGAAGCAATGGCTGCTGCGACACCGTGCGCCAGTGTTGTTCCTGGCTCTGCTGCTCGCCGGCGCGGGCGCCCTCGACGCCACGCGGGTGCCGGTGGCGCTCTTTCCCACCCTCGACTTTCCGCGCATCGTGGTGAACGTCGAGGCCGGGGATCGCCCCATCGACCGCATGGTGGCCGACGTCACCCTCCCTCTCGAGCAGGCGGTGCGCGCCGTCGCTGACGTGCGGGGGGTGCGTTCGACGACGAGCCGCGGTGCCGCCGACCTCTCGATCCGCTTTGCCTGGGGCACCGACATGGGACGCGCGCTGCTCGACACCGAGAGCGCCCTGGCCCGGGTGCGAGGCGCCGTGCCCGACGACGTCGAATTCGAGACCCGGCGCATGGACCCCACGGTGTTTCCGGTGCTCGGCTTCTCGCTGACGTCAAAGACCAAGGATCTGGTCGCGGTGCGCGATGTCGCTGTGCACCAGCTGCAGCCGCTGCTCTCCACCGTCGACGGCGTCGCCCGGGTCGACGTGGTCGGTGGCGCCCGCGCCGAGGTGCAAGTGGCCGTCGATCCCTTGCGACTCAAGGCAAGAGGGGTCTCCGTCGACGACGTCAAAGCGGCCCTGGGCGGCGGCAACGTGTTGCAGGCGCTGGGCCGGATCGAGGACCACGATCGCCTCTATCTCGTCGTTGCCGAAGCCACGTTGAACGATGTCGAACAAGTGGAGCAGCGACCCGTACGCGCCGACGGCAGCGGCGTTGTCGTCGTCGGCGACGTTGCCGATGTGAGCTTTGGGCGGGCCATCAACTGGACCCGGGTCACCGCCGACGGTCACGACGCGGTGTTGCTCGAGGTGTTGCAGCAGCGCGCCGGCAACACGGTGCAGATCGAAGAAGCCGTGAGGTCGCTCTTGCGCGAGCAAGAACACGCCCTCGGCGACGTCGTCGTCTCGCCTTATTACGACCAGGGCGAGCTGGTGCGCGGCTCCTCGGCGAGCGTGCGGGATGCCATCTGGATCGGCGCCCTCATCGCAGGCCTCGTGCTCTTCCTCTTCTTGCGCGACCTGCGCATCACCTTGGTGGTGGCGGTGACCCTGCCAGCGGTGTTGGCCGCCGTCGTCCTCGTGCTCGATCGGCTGCACATGGGGTTCAACGTCATGACCCTGGGCGGGATGGCGGCAGCCACGGGCCTGATCATCGATGACGCCGTCGTCGTCGTCGAACACATCGCCCGGCGTCGGCCCTCGGGGACGGGCGTGCTCGACGCGGGGCGCGAAATGCTGCGCCCGCTGCTGGGCTCGAGCGTGGCCACCGTCGTCGTCTTTGTGCCCCTGGCCTTCCTCGGCGGCGTCGCTGGGGGCTTCTTCAAGGCCCTGGCCATCACCATCGCCACCAGCCTGGTGGTCTCCTTCGTCGTCGCCTTCGTCGTTGTGCCCTTGCTCGCCGAGCTGGTGTTGCCCTCGACACCACCCCTGGAGCACCACCCACGCTGGCTGGCGGCGATGCAGCGCGCTTACCAGCTTGCCCTCCGCCGGCTGATGCAGCGCCCTTGGGCCGTCGTCGTCGTCGTCGTCGCCGTTGCTGCCGCGGGGGCCACCGCCTTCGCCCACCTCGGGCAGGGCTTCTTGCCGGCGCTCGACGAGGGCGGATTCATCCTCGACTACAACGCGCCGCCGGGCTCGTCGGTGAGCGAGACCGATCGCCTGTTGAAGCAGGTCGAGACCCGCATCGCGCTGCTGCCTGAGGTCAAGACGTGGGCGCGGCGCACCGGCCTGCAGCTCGGCGGCGGTCTGACCGAGAGCAACACCGGCGACTTCTTCATTCGCCTCAAACCCTTCCCGCGGCGAGACATCGAAGAGGTCATGGCGGAGCTGCGTGACGACGTCGAGCAAGACGTGCCGGCGCTGCGCATCGAGACCGTGCAATTGATGGAGGACGTCATCGGCGACCTCACGGCGGTGCCCCAGCCCATCGAGGTCAAGCTCTTCAGCGACGACCCCCCCGTGCTCGCCCGCGCCGCCCATGCCGTGGCCGCGAAGCTCGAGACCATCAACGGCGTCGTCGAAGTGTTCGATGGCATCACTGTCGCTGGCGACGACCTCGCGGTGGTCATCGATCCCGTGCGGGCGGGCCTCGAAGGCCTCAAGGCCGCCGACGTCGTCGAACAAGGCAGCCGCTGGATCGACGGCGACGACGTCACCGAGATGGTCGTGGGCGAGAGGCGCATCCCCGTGGCCGTGCGCTCAGCGGTCGCGCGCCGCGATCACCTCGACGACGTCGACGACCTCACGCTGGTGGGCGCTGGTGGGCAGCTCGTGCCCCTCGGTCGCGTCGCCACCATCGCGGTGCGCGAAGGACAAGCTGAGGTCACGCGCGAAGACCTCAAGACCATGATCGCTGTGACCGCGCGGGTCGAGGGCCGCGACCTCGGCAGCGCCATGGACGACGTCAAAGCTGCCGTCGCCGCCGTCGACCTCGGCGGGATCCGCGTGAGCTACGGCGGCCTCTACGCCGAGCAGCAGCGATCTCTCATCGAGCTCTCCTTGGTGTTCGCCAGCGCCGTCGTGCTGGTGGTGGTGCTGCTCATGTTCCTGCTGCGCCGTCTGCAGGCGGTGGTGGCCATCGCAACGACGACGCTGCTGTCGACGAGCGGCGTGTTCATCGGCCTGTGGCTCACAGATACCGAGCTCAACATCGCGGCCATGATGGGCCTGACCATGGTCGTCGGCGTCGTCACCGAGATCGGCATCTTCTTCTTCGTCGAAGTCGGCCACGATCTGCGCGACGACATCGACTCCCTGGTTGCCGCCGGTGCGGTGCGCTTGCGTCCGATCCTGATGACGTCATCGATTGCGGCGCTGTCGCTCCTGCCTTTGGCCACGGGCCTCGGCGAAGGGGCGGGCCTGCTGGCACCCCTCGCGGTGGCCATCATTGCCGGGCTCATGGCTGCCGTGCCCCTGGTTCTCGTCGTCATGCCCGCGCTTTTTTGCCTGCTCTGTCGGGGCAATCGGATCCCCGTCCACCCCCTTCCTGCGGATGGTCAGCAGAGACCCCATGAGAAAGAGGTAGGCCCATGATGCTCGCTCCTGACAAGCCTCCCATCCCCAACAGCGTCGTCGGCGACCTTGGTCTTCCGTCGGGGCGGGCCTGCCTCGCGCTCACCTTGGTGCTCGCAGCCTGCGCATCGTCGCCGGGCGAAAGCGAAGGCGAGGAAGGCGAAGGCGAAGGCGAAGGCGAAGGCGAAGGCGAAGGCGAAGGCGATCCCGCTCCGGTCGACGGCGAAGGCGAAGGCGAAGGCGAAGCCGCTCCCGGCGACGGCGAAGCCGACGACGGCGACGACGTACAACAGAACATCCCCTTCGTCTTTGTCATCGCCATGGAAAACAAGGCCAACGACGGCATCTACGGCAACGCCAGCGCTCCCTACATCAACGACGTGCTGATGACCGAATATGGCTCCGCGTCCGCCTACAGCGACTGCATCGCGGGCTTCGTCCCCAGCGAGCCCCACTACATCTGGCTCGAGGCGGGAACCAACGTCTTCGACGACCACGCCTTCTTCTTGGACTCGCCGCCTTCGGGTCCCAATTCGACGGCCGACACGCGGCACATCGCAGCCCAGCTCGCGGCCCAGACCGATGCCACCTGGCGCAGCTACCAGCAGGGGCTCAACGACGACACCGGCGCCTGTCCCATCCACAACGCCGGCGTCTACGCCGCCAAGCACGACCCCTTCGTCTTCTTCCAGGACATCGCGGGCGCACCCCCGGCTGCCGACAGCGCTTTGTGCGCCGCTCACCACCGACCTTTCACGGCAACCAGCTTCGAGGCGGACCTCGCGGCTGCCGACGTCGACGCCTACACCTTCATCACCCCCGATCTGTGCCACGACATGCACGGCAACCGCGCCTGCACCAACGGTTGCACGTCGTCGTCGGCGGAGGCCTGCATCAGCGAAGGCGACCTCTTCCTCGAGCAGACGGTGCCGCCGATCATCGACTTCATGGACGCCCACGGCGGCGTGCTGCTCATCGTGTGGGACGAGAGCGAGGGCAGCAGCAGCACCCAGCCCTTCCTCGTCATCGGCCCGCACGTGAAACGTGGCCACGTGAGCAGCGTGGGCATCGACCACAGCTCCTACGTGAAGTCCTTGCAAGAGATCTTCGGCATCGACGTCGACAGCCGCGTGCAGGACGCCGAGGATTTCGAGGACTTCTTCGAGTCCGGCTTCTTCCCTTGAGCCTCTCAGCCGACGCTGGCCACGGAAACGCCGAGCGGCCGCGCCGCCGGAGCGACGACGTCGGCGCCGAGCGCTTCGCCAGCACCAGCGACGACGGCGTCGATCCAGGCGTCGAGATCGGGGCGCAGCGGCTTGCCGGGATCGCCGCCAGGCCCGAACAACAAGCCCTCGGCGGAGTAGAGAGTGACGTCGGCGAAGCCGAGGGCGCGCACGGCGCTGAGGTCCTGGCGCAGGTGCTCGGGGGCCACATAGACCGGCTCGTCGCCGAGCAGACCACTCGAGAGCGGACCCACACAGATGGCGTCGGAGCGCTCCCGGTGACGCGCGGCCCAGAGGCTGAGGGCGCGGTGTTGGGCGCTGCGATCGACACCGCTGCGCCTCAACATGGGCGCATAGCAAAGGGCCGCCGTGCGGCCAAAGAGGGCGGCGCCGGCGCCGTCGTCGTCGGGGCAGCCGAGCACCCAGCGCTTCACCGCCACGGAGCCAAAGGCGTCGAGGGGCAGCACCGGCGGCGGCACCGCAGTGACCAGGGGGAAGGAGAAGGCGGCGAGGTCCTTGGCCAGCTCGGCGAGATCGCGGCTGCCTTGGCGGGCGTCCCAGACTGCGGAGACGACGCCGGAGAAGAGGGAGCCCAGGCCCCGGGCCTTCTCGAGCACCGGCGCGCCATTGGTCAGCCGCCAGGCGCCTTGCAGGGTCGACAGCGGGGGCTCCATGTCCAAAAAGAGGCCGACGTCGACGTCGCTGCCTTCGGCGTCGGGGGCCAGGAGCAAGAGGTCGCGCAAGCACTTGAGCACCGGCAACAGGCGGTCGCTGTAGGCCCGGGCGCTGCGCGTGTTCAAGAAGCGGTCGTCGTCGTCGATCTGGGGCCACACGTCGAAGCCGACGTCGAAAGCAGCCAGCGCGCGGGCCGTCTCTCTCAAGGAGAGGGCGAGGGCCTTGACGTCGGCGGCGTCGGCGTCGCCCAGAGGGGTGACCGCGGCCACACGCAGTCGCTGCCCGGGGCGTTGCAGGCGGTTGAGAGCAGCGACGACATCGGCGCGCCCCAGCAGCGAACGCAGCGCCTGGAGCGGCTGGACGCCATTTTCGTGGCGCGCGGCCACCACTTCCCAGCACAAGCGCAGGGTCGTGGGAGCTTCGGCGAACGCGTCCGCCGTTGCGCGGATCTGGTGCGACGCTGTAGGAGATGTAGGCAACTCTCGCACGTGGCGGGCGATACCTGGTCGAAGTTCCTTTGAGGAGTCGGAAATGCCGCTTTTGTCGACGACGCACCGCGCCATGCTCCTGCCTCTCTTCACCTTCGTCTTCGCCGGTTGCCAGCTCGAGCAGCTCTTCCCCGAAGACGTCGCCGCCGGCGCTGCCCGCCTGACCGTGCGCAATGCCGCGGTGTTGGCGAAGCTGCTCGACGACGACACCGCCTGCGGCTTTGACTCCGAGGCCGTGGCCAGCAGCTACGTCGTGCAAGGCGAGACCGGCGGCGTCGGCACCGTCACTTGGACCGTCGAAAAGTGCGTGCTCGACTTCGGCAAGCCCAAGGTCGCCAACACCGACTGCAACGACGTCGACCGCACCGTCGGCGGCAAGGCCACCCTGAGCGCCCAGCGCGTGGTCGAGGGCGTGCTCACGGGCGACCCCGTCACCCCGGTCATTCCCCTGACCAACGACGCCGCCCACCTGCATTACGAAGCCGAGCTCGAGGATTTCAGCGTGCAGCTCTCGTCAACGCCGAAGTTCGCCACCATCCAGAAGGGATCGATGGAGTTCGACGCCAACGTGCACCTGGCCCTCAGCGTGTCGAAGGGCGTCTGCAGCATCGACACCGCCGAGATCACCATCAACGAGGTCAGCATCGACGACGCCGTCTACACCATCGACTCCGGCGAGGGCGTCTTCGACGTCGACGTCCCGGCCATGAAGCTCAGCGCTCAGCTCGGGCTCTGGGAAGATCGCGAGAACTACCTCGAAGGCTCAGCGACGGTCTGGGACAAGGTCGTCGACGTCGGCACCGATCATGTGCTCGATCCCGACTACGACCGCGACGAGTTCCAGGCCAGCTATGCCTGCAAGGCCGACCTCAAGACGCCCCAGAGCTACACCTGCCCTGACCTCACTGAGACCGTCGCCAACGGCGCCACCCGCCTCCTGCTCAACGACGTTGGTAACCTCGTGCAGGCCGCCGTCAAAGACACCCGCTGCGGCTTCGCTTCAGCCAACGTGATGGACCGCGCCGACGTCAGCGGTCCCGTCGGCTACGACGGCGGCGAGGTGCTGTTCACCATCGAGACCCCCTGCGTCATCGACCTGCCCACAGACACCTTCCTCTCGCGCAACTGCCTCGGCGACCAGCTCAACGGCAGCGGCAAGGCCACCATCAAGGGCTCGATGCGCCAGCGCGGCCGCGTCACCGGCGACCCCAGCCAACCCGTGATTCCCACCAGCCGTGACGCCGTCGAGATCGCCTTCGACGTCTCCTTCGAGGGCTGGTCGGTGGCCGGTGCCAACGGCAAGACCTTCGTGGCCCACAGCGGCGGCGTCACCGGTCGCATGCAGCCCCGGTTGGCCAAGGACCGCTCGACGGGCGCCTGCTCCATCCCCACCCCGGTGGTGCACTTCGACGACGTCACCATCAAGCCCGGCACCGCGGGGGTCATCGTCAAAGACGGTCTGCAGATGGGCGTGACCTTTCAAGCAGGCAACTTCGACGCGCAGGTCGGCGAAAAAGACGGCGACGAAAACCGCTTGAGCGGCTCCATCGTCGTCGATGTCCTCGGCGAAAAGGGACTCGAGTTCGACGTCTCGGGCGACCTCGATCCCGACTACGACCACGACACGGCCAAGGCCACCTTCAGCTGCACGCCCAATCTCGAGCTGCCGGTCAGCGACGCCGACTGCAACTTCGACGCCGTCATCGCCGAAAACGCCGCGCGCCTCACCATCCAGACCGCGGGCACGCTGGCCTCGATGATCAACAAAGACGACGTCTGCGGCTTCGAAGACACCCTCGGCGTCTTGCTGTGGCCCACCGACGTCGTCGGCGACTCCGGTGAGATGGGCAGCATGAGCTGGGACGTCGCTGACTGCTCCATCGACCACGGCAACCTCAGCACCTTCGCTGAGGATTGCCTCGGCGGCGCCACCCTCGTTGAAGGAGACGCGGCCTTCGTCGACGTCGGCCGCACGGTGCGCGGTGAGCGCAACAAGATGGTGCTCGGGCTCTTGATCGACTCGATCATCCCCCGCGAGCGCAACTCCGTCGACGTCGAGCTCCGCGAAGTCCAGCTCAGCGAATTCGCCACCTACGCCCTCGCCGCCGGCCAAGACGAGCCTGCTGGCATCTTGGTCATTCACGAAGGAACATTGTCAGCATTCGTGCAACCTGCACTGGGAAATCGCGCCGACGACACCTCGACCTATGATGTGCCGACGCCGGTGGCCCGCCTGTCATCGGTGCGGCTGACGGCGACGGCCTCGCTCTATGCCCAGGGCAAAACCTTCCACTTCGACATCAACAATGCTGAGTTGTCCGCCACCAACGGCGCTTTTCTGGGTGCTGAAAATGCGCTCTCCGGCAGCATGGCCGTGAATGGCAAGGCATACGACCTCGGGGCGCTGGCCCTGAACCCGGCCTACTCCGCCAACGCCTTCGACGACGCCTACACCTGCACCGAGAACCTGGCGGGACCGATCCGCTGACACCTGGCCCCGCCTGAGCTGCCTCGGCCCCCAAACTCCTAAGAAATTGGGGGCTTGCGGGGCCAAGCTGCTTTGAGGGGCGGCGTTGCCCGGTGCCAAGGGCGCAAACCATCGGCACCTTGCGGCCGCCGCCAGCGTCCTGAGACAGAGACAAATGGGGGCCCGGCCTTGCTTCGTCGGCTTCAACCAGCGAAGCATGGGGCATGCGCGTTGTCGTCGTCACAGCCTTCGCTGCTGCTTTGATCTCCGCCCTTCCCGCCTGGGCCGACGGAGAGACCTGCACCCTGAAGAAAGAGCTGCGGGTTTCGATGGGCGGCAAGTGGACCAACCTGCCCGTCGGCGAGGCCATCACCGTCGCCGACCACCAGCCCAGCTGGTCGACCATTCAAACCCAGGGGGGCCTGGCGAGCGTTTCGAGCAGCCTCTTGGAGAGTGGGTGCGGGCTGGCACCGCTCCCCCGCGGCACCGAGAAAAAGCTCGAGCCGGTCCCCGCGAAGCCCGAGGTCGCCCCGGCCCCGGCCCCCGTCGCTCCCCCCACTGCTCCGCCTGAGGGCGCCCCCGTCGTTGCTGCCGTGCCTGCCATCGTTCCAGCCGCTCCCGCAGCCGTTGCTCCCGTGGTTCCGGCTGCGGTGGTCGCCGTCGCTGCCGTCCCCACGCCAGCGCCCGTCGAGGACGACAGTGCTTCGGTGGAGGTTCCAGATGTGGCGCCGCCGGTCTTTGCTGCCCCCGCACCCACGCACGAAATCCTGACGGGCACCAAAGGGGCGCCGCGCCTCGTCGCCGTGCTCGATCTCAAGGCCACCGGCGAGGGTGCTGAGGCTGCGGCGGGCGCCTTCACCACCATGCTCGCCGCCGAGATCCAGGCGGTGGACGGCCTCAAGGCCATCAGCCGCAACGAGATCAAGTCCATCCTCTCGCACCAGGCCGATGCCCAGCTCGCCGGCTGCTCGGAGCTGCGCTGCGCCGCCGACGTCGCCCAGCTGGTCAACGCCGACGTCCTCATCACCGGTCAAGTGGACAAGGTCGCCGGCGCCACCGTCGTCAGCCTCTCTTTGATCGACGCGGGCTCGAAGGACGGCGAGGAAGGTCCGGCGGTGTTGTCCCGCCAGGAAGCCGCGTTTCGCGGGACCGACGACATTCTGTTGAACCTGGCCCGGCCGCTGGTGCAGCGCCTGTTCGACGGTGCCAACGCCACCAACCACGTGGGCGCCCTCGAGATCTTCACCGAAGACGGCGTCACCGTCATCGTCGACGGCAAAGAGGTCGGCACCACGCCCATGGAGCCCGTGCGCGACATCCCGACCGGCGTGCACACGGTGCTGGTGCAAAAGGGGGCACGCGTCAGCCAGACCTTCGACGTCATCTTGGCGCGCAACGAGACGACCATCTCGCGGGTCGAGCTCGTCGAAGAATCCATCTTTGATCAGCCCTGGTTCTGGGCGGCCGCCGGCGGCGTCGTCCTTGTGGCTGGCGGCACCGCAGCCGGCATCACCACCTACGCGCTCTTGAACCAGGAGGTGCCCACCAAGGTCATCCTGGGCAAGCCGGTCGAATAGTCCCGAAAGCCGATCCGCAGCGAGGCTGTGCCCGACGGAGACTCGGCGGAGCCCGAACGAAGCGACGAGCCGTACTTCCTGTATGGCGCAGGAGCGGAGGAGGACTCCCTCGTCGTCGAGGCCGGCCGGTGCAGCCGAGCAGGTCATTGCTCTTGTCGACGCCGTCGACGAAGCGGTGGCATGGCCCGCGGATTTGCTGACGAAGCGTTGATGTCCAAGGCGCTGGCGCGGCTGGAAAAAGAGAACGAAAAGAAGCTCGACGCCCTCAACGTCGGCGAAAACGGCCGCTTTCTCGAGGAGCCCGCTGAGGTCTCGCCGCGGGTCGACAAGAAGCGTCGGGCCATCCAGCTCGAGCGGCTGGGGGAGAGGCTGATCAAGCTCAAGCCCGGTCAGCTCGTGCGCGTGCCCCTTCCCGACGACCTGCGCGCCGCCGTCGTCGAAGCCCAACGCATCCTGATCAAGGGCGCCTTTGGCGGCTATCGAAGGCAGGTGCAGCTCATCGGCAAGATCATGCGCACCGTCGACGCCGTCCCGGTGCTGGCGGCTCTCGAGGATTTGCTCAGCGAGGGCACCCTGAGCAGCGTCGCCTTTCAGCGCGCCGAGCTGTGGCGCGAGAGGCTGATCAACGAAGGCGACGCTGCCCTCGCTGCCCTTTGCGCCGAGCAAGGCGACGTCGATCGCACGGCCTTGCGCCAATTGGTGCGCGCCGCGCAGAAGGAGCGCGAGCGGCAGAAGGCCAAAGGGCCCGACGTCGACGGGCAGACCGCCTCCTTGACGAACCAGAAGAAATTGTTCCGTCTCTTGCGCGAGCTCTTCGAGCCGGCCCGCGCGCGCCTCGATGCTGGGGAGGAACCATGAAGGCCTTCGTCGTCGTCGCTGTCGCCTTCGCTGCCGTCCCCGGTTGGGCTGCCATCAAGAGCGAGAAGGTCGAGTACCAAGACGCCGACGGCACCGTGCTCGAGGGCATCGTGGCCTTCGACGACGACGCCGCCGGCAAGCGCCCGGGCGTCCTCATCGTGCACGATTGGATGGGGGTCTCGGCCTTCACCGTAGCCAAGGCCAAGGAGCTGGCCCAGCAGGGCTACATCGCCTTCGTCGCCGACATCTATGGCAAGGCCAGCCGTCCCAAGGACGCCCAGGAGGCAGGGGACTTCGCCGGCAAATACAAGAAGGACCGCAAGCTCTTGCGCAGCCGTGCCCAGGCGGGGCTCCGCACCTTGGTGAAGAGAGCCGACGTCGACGCTGCCAGGGTTGCGGCCATCGGCTTCTGCTTTGGCGGCACCGCGGCCATCGAGCTGGCCAAGAGCGGAGCAGCGCTGAAGGGCGTCGTCAGCTTCCACGGCGGCCTGGATGCGCCCACGCCCGGCGACAGCAAGAACATCAAGGCCAAGGTGCTGGTGTTGCACGGCGCCGACGATCCCTTCGTTCCCGCCGCCGACATCGCTGCCTTCAAGAAAGACCTCAACGAGGCCAGGGTCGACTGGGTCATGACCGAGTACGCAGACACCGTGCACGCCTTCACCCAGCCGAGCGCGGGCACCGACAAGTCCAAGGGCGCGGCCTACAACGAGCGATCCGCGCGGCGGGCCTTTGCAGCCATGAAGGCCTTCTTCGACGAGATCTTCGCCAGCTGATCCATCGGCGTCAGCGACGTCGGCCGAAGCGCTCCTTCGGGGATCCTCCTCGACGGCGCCCGCGGACGAGGGCCGGGGGAGATGGGGCCTCCCGACCTCGAGCAAGAGGTCGTCGGTTCAGGGATCGATGTTGCCGGTGACGGACTCGCCCCCTGTCTGGGCTAAGGCATCGGCCAAGGCCTGGCCAGCAGCGTTCGATAGTTGAGTATTGAAATTGATCGTAACATTTCCCTGCACCGGGATAGCAGGACCCGATCCCAAGCCCACCGAAATGGAGTCTGGACCCGGCAGAGATGCACCGTTGGAGGAGAAGGCAAAGTTATCTGCTGCTCCACCAGGTGTGCCGATGGATGACAATCCTTCAAATCCCACGCTGTTCAGCCGGGCGTTGTCGGAGACCGTGAATCCACCACCGACCGTCGAGAGCAGGGGCACCACGATGGCCCCAAGGTTTTCGTTGTTCGTGATCGCCAGCGCGCCGCCCAGCGTGGTCAGCAGCGGGAGCCCGAGGAAAACGACGCCGTCGTTGCCCGTGACGGTCAACGAGCCGCCGACGGTCGAGAGCAACGGGAGCGCGAGCGAAGCGAGGCTTCCGTTGCTCTCGACAGTCAACGAGCCGCCGACGGTCGAGAGCAACGGGAGCGCAAGCTCGCCAAGGCTCGCCGCGCTCCCGTCAATGCTGAGGCTCGCAACCACGTTGCGCAGCAATGGCAATTGGATGCCTGTGGGACTGAGAAGCGCGACGTTTCCACTCACACCTTGCAGCAGCGGCAGAGCCACATTTGCTCCTGTCAGCGTGACGGTATTCTGCACAAATGAAATGCCCTGAATTTCAGCAATGGCGTTCACGGCGACCCAGCGCGCCACGACCGACGCCTCTGTCACCACGACCGGATTTCCAGCGTTGCAGCTGACGGAAATGGTGGTGGTGGTCTCGCCGGCGAAGCGCGTCACCGCCCTTTCTTCACCGTTGGCGATGGAGAGCTCCGTGGGTGGATTCCCCCCTTCGGAGAAGGTAGAGGAGCACGCGGCGTCGGCCGGACTGATCGCCAGGCGCAGCAACACCGTTCCCGCCGCCGGGCCGTTGGACAGCTGAAGGTCGGGGACCAGCAGCACATCCACCAGCGTCGTCGTCGACTCGGAGATGGCCTGCTCGTCGACGCATTGAACCGTCACGTTCGCCGGCGCCACCAGGACGAGGTTGAAATCCGCTTGGGTCACCCGGTCCACCAGCAGCGTGCAGGCGGCGTCCGCAGGATCGGCGCTCGGCACCAGCAGCGTCGTCGCACCCGTCGCCACCAGCGCCGGCACCGCCACCGACACCTCGAGCAAGCCCAGCGTCGTCGTCGCCGTCAAGGGGTTCGCGTCGTCGAGACCCGCGCAGCTGGTGAGCAACGCGCCCTCTTGATCGATCAACAAGGAGCCCGCCACCGCGTAGCCGTCGACGCCGTCGTCGGTGGACAGCTCCGTGGTCGACAGGGTGGAGGTGCATTCGCCCAGGTCGACCCCGCTCCAGCTCAAATCGGGCGACGACACGTTGCCGGTCACCAGGGCCTGGGCCGGCGGCTCCGTGAACCGCGCCACCCGGACCGCCTCGGTAAGCGGGGCACTGCCGTCGCAGGTCAGGGAGAGGATCGTCGTCGTCACAAAGGTCGCCGATCCATTGCCGGCTCCATCGCCGTCGACGCTGACGTCGGGCAGCGTCGCGTCCTCGGGTTCCGTCGTCGAGAGACGGCAATTGACGCGGGCGCCGACGACCCAAGACACGTTGGTGACCAGGGGCTGATTGCCGGCGTCGTCGTCGACCTGGAGCGTGAAGATGTCTTCACCCTCACCCTCTCCCTCTCCTTCTCCTTCTCCTTCTCCTTCTCCCTCTCCTTCCCCCTCTCCTTCTCCTTCTCCTTCTCCTTCTCCTTCTCCCTCTCCTTCTCCCTCTCCTTCCCCTTCTCCTTCTCCTTCCCCCTCACCTTCTCCTTCTCCTTCTCCCTCACCTTCTCCTTCTCCCTCACCTTCCTCCCCCTCTCCCTCGCTGAGGTCGAGCGCGGGCGCGGCGGCGTCGACGCACCAACCAGCACCGTCGCCATCGACGGGCAAGAGACAAACCTCGGGTGCCGCGCAGTCGTCGTCGTTGTCGCATTGGGTCTGACAGGCGGTCTGACTGGCGGTGATGACCAGCATGATCATGCCAACGCGCAGACTCATTCGATCAAGCTCATTCTTGGTCAGCATGAATTCTCATTCCGTCGTCATTCTATGATGATGCTGGCCGCGGCCGCGGCGCCCCCACTGAAGAGGAGAACACCGCCGCCGCCGAGGCCGACGACCGCGATCGTCTGGAAGATTCCAATCGAATTTCTCGAACCGGATTCACCGCGATTGCGATAGTCTTCAAAAGCCGAATTCTTCGCAAACAACCCTACCAATCCGGTCACGACACCCGCCACACCGAGTCCCGCGCCGACGAGGCCGCCGATGAAGAGGGGGCTGGGCGTGGCAGCTGTTTCAGGCGCGCATTCGACGACGGCGTCCGCTGCTGGGCACAGGTGCAGCTCGCGCAGCTCAGCGTTTTCGACGTCGACGTAGCCGCGCCAAGGCACGCGCTGGGCGTAGCGGACCTCGACCTCGTGCCGTCCGGCCTTGAGCTTCAGCGGGGTCAGCAGGGGCGTCGGACCCATCGCGATGCCGTCGACGAGCACCTCGGCGCCCTTCTCGCTCATCGCGATGGCCAGACTGCCCGTGCGCTCTAATTTCAAGGCCGCGAGCACGGCCTGTTCGGCGACCTGGGTGAGGGCGGCTTTGTCGGCGGCGCTGAAGCTCAGCCAATCCTCGGCGGCGGGGCCTAGGGGTGAGCGGACGTCGACGACGGCGACGCGCAGCTGGTAGCCCGGTGCCAGGGCCCACAGCTCTGCGACCACCACCTTGGTCGCGTGCACCATCGGACCCACCACCCGCGCGCAGGCCACCGGCTTGCTGCAGGCCGCAGCGCCGGCGTCGAGAAAGGCGCGCTGCACCTCCTCGCTGCTGGCCACGGCGAGGGAAGCATCCTGCAGCGCACCCAGCATGACGGTGCTGACCAGGGCAGCTTGGGCGCTGACGTCGCCGGTGCCCGACGTGGGCAGCACCGCCAGCACATCGCTGGCGCGAGTGCCGGCGCACACGAGGGACATGAGGCCCACGACGACGATGTGGCGCATCCGCAGCTCCCCCGCTTCGAGACCGCAGTATCAGCGACGTCTGTTGCCGCCGCAACAAAGGCTCTCGGTCAACGCAGGCGCAAGACGCAACCCCGCATCGGCCGCGCGCGCCCGGGCTCTTGGCTGGTGACGTCGTCGGGCAAGGGCAGCGCGCCGATGTGTTCCAGCGATCGCCCCGCCAGCCTCGCGCCCCGCTGCGCTTCGTCGAGCACGCGCTCCACCCCCACGCTGCGGTCGTTGCAAGACAACAAAAGCAGGCCGCCGTCGTCGAGAGCCTGGCAGGACTCCCGGGCGAGGTCGGCGAGGGAGGCCTGCAGCACGAAGCGCGACCCATCGCGGCGCACCGCCTGGGTCGGCGGATCGCAAACGACGACGCCAGCGCCGCGGCCTTTCTTGGCTCGCTTCGCAAGCACGAGCAGGGCGTCGTCGACGATGAAGCGGTGCTGGCGGGGATCGAGACCGTTGAGCGCGAGGTTGGTGGCGGCCCAGGGGGCGCACTTTTTCGCCATGTCGACGTGGTCGACGCGGGACGCCCCGCCCACCGCCGCCGCCGCGCCAAAGGCCCCAGCGTGGGCAAAGAGGTTGAGCACCACCCGACCCCGGGCCGCGTCGCGCACGAGGCGACGACCCAAGCGTTGATCGACGAAGACGCCGCTGCCGGCTGCTGCGGCATCTCGCAGCCGCACCAGGAGGCGCACCCCGTCTTCGACGACGACGTGGGACTCCGGTACCTGCCCCCGCACCACGCGCAGCTCGCTCTTGCCTGCGGCGGTACGCAAGACGGCAACCACGGCTGCGGCGTCGACCACGCTGGCGGCCTCGTCAAGGTTGCCCGGCCACTGGGCCGCCCACAGCTCGATGCGCACCACGGGTCCGTAGCGGTCGACGACGACGCCGGGCAATCCGTCGCCTTCGCCATCGACGAGGCGACGGAGGTTGGTGGCCGGCGGCACAGCGAAACCCGCGCGCAGCTTCAGCGCGCGCCCCAAGAGCTCGAGGTCGATCACGCCGCGCGGGAGCGGCGGTTGGTCTGCACGCGCGCGAGCAACTCTTCGAGCAGCGCGACGTCGGCAGCGACGGCGGCCCCGTCGACGCTGCTGGCTGCTGGGCTTGGGGGCAGCGGGTCCGAGGCCCCCCAGCGCGGGTCTTCGGCGCTCAGGCCAGCGGCGGGCTGCCCGGCCCCCCAACGCGGATCTTCGGCGGTCAGCGCAGCAGCAGGTTGGGGAGCTCCTTTCCCTGCATCCTCAGTGGCGAGGGCTGCCGGCGGCGAGGGCTGCCCGGCCGGTGGCGTGTCGTCGATGGGCATGTCGTCGGCGATGGCGGCGCTGACGGCGTCGCCCATGTCGATGTCGACGTCGATGCTGGGCAGGCCGACGCCGGCTTCGGTGGCTGGCATCACGTGAGCCCGATCCGGCGCGCTCGAGATCAACTCGGGCACCAAGGTCGTCGCCTCGTGGATGCTCGCGCTCTCCGCTGTGGCGAGGGCGCTGCTGGTCTCGACCGCGAGCTCGGCCACAGCGACAGCGCTCCCCTCGGGTTCGTTGATGTCGGCGAAGGAGTCCTCGGCCAAGGCGGCCGCGATGCCATTGGCGGCGGGGACGTCGTCCACAAGCGCAGTGGCGCCGTTGGACGCCGGAACATCGACGATCATCTCGGCGTCGGCGAGGACCTCGCGCTCCTCGACTTGAGCTTCGAGCAGCTCGGGCCGTTTCTCGGTGAGCTCGGCGGCCCGCGGACGGGCGGCGCGCAGCTCGACCAAACGCTCGGTGACCAGCTCGTTCTCGGGCTGTTTCTGCAGGGCCTGCTCGTAGAGAAGAATGGCCTGCTCGAGGTTGCCAGCGTTGGCGGCGGCTTCGGCTTCGGCTTCGACGGTGGGCGCAGGGGCGGGCTTTGGCGTCGGCGAGGCTGCCCGGGCGCCCTCTTCGAGGTAGAGCTTGTGCACTTCGATCCAGCGCTTGTGCACCTCGGTGATGCGCGGATCTTTGAGCGCTTGCAGAATTTGATAGCAGCCCGAGAGATCGCGGGTGGCGGCGGCAAGGTCACCGCGACGCACGTGCTCGTGGGCAGATGTCCAGAGGTCCTTGGCCTGGAGGGTGGGGTCCGGTGCGCTCATGGGCGCAGCATCATCCTCGACGTCGCCGGAGGCAAATTGGCGTGCAGGCCGGAGGATGCAGCTTGGGGGGCCGAAGGCCGGAGTGCCAATGGCATTGACCGACAGCGCTTCGCGTGTCGGTGAATTACTTCGCGTGCCGCGACGAGTACCTAAAGACGTTCGAGGGGGAGCGCGCCCGGGGGCTCGACCTCTGGCATGACGAAGCGGTCAAGCTGCACGAAAAACTCGGTGCGGACGCAGGTCCCAGGACGAATTGTCCACCGTTCATCGCCTGGCGGCGATGAATTGCCCCTCAGACTGCCCGCTGCCGCTGGCTCAGCGCGAGATGGCAACGATTTCGACGATGGCGTCGCCGGCCTTTTTCGGCACGCTAGCGTCGATGCGTCCCTCGATGACCCAGTCGTCGTCCCCAGCGTCGTCGACCAACACTTGGCGCACCCGGTACTCCCGCTCCGCCGACTTCTCCAGCAGCGTGCGGGTCGGCTTGCGGGCTTCGACGCTGAACAAGATGGGATGCCCCTTCTCTTTGGCGAAGGCTTCCGCCGCCGCCTTGAGGGCAGCCGCATCGACGCCGTCGACGTGGGAGGCGGCGTCGTCGTAGTCGCCTTGGGCCAGGGCTTTGACCAGCAGGTGCAGCTCGGCGCGCACGCGCAGCGCAAAGGCCCGGGGGTTGGCATCGATGTCCAGCACGACGACAGGCTGGTTCACCGACGGCGCCGCCAGCACGCGTCCGCCGCCGGCCAGGGATTCCCATTCCTCAACCAGTGAAGCATCGACCCGCGCGATCAAGGCGCGGAAATGGGCCTCGATTTCGTGCAGCGTGTCATTCTTTTTTTCGTCGGGAATGGTCTGACTCAAGGTCTTGTAAAAATCCGACAATGAACGAAGAAGAAGTCCCTCGATTCTCTCTAGACCGTATTCTTTGATGTATTCGTTAAAGGTCATGAAGCGTTCGAGGACGTCGCGGGCGATGCACTTTGGTCGAATGTTCTCGCCGACCCAGGGGTGTTTGGTCTTGAACTCATTGAAGGTTTGATAGATGAAATCTTCGAGAGGTTTTGGCCAGGTGATCTTCTCCAGCTCGGCCATGCGCTCGTCGTATTCCATGCCCTGGGCCTTCATCTCGGCCAGCGCCGCGGTCTTCTCTTTGTCCTGCAAGCGCAAGAGAATGGCCTTGGGGTTTTCGAGGATGCTCTCGACCAGCGTGACCACATCCAGAGCCCAGGTCTCGCGAGCGGGATCGATGACGTCGAGGGTCTCGAGCAAGTAGAGCGACAAGGTCTGGTGCAGCGAGAAATCGATCTGCAGGCCGGCGCGGACGACGACGCGGTTGCGCGGCTCGCCGTCGACCTCTCTTTTGACGACGTCGACGATGCCGGCTTCGCGCAGCGATTGAAAGAGCTGCCGCGCGCGCACCAGGTGCTTCACCTTGTTGTTTGCGTTCTCGTGGTTGCGGGCCACGAGGTCGACCAGACGTCGGTAGCCACCGCCATCTTCTTTCTGCAGCAGCTGCAGCAAGATCCCGTGCGAGATCTGGAAGCGCGAATGCAAGGGCTCCGGCGGCTTCGAAGTCAAACGCGTGAAGGTCCCTTGGTCCCAGGCGACGAAGCCAGGCTCGGGCTGCTTCTTCTGCGGCTTCTTCTTCGACTCCCCAGAGGCATATTTCGCTTCTGCCCTCTTGTTCTCGACGATGTGCTCGGGGGCTTGCACCACGACCCAGCCGCGGTCGTCGAAGCCCTTGCGTCCGGCGCGTCCCGCGATCTGCAAGAAGTCTCTGACCGCCAAAATGCCGGTGTTTTCACCATCGAATTTTGCCAGCTTGGTGAAGAGCACGGTGCGGATCGGAATGTTGACGCCCACGCCGAGGGTGTCGGTGCCGCAGATGACCTTGAGCAGGCCTTCCTGCGCTAGCTGCTCGACGAGCAGCCGGTACTTGGGCAAGAGCCCGGCGTGGTGGATGCCGATGCCGGCGGCGAGGAATTTGCGCACCTCCTTGCCGTAGGGCGTATCGAATTTTGCGGTCTGCAGAATGGCCCCAATCTTGGCTTTGTCTTCCTTGCTGATGACCGGCGTCGACAACAGCGATTGCGCCTGCTCAGCGGCTTCGCGCTGCGTAAAGTGGACAATGTATACCGGCGCCCTCCCTGAAATAACCAGCTTGTCAATTGTCTCATGAATAGGTGTTTCGACATATTCGAAATCCAGCGGAACGGGACGAACTGCCGAATAGACTTCGACGGCGGCGCGCTGGGAATCGCGCTCTAGGGCCTTCATGATTCCGCTCATGTCGCCGAGCGTCCCAGACATCAAAAGGAATTGAGTATCGGGCATCGTGAGCAAGGGAACCTGCCAAGCCATGCCGCGTTCTTTGTCGCCGTAATAGTGAAACTCATCCATGATCACAGCGGCAATGCCGTGGGCGTCTTGCGACAAGGCCAGGTTGGTGAGGATCTCGGCGGTGCAGCACAAGATGGGTGCGTCGCGGTTGATGCTGGCGTCGCCAGTGAGCATGCCGACGTAGGGGGCGCCGAAGTCCGCGCACAACGAGAAAAACTTCTCGCTCACCAGGGCCTTGATGGGCGCGGTGTAGACGGACTTTTTTCCCTCGCTCATGGCCTTGAAGTGCAGGCCCAGCGCGACCAACGACTTGCCCGAGCCCGTCGGCGTCGACAGCACCACGTGCTTGCCAGCGAGCAGCTCGAGCAGCGCGCTCTCCTGGGCCTCGTACAGGGAGAGCCCCTTGGCCGAAACGACCTCGAGAAAAGCAGCGAGAATGGTGTCGCTGTCGGTGGTCCCAGCCACGGGCAGGAGATCCAGCACGACGGGCGGTGGGCTCATGCAGCACCGTCGCCTTTGCGGGGCCGCACAGCAAGGCGCAGCTACTGCCGCGGAATGCGAATGGTGAAGGTGCACCCCTGCGCCGGAGCGCTGTCGACGACGACGCCGCCGTGGTGCTCCTCGGCGATGCGCTTCACCAGGGCCAAGCCAAGCCCCGTGCCCTCGGCTTTGCCAAAGGTCGCAAAGGACTCGAACACCCGCGACTCGATCTCAGGCGCCAGGCCAGGACCATCGTCGGCGACGATGAAAACCAGGTCGTCGCCTTCGTCTTTGATCTGCACGGTGATGGTCCCCTTGGCCTCGCCAATGGCCTCGCGGGCATTTTTGACGAGGTTCACCAAGGCGCGGGTCATCTTGAGGTCGTCGAGCCGGGCCACGCTGCGGGTGTGGCCGTTGACGACGAGGGTGATGTCGCTCTGGTCCACCAAGCGCCGAAGCGACTCTTCGAGCTCCTCGGTGAAGCTCTCCAGCCACACCTTGCGCAGCAGAACGGTGCTGTCCCCGCGGGCAAAAGAGAGAAGCTCCTTGATCATGATCGTCATCTGCTCGCAGGACTTGAGCACGATGTCGCAGCTGCGCTCGCGCTCGGCGCTGTCGTCTTGCGCCGCCAACAGCTGCACATAGCCGGCGATCACCGTCATCGGCGTGCGGAAGTCGTGCACGATGCCCGAGAGCATGTGGCCCATGGTCTCCAGCTGCTGCTTGGCCCGCGACTTCTCCTTGCGGTCTTGATCGGCCAGAGCCTGGGTCACTCGAGCAGCGATCAAGCCCAGGATGCGTTCGTCGTCGTCGGTGAAGGGCGGCGCGCCTTGTTTGCGCAGCACCGTGAGCACGCCGAAGGGCCGCGCCTCGGCCCCACTGGGCGGCACCAGCGGCAGGGCCAGCAAGGGTCCGGGCGTCAGGCTCGTCGAGCGCGATACCGAACGCGCGTGGCGCAGATCGCCGCCGGCGTCGTCGACGCGCACCGCCCGCCGTTCCGCCAGCGCCACCCCGGCCAGGCCGGTGTCGGAGGGGATGGCCCGGCTCATCACCTTGTCCTGCCCAATGCCCGCCGCCGCCCGGAACACCAGCGCCGAGGTGCGCTCGTCTATGAGGGCCACCGAAGCGGCATCGGCAGGCAAGAGCACCTGCGCCCGTTCGACGACGACATCGAGCATCCCCTGCACCCCATCGGCGGAGAGCAGGGCTTCGTCGACGTCGACCAGGAGATCGAGCTCCGACACACGTCGGGCCAACGCCGCCTTCTGCCGGGCGAGCTCGTCAAACAACAAGGCCCGCTGCAGGGCCACCGCGATCTCGGCGCCCAGCGCGAGCAGCAGGCGTTCGTCGTCGTCGCTGAACCCGCCCGATCCCTGCTTGTTCAGGGCTTCGACCACACCTTTGACGACGCCGTCTTTGTCGACGATGGGCACGGCCAGCAGCGTGCGAGTGCGGTAGCCCGTGGCTTCGTCGACGCCGCGGTGGAAGCGCGCGTCGGACCAGGCGTCGTCGAGGCGCACGGGCTTTCGGGTCACGACGACGGCGCCAGCAATGCCGGTGCCCGGCGGCAGGCGGATCTCTTCTTCGTGGCCGAGCTGCACGCGCGACCACACCTCACCCGTGTGTTCGTCGACGAGAAAAAGGCTGGCCCGCTCGCTGTCGACCAATTGGCACACGCTGCGGATGATCGCGGGCAAGAGGGTCTGGAGCTCGACGTTGGCCCCCACGGCCTGGGCGACGTCGTGCATCGCGGCGAGCTGCCGACGGGCCTCGTTCAGCGCGCGCACGACGGGCTCGTCTGACTTGTCAGCGCTTGCAGCAATGAGCTCGGTCATCTCGCCATCGTACTGCGACTCGTCCCCGGGGAGAGTATGAGCGCCCATGCCCTTTGCGATCTCCTCGCACCCCGGCCCGAGGCCTCGTACCCGACCCTGCCCGCCTGCGACGGCGGGGGCGAGACCAACGTCCCCGGCCTCTTCGTCGTCGGAGAAGGAGCAAGAACGCCCCTACGTTCCTTCTCCGCCGCGAAGGTGCCGAAGGAGGGACTGCCGATCGTGACCTGAGCCTCGTCCTATGTTCGGAGCAGCCGCTCGCTCGCAGAAAGTCAGGAGTGCTGTGCATAAGATTGAAGCCGTCATCAAACCCTTTCGTCTCGACGACGTCAAAGATGCTCTCGATGCCCTGGGCGTCGGCGGCCTCACCGTGATCGAGGTGCGCGGTTTCGGACGCCAACGTGGCAAGTCCGAGGTCTACCGGGGCGCGGAATACGTCGTCGACTTCGTCCCCAAGGTGAAGCTCGAGGTCGTCGTCGAAGACGGGCTGGTCGAGCGCTGCGTCGAGGCCATTCAAGGGGCGGCGCGCTCGGGTCGCATCGGCGACGGCAAGATCTTCATCAGCGAGATCAAAGATGCGGTGCGCATTCGCACCGGTGAACGCGGCGACGCGGCCCTCTGACATCGGCGGTTCTGCTAACGTCGTGGCGACCTATGGCTGCCGCGCCTGAAGACGACGACGACGAGCTGCCCCGCGCCTTCGGGAGCTACCTGCTTTTGCAGCAGTTCGCGCGCGGCGGCATGGGCGAGGTCTTCCTGGCCAAGTCCGGCGGCATCGCCGGCCTCGAGCGCACGTGCGTGCTCAAGAAGCTGCGCTCGGAGCTCACCCGCGATCGCGAATACGTCACGCGCTTCATCGACGAAGCCCGCGTCGTCGTCACCCTCAGCCACGCCAACATCTGCAACGTCTTCGACGTCGGCCGCGTCGTGCGCACCACGCTGCAAGGGGACCTCGAGGAGTACTACCTCGCGATGGACTACGTCTCGGGTCGCGACCTGCGCACACTGCTAGACCGTTGCAAGCAGGCGCAACGGACGACGCCGACAGCGGTGACTTTGCATTTGGTGTGCGAGACCTTGCAGGCCCTCGACTACGCGCACCGGCGAAGACATCCAAGCACAGGCGAGCCCCTCAACCTGGTGCACCGTGACGTCAGCCCGCAAAATGTGCTCGTCAGCTACGAAGGGGAGGTGAAGCTCATCGACTTTGGCCTCGCGGCCTCGAGGCTGAAGGTCGAACGCACCCAACCCAACGTTGTCATGGGGAAGATGGCCTACATGGCTCCTGAGCAGGCCCGGGGCGACCCCATCGATGCCCGCGCCGACCTCTTTGCTTGCGGCGTGGTCGCCTACGAGATGTTGAGCAACGAGCGCTTCTACGAAGGGCTGAGCGCCAACGACATTTGGCAGCGCGCAGGCATTGGTGGCTTCGTTCCCGCCGGCTGGACGAGCCTGGATCCGCCCTTGGCCGCGATCATCGCGCGAGCCATCGACGCCGATCCTCGACGTCGTTTCTCTTCCTGCGGCGAGCTGCGCGAAGCCTTGCTCAGCTATTCCCACGAGCGCTGGCCGGGGGTCGGCGAAAGGTCCCTGCGTGGGCTGATGGAGGAGCTCTTCGTCGACGAGATCGCCCGCGAGCACGCAAACCTGGCCAGGTTCGGCAGCGTGACCGTCGCCGCCTTCCGCACCGAGCTCGAGGCCAGCGCATCGCATGCGCTCACCCTGGTGCACAGCGATCCCTTGCCGCGGCCGCGCAGCCAGGACCGGCACGCCACGACGGCGGCGTCCAGCGACGACGCGACACCCCGGTCGACGCCGCGTCCCAGCAGCGAAGCCACGCCGGTCGACACCGCGGTGCCGCCGCTGAAGGGGGTCGGTGTCGATGACGCCAGGTCGCGCAACCCCCTGCGTCCTGCCGCCCCTCGCGACGACAAAACCCTCGTCACCACCCGGTTCCCCGAAGCCGGCAACGAGCTGACCCAGCTCGTCGAGCGCGTCCAAGGTCCCGGCCAGCCCAGCGAGGGCGCCCACGCACGCCGACGACGTCCCGAAACCAGCCCGCAAGTCCGGGGAGCCATCAACGACGAGAAAACCGCGTTGGTGTCTGCTCGAACGACCTCGATCGACGCCTGGGGCGACCGCAGCCTCTGGGTCGGCGTGGCGCTCGTGGCCGCCGTCGTCGTCGCTGGCGGGATCGGTGTTGGGCTGGGGCGCCTCCGCGAGGGCAACACCGATCCACCTTTGGCCATGGTCGCTGCACCCGCCGACGCCATCCAGATAGGGCCATCGGAGACGAAGCCCAAGAGAGTGCAGGTGCCGCCGCAATCCGACGCCGAGACCAAGCTGCTCGCGGCTCTCTTTGCCGGCGTACGCCACGACAAACCCGCCGCCGAGAAACGAAAAGCCGAACGGCCCGTCCCCAGTTCTTTGCCCCCAGGCCGGGCGGCCAATGCTCTGCCCTCAGGCCGGGCGGTCCAAGGCGAGGTCGTCGTCGTCGACGCCGGGGCCGAAGCGATCGTCGACAACAAGCTCTTGCAGGCGGTCATGAGGAGCAAGGGCCCCTGCGCAGTCGACCTCATCAAGAACCGCATGCAGCTCGGCTCCGACGCCCGCACGATTCAGGTGCACAGCCGGAAGATCCTCGAGTGCGCTCACGTCCTGGGGCTGCGCTGACGAATGAGCACCTCGAAGAAAGCCTGCTCGTGAAACTGCACCACGTCGCCATCCAGGTGCTCGATCTGGCGGTGGCCCGCGCCTTCTACGTCGACGTCCTCGGACTGGCTGTGGTGCGCACCCAAGATCACGCTTTGTGGGTGCAGGCCGGCGACGCCATCGTGATGTTGGAGAAATGCGAGGGGGCCCGCGACGTCGACGGTTGGAGGTCGGCGGCTCCGGGTCCCTTCTGCGTTGCCTTCGCGGTGGAGCCCGAAGCACGTGTGCGGCTGCGAGAGCGCCTGATCGCAGCCGGCGTCGTCGTCGAACACGAGTCCACCTATACGACCTATGTGCGCGATCCCTTTGGGGCTCGCCTGGGATTCTCCCACCATCCCCAGCCGCCCTGGGACCAAAGACCATGAGCGGTGCCCCCAAAGAGAGCGACGCCCCGGCCATCGACGAGGCTCCCGACACCGGGGCCCAGCGCCTCGCCGACGTCGTGCACGAACGGGGCGGACTGCGCCTGGTGTCGCGCTTGGGCCATGGAGGCATGGCCGATCTCTTCCTCGGCGTGCAGATGGGCGAGCAAGGCTTCGCGCGCCTCGTCGTCGTGAAGAAGATCCGCGCCGAGCGCGAGGGCGGCACCGAGAACCTTCACCTGCTCGGCATGTTCTTCGACGAAGCAAAGACCGTCGCCGCCCTCAGCCACCCCCACATCGTGAAGGTCTACGACCTGACCCGCACCGATGACGGCGACATCGCCATCGTCATGGAATACGTCGACGGCGAAACCCTGAGCTACGTCTGGCGGCAGCTCGGCAAGAACCAGATGCCGATGCCGGTGCCCATCGTGCTGAAGCTGATGCTCGACGCCGCCGAAGCCCTCGGAGCAGCCCACAGCGCGACCTCGCCCGACGGCAAGCCGCTGCAGCTCATCCACCGCGACGTCAGTCCGCAGAACCTGATGCTGGACAAAAACGGCTACCTGAAGGTCATCGACTTCGGCATCGCCAAGTCGACGCAGCAGACCGAGATGACGTCGCCGGGCGGCATCAAGGGCAAGCTCAGCTACCTGGCTCCCGAGACCTTCCGCGTGCGGGACATCGATCCCCGCGTCGACATCTACGGACTGGGGTTGGTGCTCTGGGAGTTGCTCACGCTCAAGCCCGGCATCGACCTGGCCAAAGACGCGCCGTTGCAAGAGGTGGTCGATCACATCGAGCAGCTGAAGCTCGCGCCGGCTTCGTCTTTACGCGCTGACGTCCCCACCGAGCTCGATGACGTCGTCAAGCAGGCCACGGCGGCGGACCGCGCCCAGCGCTTTGCCTCGATGGACGATTTCGCCGCCGCCCTGCGCAAGGTCAGCGTGCAAACGGGCGTGAGCAGCGCCGCTGGCGTGAAGAAGTGGTTCAACGCCACGTTCAGCCACCGCCTCGAGAAGCGCCGGGCCTTCGAAGCCGACGCCTTCGCCCGCGCCGACAAACCGCCGCCCCCCGCCGGTGCCGCGGCCCTCCCCGTCGTGCGCGTCGAGACCACCGTGCACGCCCAGCGCACCTCGGAGCTGAATCCAAAGCACCCCCTCCCTCCTCTGGCCCCGCTGAGCGAAGCCGCTCGCGCGCCGACAAGCCAAAACGCGCCGTCGTCGTCGTGGTCGCTCCCGCTGCTCTTCGCCGCCATCGCCTTGTCGTTGGCCGTCGTGGCCTGGACGCTGCTGCGCGACACACCATCCAAGCAATTCACCGACACGCGAAGCGCTGTCGGTGAATTGTCTACAGGTTCATCGCCTGACGGCGATGACATGGGCGCCACGGCTGGCGCCCCGACCCTCGTCGACGCTGGAGCACCGCTTCTCATCGACGCCGGCACCCCGCCGTCGACGTCGTCCAGCGATCCCATCGAGCTCGACTTCCTCAAAGACCCCACGCTGCCCGACCCCGTGGGCCCCAAGAAAGTGCGCAAGGCGATCGCGACGACGAACCCGCCGCCGACGAGCGCTTCGCCCGCACCCGCTGCGATCGTTCCGCTGGCCTTGCCGGCGACGCCTCCCCTGCCGCCCCCGGTGACGGCACCCGCGGCGATCGAAGCGCCCCCCCCAAGGCCCCTGCCGACCACCAAGGCCGTGTTTTACTCGGGCAACGGCAACTGGACCGGCACCCAGGTGCTGCAAAACGGCTGCAAGAAGTGTCACGCCGTCGACGTCAAAGCCAAGACGCGGCGCCAATGGGAACGCTTCTTCGAGCGCGACGTCCACGATCGCCACGCCCGGCTCGACGACGTCTTTTCCAGCGGCGAGCAAGAGCGTGCGCTGCAATCGATCCTGCTGCTCGTCGACGACAAGGCCCACTCCAGCGGTGTCGCCGGCGTGCGCTGATCAGTCGCGCCGAGTCGCTCCGGGCCCGCTTCCGCGTCACCGAGAGCGACTCAACGGAGCAGATCCTCAGGACGGTTCAGGTTGCGCAACTGTGTCCCCAACCAGGAAGGACAGGCCAACGTCGTCGTCGGCGCCGTCTTCAATCGTCTTTCGCCCCGATCGTAGAGCGCGCGCAGCCGCGGCAGGGCACTGCTACGCAGGCACAACGGCAGGGGCTCGCGCTCGAAGCAAACCCCCTGGGCGTCGACGTCGATCAGCAGCTGCAAGGCCCGCGGTGTGACGAAGGGTTGGTCGACCGCGCACACCAGGTAGCGCTCGGCCCACCCAGTGCTCAGCAGGGCGATCAGAGCGGCAAAGGGACCATCGCTCCCGTCGACGACGTCGGCGTCAGCGCCGCCGATCTGCACCACGCGCTCACACACCAGGCCCAACGCCGCGCGCACGTGATCGCGCATGGGCAGCCCGTCGACGACGACAAAGGCCTTGTCGGTGCCCATGCGGGTCGAGCGCCCGCCGTGGAGAAGGCCGCCGCAGAGAGAGGCAGACACGCTCAGCCGGGGCTGCAGAATCCAAAGAGGTTGCACCGGCAGCTGCCATTGGTGGCCGCGCAAGCGATGCACTCGGTGGCGTCGAAGCAAGGCTCGGCGCAGGTGCCGGTCGCGAGGCCGCAGATCATGGGGGCTTGGCAGTCACCATCGGCGGTGCAGGAGTCGCCGAACTGCCCACCCGCGGAGCCACCGGCGCATTGGTGGGCGCCGTTGCAATCCTGGTTGATGGGACAAGAGAGGTTGTCGCGGCAGCCGACGGCGCATTGATCGGGGTTGAGGGTGAAGTTGCAGAACTGGTCGGCCGGGCAGGTGGCGTCGCCGGAACAGGCTGTCCCGGTGCCTTGGGTGACGCAGCGTCCGTCGGCGGAGCAGCTCTGGTCGGCGTTGCAGATGGTGCCGCCGTTGGTGCAGGTGGGCTGGGCGCAAAAACCCTCGTCGAGGTTGCAGAAGGTGGTCGGCAGCGAGGTGCATTGGGTACTGCTCGTGCAAGCCTGGGGACGCTCGCACTTGCCCAGTCCCTCGTTGCAGGTGAGGCCAGCGGCGGCGCAGTCGCCGTCGACGGCGCAGACCGGCAGGGCCTGGCAGTCGCCGTTGCCGTCGCAGAAGTTATCGGCGCCACAGGCGGCGATTTCCGTGGCCGCCGTGCAGTCGACGTCGGGAACGCAGGCTCCCGAGGCCGTGCAGGTGCACACCGCGCCGCCGGTGCAGCCCGGTCGGCCCACACAGTCGGCCGACAAAGCACAGGGAGTGGGAGTGGGGTCGGAACACAGATGGGTGAAGCCGCTGCAGGTGAAGGCCTCGCAGTCGTCGGCGGGCCCCACGGGTCCGCGCGGGCAATCGGCGCTGGCGTTGCAGCTCACGCCGGCGGCGACGCACTGGCCGTCGACGTTGCACACCTCGCCCACCTGGCAGTCGCACTTGGTAGCGCATTGGGACGAGCCGTCCTGGCAGGTACCGGCGACGCAGAGCTGGTCTCCACATTCGCTGGACTCGCGGCAGCCCACCGCACAGGTGCCGTTGGCGTCGCAGAATTGCAGTGCCGGGCAAGCCTCGTCAGCGCCGTTGCAGATGGTGAGGCAGACGCCGTCGCAGCGCACGACCTGGGTGGTGGCGTCCTGCACGAAGCCGGGGCACTCGCTCACATCGCTGCAGGTGACGAAGGGGCTGTCGACGGGGCCTGCATCAACGCCAGCGTCCAGCGGCCGGGGGCAGCCCGCGACTACGACGACGAAAGGCACGATCCACGCGAGGCGGGTCATCGACATGAACGCTCCAAAGGGGGCTGTGGGCTGGGCCAGGGGGGTTGTGCTGCCCACCGCCCTCGCTGTCAAAAGGGGGAGCGCCCGGCGCCTGCCGGATCTGCGGCGCGCTTGCGATCCGATCAGTGGCGGATGCCGGCGGCGCTCGCATCTTCGTCGGGGGCCGAACCCAATGCCAGGGCGGCGCCGGTGCCAGCGACCAGGGCGCCGATGCCGGCGACGACGAAGCAGAGGGCAGCGGCGTTTTGTCGGTCTGAGACGGCAGCTTTGAGCTCGTTGCCGTCGGCGCCGTCGTTGCCAAAGGTAGCGAGCAGGAAAGCAGCTCGGTCTGGTCCGGTAACCGGCGGCCCCAGGGTGCGCTGGTATTCAATGTTTATCTTGTCGTCGACGACGTTGGCGCTGTAGTCGGCCACCTCGATTTGCCAAAAGACAGCCACCGTACCAACGAGGAAGGCTGCACTGGCTCCAAGGCCGGTGAGGCCCCAGCCCACCAGCACCATCGGCCCGCCCGCAGGGGGCGGAGGAGAGGCGACAACGCCGACGACGGGTTCAGCTTTCATCGGAGGTCCCCCCGACGACAACACCCCGTGCTCGCGGTTGAGCACACCGGCGGCGACGTCGATGGTGCGAGACAGAGGGGCGCGGCCTTCGCGCCGCAAGAGCAGCACGTGCTCGCCGGCGACGACCTCGTCGATCAGGGTCAGGGGAGTGCGGCCGCGAGGAACGTTGTCGACGACGACCTCGGTGCCCTCGAGATCGGCGCTGACGATGAGCACGGTGGGCCGCGCGCCCTTCACCGCTCCGGCCACCCAGGCCTCGGCGATGCGCAAGCCGTCGTCGTCGACAGCGGCGACGTTGACGCTCTCGCTTTGGGCCACCAGCCTGCCGTCTTTGGCGACGGCCTCGATGGTGACCGTGGCCCCCGCGCCCACGCGCGTGACGCCGACGACCAGTGCGTTGTCGGCGTGGGTCATGCTGGCCACTTCGGCGGCGCAGGCAATGCCCCAGCGCCCGCAGCCCAACACCAGCTGCACCTCGTCAAGGGTCACCGCTGGCGGCGGGACCCAAGCGCGATCCTGAGCGTCCTGGGCTGCCGAGCGCAGGCCTTCGCTCCACGACGACGGCACCTCGCTGTCTGCATGCACCAGCACCACCCAGGCGGCCTTGGCCGGCGGGCCCTTGGGTGGCTTGGCTGCCGTCGACGACGACGCCAAGAGCACGGCGATCAGGCAACAGCCAGGAGCCGCGTGAGACGTCATGGCTGAACGATTTCATCGCCACCAGGCGATGAACCGGTGGTGAAGGGGCCGCCCGGCCTGAGGGCAGAGAGTTTCTCCGATTCCGACGACGACGCCACCTCCTGGACCGAGGGCGCCAGCGGCCACACCGTGATGGGCGCGAACTGCAGGTGATCGCAGGCGATCAGGTGGTAGCGGACGCCGTTTCGATCCCCCTCGAAGGCCGTGCGGTGGGCGCGACGCCCGTGCAGATGCCCGTAGACGCACATCTTCACGCCGAATTCCTCGAGGAGCTCGCTGTAGGCCGTCGAGCGCTGCTGCTTGTCGAAGGGCGGGTAGTGGATGGCGGCCAAGAGCGGACGACCCTGGGCTTTTTGCTTCCCTTCGACGAGGGAGAGCCGCAGGCGCTCGACCTCCCTCAAGTAGATCTTCTCGTCGTGCGCGTCCCAGTCGAGAGCACCTGGGCAGGTCCACAAGCGTGAGCCGGCGACGACGACTTCGCCGAGGTCGACGGCGTCGTTTTGCAAGGCGACCAGCGTTTCGGGCAGGGCGCTGCGGACCTTGCCGATGGCGCTCCACCAATAGTCGTGGTTGCCCCGCGTCAGAATCTTGAGGCGCCCTTTGCGGGCGGCGATCCAGGCGAGATCGAGGGCGGCCTCGGGCAGCTTCAGAGCCCAAGACAGGTCACCCGGACACAAGACGACGTCGTCGGCGCCGACGCTGGCGTCCCAGCTGGCGGCCATCTTTTGGTCGTGGCCCTGCCAATGCTCGCCGAACACGTGCATGGGTTTGTCGCACGAAAACGACAGGTGAAGATCGGAGATGCCCCAGATGCGCACGGCCCTCCTTAGCGGGCCAGAGCGCAGATCCGAACCCCGGCCCTTGTCGATGACATCTTCGCAGTGCAGCGGTCAGGGTCGTTTGCAGTACAGGAAGGGATCCTGCAGGCCAGAGGGATCGCCGATGCCAGCGCTTCCACAGAGGGTTCCGGAGTCGAAGGCGCAGGTGAGTGCGCCGCATTGGCTGCTGTTGTCGCAGGGCTGCGAGCAGTAGGTCGCGGGCACCGCCCCGGTGGTGACCGAGAAGCCCGATTTGCAGAGCGACGAGGGCTCGGAGCAAAAACCGCCGCCGTTGCAGGTAAAGGTTGCCCCCACGCCGGCACACTGGGCGTTGTTGGCGCAGGCGGTCGCGGTCTGCACCAGGTTGGCGTTGAGGTCGCGGGTGCCGACGGGCGGGGTGCACACCAGCTCGAACCCGGGATCTTCGACGTCGCAGCGGCGCTTGCAGATGCGGCTGTTGACGTCGGCGACGTTGAAGCCGCAATCGCTCATTTTCGCGCAGGGCTCAGCACACCAGCGGCCGGCGACGTTGCCCAGGTGGGAATCGGTGCAGACCAGGGGGGCGCAGTCGGCGTCGGTTTCACAGCTGTCGATGCACTGACCGTTGTCGGCGTCATCGCAGAAGCCCGACGCGCATTGGCCAGGGTTCTCGAGCGTCGTGCCATTGCAGAACGCGCCCAGCGCGACGTCGCCACCGGGGGGATTTCCGCAGATGGGCACCAAGACGTTGCCCACCGTGGCCACCTCGCTGCAGGTCTGACCACGGGGCGCGCAGGTGGCGACCTGAGGCCCATTGCCATCGGGATCATGGTCACTGTCGCATTGCAGCTGACTCTGGGCACGAGCGACGCAGGCACTGACGTTGAAAACGCCGCCGTCGATGCTGAGATTGACGCTGGCGCAGTCCTGGTTGAGCTCACAATCCTCGGCGCCGTCGCAAAAGGTGGAGCACAGCGCAGGATTTCCACCACAAAGGCCGCTGGCGCAGTCGTCGGAAGCACCGACGAGACACTGTTGGCCGTTGGCGTCGTCACCGATGGGGACAGCGCACTCTCGCACCAGGCTGTTGTCGGCCGGATTTCGATGGCCGGCGCAAACGTCGGCGCCAACGCAGTCGTCGTCGGTGATGCAGGGTTGTTCGCCCTCTCCCTCCCCCTCGCCTTCGCCTTCTCCCTCTCCCTCTCCCTCTCCCTCTCCCTCTCCCTCGCCCTCGCCTTCTCCCTCGCCTTCTCCCTCGCCTTCTCCCTCGCCTTCTCCCTCGCCTTCGCCTTCTCCCTCGCCTCCGCCTTCGCCTTCGCCTTCGCCTGCTTCGCCTTCGCCCTCGCCCTCGCCCTCGCCCTCGCCAGCAGCGTCGCCCTCTCCCTCTCCTTCCTCACCCTCTCCCTCGGCGAGCTCGGGGGTCTCTGAGTTGCCACAGCCGAGCCAGGAGAGAGCGAGGAAAATGACGACGACACGCATGCCCCAACTCTAACCCAAGGCCTGCAGCTGGGCTCTTTTGCAAGCCCAGCGGGTCGCACATCAGCGACCCGACCCCACACCCACCTCAGGCCAGCGCGCCAAAGACGGCGCCGACGGCGGCGGTGACGGCCATGGCCAGCGCACCAAAGAAACCGACGCGGGCGGCGGCGCGCAGCACCGGAGCCCCCCCCACCTGGGCAGCCAACCCACCCAGGCCCAGCAAGAAGAGCAGTGAGGTCAGGGCCACGGCCGGAACCACCAGCGCGCCGGACGACCACCACGACGTCGCCAGCGGCAGGGCCGCGCCGACGGCGAAGGCGAGGGCCGACGTCACCGCCGCCTGCAGCGGCCGGGCGGCGGTGGCGGCGGAGAGGCCCAGCTCGTCGTGGGCGTGGGCTCCCAGCGCATCGCGGGCCATCAGCTGCTGCGCCACCTCTTTGGCCAGGGCGGGGGCGAGGCCACGTGCTTCGTAGATGGCTGCAAGCTCTGCGTGCTCGAATTCGGGCTTGGCCGACAGCTCCGCCCGCTCGCGCTCGAGCTCGGAATTCTCGACGTCTCTTTGAGAGCTGACCGAGACGAATTCTCCAGCGGCCATGGACATGGCCCCAGCGGCCAAGCCCGCAGCACCCGCCAAGATCAGATCGGCATGGGCAGCACCCGCAGAGGCGACGCCGATGAGCAAGCTGGCCGTCGAGACGATGCCATCGTTGGCCCCGAGAACGCCGGCGCGCAGCCAGCCGCTGCGCTCGGTGCGGTGTCGTTCGAGGTGCACGCGGCCCATGTTCCCTCCAGCAGGGGCGTAGCGACTCTGAGCGACTTGTCTCGGGTCAATCGACGAGCCGGCCTTCGTCGACGACGACGACGCGGGCTCCCGGGGCCTCGCGGCTGTCTTTGGGCGGCCAGGCCGTTTGCTGCGACAGGGGCACCACCACGGCCGACGTCGACAGCGCAGTGCCCGGCGTGACGGTGGTTGTAGAGACCCGCACCGCCCAGGCGTCGCCAGCGCCCTCGACCAGCATGACGCCATCGTCGAGAGTGAGGCTGGTCTCTTCGTCGATGCCGATGCCCAACACGCTGGAGCTGCCGGCTCGCGCGGCAAAGGCAATCAGCCTCCCCAGCCGGTCGCGCTCGGTGAAGTGGGTGTCGACGAGAGTGGCGGCCAGGGCGGGGGCGGCGAAGGGCGACGGCATCAGGCTGAGCGCGTTCTGGGAAGGGTCGAGCAGCGCCTCCTCGGAGCCGAGCGATCCTTCGCGGGCGTCGAAGGCCAACGACGACAAGCTCATGGCGCCGGCGCTGGTCCCGCCCAGGGCCACACCGCGGGCGACGGCGCGGGCCAGGCTTTGGTGCAGGGCGGCCGGCCAGCCCAGCAGGTAGTCACTCTGATCGCCCCCCGCCAACCAGATGGCGTCGGCCCGCGCCACCCGACACAAGACCGCGTCGTCAGCGCCGGCGTCGACGTCGTCGGTGCGCACGGTGGCCACGGCCCGCGGCGCGGGATCGACCGCCAGCTCGCTGCCAAACCAGCTGGTGTAACTCGACGTCGAACCGGTCGTGCGCAGCACCAACACGTCGCCACCACGGGCTGCGGCAGCGAAGCGGGCTCCGGCGTCGTCGACCTCGGTGCTCCCGCCCATGACGACGACGAGGGCGCGGGGGAGATCGCCGGCGACGAAGGCCGCGCTCTCTTCGAGCACCACACCGGCCCCCGCCGCGGGACACGGTTCGTCACCCGCGAAGCGATCATCAGGTCCGGGTGTGCTGGACGGCGGCTGCCGCGGCGACGATGACAGCGGCCCGCCACAGCCGTTCGCGGTCGCGAGGGCACTCACCCAGCCCAGGAGGAACAAGATGCGCATCGGCCTCAGGTAGCTCCTGAAACGCGACCGCGGAAGGATAGAGTGCCCGCATGACCACTGGTGTTCTCCTCGTCGATCCGCAGTACGACTTCTTTCCGGGGGGCTCGCTGCCGGTGGCCGGCGGCGACCAGATCGTCGAGCCCATCAACCTGCTGCTCGCCCGCCACCCCGAGCTCCCGCTCTTTGCTTCGCGCGATTGGCATCCGACGTCGACGAAGCACTTTCAGGAACGCGGGGGCCTCTGGCCGCCCCATTGTGTGCAGCAGACCCGCGGCGCGCGCTTTCACGAGGGGCTGCGCATGGATCGAGCGGCCATCTACGACAAAGGCACCGACCCCGACGACGACGGCGGCTACTCGGCCTTCGACGGTCGGCGCCGCGATGCCCAGGGCAACAGCATCAGCTTGATGGAAGATCTGCGGCGGCGCGGCGTCGACGGCATCGTCATCGCTGGACTGGCCACCGACTACTGCGTCAAGGCCAGTGCTCTCGATGCCTGCAAGAACGGTCTGCTGGTCTTTCTCTTCTTGCCCGGCGTGCGGGCCGTGAATATCAAGCCCGGCGACGGCGACGCCGCCATCGCGGTGCTGCGCGAAGCGGGGGTCTTGCTCGTCTCTTGAGATCCTGATCCAGACAGCGGCGGAGTGAATCGAAGCAACTGCGACGACGTCGACGGCACCCCACAGCAGGAGGTGCTCCATGTCGATCAAGTCCATCCTGTCTCACGTGCTGGCTCCGGTGCCGCAGTCGCAGCCGCTGCCCGGTCAGGTGCCGAACTCTTCGGGGGGCCACAGCTTCGCCCTCTCGGATCGCGCGCGTCTCGAGCGCTTCTTGATCCTCGGCGCCGACGGCGGCTCTTATTACGCGTCGGAGCGCGCGCTCACACTCGACAACGCCGCGGTGCTGACCCGCTTGCTGAGCGTCGACGGCGTCGGCGTCGTCGAGCTCATCGTCGACGTCAGCGTCAGGGGCCGAGCGCCCAAGAACGACGCCGCGATCTTTGCGCTGGCCGTGGCCCTCAAGCGCGGTGAGCTCGAGACCCGTCGTGCGGCTGCGGCTGCGGTGCCCAAGGTTTGCCGCACGTCGACGCACCTCTTCGCGCTGGTCGAGGCCGTGAAGGGTCTCGGTGGCTTTGGTCGCATCACCGATCGCGCGCTCGAGCGTTGGTACGTCGACAAGACCCCCGCCGAGCTCGCGCTGCAGCTGGCCAAGTACCAAGCGCGCAACGGCTGGAGCCACAAGGACGTGCTGCGCAAGGCCAAGCCGGTGCCGTCGTCGGACCTGCAAAAGAACCTCTTTGCCTGGGCCACGGGCAAGCCCTTCGCCTTCCCCGAGGGAGACGCGGGCAGCGAGGTCGACGTCATCCGCGGCGCTGAGCAGGTCAAGGCGTCGTCGTCGTCGTCGGAGGTCGCAGCGCTGATCACGCGCTACGGCCTGCCGCGCGAGTTGGTGCCGACGGAATACCTGAGTTCGATGGCGGTCTGGGAGTCGTTGCTGATGTCGGGCCAGGGCATGCCCTTGACGGCGTTGGTGCGGAACCTCGGCAAGATGACGGCCATCGGGCTGTTGGCGCCGCTGTCGACGTCGACGAAGCGGGTGGTCGAGCGCCTGACCGATCGCCAGCAGTTGGCGCGCGCGCGCGTGCACCCGCTGCAGCTGTTGGTGGCGGCGCGCGTCTATGCGCAGGGTCGTGGTGACAAGGGTTCGTTGTCGTGGACTCCGGTGCCGGCCATCGTCAGCGCAATCAACACCGCTTTTCACCTGGCCTTCGCCAGCGTGGAGCCCACGGGCCGGCGTTGGCTGCTCGGCCTCGACGTCTCGGGCTCCATGGGCGGTGGACGGGTGGCCAACAGCCCGCTCACCCCGCGTGAAGCGGCGGCGGCCTTGGCGTTGGTGACGGTCGGCGTCGAGGCCCAAAGCCACGTCGTCGCCTTCACGGCGTCGAGGGTGAAGGGTGCAGCACCCGCGTGGTCAGAGCACACGACGGTGCCGCGCTACACGAGCGCCAACGGCATCGCTCCCCTGCCCTTTTCAAAGAGCACGAGCTTGAAGCAGGCCGTGGCTTTGACCTCGGGACTGCCCTTCGGCGCCACGGATTGTGCGCTGCCCATGCGCTACGCCTTGGCGCAGAAGATCCCCGTCGACGTCTTCGTGGTCCTCACCGACAACGAGACGTGGGCCGGCGACGTTCACCCCACGGTGGCGTTGCAGCAGTACCGGCAGAAGATGGGGATCGCAGCGAAGCTCGTCGTCGTCGGCATGGTGTCCAACGGGTTCACCATCGCCGATCCCAACGACGGCGGCATGCTCGACGTCGTCGGCTTCGACACCGCGGTGCCGGCGCTGATGACCGCCTTCGCAGCGGCGCGCTGATCTGGACACGGTGAATGGAAGGCGGGCCGGGCTCGTCCCGGCTCGCCTTCCATTCACCCCTTCAAAACCACCTCATTTTGTGAACTGTAGATGACCATTATCAATTTAACCCAAAGGTCGGGCGTTCGACTCGCCCCTGCATCGCAAGAGGCAGTAGCTCAGCGGTAGAGCACTGGAGCATAGGGTCGTCGGTTTTTTGTTCACATTTTTCTTGCATCTTGGTCGAGCTGTAGACGACGGTTTTCGTGCCAGGGGTTCGAATCCCCTCGCCTCCACCACGGGGGCGTAGCTCAGCGGGAGAGCAGTGCTCCGTCGTCGCCCCCTCGTTCGACCTTCTTCTCACCTTCGAGCTGTTGCGCACTGTTCTCATGGTGCGGGGCGTTCGATTCGCCACGTCCCTCCGGGGACGCCGATGATTGGTGCGCGCTATCTTGCTCGATTTTTTACGACGTTGTATGAGCTGCTGTTGATGGGTTATCTTTGGTTGATTTTCCCCATCCACATTTTCTTGCTCATCTTTTTTGTCGGTCACCACCTCATCAAATTGGTCGCTCGGCCGAGCGGCAGAGGATTCATTCTGGCTTATCCCCGATCTCGCTGAACTTCGACCGCGGAGCGGTCTCGTTCATCGCCGTCGGGGATGCTCTTCTGGGAGGTCTGGTGCAGACCTCCCCCCGCGCCGACGGAGCCGGACGCGGGGCCCCGCACCAACTCCGCGTTCCGCGGGCGCGCTTCACGCGCGGGGACAAGCCCCACACTGATCCCGCGTCCGCTTGATGTTCGACCCCGTTCCGAGATGGGAAAGACGCGGGATGATGCGGCCGAGCGTCGGAGGGGAGAAGCCCCAAACGACAAAGAGAGTTGCCGTGCCACGTCGACGCACCCGAGCACCTTGACCACTGCGACTCATGATCCATACAGGCCCTGCCGACGTCCAAAGCCATGGACGCTTGCGGTCGAGCGGGAGTCCTGTGCGCGTTGTTTTCCTGGCACCGACCTTTCCTCCCGAGATGATCCAGTACACGCGCGGGCTCGCCGAGGTGGGCGCCGAAGTCTACGGCGTCGCCGACACGCCGCGTGAAGCCCTGCCCAAAGAGCTGCGCCGCCATCTGCACGACTACCTGCAGGTGCCGCGCATCATGGACGAGCCCGACGTCATCGACAGGGTCACCGCCTGGATGCGGGGCAAGCACGTCGACCGCGCTCTCGCCAACTGGGAGCCGCTGATGATCCTCGCCGCGGGCCTGCGCGAGCGCTGGGGGCTGCCGGGCATGAGCGTCGACGACGTCCGCGGCTTTCGCGACAAAGAAATCATGAAAGAGCGCGTGCGCGCCGCCGGCTTGCGCGTGCCCCGGTCCAAACGCGTGCGCACCCCCAAGGAGATCTTGGCCGCCGCCGAAGAGATTGGCTTCCCCTTGATCTTGAAGCCCATCGCCGGGGCGGGCAGCGCCGACACCTACCGGGTCAGCGATCGCACCGAGCTAGCGTCGACGATGGCCTTGATGCGCCACGTCGCCGAAGCCAGCTGCGAGGAGTTCATCGAAGGCGAAGAATTCACCTACGACACGGTCTCCATCGGCGGCAAACCGGCCTACGAAAACGTCGCCGCCTACTTGCCCAAGCCCATCGAGGCGCGGTCCCACGAGTGGATCAGCCCCGTCATCATCACCGTGCGCGACATGCACCAGGAACGCCTGCGTCCCGGCATCGAGCTGGGTCGACAGGTGCTCAAGGCCCTGCGCATGGGCGATGGCTTCACGCACATGGAGTGGTTTTTGACCCCCAGAGGCGAAGCCGTCTTCGGCGAAATCGGCTGTCGCCCGGCCGGCGCCCACCTCGTCGATCAGATGAATTACACCTCTGACATCGACCTCTTTCGCGAGTGGGCGCGGGTCGCCTGTTGGCGATCGTTCGAGGCACCAACGGCCCGGCACTACAACGTCGGCATCATCTTCAAGCGCGCCATGGGCCAGGGTCGCATCAGCCGCATCGAGGGCCTTGGCAACTGGAAGCGTGAAGCGGGCCGCTGGCTCGTCGAGGACAAGCTCTTTCGCCCCGGCACGCCCCGCCGCAATTGGAAAAACACGTTGCTGTCCGACGGCCACCTTTTGGTGCGCCATCCCGACTGGTCCGAGGCCCACCGTCTCTCCTTCAGTGCGGCCATGGGCGTCCGCCTTTACGCCGAGTGACGCCGGCGAAGCAGCTGCCGATGTTCGCGCCTCTCGAGACCAGCGAAGCGCGCGCGGCAGAAAAGATCGTTGACGTCGGGCCCAACGGCGGAGAGAACCTGGCCATGTCCGCAGCTCGCAACCTCGTCTTCGTCGCGCCCTTCCCCTCCGACGTCACCATGCGCTTCGTACGTGCGGCGTCGAAGCTCGAAAACACCAGGTTGCTCGGCGTGGTGCATTCGCCGCCCAAGGGCAAAGACGCCAACGTCTACGACGACAAAGTCCGCATCCAGAATCCGCTGTCGACGTCGGACATCATCGCTTGTGTCGAAGAGCTGAAAAAGCGCCACGGCAAGATCCACCGCATCATCGGCATCCTCGAGGCCCAGCAGGTGCAGCTCGGCCAGGTGCGCGAACACTTCGGCGTCGAAGGCACCACCGCCGACGTCGCCGACGTCTTTCGCGACAAGTCCCGCATGAAGGCCGCGTTGACGGCGGCCGGATTGCCCGTGGCGCGCAACCGTTTGCTGCACAACCTCGCCGACGCGAAGTCCTTCGCCAAAGAAGTGGGCTTTCCGATGGTGCTCAAGCCCCCCGCGGGCATGGGCGGCAAGTCGACGTATCGCATGCGTTCCGTCGACGAGCTCGTCGGCGCCGTCGGCAGTTTGGGTGTCAGTGCCAGCAATCCCGTGCTGGCCGAAGAATTCTTGCGCGGCCGCGAATTCAGCTTCGAGACCTTCACCGTCGGCGGCGTCGTCAAAGTGCACTCCATCTCGCACTACATGCCGACCTGTCTCGACGCCATCGAGAACCCCTGGATCCAATGGTGCTGCCTCTTGCCGCGCGACATCTCGGGCGCCGAGTACGCCGGTGCCATCAAGATGGGCAAAGCCGCTGTCAAAGCCCTCGGCCTCAAAGACGGCATGACGCACATGGAGTGGTTTCAGCGTCCCGACGGCAGCCTGGCCATTGGTGAGATCGCGCAGCGGCCCGCGGGCGCCAACATCAGCATCATGAATGCCTACGCCCACGACGTAGACCTCTACCGGGCCTGGTGCCGCGCCGTCGTCGACGGAAAATTCGATGCCCCCTGGGAGCGCAAGTACGCCGTCGGCTCCGCCTTCTTGCGGGGCATGGGCCGCGGCCGCGTCGCCAGCGTCACCGGCATCAAAGAGATCCACCAGCAGCTGGGGCCCCACATCGTCGAGGCCAAGCTCCCCGACATCGGCGCGCCCAAGAACGACAGCTACGAAGGCGAGGGCTACATCGTGGTCCGCGACCCCAACACCGACGTCGTGAAGAAGATGCTCGAGACCATCATCAAGACGGTGCGCGTCTCCTACGCCAACTGATCCAGAAAACCGCAACGGCCGGCACGACTCAGCGGAACAGCGTGACGTCGACGGGGAGGTTGCGTTCGACGTTTTGCGTGGCGGCTCGACGCAGCAACTTGTCGGCGCGCCAGATCTCGATGGTCTGGGGATACCAGGCACCGCCGACGGGGGATCCCCAGCCCAGATAGCGAACGTCGAGCTTGACGACGGCGCCATCGCTGCCTTTCTGAAAGGTCACGAGGCGCAGGGGCAGGTAGGTGTCCTTCTCGATCCACATCTGTGGTTTGTCGGTGTCCCAGGGCTTGGAGCCGATGAGGTAGGCCACGCGGCCGTCGAAGCGCGCATAGGACACGAGCTCGGTGTTCACGCCGAGACCCTTGAGGGCCATGATCATGCGGTCGGAGGAGATGCCGGCGTCGAGGGGCAACGCGGCCACCGCCATGTCAGCGAGGACGTCGACGCCGGCCTTGCTGGTCTTGTCCGGTTGGCCCGGCGTGCGGGTGATGAGCTTGCCCTCGACCCGCAGCTCGACGATGGGGCTCTGGTGGCCGAGGGCGGTTTCTCGGCGCAGGCTCGACCAGCCCGATGGACCCGCCGACGCCAGCCATGAGCGCTCCGAAACCTCGTCACCGCGCACCACGCCAGAGGTTGGGTCGTAGACGGCGACGGCGGCATCCACGCGCAGCGACGTCGTTCCGCGCTCGATGGCCTTGTCCCAGGCTTTGTCGAGCACCCATTTGGTCGAGGGCCGAAAAGCCTGGGCTGGCAGCGCAGCGCAGCAGGTAACGACGACAACGACGACCCGAGCACTCAAACGCATGCAGCTTGCTCTTGGGCTACTTGGAGGACGTGACCTTGACCGTGGTCTTCATCTGCTTGCCCGTGTCTTTGTCCTGGGCCGACATCGTCAAAATGCCTTCGACGTTGCAGTCGAAGATGACCTCGACCTTCACGCTGCCGCGGGGTCCGCGCCGGATCTCGGAGAAAGTGAACTCGCCGAGCAGGTCGTTCTTCTGCGCCATCTCTGGCTTGTCGCCTTGGTAGATGCGCATGACGAGCTCTTCCTGGTTGTCTTCGCTCGTCGTGAACACCAGTGATTTCTGGTTGGGCACGCTGGCGTTGCGCTTGAAGATCTCGTGCAACTTGCCGTCGGCGCGCTCGATGCCGATGGCCATCGGGATCACGTCGAGCAGCTGCAGCTTCTGGTCGACGTTGTCGGTCTCCAGTGAGTGGGCATAAAGGGCAGCGCCGACGGCGACGGCTTCGTCGGGGTGCACGCCTTTGGAGGGCGGTTTGCCGAAGAAGGCGAGCACGGCTTTCTGCACCGCGGGCCAGCGGGTCTGGCCACCGACGAGCAAGATCTCGTCGAGCTGCATGATGGTGATGCCGGCGTCTTTGATCACCATGTCGGCGATCTCGATGGTGCGCTTCACCATGTGCTCGGTGAGGTCTTCGTAGAGCTTGCGGGTGATGACCATGTTGATGTCGAGGGGCGTGCCCTCGGGCGTCATCGTCACGAAGGGGATGGAGAAGGGGGCCTCGGTGCGCGCCGACAAATCGATCTTGGTGCGCTCAGCGAGGTCCTTGATGCGCTGCATGGCGATGGGATCGGTGGAGAGATCGAGCCCGTGCTTCGCTTTGAAGTCGTCGACGACGTGGGTGATGAGCGCGTTGTCCCAATCGATGCCGCCGAGAAAAATATCGCCGCCGGTGGCCCGCACTTCGAAGGTGCGACCGCGGATGTCGATCACCGAGACGTCGAAGGTGCCGCCGCCGAGGTCGTAGATGGCCACGGTCTGGTTGAGGTTGCGACGAATGCCGTAGGCCATCGCCGCCGCCGTCGGCTCGTTGATGATGCGAACGACCTCGAGACCGATGAGGTCACCGGCCTCTTTCACGGCCTGGCGCTGCTTGTCGTTGAAGTAGGCGGGGACCGTGACCACGGCCTTGCCGATGGGTCTTCGCAGATAGTCGGATGCCACCGTTCGGCAGGTATTCAGGATCTTGGATGAGACTTGTTGGAGATTGAACTCGGCGTTGCCAAGGCCAATGACGACGTTGCCTTCTTGGCCGGACTTCATGTCGTAGGCGAAATATTCACCCATCTTCTTGACGAAGCCGCTCTGAAAATCGCGTCCAACCAGGCGTTTGGAACCGTATACCGTGCGCTTGGGATTCAGCAGCCACTGGCGCTTGGCCTCGTAGCCGACGAGCTCGTTGCCCTTGTCGTCGATGGCGAAGATCGAGGGAATGGTGGTCTCGCCGCCCCGGTAGGGGATGACTTTGACGTTGCCGTCGTCTTCGACGATGGCCGCGCAGGAATTTGTTGTTCCCAAGTCGATGCCGATGATGTTGCCGGGCATCGTTCCTCCTCGCTGAGACTGCGTTTTCCAGAGCGGGGGAGTAGCACCCGGTGCAAGGGCTCGACAAGGAAGCTCTTTTGCCTTTGGCGATCGCCACGGGCGCTTCGCGTGGCAGCACGCGCTTCGCGCAAAGCACGCGCTTCGCGCGGAGAAGGCCTCCGGCCGGGCCAAGGGGGTACCTGGTGGTGGCGAAGCGCTCCAGGGCAACCCCCCTGGACCCCTGCCCTTTGAGTACACCGTGAGCTGGCGCTGGCCCAAGGCTCCCTCGAGCTGTTGCCGGCGGCGGACGTCGTCGTCTGCGCTTGGGGACTGCCTGGCGGAGAGCCCCGGCGCCGGCAGAGCTCGAGGGAAACGAACGCCCCAAGCGCCTGGCCCGCTCCGCGTCTCGATTCGATGGTGGGCTGCGCGTCTCGATTCGCAAATCTGCCCGGCGCGAGCCCGGCGGCCTCGGCCCAAGGCGGTGATGTCTTGTGACTTTTCCAGGGACTGCTAACCGCGCCGGACTTCTCGTCTGGTTCCCGGAGGGTTCATGCTCCGCTTGCTCGTCGTCGCCTCGCTGCTTGCCCTGTCGTCATCCGCCCTGGCTCAAGCCGGAAAGGACGACGCCAAAAGCGCTGCGCCGGCCAAGACCGACGATGTGAAGAAGGCCGAGGAAGCCAAGAAAGCCGAAGAAGCCAAGAAAGCCGAAGAAGCCAAGAAGGCCGAAGAAGCCAAGAAAGCCGAAGAAGCCAAGAAAGCCGAAGAGGCCAAGAAAGCCGCCGACGCCAAAGCCGCAACTCCCAAGGGCGACGGCAAAACCCCGGCCAAGGCCGATGACGTCAAAGGCGCGTCTGCGAAGGACGAGCCGCCCGCGTTGCCGCCACCCTTGAGCGATCTGACGACGACGACGACGGCGGCGATGGAACCCGTGGGGGAAGCGCCGACGGGCACGGCCCCGGCCACCGACGACCTCGCGCGCATGAAGGCCCAGCTCAAGAGCGAGCTCAAGGCCGAGGTGCAAGCCGAGCTCAAAGCCCAGCTGCAAAACGAGATGGAGGCGGCTGCGCGCGACCAGGCCACCGCCAAAGCCGCCGCTCAGGAATGGGCCGAGGAACCCTGGATCGAAGAGGTGAAGCCCAAGCTCAATTTCCTCGAGCTCGACGGCTACTTCCGCTTGCGCTTCGACCTCTTCAACCGCCTCGACCTCGGCACCTACGACCCCATCATCGATCGCGGCACCTCGATGGTGTTGCCGCCGACGCTCTACCGTCCCTTCAACGGCGCCGACACTTGCACCGACGGCGCCCCCGAGAACTTCGCCGGCGATCCCTGCTCTGAGACCGCCGAAGACACCCAGACCCTGCTCAGCGCCAACATGCGCCTGCGCGTCGATCCCACCCTCAACGTCAGCGAAGACATCAAGATCCGCTCCACCTTCGACGTCTTCGACAACCTCGTGCTCGGCTCCACCCCCGAGTCCCTGCCCGGCTTCGCGCAGAACCCTACCCTGCCCCTGCCCCTGTTTGCCTCGTCCCAGAATCCTCCGCAGGTCGGCCTGAATTCGATTTATGATGCAATCCGAATTCGTCGTCTGTGGGCCGAAATCATGACACCGATCGGTCAACTGCGCTTTGGACGCATGCCGAACCAATGGGGCCTCGGGCTGCTCGCCAACGATGGCAACCGGCTCGACAGCGACTTCGGCGACAACGCCGACCAGATCATCTTTGGCACGCGCGTGGCCGGACACATCATCGCTCCCGGTTACTCGTTCTCGTCGAGCGGACCCTTCGGGCGCGGCGGCGGCGCGGGCGCCGGCGGCGACGGCGGCCAGGGCTTCTTTCAAAACGAGCAAGGGCAGCGCTACAACCTCGATCCCAAAGACGACGTGCACTCCTTCCTCCTGGTGATCGCCAAGAAAGACAAAGAAGAGGAGATCGCCGAGGAGCTTCGGCAGGGTCATATTGTCCTGAATTACGGACTATTTGCTGTATACCGAACCCAGCAATTCGACATCCCCGATTATTATGTCTCTGGCCAACCCGGCGGCGCCAACGGCCCCGCCGCCACCCAGTACGTGAACCGCAGCGCCAACGCCGGCATCGGCTCGCTGTGGGGGCGCTTCCACTGGGACAAGCTGAAGATCGAAGCCGAAGCCGTCGGCATCATCGGGCAGGTCGACGGCACCGGCGTGACGTCGAGCGGACTCAACACCGTCGACGACGATCTGCGCACCGTCGTCGACGGCGCCGTCTTCAACAACCCGCTCTTCATCCTGCAAGGCGGCATGGCTCTCGAGTCCTCCTACCGCTTCCTCAACGATCAGCTTGAAGTCGGCCTCGACGCAGGCGCTGCCTCCGGCGACGACGCCCCCGGCATGGGCCTGCGCCCGGTCATCAACCAAACCCCCAAGGCCGGCGACCTCGACGGACGCCAATACGGCGAATGCCTCGACGCCCTCGACGACGGCGCCGGCGTGGAGGGCGCTGCGGTCGATGGCGTCAACTGCGCCAAAGTCGACAACGACGTCACCAATTTCCGCTTCGATCCCGACTACCAGGTCGATCTGATCTTGTTCCGCGAGATTCTCGGAACGGTTAACGACGCCTTCTATGTCAAGCCCCACATTGGCTATTTTTTCACGCCCGATCTCGGCGTCCGCGCCGACCTCATCTACAGCCAGGCCATCTTCGCATCGTCGACGCCGGGCCAGGAGAACCCGTTGGGTGTGGAAATCGATGCAAAAGCATTCTACGCCTCCGAAGACGGCTTCCATGTCATGCCCCAGCTTGGATTCTTCTTGCCATTTGGTGGATTGAATCACTTCGGCGATGTCGTCTTGAGCAATGAAAAATTCCGCACAGCACAGTTTGCCTGGACCTTCCAGGTCTTCGCCGGCGTCCAGTTCTGAGCCCCGCGACGCGCCACCAGAAGGTGGCGTCCGAGCGGACGGTGCGAAGCCGACGACGCACCCGGGCTTTGGCGCACTGCGTTCGATGACAGTGGGATGGGCTGTGTGGCGGCAGTGTGGATCGCCTCCCGATCGGTGACCGGTGGCACAGCGCCTGCTCATCGGGAGCGCGAGGTGCCTCATGCGTCCGAACCAGCATCGCAAAGCCTTGGCGCGATTCGCGGTTGGTATCTCGGTGGGAGCCGCGGTGCCAATCAGTCTCGTCGCCGCCGGTGGCCTCTCCACCGCCCCTTTTGCTCTCGCGGCCGGCGGGGTGGCGGCCTTGCTTGGGGTGGCGGCCCTGCGCACTCCCCGACGACGAGCGACGCGCTCGATCCATTGAGCACCTGCACGACCCGGCTCGCGCGAGGCGGTCTTCAGGGCAGACCCGGCCACCGGCTTGCGTTTGCCCTCACCCCCGAAGAATGATGCCCCGTCCGCCAACGCCCACACGGGAGAGTCCACAGCCATGCCGCACGTCATCTCGCACAAGTGCATTTCCGAGGTCTACGCCGCTTGCCAGGCCGTCTGCCCTGCCGACGTCATGCACCTCATGGCCCAGATGCCCGCCGGTTATCCGGGTGCTGGCCAACCGATGATGGTGGTCCACCAGGACGACTGCATCGACTGCGGCGCCTGCAAGCCCGAGTGCCCCATCGACGCCATCATCCCGCCCGATCAGCAAGACACGCCGCTGGGCCAGTACTGGCAGGCGGTCAACCGCAACATCGCCCCCGCCGTCATCGGCCAGAAGTCGCCCGCACGCGGCAAGAGCGAGCCCCCCCGCCGCGGCGACAACCAACTTCGCTGAGCTGGTCCCGGGTCGGGTGATTTGTCGGCTGCGCCGACTGCATCACCCGCTCCGGAATATTCTGTACCCTTGCGGGCTGCACTTCTTCCGCTGCACTTTGCTCGCGATGAAGGTCAGCCGCGGCGAAGACCCAAACCATCGAGCAGGTGTTCGACGGCGGCGCGGTCTTGGACCTCGTCGTCGAGCTCGGGCACCACCAACACGCGATCTTTGCCGATGAGGCGCTCGAGGTGGGCCACCCCCCGGGCGTCGCGTTTGCGCAGGGCGTTCAGTTGGCGCCGTGCCTTCTGCAGCGCTTCCCACGTCAGCTGGGCAGCGTCTGTGCGGCCAAGAGGAGCCAGAGCAGCCATGACCTGACCCGGGTCGACGTCGACGCCGTCGTCTTCGTCTTTGCTGCGCTCGTCTTTGCCCTGCCGCGTCTTCACCGTGTGCACGCGGTTGGCGAGGATGGCGCGGGGATGGATGTCGAGGCTGCGCAGGGTGCGCAGAAACTCTTCGGCTTCGGCGGTGCGCACCGGATCGGCCGCGCTGACGATGATGAAAGAGGTGTTGCTCGAGCGCAGGATCTTCTCGGCGGCCACCGCTCGATCGTGAATGGCCACGAACAAGCCCTGAAAAGCGGAGGCGAAGTCCGACAGCTCTTCGACGAAGCCTTCGCCAAGGGCCCTGCCCAACACCTGCATCGCGAGATCGCCCGCGCGGTCGCGGATGCGCTCGAAGATGCCCTTCTTCTTGTCCTCTGTTTGTTTGACAAAAAAGCGCGTGATCTTTTCACTGAAGAAGCCGGCGAGGCGGTTGGGAGCGTCGAGAAATTGCAGGGCGTTCACCGTCGGCGGCGTGTCGAGCACCACGATATCGTAGCCCGACTCCTCGACGAGCGCGTGCAACCTCTCGACAGCCATGTACTCATGGGTCCCGCCCAGATGACGAGCAATCACCTGATAGAGGCGGTTCTTGAACAGCCGCTCGCGCCGGTCTTCGTCGGGGACGATGCGCAGCACGAAGTCGTCGAGGGCCGGGCCCGCCTCGAGCATCATGGCGTCGACGGAACCTGGAGCGGTGAGCTCGGCGGCGAGGGGCTTGGCGGTGTTGCCCATGGTTTCGACGCCGAGGGCCTGGGCCAGGCGCTTGGCGGGATCGATGGTGAGCACCGCCGCTTTCTTGCCGGTGCGGGCCGCGGCGATGGCCAAGGCTGCTGCGGTGGTGGTCTTGCCGACGCCGCCGGAGCCGACGGCGACGATGAGCTTGCTCTCGTTGAGCAGCTTCAAGACATGGTCGCGCGGGCCATGGGGCGGGCGGCTCACGTGGCTCCCTCGGGTGCGGGGATCTTGCGGGCCAGGTCATCGGCGAGGCGTCGGGCCATGAGGCCGCCGTCGTCGTCGGCGCGGGCTTGCAGGGTGATGAGCGTGGCTTCGCCGTGGCGCTGCACCAGGGCCGCGTGCAGGCGGCTGCGTTCGCGCAAGGAGCGCCCGGCCTGGCTCTGCAAGAAGCGCAGATCACGCGCGGCGGCACGGGTGCCGGGGTGCTCCATCAAAGCCGTCACGGTGGCGTCGTCGACGTCGCCGGCGCCGCTGGCGAAGCCGTTCATGATCACCGGTCCGATCGGAGCCTTGAGCTCCTTCAGCTTGTCGTGCAGCTCGAGCAGCTCGGTGACGGGCAGCTCCTCGGGCACAGCGACCGTGATGAAGGCCGTCCGCGACGCGTCTTGCAGCAGCTCTTCGATCTTTTGGGCGCGATCGAAGAGGGCCCCGCGCTGCAGCACCTTCATGATGCCGGCGGGCGCCCGCAGCAGATTGACGGCGTGGCCGGTGGCGTGGAGGTCGACGATGACGGGGCCGTCGGCGCCGTATTTTTCGGCGACGATGGCGATGCGGCCGATGAGGGCCATCTCGGTCACCGACGGCGACGCCTTCAGAAAAGCCCGGGCCACGCGGTTTTCGAAGAGCAGATCGGCCACTGTCTTGCTCGGCAAGGTCGAGGCTGCGTAGTCGCGGATGGCGTCGTCGGAGCGCTGGTTGATGCCGAGGATGCCCTTGACGACTTCGGTGACCTCTTCGGTCATGGCTTTGCCGCCGGGCAGCAGGCTCAGGCGCGTCGGAGCATCGCATTCGAAGAGCACCGGACGCAGCCCCAGCTCCTGCGCACGCAACGCCAACGCCGCCGACACCACGCTCTTGCCCACGCCACCTTTGCCGGTGACGAAGACGACCTGGCGCGACGTCAGAACCTCGTCGAGGCGGGCACGCGCGCGGCGCTCGTTGTGCTGCTCAGTCACCAAGACCCGATCCTTCATCGAGAGCAGCACCAGACCAATGTCCTCTTGGCCGGCGACGCGAGGGAAGGCAGCGATAGACCGCTGGTGCAAAGACCGTCAACGACGACGACGTCGATTCACCGGCGACCTCGATCTACCGGGAGTGCCAGGGGCGCGACACCTCGAGGCGAAAACGCGGCGACGACAAACCGCGGCTGGCGTCGCACGTCGAGCGGGCGTCATCCCCTTTTCTTTTCGCGTGCTTGTGATGTGAACCGCGGCGACGCTCGAGCCTCAGCAGAGGACAGTCGACGTCGACGGAGGTTGGGATGTCGATCGAGCGTCGGTGGACGGTGCAGGACAGCGCAGAGACCTACCACATCCCCTCTTGGGGCAGCCCCTACTTCGCGGTGAACCCGCGCGGCAACCTCACCGTGACGCCGCAGGGCAAGACTGGACCCGACGGCGAAGGCACCATCGATCTCAAAGACCTCGTCGACGATCTGCTCAAGCGGGGCATCACGCCGCCGGTGCTTTTGCGCTTCAACGAGATCCTCGACTCCCGCGTCGTCGACCTCGCCGGCTGCTTCGAAAATGCCATCAAGGAGTACGGCTACAAGGGCACCTACCGCGGCGTCATGCCGATCAAGGTCAACCAACAACGCCACGTCGTCGAAGAGGTGGTGCGCGCCGGCAAGAAGACCCACCTCGGTCTCGAGGCTGGCTCCAAGGCCGAGCTGCTGGTGGCCACCGCGCTCCTCGACGACGACGACAGCCTCATGGTGCTCAACGGCTACAAAGACTCCGAGTACGTCGAGACGGCGCTCTCGGCCCAGCGTCTGGGGCTCAATCCCTTCTTGGTCCTCGATCGCTTCGCCGAGCTCGAGCTCATCATGCAGGTGGCCAAGCGCGAAGGCGTGCGCCCCAACATCGGCGTGCGCTTTCGCCTGACCAGCAAGGGCGCGGGCAAATGGCAGGAGTCGTCGGGCGACCGCAGCAAGTTCGGTCTCTCGGCCTCTGAGGTCGTGCGTGCCGTCGAGATCTTGCGCGCCGCCGACATGCTCGACTGCCTCAAGCTCCTGCACTTTCACATCGGCAGCCAGATCACGACGATCCGCTCGGTCAAAGAGGCCGTGCGCGAAGCGGCCCGCGTCTACCAAGACCTGAGAAACATGGGCGCAACCTCGTTGACCCACATGGATGTGGGAGGCGGACTCGCCGTCGACTACGACGGATCAAAAACCAACTTCCACAGCTCGAAAAATTACAGCAATCAAGAATACGCCTCCGACGTCGTCTACGGCATCATGGATCTCTGCGATCAAGCACAGATGCCCCACCCCACGATCATCACCGAGGCCGGCCGCGCTCTGGTCGCCCACCACGCGGTGCTGGTCTTCAACGTCTTGGGCATCAACGAGATGACCAGCCCGCGGGTCAAAGACGACCTCAAGCCCGACACCGACGAGCACAAGACCATCCACGCCATGTGGGACGCCCTGCAATCGATCAACGCCAAGACCTTCCAAGAATCCTTCAACGACGCCGTCACGCTCAAAGACGAAGCCGAGACCCTCTTCAACGCCGGCGTCGTCGACCTGCGCACCCGCGCCCGCATCGAGGACCTGTTCTGGGCCACCTGCGAAAGGGTGCAGAAAACCACCGAGAAGCTCGACTACGTTCCTGACGATCTCGTCGATCTAAAGAAGAATTTATCAGACACATATTACTGCAATTTTTCGGTGTTTCAGTCTATGCCAGATTCCTGGGCCGTCGACCAGCTTTTTCCCATCTGCCCCATTCACCGCCTCGATCAGGAGCCCACCCGCGAGGCCATCCTCGCCGACCTGACCTGCGACTCCGACGGCAAGATCGACGCCTTCATCGATTTGCGCGACGTGAAGAAAACGCTGCGGCTGCACGGCCCCGACGGCAAGCCCTACTTCCTCGCCGCCTTCCTGGTGGGCGCGTACCAAGAGACCCTCGGCGACCTGCACAACCTCTTTGGCGATACCAACGTCGTTCACGTCTCCATCGCCGAAGGGAGCAAGGGCTACAGCCTCGAGCACGTCGTCGAAGGCGACCGCGTCTCCGAGGTTTTGTCTTACGTCGAATACGACCGCGCCGACTTGATCCGACGCGTGCGCCAAGCGGCCGAGCGGGCCGTGCGCGCCGGCAAGATGAGCTTTGAGCAGTCGGCGGCCTTCATGCGCCGCTACGAAGAGGGATTGGCCGGCTACACCTACCTCGAGGACATCGAAGCCCCCTGACCTCGGCGGTCCGTGACCGACTGTGCGGCGCCTGCAAAGAGGACGAGGGCTGCGGACGGGCCTCGGCGTGACTTCGCGGCGGACATGAGAGATAACCGACCGTACCTGCCACGGCGCCCAGCGCCTGGAAGATCAGTACTTCAGGACGCGCCAGCGTCCTGAAGCTTTGATGTTCAAGACGCTCTCGTCCTGAACATGAACACTTAGGCCCGGCACTGCGGGCACACGAGGCTTGCACCGATGTTCGCGCTCAAGGTCGTCGACGGATTGTCAGCAGGCGTCGAATTCGCGCTGAAGCAAAATGGCACCATCACCATCGGCCGTGCCGCCGACGCCGACGGGCAGATCGAAGATGGTCAGTGCTCGGGCAAGCACTTCGAGGTCGTGTGGAGTGAGACCGACGGCATCCAAGTCAAGGACCTCGGGTCGCTCAACGGCATCTTTCTCAACGGCGAGCGGGTGCGTGAACCGCGGCGGCTCAAGCGCGGTGACTTCATTCAGGCCGGCACCACGCTGATCGAAGTCGTCGTCGCCTCGCAGCAGGCCGGCGCCGAAATCCGGGCCTCCGATCGCGCCCCCGCGCTCAAGGGTGGCGCGACGATGATGATGTCGGCCGCCGACATGCAAGACGCCATAGCCAACAGCCGCGCCCAGGCCCGCGTCAAACAAAAGGACATGGGCCGCACCGTCGTCAAGACGCAGATGCTGGGCAAAGACGAGATCGCCAAGCTCATGGCCGAGCAGCCGTCGGCGGCGAAGCAAAAGACCATGATCCTGCAGGCGATGCCGGCCGAGCTCATCGCCCAGGCGAGCCAATCCGGCCTCGCGATGTTGCAGCAGCTGTTGGCGACGACGCCGGCGGACTCTCCAGCGGTGGCCCTGGTGAAAAAGGGCGTGTCGATCACGCCTCACGCCAAGAGCACGATCACGCTCGGCCGCGACGCGCGCAACGACATTCCCCTCGTCAGCGACGACGTCTCTGGCAGCCACACCCGTCTGGTGCGCGAGAACTCGGGCAAGTTCGAGGTCATCGACGAAGGCTCCACCAACGGCACCTACGTCAACGGCAAGCGCATCGTCCGCCAGTATCTCAACAGCGGAGACGTCATCCAGATCGGCCAATGGACGGGCACCGTCGCCATCATGGGCCAGCGCCTGGCCATGGAGCTGCAGCGCGAGGGCATCAAGGTCGACGCCGGCGGCGGCAACATCAAGGTCATCAAAGCCGACGCCGTCGGCGCCCGCGAGTGGGATCCCCTGCACCGCGGCAAGGCCAGCTCGATCAAGGTCGACTACAAGCGCGACCGCGCCCAGATGTTGGCCAAGAAGAAGAAAGGCAAGAGCGCCGACGACATCGCCTGGAACGCCACCTCCGACACCCAGCGCAAGGTGCTCAAGGGTCGGCTGGCCTGGGCCGGCGTGCTCACCGCACCCATCATCCTCGTCATCGCCCTGCTCTCGACCCGCCTCGACGCTCTGGCTCCGGGCGCCGTCGGCGCCCACCACGCCACCCCCGAGTTCACAGCCAAGGCCAAAGAGGTCAACGGCGGCTCAGCCGTCAGCTGCTTCAACTGCCACAAGGGCGGTCACGTCAGCGACCAGACCTGCTCGACCTGCCACTCCACCGTGGCCCCCACCGAGCGCCACACTGCCGCTGGCCTGACCTGCTTCGACTGCCACGCCGAGCACAACGGTCGTGAGTTCTCGCCGACCGCAGCGGCCAAGGTCGGCTGCGTCGGCTGCCACCAAGGCGACCCCCACGAAACCATGCTGACGGGCAAAGCCCTCTCCGAGAAGTCGCAGAAGGCCAAGCACCGCGCTCCCGTGATCGGACAGGAGAAGCTGCAGATCGACGCCTTCGACGTGCACAAGACCCACATGTCCATCGAGGGACGCTGCCTGGGCTGCCACTCCGAAGGCCTGAAGCCCATCGCCGCCGACGCCCGCAAGACCTGCGGCACCTGCCACGCCCAGGCCAACCCCGAAGCCGGGCAGTGCATCACCTGCCACACCCAGCACCCCAAGCCCGACGCAGCGCTGGCCTACCTGTCGGCGCCGACCTCGCCCGACGAGCGCATCAAGGCCGCGCGGGTGAACCCAGGCTCGTTCCCCATCTTCCTGGGCCTCGCGGTGCTCATGTTCGTGCCCATCACCGTCATCGGCCTCATCAAGCCCAAAGAGAAGGGCCAGGAAGAAGAGACCGTCGTCGAGGAGAAGGGCGCAGCCGCCAAACCAGCCGCCCCTGCTGCAGCTGCTCCAGCTCCCGCCGCTGCAGCTCCTGCCCCAGCACCCGCCCGGCCGCC